>NZ_VWUF01000002.1:0-650056 GCF_008631385.1 Pantoea sp. M_9 | reverse complement strand
TGTAGGGGCGGCATTTATGCCGCCCTGGCCGCGTTCGGCACCCAACCCAGGGTCGCATAAATGCGACCCCTACGGGCGTTTCTGTAGGGGCGGCATTTATGCCGCCCTGGCCGCGTCACGCACCGACCCCTGCGGGGCACCAATATCGATTATTTTTTAATCCGGGTGCGGATGCCATCAAGTTCAGCACGGTTGAGCCGATAGAGTGATAAAGGATCGCTGGTGGCCCAGGATGTGGCGCAATTATTGCTCTGATTTGCCAACCTCAGGAGCGCCATCATGGCCACAAAAGCACTTATAACGCGAAAAATGCGTACCCGTACTCAGATGCTGCTGACGGGCGCGGTCACAATTACCCTTGGCTTTGCTATCACCATCGGCGTGCTCAGCTGGCAATCCAGCAGAGAACAGAAGTCGCTGGCGGAAAGCTATCTGCAGCAGATTGCGCAGAGTCAGGCATTGCAGATTCAGCAGGAGCTGAGTTATGCGCGCGATGTTGCGCATAATCTGGGACATAGCCTGATTGCGCTGCCGGCGGCGAGGATCAGCGATCGAAAGGTGGCGGATCAGCTTCTTATCTCTACTCTGCGTGACAATCCCGACTACCTCTCCATCTCTGTAATATTTGAACATAATGCGTTTGATGGCCGCGATGCAGAGTTTGCCAGCCAGCCTGGTGCTGCACCGCAGGGACGCTACGCCTACTTTGTCGATCGCGACAGCAGCGGCAGCTTCAGGCTGCATCCTCTGGCCTCCATGCTGACGCCAGGGCAGGGAGATTACTATCTGCTGCCACAAAAAAGTCGCAAGGATACGCTGATTGAACCTTACAGCTACGCCTATAACGGGGTGCCTGTGCTTCTTACTTCCGTTGCCGCTCCCATTATCAGTCAGGGCAAGCTCTGGGGCGTAGTGACTTCTGATATCTCACTGGCGGCGCTGCAGGCGCGCATCAACAAGATCAGGCCCTGGGAGGGCAGTGGCTATGCGATGCTGCTCTCCAGCGGTGGCAGAGTGGTTTCTTATCCGGACCAGACGCAAACCGCGAAACCCTGGAAAGGGGAAACGCATGCGTTCAGCCGCGCCGTTACTGAACAGCATGACGCCATACTGGGTGAAGCGGCGCTGATAACCTGGCAGCCAGTGACTATCGGCAGTAGCGACCAGCACTGGTACCTGGGCGTTGTTGCACCGGTGAGCAAAGTGATGGCGGCGGCGCATCGCCAGCTGATGCACGCGCTGGTGCTGATGCTCATCAGCATCGTTGCCGTGAGTGTGCTGCTGGGATGGGTATTTAGCAGCAAAGTGCTTAAGCCGATTGGCGGCGAGCCGGCCGAAGCCACGGCTATCGCGCTGGCAGTGGCCGGTGGCAGGCTTAATAATACGATTCCGCTGGCGTCGCAGGATCGCAGCAGCCTGTTTTACGCGCTGCATACGATGCAGACGCAGCTGCGCGATATGGCGAGCCAGATTCAGGACGCCAGCGCGTCAGTGCGGCAAGGCGCGGGCGAAATCGCCAGCGGCAACCTCGATCTTGCATCGCGAACCGAAGAGCAGGCGGCTGCGCTGGAGCAGACCGCGGCCAGTATGGAGCAGATTACCGCTACGGTGAAACACAACGCGGCGAATGCGCATCAGGCAACCACGCTGACAGAAAACGCCACGCATATTGCCAGCCGCGGCGAAACACTGGTGGGTGAAGTGGTGCAGACGATGGCGCAGATAGATAACAGCGCGAAAAAAATCGGCGATATTACGGCCATTATCAACAGCATCGCATTTCAGACGAATATTCTGGCGCTCAACGCGGCGGTGGAAGCTGCACGTGCCGGTGAGCAGGGGCGTGGCTTTGCCGTTGTGGCCTCTGAAGTCCGTAATCTGGCGCAGCGCAGTGCCAGCGCGGTAAAAGAGATTGCTGCGCTGATTGAAGAGTCCGGAGAGCGCGTCAGCAGCGGCGTCGGGCTGGTTCAGCGTGCCGGTAAAACCATGACTGAAATGACGCAGGCGGTAAACTCAGTGCGCAATATTATCGATGAAATTGTTATTGCGTCTGATGAACAGGCACGCGGCATCAGCCAGGTGACCATTGCAGTAAATGAGATGGATAGCGCTACGCAGCAAAATGCGGCGCTGGTTCAGCAAATGTCGGCAGCAGCAAGTTCGCTGGAAGATCAGGCGGCGCAGCTCGCGCACACCGCCGCACGGTTTACATTAAGCTGACTGACGCAGCCCGGCCGCGTGCCGGGCTGCCGTTAGCGCGGCTTGCGCGATGGCATCATGCGCAGCAGCGTATTGTCCCTGAACAGATAGTGATGCGCCAGCGCCGCCAGCGCGTGCAGGCCGATTAACCAGTAACCCAGCGGTACCAGCGTTTCATGCCACTCAATCAGCGTATCGGCCAGGTCGGGATCGGGCGCGGCGCTGACCGGCATCGGAATGCCAAATAGCCACCAGTCGCGGCCAAGCCAGAATCGGGAGAGAATGCCCAGTACCGGCAGGGTAATAAACAGCAGGTAGATCGCCAGATGAGTAAGGTGTGCCAGGCCGGTCTGCCAGTTAGCGGGCTTCGGCACAATAGGCGGCGTGCGATGGCGAAACCGCATCACCAGACGCGACAGCATCAGCAGCAGCACGCAGCTGCCAGCAGAGAAGTGCGTCACCACCATAAAGAGACGCTGCCAGGAGCCGCGCGGCGCCAGGCCGCGAAACTCCATCGTGCAATAAGCGAGAACAATCAAAATAAAGGTCAGCCAGTGAAGCAGAATCTGCGCGGGGGCATATTTTGTGCTCATTATTCCATTCCATTCGGTACGAAGTGGTAGCGCTACAATAGCCGAAAGCCGGATGAAAAAAATGCCCTTTCTGCGTCATTGCTGCCTGAAACTCAGCGTCGTGCGACCTGCTGCGCCTCATTGCCTGACTTACCGGCCGCCGCAAGCTCATTATTGAAATGTGCGGTCAGTACGGAGTAGGTCTCCTCAGCTTTCATACGATAGAGCTGTTCAGAGGGATGGATACAGTCAGGTGACATCAGCGACTGCCACTCTTTCATTTGCAGAATACGCTGATACTGGCGTGCCAGCGGCAGCGACTCGGCGCGCGCCAGTGCGTCCAGCTTCGTGACATAAGGCGCAACGTTCCACTTTTTTGCCCCGCCACAAATCGGGTGCGGCTCCTGTAACACCACCTGTTTACCCTCTTCACGGGCAATCGCGATCAGCTCCGTCATCACTTTAGTATATTGATCCGGGCTGACGATATATTTCGCTTCGGTATCTTTGAAATGAAAGTGTCGCGCATCGTTAGTTGCGAAGTTCAGCAGGATTATTTTAGCGGGGGAACGCTGCATCTCTTCACGCCAGCTTTTATTCTTTTTATAAAAGTATTTCGGGTGCAGCAAATCCATTGCCTGCGCTGAGGCCGCGCCCTTATTCACTACGCGGATGCCCGGACCATATTTTTCGCCAAGCCATTTATTTATCAGGGCAATCTCATTGTCTTTAATGTTGATGTTATGTTGCTTGCCGTTCTCTCTGACTGCCATTGCGCCCAGCGTACTTGAACCACCGTAAGCTTCGATAATAAAGTTATTACTGGTATCAGGCGTCTCTGCCCATGCAGTATTTTGCAGGACAAATCCGGTAACCAATAATGAAGCAAAACGAATCAGTGAATAAGGCATAACAAATTTCCCGTCTGGTGAGGCTCAATAATATTTAATGGATCGGATAATTAAAGCGTGAAATGTAACCATAACAGCTGTGATGCAGGTCATACAATCTTAAAGCATCCGGGAAAAAGCAAAATCAGGTTAATTCTTAAACCCTGGTAATCACGCTGAGAAATCATCTGCTTAATCATAAGGATGTACAAAGTACCTGCAGAATAGGGTGGACCTGATTTTCGGAGGGGAGGAGTGGCCTTTTTTGCCGCTTCAGGATAACCATGCTAAACATTTTTATAATTTTTCGGCTGTCAGGTTCTAATGCCGGAAAAGCGCTCACGCCAGCATGGCTGCGATTATACGCCAGGAAATTTGCTTGCCAGCGCGGCACCCAGCTTGTTCAAAGCATTAACTCCCTAACACTTTCAAACAGATAACGCTGCTTTACTGAACAGGTCCGTAAAAAAGTTACAACTTTTACACAATAGCGAAATTCCTAATCGTTAGTCACAGGAATGTATACAGAATTTTCTGGTATTACCCTGTCCATGATTCCCCTATATTCCGCTCACTATCCCTATCAAGGTATGCGATGTGAAAACACAATCCTTTTTGTCCAGCCGAAATATCGGTCTGGACCTGCTGCGTGCCGGGCTAATTCTGGAAGGTGTCTTGTTACATGCCTCAAGAAGTTTGCCCGGCGAGAATCCCTGGTATTATACGGCGCAGCGCGATCCTGCTGAGATATTTACTGCGCTGTTGAGCATGTTTCATACCTTCAGGATGGAAGTCTTTTTCTTTTTATCAGGGATGTTTTCCGCCCTCATTATTCTCCGTAAAGGACAGCAGTTTTTTAACGAGAACCGTCGCAAGCGCGTATTTATTCCGCTTGTTTCAGCCTATCTGTTTATTCCGCCGCTGATGTATTTTATCTCCGGACAGATAAATGATCGCCCTTACTCGGCGGAAGGCTGGCTGAACAGCTACACCATGATGCACCACCTGTGGTTTCTGGTATCGCTGAGCATTATGTCGCTGGTCGTACCCGGCAGTTTTTATCAGTGGAGCGCGCGCCAGCTGGGCAAACTCTCACTGCCTGCGCTTATCGCGCTATTAGTTGTGCTGGGTAACGCCTGTTTTGTGCTGAAATTCCTGGTAAAAGGGCGAGGCGAATTTATCGAGCTGATCCCGATTACGGCGCGCTTCCTGGTCTACTATACGGCGGGTTATGCGCTCTATATCAATCGCGAGAAGATTGCGCATTACGCAAGCAGTAAGCTGATGAATAACTGGCTGATCGCCGCGCTGGTGGCTGCCGTCTGGGCGGGCTGCTACTACGTTGCGCATAATCATATCGGCGGCGTGGTGAAGTATGTGCCGGTGATGATGGGCAGCGTGCTTTCCGCGATGCTCTCTTACTGGATGGTGTTCACCTTCGAAAAAATCCAGGTTAAAGAGAATCGCATACTGACCGCTATCGTAGATTCCGCACTGATCATCTATCTGCTGCACTATCCGGTGGTGATTGCATTCTCCTGGCTTATTGATGACTGGCTGCCTGCCAACTTTGCCGTTCTGTATGTGCTGATTGACTGTGCTATCGGCATCGGCCTGAGCGCCGTCTGCTACTGGTTTATCAAGCGTTCACGCGTTGCCTCTTTCATGTTTGGCCTGAAGCCAAAAGCGAAGAAGGTGCCGGTGCCGCTCGAAGCCCGCATGTAATCCATTTCGCCCGTCAGCACATCTGCTGGCGGGCGCTGCTTTATATCGCCCTGAACCCGATTATTCTGACGGATACCGCAAATCCCCGGTCACAATCTGGTAAATGCCTCTCTGAATGTCTACACCTTTTCTGCAATACCACGGCGCCTGCGGATGAGCCGCTGCCTGGTTCGCCCGTCTCGTCGCCAGCGTGGCGATGGGGTATTTCAGGAGTCCGATATGCATCATTCCCGTTTTACGCCCCTGGCGCTTGCCGGCGCCATTGCTGCCACTCTCGTTGCCTCTGCGCCTGCTTACGCCTGGGATAGCCTGACTGTATTTGGCGATAGCCTGAGCGATGGCGGCAATGTCGGTCGCTTTACATATGATGGTGCGCAGCATCCCCTGTATGACGAAATTCTGGCAGCAGACGCTGGCCTGTCACTGCGTCCTTCATCGCAGGGCGGGAGTAACTATGCTCAGGGTGGCGCCGTGACCGTTCCGGCGCTTAACCCGGCGTTTAATACGCAGGATCAGCTTGCGCGCTGGCTGCAGCGTAACAACGGCCGCGCGGAGCGCAATGGCCTCTATATTTACTGGGCAGGCGCCAATGACATTGCGGCGGCGGTACTGGCAAATCCACTGACTGCGCCACAGACCGTTGCTGCCAGCGCCAGCGCGGCGGCGGCACAGGTCAGAACACTGCTGGATGCAGGTGCCGGTACGGTAATCGTGCCGAATGTGCCGCAGCTCGGCACAACCCCGCTGATGATTGAGACGGTGCTGCAGCTGACAGGCCCCCTGGGAGATTCAGCGCTGCAGGCGGCGTTTCAGTCGCTGAACGCAACGCCTGTGCTGAGTCAGGCTGCCCGCGAGCAGGTAATTCAGACCGCATTCAGCCGCGCGGCGGGAGAAGTCTCTGCGATCCCTGCCGTACGCGATGCGCTGGCGCAGCAGCTATTCGCGCTCTGGCAGGTGCTGAGTGAGCAGGTGACGGCACTCTCTGATGGATTTAACCAGCAGGAGGAAGCGGGGCTGGCTGCGCTCAAAGGCAATATCGTGCGTGCTGATATCGCTGGCCTGCTCAGCGAAGTGATCGCTGACCCCGCGCGGTATGGTTTGAGCAACACCATCGGTATGGCCTGCCCGCCAGGCACGTCCGCCGCCCAGTGTACCTCCGCCACGCCAGGCTTCAGCGAGGCGCAGCGCTTTCTGTTTGCTGACCGGCTGCACCCTTCACCGGCGGTACATGCGATGATTGCCGATTATATCCGTTCGATTCTCGATGCACCGGCGCTGGTCTCATCGCTCACCGCAGCGCCGGCAGGCGCGGCCCGTGATATGCAAAATACGCTGGAGGGGCATCTGCAGCAGCAGCGTCAGCAGGCGCAGAGTGCCGGTGAGTTCAGCCTGTTTGGTGGCTACGCCGGGCAGCATGCTGACTATCGCCGCAGCGATCTGCTCACGGGTGATGCCACGCAGGCCAGCCTGACGCTGGGTATGGGGTATCAGCTGACTGATAGCTGGCAGGCGGGTCTGCTGCTGTCACGCAGCGACCAGCGCCAGCATCCCGACGATCGTTACTCATTTAAGATGCGCGGCAATCTGGTGGCGCTTTACAGCCAGCTTACGCTGTCTGAGCAGGGCTGGATCAACGCAGACGTGCACTATGGCGATCTCAGTTATGACGCTATCGAGCGCCGTATTCCAATCGGGCCGGCCACCCGTACAGAACAGGGAAGCAGCAGCGGTAAACTGCTGGGTTTTCGCGTGCAGAGCGGCTGGGACTTCCCGCTAACCGCACATCTCTCTACCGGTCCGGTTGTGCGCTATGCGCTCGATTACGCGCGCGCCGGTGGCTACCGTGAAAACGGAGAGAGCAGCACCGCAATGCGTTTTTTCGATCAGACCCGGCATACCCAGACCGGCGCAGCCGGCTGGCGTATCGACACCGCGCGGTGGCCCGTCAATCCCTGGGCGGAGATCAGCTACAACCGCCAGTTTGGTGACGCTGAGAGCAGCGTGCGTGGTGGACTGAAATCAACGCGCACGGCGTTTACCCGCACGGTGAGCAATGGCGATGATAGCTGGCTGGAGGCGGCAGCGGGTGCATCGGTGCCGCTGACTGACGCCGTCAGCGCGTTTACCGGCGTTTCTGCGATCGGCGGTAACAGCGATCGGCGGCAGATAACATGGAATATAGGCATTAATGCCGCGTTTTAATCGGTGAGATTGCCGGCTGCTGCAGATATCCGCTCACGCGGATGCGGGTGGTCGGTACAGCCCGGTGAATAACAGGTATAATCCGGCAGATTAGCCAACAGATTCAGGATCGGACATGACCAAACTTACTCTTCAGGAGCAGATGCTCAAAGCCGGATTAGTCTCCAGCAAAAAAATGGAAAAGGTGCAGCGCACGGCCAAAAAGTCACGCGTGCAGGCGCGCGAAGCGAAACAGGCCGTTGAAGAGAATAAAAAAGCGCAGCTTGCGCGTGATAAGCAGCTTAATGACCAGCAGCGTCAGGCAGTACTGGAAAAAGAGTATAAGGCGCAGGTAAAGCAGCTCATTGAGATGAACCGCATCACCATTGGCCGGGGTGATATCGATTTTAATTTCACCGACAACAATCTGATCAAAAAAATTACCGTTGATAAAACGACGCAGACGCAGCTTATCAACGGACGTCTGGCCATTGCCCGGCTGGTTACAGAGAAAAGCGACTACGCCATTATTCCGGCCAGCGTGGCGGATAAAATTGCGCAGCGCGACGCCAGCGCGATTGTGCTGAACAGCGCGCTGAGTCAGGAAGCGCAGGATGAGGACGATCCGTACGCTGATTTTAAAGTGCCGGATGATCTGATGTGGTAAGCGATCTGGCGTTCAGAACGGGGCCGGCAGCTGCAGATGCAGTGGCTGCTGGCTGACCGGGTGAACAAACCGGATCGCACTGGCGTGCAGCATCAGACGCGGCGCCTCTTCTGTTCCCGGCAACTGCCGGCCACCATAAAAGTCGCAGCCCAGAATCGGGTAACCCAGCAGCTGGCAGTGCAGACGCAGCTGATGGGTACGTCCGGTTTCGGGCATCAGCATCACCCGCGTCAGCGGCGGCCCTTCAGGCGGGCAAATGCGTGCAGTCACCTGATAACGCGAGCGCGCCGGTTTACCTTTCACCGGGCAGACTGACATCAGCGGAAAGTGCGCGGGATCCTTTGCAATCGGCGCATCTATCACGCCTTCGTCATCGGGCAGATGACCGCACAATAGTGCGGTATAGGTTTTTTCCACGCGGCGCGTACTGAACTGCGCGGAGAGCGCAGCGTTAATGGCTTTGTTCCGGGCGATGATCATCAAACCGGATGTGCCAAAGTCGAGCCGGTGCACCAGCGAACAGCCGGGATAGCGCTGCAGCAGCCGGTAATGCACCGAATCGCTATTCTGCGGGTTCTTACCGGAGAGGCTCAGCAGACCGGCGGGCTTACCTATCACCAGCAGGTGCTCATCCTGACAGACTACCGCGATCTGTTCATGGCACGGCGGTGCAATAAACGCGTCAAAATCAGCAGACATAGCGCATCCAAATCGGGCTAACGGGCGCTGATGATAGCGGATTGATGCGGGTCAGTCGCGGCTTTTCCAGCGATCCTGCAGATAGCGCACGGCCTCCTGCGTCTGCGGCTGCGACAGATACCCTTCCCGGAAGAGAATGGTGCCATCCACATCCGGCAGCGACTCATTCAGCTCAATCTGCTTTTGCAGTTCGGGGACTCCATTCTGACGCGTCCAGTCGGGCTCCATTTTAGAGGCCACGCCCACTTTATAGAGCGCAACGCCAATGTAGAGCTGCACCGGCGTCGGACGGACCACGTCTGCCCACCAGCGGGTCAGCACGTCATAGCGCGCTGCTGCGCGGGCAAACGGCCAGTATAGCTGCGGCGCGATATAATCCAGCAGACCACGCTGAACCCAGAGGCGCGTATCGGCGTAGGCCTCGTCGTAAGCGGCCGCCCCGCGCGTATCGGAACCCGCCGGGTCGTGAGAGAGATTGCGCCATACTCCAGCCGGGCTGACGCCGAACGCCACGCCGGGCCGCACTTTTTTAATCGTGCGTGAAACCTGCTCAATCAGCTGTAGCGTGTTATTGCGCCGCCAGTCAGCTTTAGAGGTAAATCCGGCGCCATATTGCCGAAAAGTCGCGCTGTCATTCAGAGGAGAGGCCGCGGTTTCCGTGTAAAAATAGTCGTCAAACTGCACGCCATCCACGGCGTAGTGCGAAACAACTTCAGCCATGATGCTGGTGATCCAGTCGCGAGCGGCGGGAATACCCGGGTCCAGTACCAGCCGGTCGCTGGCAGTGCGGATCCAGTCAGGATGCAGCACATAGACGCTGGCGGGTTGCTGCGCCAGCGTACGCTGTAATTCTCGCAGGGTGCCGGGTTTGACGTTAGTCGAGACGCGATAGGGGTTAAACCAGGCGTGCACTTTTATGCCACGCTGATGGGCTTCTTTCAGCAGAAACGCCAGCGGATCGTAGCCGGGATACTCACCGATATGGCCGGTCAGCGTATCGGACCACGGCAGGATCTTTGAGGACCAGAGGGCGGTACCGTCAGGCTTGACCTGGAAAAACACCGTGTTGATTCCGAGCTGTTTTAACTGGTCCAGTTTTGCGATGAGCGACGCCTGCTGCAGACGCACACGCTCTGCAGGTGCAGCCGTCACCGATGTCACCGGCGGCCAGTCGAGGCGCGAAACGGTGGTGAGCCATACGCCGCGCATCGGCACGCGCCGGGCGTCCGGAGTAGGCGTTACCGGCGGCTTCGCCGCGGACGGCAGCGGCAGCGGCGTCACCAGCGACCTCGGTGGAGTGCCGGCACAGCCTGCCAGTAGCAGCGCCAGCGCGGCGGTGCGCAGCAGCGCTGTCAGATGAAAACGCGATAAACAGGCTATGGTAAACTCCCTTTATAAACGGCTAAAACTGGCGCTGCCATTGTCAGGGCATGCGGCAGAAAGTCAACCTTAACGGGTGGTGCAGTGTCGCCATCTACACGCGGGAATAAAAATATGCAATATGAAGATCTCTATCGCCGCATCGGACAGATTATTTACAGCTGCGGACCTGAGAACGCACGTCAGCTGACGGTACAGGCTGAGCTGTTTGCTGATGAGGAGGGGGGACAGTATCAGTTTAACTATCTGGATGAGCAGGGCGAACCTGACTGGTTTGAACCTGATGCGCGTGCCGTAGGCGACCTGACGGAAGCACTGAAAGCGTTTCAGCACTATTTCATCGAGCATGAGCTGTCACCGGGCCAGCCCGTCTGGACGCACTGCGTGGTGAAAATTGATGTGCCGGAGTCAGCCATCAGCATTGACGTGTACTGAAACCGGGCATCCCTGCCCGGCACTGTAACTCAGGAACGAACGGCGACCATTCTGGCGTGGCGGCGTGCCGCGCGTTTGCGGTGTACCAGCCGGCTGGCAGCCAGCACCAGCAGCGTCAGAATAGCGGTTGCAATGATCTCCGGGCGATGCTGCTGATTAAACAGCATGGAGCCCAGCACGCCGATGATAAACACAATGGTTGCCCAGGTGAGTCCCGGGAAGAGCCACATGCGGTAGCTCAGGACTTCACCACGCGCCTCGCGCTTTTTACGCAGCACCAGGTGAGAAGCTGCAATAACCAGATAGACCAGCAGCGCAATGGCTCCGGAGCTGGCCAGCAGGAACTCAAAAACGGCGCTGGGGGCCACGTAGTTGGCAAATACCGCCAGAAACGCCGCTGCGGTTGAGAGCAATACCGCGACCCACGGCGTACCGCTGCGCGTGGTGCGTGATGCGGCCGCGGGGGCATCCTGACGGCGCGACAGCGAAAACAGCATACGCGAGGCGGTATAGAGCGCAGAGTTCAGGCAGCTGCAGACGGCAATCAGTACCACAATATCGACAATCAGACGCGCGTGCGGGATGTTCATCATCTCCATAGCGGTCTGATAAGAACCATTTTTCATCAGCGCCGGACTGTTCCACGGCACCAGCGAAATCACCAGGAAAATCGACAGCAGATAAAACAGCGCGATACGCCAGATCACGGAGTTGGTCGCCTGGGTGATCTGCTTTTTCGGTTCACGCGACTCCGCCGCGGCAATGGTGACAATTTCCGTGCCCATGAAAGAGAACATGGTGGTCAGAATAGCCGCCAGTACGGCGCTGACACCGTTTGGCATAAAGCCTTTGGTATCCCAGAGATGTGAGATCCCCTGCGTGTTGCTGCCGGGCAGCAGGCCAAATACTGCCAGGCTACCGGCCACCAGGAAGCCGACGATCGCCACTACCTTCAGCAGGGCAAACCAGAACTCAAACTCGCCATAGTTTTTCACGCTGAACAGATTGCTGACGGTCAGAAACGCCGTAATCGCCAGGGTATATTCCCAGACGTCCACCTGCGGAAACCAGCCGTGCAGAATAGTGCCGGCGGCGTTAGCTTCAAGCGGGATCACCAGCACCCAGAACCACCAGTAGAGCCAGCCGATGGTAAAACCGGCCCAGCGCCCCAGCGATTTATCAGCATAGGTGGAAAAAGAGCCGGAATCAGGCGAGGCGACGGCCATTTCAGCCAGCATGCGCATAATCAGCACCACCAGCGTACCGGCGGCAATATAGGCGAGCAGCACTGCCGGTCCCGCTTCGGCGATGGCGTGACCGGATCCGACAAACAGGCCGGCCCCGATAACGCCGGCAATAGATAGCATCCTCACGTGGCGCGGCTTCAGGCCTGGTGCCAGTACGTCGGCATTCTGAGCAGTCATAGTTTTTTCTCCGAATCGTCTCTCAGGCGACGCATAGCGCCGCCTGGCGTGAAGGTGGACAAGTCAGGCCTGCAGCGGACAGGCCTGAGGTGCAGCGCGGTTTAACGCTGCGGAGCGAGCAGACCGCCGAGAATATCGAGCGCCTGACGGAACTGCGCGTCCGGAATCGTCAGCGGATAGAGGAAGCGGATGACGTTGCCCTGCGGTCCGCAGGTCAGCAGCAGCAGCCCCTGCGCCATCGCCTGTTGCTGCAGCGCCTGCGCACTCTGCGCATCAGCAAACTCCACGGCCACCATGGAACCCAGCGCGCGGATATCGGTAATAGCAGGCTGCGTGGCGCGTACTCCCTGCAGAAATTCGGTCAGCGCGGCGCCAAGCTGAACGGAGCGTTCGCAGAGCTGCTCTTCAGCGATAACATCCAGCACCGCGTGCGCCGCTGCAATAGAGAGAGGGTTACCGGCATAGGTACCCCCCAGGCCACCGGGGCCGGGCGCATCCATAATTTCTGCTCGCCCGCTGACGGCAGAGAGCGGCATACCGCCGGCGAGGCTTTTTGCCATGGTGATGAGGTCAGGCTCCACGTCATAGTGTTCCATGGCAAAGATTTTTCCGGTGCGGCCAAATCCGCTTTGTACTTCATCAGCAATCAGCAGGATGCCGTGCCGATCGGCCAGTGCGCGCAGCTGGGTCATAAATTCAGGGGGGGCGATATGGAAGCCACCTTCACCCTGTACCGGCTCCAGCACGATCGCGGCCACATCCTGCGGGGCGATATCCTGTGTAAAGAGGTCATCCAGACTTGCCAGCGCATCCGCTGTCGTGATGCCGGTGACGCTGTTTGGATAACGGGCGTGGAATACGGAGGCGGGCATCGGGCCAAAGTCGCGCTTATAGGGAGCCACTTTACCGGTCATCGCCATGGTCATAAAGGTGCGGCCATGAAACGCATTGCCGAAGGTAATGATACCGTGACGCCGCGTGGCGGCGCGCGCAACCTTAACGGCATTCTCTACCGCTTCAGCACCGGTGCTGAAAAACGCGGTTTTCACTTTACCGGCGATAGGCACCAGATCGTTGATGCGTTCCGCCAGCGCAACATAGTTCTCATAAGGCGTGACCTGGAAAGCGGTATGGGTAAACTTCTCTAACTGATCTTTGATGGCCTGCACGACGCGCGGATGACGATGGCCGGTGTTCAGAACCGCGATACCGCCGGCAAAGTCGATCCAGCTATTACCTTCAGTGTCGCGCAGCGTGGCGTTCTCCGCCTGCTCAACAAACCACGGACACAGGTTGCCGGTGCCGCGTGGCAGGGCGTCATCTTTACGTTGTTGCAGCTGGCTGTTTTTACCTTCCATAACCTTTCCTTAGCGATAAGCTTCTTTACAAATCACGACAAACACGCTTATTTATGCCTGCAGCGGCACAGGTTGCCAGAGCCAATTTAACGAAAAAGGATGGAGCCAATTGCGGAGTTTGTATGCCGATCATGTTCTGGAACGTCTGCAATTTGTTGCAGAGGGCACGCTGCAGCAGCGCCTGCTTATCTGCATGCAGCAGGCGATTGCTGAAGGTATTTTTCCGCGCGCCTCGCGCCTGCCCGCCACGCGCGATCTGGCGCGCGAGCTGGGGGTGTCGCGTAATACGGTGCTGAACGTCTATGAAAATCTCATTGCGCAGGGATACGTCACGGCGCGCACCGGCAGCGGCACCTGGATTGCTGAAACGCTGCCTGAGGGGTGTCTGAACAGCCCGCAGCGCGTTTCTGAGCCTGCTGCCGTGCTGACAAAACCCGCTGCGCTGTCGCGACGGGGTGCAACCCTGCTCGGCCACGCCAACGCCTCACCGTGGCAGTGGGGCGCATTTGTTCCGGGCGCCCCCGATGTGCGTCAGTTTCCGCATAAGCTGTTCAGTCAGATCCAGGCGCGGCTGAACCGCGATCCGGAGATAGAGCGGCTAATCTACAGCAGCAGCGGAGGCTGTCCGCAGCTGCGTCAGGCGCTGGCGGAGTATCTCAGCGTGGCGCGTTCGGTTCGGGCGGACGCCGACCAGATCATTATTACCGAGGGGGTACATCAGGCGGTGGATCTGGTGACGCGCGTGCTGTGCGACGCGGGCGATCCGGTCTGGATCGAGGAGCCTGGCTACTGGGGAACGCGTAATTTGCTGCGCATTAACGGCCTTAAAATTCAGGCGAAAGCGGTGGATGAGCAGGGCATCATTCCCGATCTGACGCCGCGCAGTAAACCGCCAAAAATGATATTTGTGACACCGTCACATCAATATCCACTGGGTGTGCATCTTAGCCTGGAGCGCCGCAGGCAGCTGCTTGATTTAGCGCGGAAACATAAAAGCTGGCTGGTAGAAGATGACTACGACAGTGAGTTTCGTTTTTCCGGACAGCCGTTTCCGTCGCTGCAGGGTTTTGAGGCGGAGGCGCCGGTTATCTACATGGGTACGTTCTCTAAAACGCTCTATCCGGCGCTGCGGCTGGGCTATCTGGTCGTGCCCAAAACGCTGGCACAGCCGCTGCGGCTGGCGGCGGCGGAGCTGTACCGGGGCGGTCACCTGCTGATCCAGCGCGCGCTGGCAGAGTTTATTCAAAAAGGGCATTACATGGCGCATATCCGCCGCATGCGCAAGCTTTACAGCCAGCGGCGACAGTTTCTGACCGGGCTTATCACCCGCTATCTTGGGGAGGCGTTTATGCCTGCGGTGAACTATCAGGCGGGTCTGCATCTGGTACTGCCGCTGCCGCAGGGGTGTGATGACGTGGCGATAGCTGCGCTGGCGCTCAGGCGCGGCGTGAAGGTGCGGGCGCTGTCGCAATATTACATGCACCCGCAGGAGAAACGCGGTTTACTGCTGGGATATGCCTGCGTTGACGAGCGTCAGTGTCAGGATGCGTTTGGCGCGCTGAGAGGCTGCCTGCTGGAGGCGGGGGTGATAGCACGTGGCAGCGGCACGGAAAATCCGGCATAAAAAAAGCCGGCAACCCGTGAAGGTTGCCGGCCTGATGTCAGCCGGAGAACCAGGCGCTCAGCAGCTGATCGGCGGTTTTTTCCACCAGAGCCAGCAGCAGCTTAATATCATCCAGCGTCACGGTCGGATTCAGCAGCGTCAGCTTCAGGCAGGTCACGCCCTGATTTTCGGTCACGCCTACGTTAGCGCGGCCCGACTCCAGCAGCACATCGCCGATGCGCTGATTAAACAGGGCGATCTGCGCGATATCGGTGAGCTGCTGCGGACGATAGCGGAACAGTACGCTTGCCAGCTGCGGCTGCATCACCAGCTCCAGACGCGGTGTCGCTTCAACATACTGCGCCACTTCCTGCGCCAGCGTGACGCCGTGGTCGATAATCGCCGCATACTGTTTCTGACCCAGCGCTTCCAGACCCATCCACAGCTTCAGCGCATCGAAGCGACGCGTGGTCTGCAGCGATTTAGAGACCAGGTTTGGTACGCCCGCCTCTTCATCAAACTCCGAGTTGAGGTAAGCCGCCTGATAACGCATCAGTTCATAGTGACGCGCATCTTTCAGCAGAAACGCGCCGCAGCTGATGGTCTGGAAATATTGCTTATGGAAGTCCAGGGTAACGGAGTCCACCCTCTCCAGGCCATCCAGGTAGTGGCGATACTTCTCTGACAGCAGCAGCGCGCCGCCCCATGCCGCATCCACGTGCACCCAGATGTTACGTTCAGCAGCAATGGCAGCAATTTCGCGCAGCGGATCGATAGCGCCTGCGTCGGTGGTACCCGCCGTAGCAACAATCGCCAGTACCTGTTCGCCATTCGCTTCAGCCTGCGCCAGTTTGGCCTGCAGATCGTTGACATCCATGCGCGCAAAGTCATCCGACTTCACCTGAACCACAGACTGATAGCCGTGGCCGAGCAGCGCCATGTTCTTCTGTACGGAGAAGTGCGCATTTTCAGAGCAGAACACTTTCATTTTACGCAGATCGCCGGTGATGCCATCCTGCTGCACTGAATGTCCCTGGCGGGCAAAGAAGGCATCACGCGCCAGCATCAGGCCCATCAGATTGCTCTGGGTGCCGCCGCTGGTAAAGACGCCCGCGTCGCCGGCAGCGTAACCCACCTGGGCACGCAGCCATTCAATGAGTTTGACCTCAATGATGGTCGCTGATGGGCTCTGATCCCAGGAATCCATGCTCTGGTTCGTGGCGTTGATCAGAACTTCAGCGGCCTGGCTTACTACCAGGCTTGGACAGTGCAGATGCGCCACACACTGCGGGTGATGCACTGACAGGCTGTCTTTCAGGAAATACTCAATTGCGCGCTCAATCGCGGCCTGGTTACCCAGGCCGTCAGGATTGAAGTCAAGCGCAATTCGCTCGCGCAGTTCAGCAACCGTTTTGCCCTGATACATCTCAGGCTGTTGCAGCCACTGCACAACCGCGGCGCTGCTCTGGGCAATCGCCTGCTGATATGCCTCAATGCTCTGCGCAGAGGCGGCCAGAATCGGATTCACTTCACTCATTTACTTTTCCAGTCAAACAGGTTTGACGCCAGCGCCCAGCAGCGCCTGCTCAAATTTATCCAGGAACACGGCCAGCTCTTCGTTTGTGATAAGCAGGGACGGCAGCAGACGCAGGACAGAACCGTGACGGCCACCGCGCTCCAGAATCAGGCCCGCTTCGAAGCATTTCTTCTGCAGCAGCGCAGAAAGCTCGCCATCTGCCGGGAAGCTACCCATGTGATCGGCTGGCTCATCAGGCTTAACGATTTCGATACCGATCATCATGCCCATGCCGCGAATGTGACCGATAACCGGGAAGCGCTGCTGCATCTCTGCCAGCTGTGCTTTGAGCCATTCGCCCTGTTCCGCAACTTTGGCAGCAATATTCTGCTCGGTCAGCACTTTCAGGGTCGCCAGACCGGTCGCCATCGCCAGCTGGTTGCCGCGGAAAGTCCCGGTATGGTGTCCTGGTGACCAGGCATCAAACTGCTTTTTAATGCCCAGCACAGCGAGAGGCAGGCCACCGCCAACCGCTTTTGACATCACGATGATGTCCGGCTCGATGCCGGCGTGTTCAAAGGCGAAGAATTTGCCGGTACGGGCAAAGCCTGCCTGAACTTCATCCAGAATCAGCAGAATGCCGTGCTCCTGCGTAACTTTGCGAATGCGCTGCAGCCACTCAGCCGGAGCCGGGTTCACGCCGCCTTCACCCTGAACCGCTTCCAGAATAACGGCTGCCGGCTTGCGCACGCCGCTTTCTACGTCATTGATCAGGTTATCGAAGTAGTAGGTCAGCGCTTTTACGCCTGCGTCACCACCAATGCCCAGCGGGCAGCGGTACTGGTGCGGATAAGGCATAAACTGCACTTCCGGCATCATGCCGTTAACCGCTTCTTTTGGCGACAGGTTGCCGGTCACCGCAAGCGCGCCGTGCGTCATGCCGTGATAGCCGCCTGAGAAGCTGATAATACCGCTGCGGCCGGTGACTTTCTTCGCCAGCTTCAGCGCAGCTTCAACGGCGTCCGCACCGGATGGGCCGGTGAACTGCAGGCAATACTCTTTGCCCTGGCCAGGCAGCAGAGAAAGCAGTGATTCAGAGAATTGATCTTTCAGCGGTGTGGTCAGATCAAGAGTATGTAACGGCAAGCCGCTGGTAATGACATTTTGGATGCTCTGCAGAACATCAGGATGGTTATGACCAAGTGCCAGCGTCCCTGCGCCAGCCAGACAGTCAAGATATTGCTTATTCTCAACATCCGTAATCCACACGCCGTTGGCTTTAGCGATAGCTAAAGGCAATTTGCGCGGGTAACTCCTGACGTTTGATTCAAACTCAGCCTGACGGGCTAAGAATGCGTCGTTGTTTCCGTTGAATGAGCTGGCACCAAAATTATCAATACGGACTTTATCCGTCATCATATCTCTCCTTCAACCGGGGCTCGCAGTGGCTGGCCGATTGACTAATTGAACAAAAAAGTATCAGTAATGTAAAAAGCGCGGCCAATATAGAGCCTTTTGCCTCACATCACAATGATTAATTTTGTGTAGAATTGTTTATTCTTTTCATATACGAATCATAACGTTGGACAGAAACTGGCCGCTGTTATTTCTCCGCTAAAATGGCCAGCTTTAAATTATTGAATGAATAAAGAGACTTATGCCCGCCAGTGAAAGCCACGGACCAAACGGGACAGGGCGGCCTGGCTGCTGAAAACCGCAGGGTTTGATAAAGATCACAAAAATCAGCGCGCTGCCACAGGCGATAAGCAACAGCGCCGGCAGTGACGTCCAGCCAAGCCAGGCGCCCAGCGCCGCCATTAATTTTGCATCCCCCCGCCCGATGCCCGGCTGGTTTCTCAGCAGCTGATAGCACCAGCCGGTAAAGCGAATCACGCTGTACCCGGCCGCTGCGCCGGTAACGGCATCACGAAGCGTACCGGGCATTACATCACCGGCATGCAGTAGCAGGCCAAGCCAGAGCAGCGGCAGCGTAATCGCATCCGGCAGCAGCAGATGCGTCATATCGATAAGCGAAAGCGCCAGCAGTGACCATGCCAGCAGCAGTGCGGCAATCAGGCGGCTGTCCGCGGGCAGCAGCTGCATCAGCAGCAGGGCGATCAGCGACGTTGCGGCCTCAGTAACCGGATAGTGACCGCTGATAGGGCCGCAGCAATCGCGACACCGGCCGCGCAGCAGCAGCCAGCTCAGCACCGGGAGCATGTCATACCAGCGCAGGACGCGTTCACAGTGTATGCAGCAGGAGGAGGGGGCCAGCAGGGAAGTGAAGGTGGCCGCCCCGGTAATATGCCGCGGCAGCCGATACACCACAACGTTAATAAAACTGCCCGTCGCCAGCGACAGTAGCGTCACCATTACCAGCACCATATTGTCCTCCTTCTCACATGACGTAATTCATCTGCGGGCAACCTACCTTATATCTGGCTAAAGCGGTATTCAAAATCAACAATTTCAATGTGTTGCATGAATAATTGCGCGCCATATCCAGAAAGTTGAGCGTGTGAAAATCTCAATGGCAGTCCCGCTTTTGTCATACCGCGATCTGCACGTTTATCAATCAACCCTAAACGCTGAAGAAGTTGGCTGAGTAAACGCCGCAAATTTAATGTTGCGTTAAGTTTTGGCGCTTAAGGTGATTACGCAGGAAAAATAGCAAGGCCGCTAATGTTTTAGTCGATCGGCTATGTCAGCACTGAGCCAGTGAACGGGCACGATGTTATCCGGTTTTTCACTGTGACACGTTGAGAGTGCGTTTAAGTTGCGCAGAGTGACAGGTGCAGAGTGTGTTCCTGCATTGAGCTCAGAGCATAATTGATAAGGTGGATTTATGTCTTTCTTACCCTTTTCGCGCCCCGCTTTGGGCGAAGAAGAGCTGGCCGCCGTCAGCGCGGTGTTCGCTTCGGGCTGGATCACCACCGGCCCGAAAAATGCTGCGCTGGAGCAGGCTTTCTGTGAACTGACCGGAAACCAGCACGCCATTGCCGTCAGTTCAGCGACTGCCGGCCTGCACGTCACGCTGCTGGCGCTGGGCATTCAGCCCGGAGATGAAGTGATCACCCCTTCATTAACGTGGGTCTCTACGCTCAATATCATCACGCTGCTGGGAGCCACGCCGGTCATGATCGATGTTGATCGCCATACGCTGATGGTGACGGCACTGCAGATTGAAGCGGCGATTACACCACGCACCCGGGCAATTATTCCGGTGCATTACGCCGGTGCGCCGGTTGATCTGGCGTCAATCTGCGCGCTGGGTGAGCGCTACGCCATTCCGGTGATTGAGGATGCCGCGCACGCGACCGGCTGCCACTATAACGGCCAGCATGTCGGACAGCGCGGCACCGCGATCTTTTCACTGCACGCCATCAAAAATATCACCTGTGCCGAGGGCGGCGTTGTTGTAACGGATGACGCTGAACTGGCCGACCGGGTGCGCAGCCTGAAGTTTCACGGCCTGGGGGTGGATGCCTGGGATCGCGATACGCACGGGCGTAAACCGCAGGCAGAGGTGATAGCACCCGGTTTTAAATACAATTTGCCGGATATCAATGCCGCTATTGCGCTGATCCAGCTCGGTAAGCTTGAGGCGATTAACCGTCGCCGCCGGGAGATTGCGCAGCGCTACCTGCAGGCGCTGGCGGATACGCCTTTTCTGCCGCTGAAACAGCCGGACTGGCCGCATCAGCACGCCTGGCATCTGTTTATCATTCGCGTGGATGAAGCGACCTGCGGCATCAGCCGCGATGCGCTGATGGAGGCGCTGAAAGCGGAGGAGATCGGCACCGGGCTTCACTTTCGCGCGGCGCACACGCACAAATATTATCGCGAACGTTATCCGCAACTTTCCCTGCCTGATACGGAATGGAACAGCGAACGTATCTGTTCGCTCCCGCTGTTTCCCGATATGGAGGATGAGGATGTCAGCCGGGTAATCAGCGCGCTGCGTACGCTGGCAGGAGGCCGCCATGCTGGATGAAAAGCCGCTTCAGAAAATCTCTGTGGTTATTCCGGTCTATAACGAAGAGGAGAGTTTGCCGGAGCTGGTACGCCGCACCAGCGCAGCCTGCGGCACGCTGGGTCTGAACTTTGAGATCCTGCTGGTGGATGACGGCAGCAGCGACCGCTCGGCGCAGATGATCGCCGATGCCGCTGATATGCCAGGAAGTCACGTCGTCGGCGTACTGCTTAACCGAAATTACGGTCAGCACTCTGCGATTATGGCGGGTTTCGCCCATGTATCGGGCGACCTGATTATTACGCTGGACGCCGATCTGCAGAATCCGCCTGAAGAGATCCCGGCGCTGGTCAGGGCTGCGCAGCAGGGCTACGACGTGGTGGGCACGGTACGGCAGAACCGACAGGATAGCTGGTTTCGCAAACGCGCTTCACGCGCCATCAATCAGCTGATCCAGCGCGTCACCGGCAAAGCGATGGGCGATTATGGCTGCATGCTGCGCGCCTATCGCCGGCACATTGTTGACGCCATGCTGAACTGCCATGAACGCAGCACCTTTATTCCCATTCTGGCCAATACCTTTGCCCGCCGCACCATTGAGCTGCCGGTCGCACACGCCGAGCGCGAGTTTGGCGATTCCAAATACAGCGTCATGAAGCTTATCAACCTGATGTATGACCTGGTGACCTGTCTGACCACGACGCCGCTGCGCCTGCTGAGTATTGCTGGCAGCGTGATTGCGCTGGCGGGCTTTGCTTTTTCACTAGTGCTGGTGATTTTACGCCTGTTTTTTGGCGCCGGCTGGGCCGGCGACGGTCTGTTTATGCTGTTTGCGGTGCTGTTTATTTTTGTCGGCGCGCAGTTTATCGGAATGGGCCTGCTGGGCGAGTACATCGGGCGTATCTACAACGACGTACGCGCACGGCCGCGCTATTTCATTCAGCGGGTGATCCACCCGCAGCAGGAAACTCCTCAGGTTCAGGAAATCAAACCATGAAAACAGTTGTTTTTGCCTATGCGGAAATGGGTTGCGCAGGAATCAACGCGCTGCTGAAAGCGGGTTTTGAGATTGCGGCGATCTTTACGCACACCGACACCGGCGCAGAGAGCCATTTTTTTGATTCCGTCGCGCGCCTCGCCGCTGAGCGCGGCATTCCGGTACATGCGCCTGAAGAGGTCAATCACCCGCTATGGATTGAACGCATTCGCGCCTTGCAGCCCGATTGTATTTTCTCCTTTTATTATCGCGCCATGCTGAGCGACGCTATTTTGGGATGTGCGGCACGCGGCGCGTTTAATCTGCACGGCTCGCTGCTGCCCGCCTATCGCGGACGCGCACCGCTTAACTGGGTGCTGGTTAATGGCGAAAAGGAAACCGGCGTGACGCTGCATCGCATGGTTAAGCGGGCCGATGCCGGTGACATTGTCACGCAAGAAAGGGTGGCGATCGATGAGCAGGATGACGCGCTAACGCTGCACCGTAAGCTGGTCGCCTGTGCCACACAGCTGCTGGAAGGTACGCTGCCAGCGCTAAAGCGCGGCGAGATAGTTGCCCGGCCGCAGGATGAGCGGCTGGCAACCCGGGTCGGACGCCGCACGCCGGAAGATGGACGTATCCGGTGGGAGCAGAGTGCGCAGCAGGTGAATAATCTGGTGCGCGCGGTAACCTGGCCGTGGCCCGGTGCTTTTGCCTATGCCGGTACGGTGAAGTTTATGGTGTGGAAAGGACGTGTGCACGCCGGCACGCCGGGTGTCAGAGCCGGAACCGTACTCTCTGTCGATCCGCTGCAGGTCGCCTGCGGCGAGGGCGCACTGGAAATTATCACCGGCCAGTGTGACAACGGCGTGTTTATGAATGGCAGCCAGCTGGCGCAGAGCCTGGGGCTGGTACCCGGCGCGCTGCTTTACTCTGAGCCGGTGGCGGCTGTTAAACGCCGCACGCGGGTGCTGATCCTCGGGGTGAACGGCTTTATCGGCAATCATCTGACTGAACGCCTGCTGCAGGATGATAATTTTGAGGTTTACGGGCTGGATATCGGCTCTGATGCGATAAGCCGTTTTCTGAACGAGCCGCGTTTCCACTTTGTTGAGGGCGACATCAGTATTCATTCCGAATGGATTGAGTATCACATCAAAAAATGTGACGTGGTGCTGCCGCTGGTGGCGATTGCCACGCCGATTGAGTACACCCGTAACCCGCTGCGCGTATTTGAGCTCGATTTTGAAGAGAACCTGAAAATCATTCGCGACTGCGTTAAATATAAAAAACGCATCATTTTCCCTTCTACCTCTGAAGTGTACGGCATGTGCACCGATCGGCATTTTGATGAGGATAGCTCTAACCTGGTGGTCGGTCCGATTAACAAGCAGCGCTGGATCTACTCGGTTTCCAAACAGCTGCTCGATCGGGTGATCTGGGCCTATGGTGAAAAAGAGGGCCTGCGCTTTACGCTGTTCCGCCCCTTTAACTGGATGGGCCCCCGGCTGGATAACCTTAATGCTGCACGCATTGGCAGCTCGCGCGCCATTACGCAGCTGATCCTCAATCTGGTAGAGGGATCGCCCATCAAACTGGTGGATGGCGGGGCGCAAAAGCGCTGCTTCACCGATATCCGTGACGGCATTGAGGCGCTGTTCCGCATCATTGAAAACCGCAACGGTAACTGTGACGGGCAGATCATCAATATCGGGAACCCTGAAAATGAAGCCAGTATCCGTGAACTGGCGGAGCATCTGCTGGCAAGCTTTGAGCGCCATCCGCTGCGCGACCGTTTTCCGCCGTTTGCCGGGTTCCGCGAAGTTGAAAGCAGCAGCTACTACGGCAAAGGGTATCAGGATGTGGAGCATCGCAAGCCCTCGATAAAAAATGCGCGCCGGCTGCTGAACTGGGCACCGGATGTGGATATGGATACCACCATCGACAACACCCTTGATTTCTTTCTGCGCACCGTTGAACTGCAGGAGAAGCCATGAAAAAAGTGGGGCTGCGGGTCGATGTTGATACCTGGCGCGGCACCCGGCTGGGCGTTCCGGCGCTGCTGGAGCAGTTCAGCCTGCATCAGCTGCAGGCGAGCTTCTTTTTCAGCGTCGGGCCGGACAATATGGGGCGCCATATCTGGCGCCTGCTTAAGCCGCATTTTTTTCGCAAAATGGTGCGCTCGCGGGCGGCATCGCTCTATGGCTGGGATATTCTGCTGGCCGGTACCGCCTGGCCAGGACGCCACATCGGGCGCGGCCAGGCGGACATTATTCGCGCCACCGCCGATCATCATGAGGTTGGCCTGCACGCCTGGGATCACTTCGCCTGGCAGACCTGGGCGGGCGTCTGGTCAGATCAGCGGCTGGCGCAGGAGATCGGGCGGGGCAGGCAGATGCTGGAAGCGCTGACAGGTGACGCCGTCACCTGTTCAGCCGTTGCCGGCTGGCGGGCAGACAGCCGGATTATTGCTGCAAAAGAATCCTTCCATTTTCGGTACAACAGCGACTGCCGCGGCAGCGGCCCGTTTATCCCGCTGCTGCCGGACGGCACGGAAGGCACAGTTCAGATCCCGGTCACGCTGCCTACCTGGGATGAAGTGGTGGGGCAACAGGTGAGCGCTGCGCGCTTCAACGATTTCATCCTTGAG
Source organism: Pantoea sp. M_9 (assembly GCF_008631385.1). Classification (NCBI taxonomy): domain Bacteria; kingdom Pseudomonadati; phylum Pseudomonadota; class Gammaproteobacteria; order Enterobacterales; family Erwiniaceae; genus Pantoea; species Pantoea sp. M_9. The sequence goes on along the minus strand of NZ_VWUF01000002.1, from coordinate 625,808 downwards.
CACATGCAGCACGCTACGGGCACCGCGGTTTATACCATTCATGCCGAAGTTGAGGGGATCGCCGCGCGCGACGCCTTTAGCAACCTGCTCGATCGCGCCCGACAGGCCGGTATTCACTTTTGTCCGCTCAGCGAGCTTCTGCCTGCCGATCTCTCCACTCTGCCGCGCGCGCCTGTGGTACGCGGCCGGATTGCAGGTCGGGAAGGGTGGCTGGGCTGTCAGGCAGAAAATTAATCAGGGAGTTCTGATGCGTACAGGCACCAAAATCACGCTGCTGCTGATGCTGTTTGCGCTCTATTATCTGCTGCCGGTTCCATTTCGCGATCTGTGGCAGCCCGATGAGCTGCGTTATGCAGAGATCAGCCGCGAGATGCTTGTCAGCGGCAACTGGGTTGTGCCGCACTTTTTTGATTTGCGCTACTTTGAAAAACCTGTCGCCGGCTACTGGATAAACAACCTGGGCCAGCTGCTGTTCGGACACACTAATTTTGGCGTCCGCGCCGGTGCGCTCTTTAGCACGCTATGCAGCGGCCTGCTGATTTTCTGGCTGGGATGCCGGATGTTTGCCAGCCGCCGCGTCGCCCTGCTGGCCAGCACCGTTTTTCTGACCTCGCTGCTGGTTTACGGAATCGGCACTTACGCGGTGCTGGACCCTGTTCTGCTGCTGTGGCTGACGGGAGCGATGTGCAGCTTCTGGTACGCGGCTCAGGCACGCACATTCCGGCAGCGCTTCTCCGGCTATCTGCTGCTGGGGGCGGCCTGCGCCATGGGGTTTATGACCAAAGGCTTCCTGGCGCTCGCGGTCCCGGTGCTGGCGATTGTGCCGTGGATGGTGTGGCAGCGCCGCTTCACGGAACTGCTGCGCTGGGGGCCGCTGGCGCTGCTGACCGCGATACTGCTCAGCCTGCCGTGGGCGCTGGCGATAGCGCAGCAGGCGGGAGATTTCTGGCACTACTTTTTCTGGGTTGAGCATATTCAGCGTTTTGCTGAGGAGAACGCGCAGCATAAAGCGCCTTTCTGGTACTACCTGCCGGTGCTGGTTGCAGGCACGCTACCCTGGCTGGGGCTGCTGCCCGGCGCGCTGATAAGCGGCTGGCAGCAGCGTCGCCAGCAGGCAGGCGTGCTCTACTTACTGAGCTGGGTCGTGCTGCCGCTGCTGTTTTTCAGTATTGCAAAAGGCAAGCTGCCAACCTATATCCTGCCCTGTTTTGCTCCGCTGAGCCTGCTGATAGCAGGTTATGCATCAGGAAACAGTGCACGCTTAAGCACTGCGCTGCGGTTTAACGGCTGGATTAACCTGCTGTTTGGCGCACTGGCCGCGCTGGCGGTGATAAGCGTACTGGCGCCGTGGGGGCTGGCACACCGGCCGCTCTACAGCAGCGACGAGAAACTGCGTGCGACTCTGGCTGCGCTCGCTTTTACCGGCTGGGCGCTGGCGGCAGGTGTCAGCCTGCGCACCGGGCGCTGGCAGCTGGCGGCGCTCTGCCCGCTGGCGCTGGCGCTGCTGGTGGGATTTGCTATTCCTGACCGGATACGGGACGCCAAACAGCCGCAGAACTTTGTCCGCCACATACAGGAGCGGCTTGCGCAGAGCCGCTTTATCCTGGCGGATAACCCCGGCGTCGCCTCGGCGATCGCCTGGCAGCTCAAACGCAGCGATATCCTTTTTTACAGCAGTAAAGGCGAGCTGGAGTATGGTCTCAGCTATGCTGATGCCCGAAAGCGCTACGTTGGCGGAGCGGAGTTTGCCGACTGGCTGCGCGTCCGGCGCAGAGAGGGTGATGTCGCACTGGTACTGCTGCTGGATGCCGGGCAGAAAGCGCCGGATGCGATGCTGCCGGTGCCGGATGATATCTGGCAGCAGGGACGGCTGCTTTATTACAGCTACCGTCGCACGCCATGAATCTGCTGCTGATTGTTCTGGTCAGCCTGCTCAGCTGTGCAGCGCAGCTCTGTCAGAAGCAGGCCGCGCTGATGGCGTCAGGCGGCAGACGCATGGCGCACTGGGTTGCGCTCAGTATGCTGCTGCTCGGGACGGCGATGCTGCTCTGGCTGCTGGTATTGCGCAGTGTGCCGGTCAGCCAGGCCTATCCAATGCTCAGCCTTAACTTTGTGCTGGTGGCGGCCGCCGCACGCCTGATCTGGCGCGAAGCCTATACGCTGCAGCAGTGGCTGGGCACGCTGCTGATTGTCGCGGGGGTGGCGCTGATGGGGAGTCAGCTATGAAAGGTACAGGGCTGGCGCTCGTAAGTGTAGCGCTGGTGACGCTGGCGCAGCTGATGCTGCGCAGTGCGATGATGGATGTTCCCGCGGTCAGTACGCTGCTGCAGGGCGGCGCACGCCCTGTGCTGATGCTCTGCGCCGGCCTGGCAGCCTACGGGTTATCGATGCTCTGCTGGCTTGCCGCCCTGCGCTATCAGCCACTCAGTCAGCTCTATCCGCTACTCAGTCTGAGCTACGTAGGGGTCTGGCTGGCTGCTGTGGTTCTGCCGTGGTTTCATGAGCCTTTTCGCTGGAGTAGCCTGGCGGGTGTAGTACTGATTGTGGCGGGCCTGCTGGCGGTATCGCTGCCACGCGGTAGAAAATAGAGCTGCGGATATCTGCTTCGCGACCGTCAGCGGCAGCGCAATACAGCGCTGATGTAAATCACTCAAAGAAGCGGCGGAGCCGCTCAGCCTGATGTTTTAGTATCGCTTCAGTTGCCTTCCAACCCGTACGCATCAGGACTGAATATGACCGGTAAACTTAGCAGCGACCGCCTCTGTATTAATCGCAAAATTGCTCCCGCTCTGAGCATCAGTGAATTTTTTGCGCTGGTGGCAAAACTGGGGCTGCACAAGGTTGAAATCCGCAACGACATGAAAAGCGGCAGCGTGACCGACCATCTCGGCGGCGCGCAGGTGAGCGCGCTGGCGCGCGAGCACGATCTGACTATCGAAACGATCAATGCGGTCTATCCATTTAACCAGCTCAATGATGAGGTGCTGGCAAAGACCCGCAGCCTGCTGAAAGACGCAGCTGAAAGCGGTGCCAAAGCGCTGGTGCTCTGTCCGCTCAACGATGGTACGCCGGTCAGCGACGCGCAGACTATCGACGCGCTGCAAACGCTGGCGCCACTGTTTGCAGAGTACGGCATTCAGGGGCTGGTTGAGCCGCTGGGCTTTCCGCAGAGTTCGCTGCGTTCTGCCGCGCAGGCGCAGCAGCTGATCAAACAGGCCGGGGTGCCGTTCAAAATTGTGCTGGATACCTTCCATCATCATCTTTATGAAGGTGCCGAAGCGGACTTTGCCGGGCACGTCAACGTGCATGAGATTGGCCTGGTTCACCTGTCCGGCGTGACCGATACGCGGCCGGCGGCAGAGCTGACGGATGAAGAGCGTATTATGCTCAGCGCCGATGACAGACTGCAGACAAAGCAGCAGGTGGCCCGCCTTGAAGAGATGGGGTATCGCGGGATCTATGCCTTTGAGCCTTTCTCATCGGTGATGGAGAGCTGGAGCGCTGCTGAGATTGAGCAGCAGATCCGCAGCAGCATCGACTATCTCAACCGCTAACCGCAACCGGCTCAGGAAACAGACTATGACACTCAATATTGGCGTAATTGGCACCGGTGCAATCGGCCGTGAACATATCCGGCGCTGCAGTCAGGTACTGCAGAACGCGCGCGTAGTGGCGCTAAATGATATCGACCGCCGTCAGTGTGAAGAGGTAGCAGCTGCGCTACAGCTGCAGGCGGAGATCTACGACAGCGCGCACGATCTGATTAATGCGCCTGACGTACAGGCGGTGCTGGTGACCTCCTGGGGGCCCACTCATGAAGAGTTTGTGCTGGCGGCGATCAAAGCGGGCAAGGCGGTGTTTTGTGAGAAGCCGCTGGCCGTGACGGCGCAGGGCTGTATGAACATCGTTGAAGCGGAGATGGCCGGCGGTAAAAAACGCGTACAGGTCGGCTTTATGCGACCGTATGACAGCGGCTACCGTGCGCTGAAGCAGGTGCTGGAGAGCGGGGAGATTGGCGCGCCGCTGATGCTGCACTGCGCGCATCGCAATCCGGAGGTGGGTGACAGTTACACCACGGATATGGCGATTACCGATACGCTGATCCACGAGCTGGATGTGCTGCGCTGGTTGCTGAATGATGATTACGTCAGCGCGCAGGTGATCTGGCCACGCAAAACGCGCCACGCCAGTTCACATCTGAAAGATCCGCAGATTGTTCTGCTGGAAACGGCGCAGGGTACGCGCATCGACGTCGAAATTTTTGTTAACTGCCAGTATGGCTATGACATTCAGTGTGAAGTTGTCGGAGAGAGCGGTGTTGCCCGGTTGCCGGAACCTATGGCGGTGCAGACGCGCAGTAACGCGGCGCTCTCTGTGGCCATCCTGACCGACTGGAAAAAGCGCTTTATCGATGCATACGATGTGGAGCTGCAGGCGTTTATCAACAATGTGCTTGCCGATGAGCTGACCGGGCCTTCTGCCTGGGATGGTTATGCGGCGGCGGTGGCAGCAGACGCCTGTGTCGCCGCTCAGAAGAGCGGCGATATTGTTCCGATTACGATGCCGCCCCGTCCGGCTTTTTATCAGTAACCCCGCCTGAACAGCGCGCCTGCTCTGCAGGCGCGCTGCTGTCATCATCTGCTTACAACCCTGCCCGCCTGTTTTTGCGCTTTGTACTCTACATACTAGTACATGATGTGTATCATCCCGCCTTTGCTAATTTTCTGAGGCGTCTTAATGTCAGTACCTCAACTCACGCCGCGCCAGCCCTCAGTCTGGTGGGGCGCTATGATCATCTGTGGCACCGTTGTGGGTGCCGGTATGTTTACGCTGCCTGTTGTTATGGCAGGAAGCTGGTTTGGCTGGGGCGTGCTGCTGCTGTTTATCAGCTGGGGCGCGATGCTGCTCTCCGGGCTGCTGTTTATGCGCGTCAGCCTGCACTATGCTGCCGGCGCCGGTTATGACACGCTGGTTCGCGATCTGCTGGGGCGCGGCTGGGCAAGGCTTAACGGGTTAAGCATCCTGTTTGTACTGGGCATTCTGACCTACGCCTATATTTCAGCCAGCGGTCCGGTCTATCAGCACTCCCTTAATCAGCTGGGGCTGCCGCTGACAGCGGCCGGTGCAAAAATTGCGCTGACGCTGCTGGTTGCAGGGGTGGTGCTGCTCGGCACGCGTGGCGTGAGCCGGCTGATGACCTTCTGCGTAGTGGCAAAAATCGCACTGCTTATTTTGCTGTTTGGCGGACTCCTGATGCAGGTTGACCGCGCCTCACTGCTGCAGCCAGCGCCAGAAGGCAGCGCTTACTGGCCCTATGCGCTCGGCGTGCTGCCTTTCTGCCTGGCCTCTTTCGGGTATCATGGCAATATCACCGGGCTGGTGAGCTACTACCATCGCGACCGGCGCAGGATCGCACGCGCGCTGCTGCTCGGAACCCTGATGTCGCTTGCGCTCTACCTGTTCTGGATCGTCAGCACGATGGGAAATCTGCCGCGTAGCGCATTTCCGGGTATTGTTGCGCAGGGCGGGGATATCGCCGCCCTGATGGCGGCGCTGGGCTCGCATCTGCAGGTACCGGCACTAACCCTGATGCTGTCGCTCTTTTCCCATTTTGCCGTTATCGCTTCGTTTCTTGGCGTCACCGCAGGATTGTTCGACTATATCGCCGACCGTATGGGGCAGGGGGATACGCGCCGGGCGCGGGTGAAAACGGCACTGCTAACCTTTTTGCCGCCGCTGCTGGCGTCGATTGTCTGGCCACACGGGTTTGTAGCGGCCATCGGCTATGCCGGATTGTTTGCCATACTGTGGGCGGTAGCGATCCCCGCCTTACTCGCATTACGCGCAGAAAAGCGCTTCGCCACGCATAAAAAATCCTCGCTGGCGATTACGCTGGTACTGCTATTCGGGGGACTGAACATTGTGGCCTGGCTGCTGAGCTGGCTGGGGTGGTTGCCGCTGTTTGGCGCAGACTGAAAGGAGCGCGCGCTGGTCTGACGCCAGCGCGTTTTAACAATCAGTTACCGCGATAGGTTGAGTAGCCATACTGGCTTAACAGCAGCGGGATATGGTAATGCTGATCGGTTTTCTCAAGGTTAAAAATCACCGGAATTTCCGGAAAGAAAGTCTGCTGATTAACCGACTTATAATACTCTCCGGTTTTAAACACCACGCGATAAATACCTGACTGCGCCATTTTATCTTTCGGATAGAGTGCCGGGATCCGCCCCTGCGCATCCGTGGTGGCTTCCGCCAGTTTTGTCCAGTTATCGCCTGCTTTCTGATCCAGTTCTACTTTCACGCCGGCAGTGGGGATGCCGGTCTGCAGGTTGAGCACGTGCACGCTCACCGGGTTTTTCATGGTATCAGCCGCGGCGACGCCAGCGGTGCAAAGTAAAACAGCAGAAAGCAGAAGGTGTTGAGGTTTCATTTCATCGTCCTTTAATGTGAATGCGTGAAATGAAGCATAGAGGGTAAAGGCCGGAGCGCCTCACGCTGGCCGCAATCTGTGAAATTTCCCAGAGGGGTGCGGCAGGCGGAGCGCCTGCCGCAATGGATCACTTGCCGTTCTGTACCAGCGTGCCTTTCAGGCCGTGCGGCTCTGAACGCAGATACTGCGGCGGAGCCTTAACGGTAGCGCCCAGCTCAGCGGCAGCGTGCCACGGCCAGTGCGGATCCCAGAGCATGCCGCGCGCCAGCGCAATCAGATCCGTATCACCGGTGTGCAGAGCCTGTTCCGCCTGCTGCGGATCGGTTATCAGTCCGACACCGATTACCGGGATCTCCACCACTTTGCGTATATCGCGCGCAAATGAGAGCTGGTAGCCCGGGCCGATATCGATCTCCTGATCGGGCGACAGCCCGCCGCTGGAGACGTGGATATAGGCACAGCCTGCGGCGGCCAGCTGCTGGCTGAACGCTATAGACTGCTCATTATCCCAGCCGCCTGTAACCCAGTCAGTTGCGGAAATACGCACGCCTACCGGCACGGAATCTGGCAGAGCATCACGTATCGCCTGAAACACCTCCAGCGGATAGCGCATGCGGTTTTCCAGCGATCCGCCATACTCATCATCGCGCTTGTTACTGAGCGGAGAGAGAAACTGATGCAGCAGATAACCATGGGCGGCATGCAGTTCAACCAGCTCGATACCGATGCGAACCGCGCGCTGTGCGCTGTCAACAAAGGCCTGTTTCAGGCGCATCAGCTCCTCTTTACTCAGCGCGTGTGGTGCCTGTTCGCCCGACTGGTAAGCCTCTGCGGAAGGCGCCACCGTCTGCCAGCCGCCCTGTTGGGCCGAAAGCTGCTCGCCGCCTTCCCACGGCACGGCACAGGAGGCTTTGCGACCTGCGTGACCCAGCTGGATACCTATCGGCAGGGTTGCCCACGGACGGATATCCTCCAGCACGCTGGCCAGTGCCGCCTCAGTCTCATCGTTCCACAATCCCAGATCGCCCGGCGATATGCGGCCAATATCCTCAACGGCTGTTGCTTCGATAATCAGTAAGCCCGCACCGGACAGGGCGAGCTGCCCCAGATGGATACGGTGCCAGGCGGTGGCTTTACCCGCCTCAGCGGAGTACTGACACATGGGCGCAATAATAATGCGATTTTCCAGCGAGAGCTGTCCCAGTTTCGTGGCGCTAAATAACAGACTCATCTTAACCTCATGTTTTCAGGGGATCTCAGGTGAAATAAGTGTAGATGGTCATCAGCGAACAGAGGCGGCCCGGCACAGGGATTCTGTTTCTAAGCGTTAACTGAAGAGATTTGGCATCCTAGTTACAACATTCTAAGTGATGTAGTTAAACCATTTGCGGCCACAGCAATGATATCGCCTGACAGGGCGCGCGGTGGCCTTTCACTGGACATTTACCTCTGAAGCGAGCAGAGATAACGATAAACAGCGGCATCCTGCGGATCCGGTCTGAAGCGCTGCCCATTACGACACTGAGCACAGATGGTACGATAGTGCCGGTTTAGTCCAAGTTCGCATAAAATACGCAGCCAGCCATTGGCACCGTAGCACTGTTGTTCGTAGATTTTTTCCCGCATCTTCTTGACGTCGAGACGCAATAACACAGCATTCAGATCGCTGTACTCAGGATGTTTTTTGGTTTTGCCTACCCGGGTAAACATGAAATTGCGCATGTAAAAAGGCGCTACGTTCTCTTTAACCTGAATAAGCAGATCGTCAACCTGTTCCACAAAAATCGTATAAATCATAATCCTGAGATAGAGCATAAACACCAGATTGTCCTGCTGTTGCGTCTGCTTAACCGACAGCGTACCCAGCTCTACGACTTTCCGGTTCTCCAGCCCGAGGGCGGCTAGCTCAGCACCAAACAGCAGGGAGCAGGGCAGCTGCTGGTTTCGCTGAGCAATCACGCTGATTGTGCCAAGGATCTCCTGTTTTTTACGTGCCAGAAACAGGGTGCTGTCGGGATGAAGCAGGCCCTCATTATAAAGAAACAGCGCACGCTTGCTCTTGATAATACCGCTGCGCTGATAGGCGCTATGCGTGACTTCCATGCCTTTCAAAAAATCGAGAAAAGCGGTTGCCGGCGCAATATCGATCAGCTTATCGCTATCATTAAGTAATCTGCATAGTTTGAGCGTTCTTTTACTTAGAACGCCATCCGATACCGCGCTGACAGTCACTGATTTCCTGAGCGAATCCACAATTATCCCTGACAGTAGAATTTAGTTTCGCTAATGTATTCAGGGTATCTGATGAATGGAATTAGTTTTGATCGAAAATTTAGTAATCACTGCGTAAAGCAAAATCTGTTATTCAGCTTGAAGAGCAGCGGTGTCACCGCAGCATTTTATGCTAAGCGGTATGTCGCACGTGCCTGTGGCCTCAGCGCGTTCTTTCAAAGTGTCTGTAATAGATAATACTGGAAAAAACCTGCCGAACGTTCGCTATAGCCGCTTGTTATTTTGAGAGCAATGTTTTTGCCCCGCACATGATCTTTAACATCACAATTTACAGGGGTATGACCAAAAATAATTAAATACCCTTTCTTATTAAGCAGCGTAATCAGTTTATCGATAACAGATGCTGCCTGATCGTGTCTTATCACTTCATGATTGGCGAAGCGGCAAAAAACAATATCATACCTGTCACGGTCACCGGATTGCATAAAGTCGCTCTGTATAACCTGCGGCAGCTGCTGCCTGGCCTTCAGAACCATTTTCTCCGCGCGATCGGCAGCGAAATAGTTTAGCCGGGGAAGCTTTTGTTTTACGGAGGCAAGGAAGGTTCCGGTAGAGCAGGCCGGGTCAAATACGCGGCAGCCAGGTAAAGCAATCTCACGCAGCAGATTCACGGTATGCAGGCGGAAGTGCGCTTCCTGTATGTCCAGCTTCTCAGGTGTGCCGGCCATCTGGTCCCAGAATGATTCCGGGCATATAGCCTCATTCCCTTCATCATCCAGCGGCGGCCATGGAAAGTGAATATTGTAATCCGGGCAGGGGGGAAGTAATTTTTCACACCACGCCGGATTGTCCGGCACTCTGATGCCGAGGGTTATTTCATCTTTGGTTTCATCCAGCGAAATGAGCGGTCCTTTTATCATATCGGGAAGAATGATGCTGTAAGCCACGTGGGTTAACGGCTTTCTTATGCCGGCAAAAATCGATTCAGAGGTTGTCATGATAAAAATATCATGCCGTTCCCGATTCGGGATCCGGATATAGATTATTTTACTCATATCTGATCCTGATAGCTCCGGCAGGGAATAACGACGTTGCCCAAACTGACCAGGGCAAATCGCTCCATGCCGGGCATGACGGCACAGGCCAGTGATACGCCGGCAGGATCGCTGTCTATTTCTTTAAGCCATACTGGTAATCCGGCTATTTCGCACAAGGTTGTCAGGCGGTGAAGGTGCTCTTGCAGTGTCAGTACAACGCGTTTCTCAGGCAGGTCAACACTAACAGAAGCGAGGCTGCCAAAATCGGCAACAAGGCTGCGATATAATTTTTCATGCTCTCTCAGGTTATGCTGGTGTTTTTCCAGTTCCTCAGTGAAGCAGGTAAAATTATCGGCCAGTTTATGCAGCTGGACAAGTTCTTTGATAGCCCGCGCAACCGCATGGTCAGCATAAAGTGAACAGCCAGCGCCGTAGATGTTTATCCCCAGACGCGGCTTACTCTTACAGTAAGCAAGATAAACAGGAGGCAGTGACGGTTCTGAGGCATCAATAATATTGATTTCATCCTCTAAGGCAGACTGAGCATCATTGAAAAGTTTTTCAGCTGCAGGTGGCAGTGAGTCTGTATTAACCAGTCGGATCTCTTTTTGTACATCATAGAAAAATGTTTTTGCCAGCAGGATACCTGTGCAGTGGCGTTCTATTATTTCCCCGATGGCGTGAATCGCTGCTTCCGTAAAACCATAACCTGCAGCGATACCTGCATTACTGGTATAGCGTCGCGCTGCACTGTAGTCTGTAGTGTCTCCCTGAATGACATGGCTGAAATATTCGCAATCCGTTAAAAAAAGAGGCCAGAGCAGTGATGCACAACCCTTTTTATCTGTAAATTCCACTGCTGCAATTTTGGCGGGTGATGATTTCGCAAGAATAGTCAACGGTAACATCCCGCGAAGTTCTGCCTGCTGAATGACTGACCCGAAAGGATATAACCTGCTTTTCTCTCTGAGTGCCGGAAAGCTTCTGTAATGTTCATAAGCTTCATAGAGTGCACCAACGCTGGCTTCCTCTGCATAGCCTTTACCGCAGCCAGAGATCGGTTTGGTGCTACTTTCCCTGTTCAACAGCGTAACCGTAGCTGAAAGCGTATTGCCAAAGTTGTCATTTTTAATCTGTATATTCTGGCGGGAAAAATAACGCTCTATTGCGTTTCTTGACCGGGTAAGGGTGACAGATCTTTCAGGCAGAATAGTCATGATAAATGTCCATATTAAAGCGGCACAATAATGTGCCGCTGAAATGTTAGTCTTCAGACTGACTCTCTTCATCCGCCTGTGAGACGGACGCTAACACTTCCTCTTCTTCAATAGTGAGTACGGCTTTGTTCGCATTCTCGCTATTACTGTTGCTGATGCCTGAGTTTAAATATCCCATGATTAGACTCCTTTATTAGCAAGCCGCTGATTGCGGCAGGGATATATTTAATTAATATCCATTCTGAGTTCAAACCCTGAATAATATAAATGTGCGCCAGATCAATTTATGCTTATTGAAGCTTTTGGCAGTTTTATCTTTAATTTTTCATATTATTTTACCGGAAATATTACTATTTAAAAAATAACTCCTTACCGATTTATATTTCATTTTCCGGGTGATTGATTTCAAAGGTGATATCAGGATTTTTATCTGCGCGGCTATGCCTCTTTTTTTCTAAAGAATTTCCTGATGGAGTTGCATAAATCAATCATCTCTTATCCTGGGGGAGGTCGGGTTCAGTAAGAAAAAATGTTGATTATTTCCCTCGCCATAAAAAAAGACGGCCCGGGGGCCGTCAAACGCCCCAGCGGTGGTTAAACACCGGGGCAGCGAGGTCACACAATGATGAAGAGGTTAGCCTTTAACACCACCCGCTGTCAGACCGCTGACCAGCCAGCGCTGTGCCAGCAGGAATACCAGCGTTATGGGAATGGCAGACAGTACCGCAGCGGCGGCAAAGTCGCCCCAGAGATAGTTCTGCGGATTTAAATATTGCTGCATACCAACGGCCAGCGTATAGCTGTTAACGTCACGCAGCAGCAGCGAAGCGACCGGCACTTCGGTAACCGCGGCGATAAAGGCCAGAATAAAGACCACTGCCAGAATCGGCACCGATAGCGGCAGCAGCACCAGACGAAACGCCTGCCAGGGCGTTGCGCCATCCAGCGCGGCCGCTTCTTCAAGCGAGCCATCGATGGTTTCGAAGTAGCCTTTAATGGTCCAGACGTGCAGCGCAATGCCGCCAAGATAGGCAAAGATTACGCCGCCGTGCGTATTGAGTCCAAGAAAGGGGACATACTGACCCAGCCGGTCGAACAACGCATAAAGCGCGACCAGCGACAGCACCGCCGGAAACATCTGAAAGATCAGCATACCTTTCAGCAGGGTTGCGCGGCCGGCAAAACGCATGCGGGCAAAGGCGTAGGCACAGGTCGTGGATAGCGTCACGATACCCAGCGCGCTTATCGCTGCGATCTTCACCGAGTTCCACAGCCAGAGCAGCACCGGGAAGGGTGGCGGTGTGACGCTGCCATCCGGCTGAGTCACGCTGAATCCCAGCGCCAGCTTCCAGTGCTCCCAGGAGATCTGCTCCGGGATCAGCGAGCCGGTCGCAAAATTGCCGGAACGCAGTGAAATAGCGACCACCATCAGCAGCGGAAACAGGATGGCGGCAATAAAAACCAGCAGCAGCAGATGCGTCAGCAGCAAACGAAGCTTTTGTGATTGGGGTTGTACCATTGCCATAATTTGTCCTCAGTCAAACTTCATGCGCACGGCTTTCAGGTTGATGACCGCCAGTGCCCCGACCAGCATGAAAATCAGCGTTGCAATTGCCGCCGCGAGACCAAAGTCCTGCCCGCCGCCGCCCTCAAACGCAATACGCCAGGTGTAGTTAACCAGCAGATCCGTGTAGCCGGCGGGCGTGGTAGTCCCGATCCGATCCGGTCCGCCGTTAGTAAGCAACTGCACCAGAACAAAGTTATTAAAGTTGAAGGCAAAGCTGGCGATCATCAGCGGCATAAGGGGCTTAAGCAGCAGCGGCAGCGTGATGCGGAAAAAATTCTGCAGCGGACCCGCGCCATCCATCGCGGAAGCCTCATACAGATCGTCCGGGATAGCTTTCAACAGCCCCATGCACAGAATCATCATGTAGGGATAGCCGAGCCAGGTATTCACGATGACCAGCATGGTACGCGCCAGCGCGGGATCGCTGAACCAGGCAGGCTGGACGCCAAACAGCGCCCTGAGCATGACGTTAACTTCACCAAAACTCTGGTTAAACAGACCTTTGAAAATAAGGATGGAGATAAAAGCTGGTACGGCGTAGGGCAAAATCAGCATCACGCGGTAGATAGCCTTGCCGCGCAGCGCTTCCCACTGCACCAGACAGGCCAGCACCATGCCCACTGCAACGGTCAGGATCACCGTCACCAGCGAGAAGATCAGCGTCCAGCCAAAAATGGCGAGAAACGGTTTCTGGATCCCTTCGTCAGTAAAGACGCGCGCAAAATTTTTCCAGCCCGCACTGACGGTAAATCCGGGGCTCAGCTGTTCACTGCCCCAGCTGCCGTCAGCCGCAATCTGCTGGTAAAACCCCGTGTCCTGATTCGCCTGATAGCGTACGCCGGTTTGCTGATTTTCCAGCACGCCCTGGCGCCCGGCAACATAGAGCGGACGGGTACCCGAGAACTGGCGTAACGAGCTCATCACCAGCTCACGTCCATCCGGCAACCGGGCACGGATCTGGCTTAGCGCCTGGCGATGCGTGGTGATGACTTTCAGCGTGGCGCGCTGAGTAGCGGGCAGCGGCGCCTGCTGCAGCGTCAGGGTCTGCGCGCCGCCGAAATCGAACGGCGTGGAGACGTAGCGCTCACCGCTGCTGCTGTCGCTGAGCACCAGCTGCCAGCGCCGATCGGCCGGGTAGAGCGCAAAATTCAGCCCGGCGCCATCCTGATACTGCCTGCCAAGCAGCACCTGCTGCGCCCGCTCCTGCGAAAGCTGATTGGTACTGCTGTAATTGGTGAACGCGATAGCGATAGTACAGGCCAGCGGAAACAGCACAAAAATAGCCATGCCGGCCAGGCCCGGATAGACATAGCGCCAGGCATAAGCGCGGCGATTAGCATAAATCCAGATGCCGGTCGCGCTGACAATCAGCGTCATGAGCGCAAACAGATATTCTCCCTGCGCATACATTAGCACCAGCAGATAGCCGACTAACAGACAGCAGCCGCCAACCAGTACGCCTTTCAGCATCTGGCTGTACCGTTCCGTTTTTCCTGACATGATCCGAAATTCCTCAACAGCTGATAAAAAGCCGGACAGCGCCGGCTTCAGACAGGGTTTACTTGTTCAGACGGGTCTGCGCATCTTTCAGCGCGGCGTCCACGCTCTGGCGTCCTTTCAGCGCGTTAAGGGTGGCGGTGCGCATGGCGTACCAGAAGGCGGACATCTGCGGGATGTTTGGCATGATATCGCCGTTCTGTGCGTTGCTCATGGTGGCGGCAATACGCGGATCTTTCTCCAGAATCGCCTGATACGATTTCAGCGCCACGGCGCCCAGCGGCTTATCTTTATTGACCGCCTCAAGCCCGCTGTCGGTCAGCAGATAGTTCTCCAGAAACTCTTTTGCCAGCTCTTTATTGGGGCTGGCGGCGTTGATACCGGCGCTCAGTACGCCGACAAAGGTTTTGGAGGGTTTGCCATTGAGCGTTGGCAGGGTGGTCACCCCATATTTGATGCCGCTCTTGTCGATGTTGCTCCACGCCCATGGACCATTAACGGTCATTGCCGTCTGCCCTTTATTGAATGCCGCTTCAGCGATGGAGTAGTCGGTATCCGCATTCAGCACTTTGGCTTTGACCTGATCCACCAGGAACTGCATGCCCGCTTTCGCTCCGGCGTTATCCACGCCGGTATCTTTGATATCAAATCCACTTTGCGTGGGTTTGAAAGCGTAAGCACCACCTGCTGCCAGCAGTGGCCAGGTGAAGTAAGGCTCCTGCAGGTTAAACATGATGGCGCTCTTGCCTTTGGCGCGCAGCTGCTTGTCCAGATCGGCAATGGCTTCCCAGCTTTTTGGCGGTTCGGCGACCAGATCTTTGTTATAAATCAGCGAGAGGGACTCGACAGATACCGGATAACCGATCAGCTTGCCGTTGTAGCGCACCGCATCCCAGGTAAAGGGAAACAGCTTGTCCTGCACATTTTTGTCAGGTGAGATCTCCGCCAGCAGACCTGACTGCGCATAGCCGCCAAAACGGTCGTGAGCCCAGAAAATGATATCGGGGCCATCACCGGTGGCGGCCACCTGCGGATACTTCTCCTCCATCTTATCCGGATGTTCCACGGTGACTTTGATGCCGGTCTCCTGCTCAAATTTTTTGCCAACCTCGGCCAGTCCGTTGTAGCCCTTGTCACCGTTGATCCAGATAACCAGTTTTCCCTCTTCGATCTTTGCGAGAGCCGAAGCAGAGAACAGCACGGCGGAGAGCGCGGAGAGGGCAAATAAGCGCGAGACGGTTTTCATTGTCATAAGTCCATCCTGTAAACGAAAGCGGGAAGTAAGCGTCCCGTTTATTGTCAGGTTCTGCAGCACGGTTTCATCCTCCTGCTCTCTACGCCTGCAGACGTAAACGCGTGATCCTGCCTGCAAAAACCGCTGTTTTTATGGGCTGGCGCACACTTTCTCCCGCTTTTTTCTGCGTCTGACATCACAAAAATTTCTTCATCCAGCTGCCGGCAGCCAGCCCGCATCCTTTCTCCTCCTCCCGGCTCATCCCCCGTGCATTCACGTTGTGGCGGAGGATGTCAGCGGCTGCCGGGGCTTTCATGATGAGCCACAGAATCGGCCAGCAGTCATATCAGCCAACAGGGCACGTTGAGAGGAAAAGTATTATGGCGAGCGTTGCGTTACGTCATGTCTCCAAAACATGGGGTGAAACCGAAGTCTCGAAAGATATCAATCTTGAGATTGCCGAAGGTGAATTTGTGGTGTTTGTCGGACCATCCGGCTGCGGTAAGTCGACCCTGCTACGGATGATTGCCGGGCTTGAAACCATCACTAAAGGCGACCTGCTGATAGGCGGCAAGCGCATGAATGAGGTCCCGCCAGCAGAACGCGGGATCGGCATGGTGTTTCAGTCCTATGCGCTCTATCCGCATCTGGACGTTGCGGAAAATATGTCCTTTGGCCTGAAGCTGGCCGGCGTCAGGCGTGCTGAGATCCAGCAGCGTGTAAACCAGGTAGCCGAGGTGCTGCAGCTGGCGCATCTGCTGGACAGGCGGCCTAAAGCGCTCTCCGGCGGTCAGCGGCAGCGGGTGGCGATTGGCCGGACACTGGTGGCTGAACCGCGCGTTTTTCTGCTCGACGAGCCGTTATCCAACCTTGATGCCGCGCTGCGCGTCCAGATGCGCATCGAAATTTCGCGGCTGCATAAACGGCTGAAGCGCACCATGATCTACGTTACCCACGATCAGGTAGAAGCGATGACGCTCGCCGACAAAATTGTGGTGCTCGAAGCAGGGCGCATCGCGCAGATTGGCAAACCGCTTGAACTTTATCACTACCCCGCCAATCGCTTTGTCGCCGGCTTTATCGGTTCCCCGCGGATGAATTTCCTTCCGGTAAAAGTGACCGCCACCGCAATCGATCAGGTTCAAGTGCGTCTACCCAACAATCAGCTGGTCTGGCTGCCGGTCGAGAGCACCGACGTGCAGATCGGCAGCAACATGTCACTGGGTATCCGGCCTGAGCATCTGCTCTCCAGCGATATCGCCGATGTCACCCTGGAGGGAGAGGTGCAGGTCGTTGAGCAGCTCGGCAATGAAACGCAAATCCACATTCAAATTCCCGCCATCCGTCAAAACCTGGTTTATCGCCAGGAGGACGTGGTGCTGGCAGAAGAGGGCGCCCTGATGGGCATCGGCCTGCCGCCGGAACGCTGTCATCTGTTTCGTGAAGATGGCAGCGCCTGTCGCAGGCTGCATCAGGAGCCTGGTGTGTACCCTGCAAAACAATAAAAGCAATGATCTCAGGAGATAAATAAATGATAACTCTGCGCAAACTCCCCGTGGCGATCGCCATCGCTGCGGGTACCCTGTCCGCCTCCTCTATGGCGGTGGACTTCACCGGTTACGCCCGTTCCGGCATTGGCTGGACCGGCAGCGGCGGTGAACAACAGTGCTTCCAGGCGACCGGCGCACAAAGTAAGTACCGTCTGGGTAACGAATGTGAAACCTACGCCGAGCTTAAGCTGGGACAGGAAGTCTGGAAGGAGGGCGATAAGAGTTTCTATTTTGACACCAACGTTGCCTACTCCGTATCGCAGCAGAATGACTGGGAGGCAACTTCACCTGCTTTCCGCGAAGCCAACGTTAAAGGCAAAAACCTGATTGACGCTTTGCCGGGCTCTACCATCTGGGCCGGTAAGCGCTTTTATCAGCGTCACGACGTGCATATGATCGACTTCTACTACTGGGATATCTCCGGTCCCGGCGCAGGCCTGGAAGATGTTGACCTCGGCTTCGGCAAACTCTCTTTCGCCGCCACGCGCTCATCAGAAGCGGGCGGCTCCTACACCTTCTCCAGCGATCGCATCCGCGACTACGCAACCAGCACCGCAAACGACGTGTTTGATGTGCGCCTGGCGGGTCTGGAGACCAACCCGGATGGCGTGCTGGAGCTCGGCGTCGACTATGGCCGTGCCAATGCGCGCGACGGGTATCGTCTGGAGGATGGCGCGTCCAAAGATGGCTGGCTTTTCACCGCCGAACATACGCAGAGCATGCTGAAAGGCTACAACAAGTTTGTACTTCAGTACGCAACGGACGCGCTGACCTCGCAGGGCAAAGGGCTGCCGCAGGGCACGAATATCAACAACGACGGCAAAATGTACCGCGTGCTGGATCACGGTGCCATCTCGCTGGCCGAGCGCTGGGACCTGATGTACGTCGCGATGTATCAGAACACCGACCTCGATAATAATCGCGGCAACGAGTGGTACACCGTGGGCGTGCGCCCGATGTACAAATGGACGCCTATCATGAGCACGCTGCTTGAGCTGGGCTACGACAATGTGAAGTCGCAGCAGGTTGGCGATCGCAACGGGCAGTACAAAATTACCCTGGCCCAGCAGTGGCAGGCGGGCGACAGCATCTGGTCCCGTCCGGCGCTGCGCCTGTTTGCGACCTATGCCAAATGGGATGAGAAGTGGGGCTATAGCAAAAATGCAGATGGCAACCTGACTACGCTGGCCGCAGCTGACAGCACCGGTAACGGCCTGTTCACCAATAGCCGGGGCGACAATGACGAGTGGAGCTTTGGCGCACAGATGGAAATCTGGTGGTAAGCCACAGCGTTACCCTGTAACAGAACGGCCGCATCCGTCGGTGCGGCTCACCGATTAGGCAGCGCTGGCCATTGCCTGGTGCCGGCACTGCCTCCAGCTATCAGAGATAAAACGATGAAAAAAACGCTTACCGCGCTCTGCCTGAGCGCTGCGCTGCTGGCCGGCGTCACGCTGCCCGCTGTCGCTGATATTAATCTGGTGCCGCAGGATCTCTCCACAGCGCCCGTCGTTTCACCCGAAACTTTGCAGCGCCTGAACTGGCAACCTGCTGACACGTCGCGTGCGGTAACCACTCTGCTGAGCGACAGCGGCACCGGAAATACTCTGCCGGGTATCCGTGGTCCGGTTGCGGCGTATAGCCTGCCAGCCAGTCAGGGTGAGCTGACCGTTACGCTGAGCAGCGAGGTCGCTGACAACCGCGTGTTCGCGCCTAATGTACTGGTGCTCGATGAAAACCTGCGTCCGGCAGCGTGGTTCCCGTCGCAGTTCTTTGCTTACCAGCAGCCGGGCGTCATGAGCGCCGATCGTCTTGAAGGCGTAATGAAACTGACGCCGGTGCCGGGACAGCAGAAAATTTATCTGCTGGTCTTTACCACCGACAGAGATCTGACCCAGACCACCACGCTGGTCGATCCGGCCAAAGCTTACGCGAGAGGCACCGGCCATGCGGTTCCTGATATTCCCGATCCGGTTGCCACACACAGCCAGAGCGGCAGGCTGAAGCTGAAAGTCTCCACCAGTTCCGCGTCCTCTATTCTGGTTGGCCCGCTGTTTGGTTCATCAACACCGGCTCCGGTTATGATCGGCAATACTCAGGCGCCTGCGCCCGCTGCCGTGCGTCCCGCCTCTGCCGTGAAGCCGGTGCCGCTGGAAAACGACACCGAGAGTTACTTCAATCAGAATATCCGTCAGGCGGTCAGCCAGGGCAACATTGATAAAGCGCTGAAGCTATTGAATGAGGCCGAACGACTGGGGTCCACCTCAGCGCGGCAAACGTTTATCAGCAGTGTAAAAGGCAAGGGGTGAACCTGCCCCGACAGTGCTGAGTTGCAGCACCTGGTGCGCTCCGGCGCACCTTTTTTATTGCAAAAAACGCCCCGGCCCGGGGCGTCTGATCAGGAGCGTTGCTGACGCACGTGACTGACCTCCTGCAGCAGGCGCGTGATCCCTTCATCCGTAAACATCGCCTCCAGCGACAGCGTGAGCTTACGGCGCCAGTTAGGGTAACTCTCCACCGTACCGGGCACGTTTACCGGCCGATCCATATCGAGCCACTCCTCCGGCTGCAGGCCAAGCAGGGCGCTGTTACTGGCCGCCACCAGGCGGTGAACCGCACGGTTTATCGCGCGGCGCATGGGCGCGCGGCCGCGCTGAAGCGGATAGCGGTGCGCCAGCGCTCCCTGCTGCTGCAGCGTATGCAGCAGCGCCTTTTTTGCCGCCGCGCGCTCGCGGTACAGACCCGCCAGGATCGCTTTATCCGGATAGAGGCCCAGCCTGCTGCCCAGCGTTAAGTCATCACTCTGCCACCAGCCGCGCAGGGTAGGCATATCATGCGTGGTGACAACTGCCATCGCCTGCCGTGGCCAGGCTTCCGGCGCGCGAAAAGCGCGCGTTGCCGTCTGCTCAAAGTAGAGCACTTTGTAGGAGTAGACGCCGCTGTCGCGCAGCTTAGCGACTATCGCTTCCGGTACAGTGCCCAGATCCTCACCTATCACCATACAGCGATGGCGCTGGCTCTCCAGCGCGAGAATGGCCAGCAGGGCATCAACCGGATAGTGAACGTAGGCGCCCTCAGCGGCCTTCTCATGTTCTGGTATCCACCAGAGGCGCAGCAGCGCCATCACGTGATCAATCCGCAGCGCGCCGCAGTCGCGCATATTGGCCCGCAGCAGATCGATCCACGGGGTAAACGCACGCATTGTCAGGATCTGCGGATCCATCGGCGGCAGCCCCCAGTTTTGCCCCAGCGGCCCCAGGATATCGGGCGGCGCACCCACGCTGGCCTGCAGGCAATAGAGATCGCGTTCGCGCCAGGTCTCTGCGCCATCCTGCGCGACGCCTACCGCCAGATCGCGGTAGAGGCCAACCGGCATCTGCTGCGCGCAGCAGACGGACCAGCAGGCTGCGAACTGAGAGGCGGCCAGCCACTGCAGCCAGAGGTAAAAGCGTACTTCGTCGCTATGTTCAATACGAAACGCCAGTACGGCGGCGCTGTCGGGATGCTGATACGCTTCCGGCCAGCTTCTCCAGCCGTAGAGCGCAGGATTTTTAGCGCGCTGATGCGCCTGCAGCGCATCAAACAACGCCTGACTCAGCAGGCTCTGTCCGCCCGCTTTTACAAACGCATCAAACTCCTGCATCACCGGCTCATCCGGCGAACGTCGCCTGAACTGTCGCCAGGCCAGGCGTAAGCCCTCCAGCTTTAGCGCAGTAACGGCGGCGTAATCCACCCATTCGCTGTCACGCGCGGCCGCAAGCCGCTGTTGGGTATCAGGCTGCTGCCACCACGCCTGCGCCGCCTCACTGCGTCTGAAATCCTCCACGCTGTTGACGTCGATATAGAGCACGTTCAGCCAGCGGCGCGAGGAGGGGCTGTAGGGGCTGGCGCCCTCAGGATTAGCCGGAAAGAGGGCGTGCAGCGGATTGAGCCCGATAAACGCGCCGCCGCGCTGCGCGATCTCTGCCGCCATCTGGCGCAGATCGCCAAAGTCGCCGATGCCCCAGTTATGCTGCGATCGCAGCGTATAGAGCTGCACGCAGCAGCCCCAGAGCCTGTCGCCAGCCAGCAATGCCGGTGGCTCATAGCAGCGCGGCGGCGCAACAATCAGGCTGCAGCGCGACAACAGCGCCGGCTGCGTCAGGGTCAGCTGATGATAGCCTTCCGGCAGTGCCGGCAACCGCAGCGTTTCACCAGGCTGGCACTCACCTGACCAGCGCTCGCCCGCTTCACTGGTCAGCTCCCATGCTGCCCTCCCGCTCAGCGCCGGCTCTACTATCACGGCTTCTCCGCCACGAAAAATCGCTACCGGGGGCAGCGCTGAGGGCGTGGCGAGAGGCGGCTGTATGATCGTGTGCAGCCACTGCTCGGTGGCGGCCGGAATGCGGCGCGGCCTGCCGTGAGCGTCAATATATTCCGGCGCGATCAGCGTTGCCGGAGTAAGCGTTGTCATTGTCATCTTCAGCGCACCGCCTGCCAGATATGTTGCTGATAGTCACGAATAGCGCGATCGGCGCTGAACATGCCGCAGCGTGCGGTATTCAGGATCGCCGCGCGGGTCCAGGCTTCACTATCGGCCCAGCGTTTTTCTGCATCCTGCTGCGCATTGAGATAGTGGCGGAAATCGGCCAGTACCAGATAAGGATCGCCACCCTCCGCCCCGAGACTTTTCACCAGCGCATCAAACGCCGTGCAATCGCCGTCGCTAAAGGTGCCATCCTCCAGCGCTGTCAGCACCTGATGCAGCTGTTTATCTTTTTTGCGCCAGACCGCCGGGGTGTAACCCGCTTTTTTCAGCGCGCTGACCTGCTCCACGGTATGGCCAAAGATAAAGATGTTCTCGTCGCCAACCTCGCGGGCAATCTCCACGTTAGCGCCATCCAGCGTACCGATGGTCAGGGCGCCGTTCAGCGCCAGCTTCATATTGCCGGTGCCTGACGCCTCTTTGCCAGCCGTGGAGATCTGTTCCGAGAGATCGGCTGCCGGGATCAGTCTTTCTGCGACCGAGACGTTATAGTCCGGGATAAACACCACCTTCAGCCGATCGCCCACGCGCGGATCGGCATTTATCGTCATGGCAACTTTGTTAATGGCGTAGATAATATTTTTAGCCAGCGCATAGCCGGGTGCCGCTTTTGCGCCAAACAGCATCACACGCGGCGCCAGGTTGGCCTGCGGATCGCTGACCAGCGTCTGCCACAGTGCAATAATATGCAGCAGCATCAGATGCTGACGCTTGTACTCATGCAGCCGTTTTATCTGTACATCAAACAGCGCGTCCGGATTAATCACAATGCCGGTTTTCTGTTCCACCCACTGCGCCAGCTCGCGTTTGTTCTGCTGTTTGATAGCGCGATATTCTGCGCGGAATGAGGCGTCTTCTGCCAGGGGCTCCAGCGCGCGCAGCGCGTCGAGATCGGTCAGCCAGGGTTTATTCAGCGAACGGTCGATAAGGGCAGCGAGCGCCGGGTTACACTGATTGATCCAGCGGCGCGGCGTCACGCCGTTCGTCACATTATGGAATTTCGCCGGCCAGAGCGCGTGATATTCGGGAAAAAGATCCTCTGTTACCAGCTTTGAGTGCAGGGCAGCGACGCCGTTAACGGCAAAACAGGTTACCACGCAGAGGTTAGCCATGCGCACCTGGTGGTTATGCACCACCGCCAGTCTGGCCCAGATGGCAGCATTGCCGGGCCACTGCGCCTCAACCTGCTGCTTAAGGGCCGCATTGATTGCATTCACAATCATTATGTGGCGCGGCAGCAGGGTTCGGAACAGCGTCAGATCCCAGCACTCCAGCGCCTCCGGCATCAGCGTGTGGTTGGTATAGGCAAAGGTGCGCTGCGTCAGCTGCCAGGCGCTTTCCCAGCTGAAATCATACTCATCCAGCAGCAGGCGCATCAGTTCCGGAATCGCCAGAGTGGGATGCGTATCGTTGAGCTGAATGACTTCGCGATCGGCCAGCGTTTCAATAGCGTGACCCGCCTGCTGATGGCGGCGCAGAATATCCGCCAGCGAACAGGCGCACTGAAAATATTGCTGCATCAGGCGCAGTTTCTTACCCGCCTGATGGTTATCGTTGGGGTAGAGCACTTTAGTCAGCTTCTCTGCATCAATGCCCTGCTTTTCTGCCCGTAAAAAATCGCCGTTATTGAACCGCTGCAGGTCAAACGGCTGCGCGTGGCTCGCCTGCCACAGGCGCAACGGCTGAACCACCCCGTTCTGGTAACCCACAACCGGCAGATCCCAGGCCTCACCCTGCAGCTGAAACGCCGGGATCCAGCGGGTTTTTCCCTGCTCAGTTATCACCTTGCCGCCCAGATTAACCGTTACCGTCAGCGCCGCATTATGGCGAAACCAGGGGTAGCGATTTCGCCCCCAGTCATCCGGCTGCTCCTGCTGCGCCCCGTCGCTAAAATGCTGCCGGAACAGTCCGTACTGATAATTGAGGCCATAACCGATAGCGGGCTGACCCGTGGTTGCCATCGCATCTAGAAAACAGGCGGCCAGGCGACCCAGACCGCCGTTTCCCAGCGCCGGATCGATCTCCTGCTCCAGCACATCGCTCAGCGACTGCCCCTGCTGCTGCAGCAAATCGTTCAGCGCCGGATACCAGCCGAGGTTAAGCAGGTTATTGCCGGTCAGACGGCCGGTGAGAAACTCCATCGAAATATAGTTAACGTGGCGCTGCGGTCCCGCTGCCGGCTGCGCGGGCAGTTCAGCCAGCAGTTCGGCAAGCGCACCGCTCAGGGCATGCCACCACTGCTGCCGGGTCATCGCCTGCGCACCGGACAGGCCAAAGCGCTGCCACTGACGCGTCAGGGCAGCAGAAAAGCGATCGGAATCAAAAGGTAACTGGGTCATGGCTTAAGCATCCGTCAGAGGAAGAGGTCATCGTGCATTTTGCCTGCGCCTTTCAGGTATCTCCTCCTCCCCGGCACTATTCAGGCAGGAGGATAGAGAGGGAGGAGAGGGTAAGGAAACTCCGAAAGCGCGACAGGAGTGTGATACCCCTCGCTTTTGTTAAGCCGCGCTGCTGAGTTCGCTTGCATTAAGATGGCGTATGGATAACGTGTATGTCGAATAATTACGAAGCGTAAAATAATACTGCGCAGACGTTAACGGAGGAGCGTGCGTCGATGTTGATCCCGTCAAAACTGAGTCGTCCTGTGCGCCATGACGCCATGGTGGTCCGTAGCCGTCTGCTGCAGAAACTGAATGCAGCCGCCGTTTACCGGTTAGTACTGATTACCAGTCCCGCAGGGTACGGTAAAACCACGCTGATTTCACAGTGGGCGGCAGAAAAGCGCGACCTGGGATGGTATTCGCTGGATGAGGGGGATAATCAGCCGGAACGGTTTGCTGACTATCTGATTGCTGCGCTGCAGCAGGCCACTCAGGGCAGCTGCAGCCGCAGTGAATCGCTGGCGCAAAAGCGGCACTACGTTAATCTCAATGCGCTTTTCTCGCAGCTGTTTATTGAGCTGGCTGACTATCAGCGTCCGGCCTGGCTGGTTATTGACGATTATCATCATATTACTAATCCGGTTATTCATGAGGCGATGCGCTTTTTTCTGAAGCATCAGCCGGAAAATCTGACCCTGGTGGTGCTGTCGCGCGGTCTGCCACAGCTGGGCATCGCCAATCTGCGCGTGCGTGAACAGCTGCTGGAGCTGAGCAGCCAGCAGCTTGCTTTTACGCACGATGAAGCTAAACAATTTTTTGCTAACCGGCTGCAGGCGCCGCTGCCCGGCGAAGAGAGCGACCAGTTGTGTGACGATGTGGCAGGCTGGGCGACCGCACTGCAGCTGATTGCTATCTCTGCCCGGCAGGGCGCAGGCTCGGCGCAGGACTCCGCGCGTCGTTTGTCAGGCATCAACGCCAGCCATCTCACCGATTATCTGGTTGAGGAGGTTCTGGATACTGTCGATGCCGATACCCGTCAGTTTCTGCTGAAGAGTGCGCTGCTGCGCTCAATGAATGACGCCCTCGTGACGTCAGTCACGGGTGAAGACAATGGCCGCATGCGGCTGGAGGAGATTGAGCGGCAGGGGCTGTTTTTACAGCGCATGGATAATGCGGGCGAGTGGTTCAGCTACCATCCGCTGTTTGGCAGTTTTCTGCGCCAGCGCTGTCAGTGGGAGCTTAGCGCGGAGCTGCCGGCCCTGCATCGTGCGGCGGCACGTGGCTGGATGAGGCAGGGTTTTCCGGGCGAGGCGATTCACCATGCCCTGGCCTCGGGTGATACCGATATGCTGCGCGACGTGCTGCTGGAGCACGCCTGGACCCTGTTTAATCAAAGCGAACTGGCGCTGCTGGAGTCTTCGCTGCGGGTACTGCCATGGCCGCTATTGCTGGAAAACCCGGAGCTGGTGCTGCTGCAGGCGTGGCTGATGCAGAGCCAGCATCGTTTTTCCGAAGTTAACAGCCTGCTGGCGCAGTTTGAACAGCAGCGCCGCTGTGAGATGGATGCCTCTCTGCAGGGCGAGCTGCATGCGATACGCGCTCAGGTGGCCATCAATGATGGCAATGCGGATGAAGCCGCGCAGCTGGCGCGTCTTGCCCTGCAGCTGCTGCCGGCGTCGAAAAGCTACAGCCGCATTGTCGCGACCTCTGTCCACGGCGAGGTCATGCACTGCAAAGGTGAGCTGGCTGATTCGCTGGCCCTGATGCGTCAGACAGAGCAGATGGCGCGGCATGAAGAGACCTGGCACTACGTTCTCTGGAGCCTGATCCAGCAGAGCGAAATTCTCTTTGCACAGGGATTTTTACAATCGGCGTGGGAGATGCAGGAAAAGGCGTTTCGCCTGGTTCACGAACAGCATCTCGCACAGTTTCCGCTGCATGAGTTTCTGTTACGCATTCGCGCGCAGCTATTCTGGGCCTGGGGCCGGCTTGATGAAGCTGAACAGGCGGCTCGCAGTGGCATGCAGGTGCTGCGCGGCTTTCCTCCGCAGCAGCAGATCCAGTGTCTGGGACTGCTGATCCAGTGCTCGCTGGCGCGGGGTAATCTGGATAATGCCCGATCACACATTACCCGGCTGGAGAATCTGCTCAATAACGGCACGCTGCATATCGACTGGATCGCCAACGCGGATAAAGCGCGTATCCTTTACTGGCAGCTGACCGGGGATAGCGCCAGCGCCAGCCAGTGGCTGCGCGTTACTTCCCGGCCGGCCAGCGCCAATAATCACTTCCTGCAGGAGCAGTGGCGTAACGTGGCGCGGGCACAGCTTCTGGCGGGCGATCTGATTCAGGCAGAAGTCATTCTGGATGAGCTGAATGAGAATGCCCAGGCGCTTCACCTCACCAGCGATTTTAACAGCAACCTGCTGCTGCTTAATCAGCTTTACTGGCAGACTAATCGTAAACCCGATGCGCAGCGGGTGCTGATTGCCGCCCTGAAGCTGGCGCGCAGTACAGGATTTATGAGTCAGTTTGTGATTGAGGGCGAGATCATGGCGCAGCAGCTGCGGCAGCTATTGCAGCTTTCGGTGCTGGAAGAGATAGATGAACATCGCGCCCGCCGCATCCTGCACGAAATTAATAAGTATCACCGGCATAAATTTGCTCATTTTGATGAGGGCTTTGTCAGCCGTTTACTCAACCATCCCGATGTTCCGGAGCTGGTCCGCACCAGCCCACTGACGCAGCGCGAATGGCAGGTGCTGGGTCTGATCTATTCCGGTTACAGCAATGAGCAGATTGCCGGCGAGCTTGATGTCGCCGCCACCACCATCAAAACCCACATTCGTAACCTCTATCAGAAACTGGGAGTGACACATCGCAATGAAGCCATGCACGAAGCGCGGTCGATGCTGAGACTGATGGGGTATGTGTAAACGTCGTTAAGCGATACGCAATTCCGTTTTACGCGCTATACCTTACCAGTACGCTTTTTTTACCCATTGGTGAGGTGAAGCATGAGTTCAATCGCATCAGCGACAGAACAGGCCAGCGATCTGTCTGCATTTATCGGAACCCACTTTGTTTATACCTATGACAACGGCTGGAAATATGAGTGGTATGCCCGTAATGCAACCACCTGCGACTACCGTATTCATCAGGGGCTCGTAGGGGGACGCTGGGTTACCCATCAGAAGATGCATGCGGTGCAGTTTGCACCCGGTATCTATAAGGTTGACTGGCATGAACCCACCGGCACCTGCGTAAGCCTGCTGTTCGACCTCGAACGTAAACTTATTCACGGCACGATTTTTTTCCCGCAGTGGATCGCCGGGGAAGGGCAGCATCCGGAAAAAACGATCTGTTATCAAAATGAATTTATTGGAGATATGCAGCGTTTTCGTGACGAGGGACCGGCCTATCCTTATATCATCATCCCGGAGTTTGCTCAGGTCACTTATATGAAAAATGAGGGGCCAGACAATGACGAGGTGATCAACATGGCACCGGGACAGATGCCGGCTGATTATTTTGATAATAAGTAACGCCATAGCCGGAATCGCCTGTATTATGTGACAACGTCACTAAAAGCGGGTTATTCCGGCTCTCACTCTGAATTTGCATTTTCTGACATTATTAACTATTGAAAGCAGTTAGTTACAGGCGTCCTGGCCAGACTTCGCTATGCTGAATAGTGCGCTACGCTAATATTATGTGCCTTAACGCTGCGAGGTAAGAGAAGGATGCTGCTGAGAAAAAAGAAGTTACGTTCGCACAGCGAAGATCGCCTGCTGGCGCTCACGCTGGCGACCACTGCAGGTATACTTAACGCCATGGCATTCGGTGCTTTTGGTTTTTTCCCCTCCCATATGACCGGTAACACCTCCCAAATCTCTGCTGAAGTTTCAGGTTCCGATCTGCAGGATCTGCTGTTTCTGGCCGGCTTAATTCTGGCATTTGTCACCGGCTCAATGATCGCGCGCCTGACGGTTGCCTGGGGGCTTAAACGCAATATCAGGACCATTTTTTGTCAGGTGCTTTTCATTGAGGGACTGCTTCTGCTGATGACGTCAGTGGTGGAGATCCTGTGGTACTCAGAACGTAACAACGGTGAAATCCTTGTCACGCTCGGCCTGCTGATGGGGATCCATAATTCCACCTCGACACAGCTCTCGTCTGGTCGCGTACGCTCAACGCACGTAACCGGTACGCTGACCGATGCCGGTATTGCGCTGGGCTCGTTTCTGCGGGCAACGTTCAGCAGCAGCGAAGCGGGGGAGCGCCATCTGCATCGCAAGCTTCTTTATACCCACCTTGTAACCATCTTCTCTTTTCTTACCGGCTGCGTGGCGGGCTATCTGCTGTTCCGGCACTTTGGCTTTAACGCAATGGCTATGCTGGGAATCGCGCTTTCGCTGATTGCAGCAGGCGGCATCGCCCGTACGCTGCATCTTACCGGCGTACGTTTCTGGTAACCCGACAAACTACACAGCACTCCGGTGCTGTTTTTTGCTGATAAAACCGGCAACGCTGGGTGAATTCTGCAGGGTAACCAGTGCTGCAATACCTGCAGAATTCACGTAGCGACGCCGGTTTTTTGAGCTGAAGCACCACGCCCATCATCACAACTCCCGTCAATACCCTCTTTATAAGTTCATATAAGTCCCATTATATGAAGTTGTACTTATAAAGATCGTTAGCAGTGACCGCCGCCTTCTCGCTGAACACTATGCGGGGAGTATTCAAACGTGGTCGGTAAGGTATTGGGACATGCACGCCGCGCCCAAACAATTTTTCCTGCAGCGTTTATCCTCAGGCAGGTAGCAACTGAAGAAAGATATCGTGTTCCACTCATATCGTTCTGCTTAAGCTCTTGCTTTCAGTGAAACGGCGCACAGTGTAGTGAGCAATTAACGCCAGCTGCTTACGTTACCCACAGGCTTCAGTTGACACCCTGCAGCGGGTCAGGCTTGAAGCTGGTATTCAGAACCGAGAGGTCAACAGTTTTGGCTGCCCGCTCTAAATCATAAGCGGCCTGAATGCGCAGCCATATCGCAGGCGTACTGCCAATCACGGCCGATAATTTGATCGCCATCTCTGGCGTTACCGCCGTTGCTCCCGATACTATTCTTGAAGCGGTGGAGGGAGCTACAGCTAAAGCACGCGCCAGCTCTCTGATACCGATCTGAAGATCTTCCATAATATCGGCAATGATTTCACCCGCGTGCGGGGGGTTATACATAGTCATTAATGATAAGCCTCATAATTCACAAGATATTGAATTTAACATAATCATGATTATGCGCACTTAAATAAGCGTAAGGCACAGCGCCTCTTCGCGCGTGCCTTACGCCTTGCCCAATAAGTTTACCTGCGCCAGACTATTTTGCCGTCAGCATGCCATGCGGATCCAGCACATACTTGGCGGCTACGCCGGCGTCGAACTGGGCATATCCCTGCGCCGCTTCTTCAAGCGGGATCACTTTGGCATTAACGATTTTCGCAATTGGCAGACGATCGTGCAGGATGGCGTTCATCAGCTGCCGGTTGTAACGCACCACCGGGGTTTGCCCGGTATGGAACGACTGCGCTTTAGACCAGCCGAGGCCGAACTTCAGGCTCAAAGAGCCTTCCTGTGCTGATTTATCGTGCGCGCCCGGATCTTCCGTCACATACAGGCCCGGAATGCCGATATTACCGGCCACGCGGGTGATCTCCATCATCTGATTCAGCACCACCGCCGGCTGCTCCTTACCGGAATGGCCGCGCGCTTCAAATCCGACGGCGTCGATAGCTGAATCGACTTCCGGCGTGCCGGTAACCTGCGCGACCATCTCTCCCAGGCGGTCATGCTGGCTCAGGTCGATCGGCACAAAGCCCATTTTCCTGGCGTGTTCCAGACGCTCTTTGTTGAAGTCTCCTACCATCACCACCGCCGCACCGAGGATCTGTGCTGAGGCCGCCGCGGCCAGCCCAACCGGACCGGCGCCTGCAACATAGGTGGTTGAGCCGACGCCCACGCCCGCGTTGATCGCGCCGTGAAACCCGGTCGGTAAAATGTCAGACAGCATGGTCAGATCCAGAATCTTCGCCAGCGCCTGGTCACGATCAGGGAATTTCAGCAGGTTAAAGTCCGCATAGGGCACCATCACATATTTCGCCTGCCCGCCTACCCAGCCACCCATATCAACATAGCCAAACGCGCCGCCCGCGCGCGCCGGATTGACGGTCAGGCAGACGCCGGTATCGAGTTCACGGCAGCACCGGCAGCGCCCGCAGGCAACGTTAAACGGCACCGAGACAATATCACCGACGTTAAGCATCTCAACGTCAGCGCCCTTTTCGATAATTTCACCGGTAATTTCATGGCCAAGCACCATACCCGCAGGCGCAGTGGTACGTCCGCGTACCATATGCTGATCTGAGCCACAGATATTGGTGGAGAGCACTTTAAGGATCACGGCGTGGCCAATCTTCTTGCCGGCCGGATTAGCAAAGACCGGATCGGCAATATCCTGTACCTCGACTTTACCTGGCCCCTGATACACCACACCGCGGTTGGAATTTGCGCCCATAAAATCTCCATTATATGTTGATATGCACATTAACTGCCGGACACTTACGAAACCGTAAGATAATAAAGAGTGATGACGCGTTAAATCTAATACGCAATAGTGCGTAATTAAACAGAGAATGGATTGCGCGTGCCAGAGTTGTGACTGGCTTCATGAATGCAACAAGTGATCGCGCGCGAAAAGTCAATAATTACATAGAGATAGGGATATTAATTTTGAAATATCCGCGTTATGTCGCAAACTGACAGTACAATGTCGCATGGTGATACATTATTAATTAAAACAGTTTTTCTGGCAGGAAATTCTTATTATCTCACCTGCCATTTTCCTGCTTATATTTGAATAGAGGATGGCGTAATGAATGGCACGCATTATTTACGGTACGGCGGTTTCTCAAACCACGGCGTAATCAGCAAATGAGGAATGGCCAGCGCAGCGAGCGCGGCAAACAGCGAACGCACGCCGGCGCTATCGGTGGGTTGCATCATAAACGTTATCGCTATCGCCAGCAGAATTGCCGCAGTCAGCACCGGCCAGACGGCGCGCAGGTAGTCTGCGTAATGTCTGAAGCCCAGTAAATCACGCCGTTCGCGGGTCTGCGGCAGCGCATGCAGGATCAAAAAGCCCACGGAAAAACCGACAAAGGGTGGCAGCACCAGCAGAGCCAGCGTTCCGGCCAGCAGACGCCTGTCGCGCCGCAGAATGCCTGCCAGCAATAGCGCTGCGGCGGTAAAGCCGCCTGCCACAGCCAGTGCTGCAGTTATGCTCTCCGGCATGGCAGATGCCAGCCCGGCCTGGTGCAAAATCGTCCGGTACTCTGCCAGATGCAGCGCGGCAGGCGTCGCAATCAGGCTGACGCCGCGCGCCAGTCGTTCAGCCAGAGAGCCGTGCGGTGCATCTTCCAGCGCAAAATGGATAGCAGAGGCCAGCAGAAAGCCCGGCAGCGCGATTGCCGGCCGCCAGTGCCACCAGAACAGGCACAGCACAATTACCACGCCGTAACCCGCCAGAAAAACGCACTGCTGTTCGCGCCTGACAATCTCAAGATCGCTTGCGCCGTGTGCCATACCGATAATGCCGATAGCGACGATGGCGAACAGCAGCTGAACCGGCTGCGGACTGAAAGAGGCAGCCAGAGCTGCCCCCCAGAGCGTCAGCCAGCCGGTATGCTGCCGCAGGATCATACCCGCACGGCGCCATCGCGTTTTGCGTAGCGCAGCGCTTTTTCCAGATTCGCCGCCGCGTAAAAGGCGTAGAAAACTTTGGCGATAATATCCAGGATCAGGAATGCCCAAATCGAAGCTGGATCGGAAATAATCTTCAGCCCTTCCGGCCCGATCAGAAATACCACCGGATAGATAAACCAGACTACCGTCAGCAGCGCCACGTTTTTGTTATAGGCCCCCGCCAGCGCGCTGCCCCGCTCTGCTGCCATCCTCCGCAGCGGTCCCCACAGCAGGTAGATCACGCCAAGGAATGCGGCACAGGACCAGAGATACCAGACCCATTTTCCTGCTGCGGTTTCCGCCAGCGAAGAGATCAGGCCGGTCACAATCATCATCACATCCAGCACAATGATGGCGGTCAGAAAGCCGCCCATCTCACCCGGTTTGCCATGTTCATGAAAAGCCAGCATAACCAGTCCCGCCAGCAGAATCGGCGTGGTGACTGACCAGTCAGCATACCGTGCCATATAGACCGTCGTGCCGCTGTCGAGCGTGAGATTGCCGTAGCCAAACGCCATCGCCAGGTACGCCGTAGCGGCGATAAAAGGCACTGATGCATGCATCAGGGTATGGTGACGGGAGGGAAAGGTTTTACTGCCGGTGGCATAAATTGCCAGTGACGCAAGCGCCATTACCAAAAACCCGATGAGAAATGCAGTCTGGTCCATGTTAATTACTCCTGTACAGCGGCGTCATTAATACGTCCGCTGCGCTGCGAAAGAAAATAAGAGTCAGGGTATATTCCGGAAGAGAATATGCTTAAAGTATATGGCGTTATTTCTGTTCTGCCATTTTCCGCGAGGGTAAGTATTTTTGAGGGAAGAAATGGATGAAAATGCACTCTGTTAGTGAGGTGTAATTTGTTTTAATAAGCCTTAAAATGTAATTTAGTATGTAAAGAAACGTATGCAAAACATTCGCTGCAACTTTCTGCTGCATGGAATGCCGTAAAATTACATTATAATCATGAAGTTATAAAAATACCCGTAAACCATTCTGACGTAGCGCATAAGCGCGCACCATGCAGAAAATTTATTTACCTGCGCCGCTTATTATTATTTTCTGCTATGAAAGCACTGATGCTGTTCAACGCGCAATAAATCTTTCGGGAAAATCGGGAGAGAGCTGTCTGACATCACCATAGCGGCCAAAAAGGCGATAGCGGTTTCGGGCAATAAGGTTATATATCGCATTGCTTACCGCATCGGGGAAATAACGCAGCAGCGCAAAAATACGCCACCCGCTGTGGAGTCTTTTCATCACGCGACAGATTGCCTGGGCACGCAGCCAGTGTCCGTTTTCACCAATCAGCACAATGGTGTGGATATCGTCAACGGGCATGTTGACATGACGCAGCAAGGTTTTACCCTCCTCACTTTGCACGGTGGCAAACCGTACCCGCCGATCCAGCCGGTGTCGCAGCAAAAATGCTACCCAGCCGTTGCAGAGTTTGCACACGCCGTCGTAAAGCACCACCTGTTCACCAGGCCTGAGATAGGGAATTGTCATATAAGCGCCCACGGGGTAAAGCGGCGGCATCCTCCTGACGCCGCCAGCCTGCATTAATCGAGTAACTTCTCCAGGGAAAGCGGCAGATCGCGAATGCGCTTGCCGGTTGCGTGATAGACGGCGTTACTGATAGCCGCAGCCATGCCGACAATACCCAGTTCGCCCACCGCTTTGCCGCCCATCAGCGTGGCGTGATGATCCGGTTCACCCACGTCGATAGTGATAATCTCCGGCACGTCAGCGTTCACCGCAATCAGATAGTCAGCGAGATTATTGTTCACGATGCGGGCGTTACGCGGATCGACCGCCCCGCCCTCCAGCAGCGCCTGCCCGAGCCCCATGACCATTCCGCCAATCCACTGGCTGCGTGCAAGTTTAGGGTTGTAGAGCCTCCCGCTGTCAAAGGCAGAGACCATACGTCTGACGCGCACCGTACCGAAATCTTCATCCACGCGCACTTCTACAAACTGCGCGCCCCAGCTGTGCGAAGAGAACGCTTCCGGCGTGGTCATCCGCGACATCGAGTGCACCGCTTCATCGCGCTCTTCTGCACTTTCGTCCGGCTTAAAGGTGCCGTCCGTTACCGCCAGCGTCTCTTCACCGCTCAGCCGCACCAGATCGCCCAGCGATACTGCCCGCTCCGGCTGACCTTTCAGGCATACGCCTCCTGCGCAGAGCGTCAGCTGTTCAGCGTCGGTCTGCGGGAACGGAGCATCTGAAGAAGCGCCTGCCAGCGCGTAGAGCCGGTCACGCAGTGCCACCGCCGTTTTATGCACGGCACCGGTCAGGTTGCCGGCCAGCTGCGAACCGCCCGCAACGCCGGCACGCGGCAGCCGGGTGTCGCCCAGCTCCACTTTTATACGGGTTGAATCAAGGCAGAGCACCTCTGCCGCGGTCTGCGCCAGAATGGTGTAGGTTCCGGTACCGATATCGGCGCCTGCACTCTGCACCACCAGCTCACCCTGACTGTTAAGGATCAGGCGCGCCTCAGCCGGGGCTTTGTTCACAGGATAGGTTGCCGTTGCCATGCCCCAGCCAATCAGCTCACGGCCTTCGCGCATTGATCGCGGCGCCATGGTGCGATCTTTCCAGCCAAAGGCTTCCGCAGCCGCGCTGTAAGCCTCTTTCAGGCGGCGCGTACTCCACGGCAGGTTCTCCTGCGGATCCTGTTCTGCGTAGTTGCGCAGACGCAGCTCCAGCGGATCGATACCCAGCGCATAGGCCATCTCATCCATCGCCACCTCAAGCCCGAACGCGCTCGGGTTCTCACCGGGCGCGCGCATCCAGCCTGGCGTAACGGTGTTAATAGCGGCCACGTAATGACGTGAATAGACGTTGGGCACATCATAGATGCGTCCGGTGACTTTGTTCGTCCCTTCAGCGAAGGTGTCAATGAGCGAGGTATCGCTCAAACCTTCATGCAGGATCGCCAGCAGTTTTCCATCCTGTGCGGCCCCCATCTCAATCGTCTGCTGCGTTGCCGGACGACCGCCCAGTCCGGTAAAGGTCTGCGGGCGCGACAGCGCCACTTTCACCGGACGCGTCAGCGCGCGCGATGCCACGCAGGCCAGCGCCACATGGGTATAGGGCACGGGTTTTGATCCAAAACCGCCGCCCACATAGGGAGAAATCACCCGAACCTGCTGCTGCTCAATGCCGAGCCATTCAGCTATTTCAGTCTGTGCGCCCATCACCCACTGGCTTGGCTCCCATACCGTGAGCGCATTATCCTGCCATGAGGCGATACAGGCGTGCGGTTCCATTGGCATGTTATATTCACGCGGCGTGGCGTAGCAGCTTTTGATTTTCACTTCTGCCTGCGCCATCGCCTGCTGCGCATTCCCCATTTCAACGGTAGCGCTCTCCTGGCGCTCCGCTGCCGGATCGTCCATCCAGACCAGCGGCTTCGCTTCCTCATAGCGCACTTTCACAAGACTGGCAGCCCAGGTCGCCTGCTCAAACGTTTCTGCCACCACCAGCCCGATGTTCTGACCGTTATGAATGATTTTGTCATCCTGCAGCGGTGTGTAGGTAGACTGCGCCGCGCCGCCATCAGCAATGGCGGTGGGCTTGTTAATCTTCAGCGGATTGAGATGGGTATAAATCGCCACTACGCCAGGCTGCTGTTCCGCCTCAGCGGTATCGATATCCGTCATCCGGCCGCTGGCGATAGTGGACTGCACCACCACGCCATACAGCATATTCTCAGGCTGATACTCCGCCGCATAGCGCGCAGCGCCGGTGACTTTCACCACGCCGTCGCCCCGACTGCGTCCGGCACCGAGTGCCTGATAGTTCTGTTCCTGCTTGTCCATACAATCTCCCCGTTACGCCTTGCCGCCAGCCTGAAGTAGTGCACGTGCAATCACGCGCGGTGTCAGCACTTTTTTATGCTGATTCTGCGGCAGTGTTTTCGCATCCTGCACGATACGCTCTGCGACACGACGCAGCGTCTGTTCATCAAACGGCTGGCCGCGCAGCGCTCCTTCCACCTGCTGTGCCCGCCAGGGTTTTGTCGCCACGCCGCCCACGGCAATACGCACGTCACGGATACGGTCGCCATCCAGCTCAATACCAACGGCAGCACTGGCGGCAGCAAATTCATACGAGCTGCGATCGCGCACTTTCAGGTAGTGCGAATGTTTCAGCGCGGCGGTGCGCGGCAGCTCCACCGCAATAATCATCTCATCGCTGGCGAGATCGTGCTCCAGATGCGGCGTATCGCCGGGCAGCAGATAGAACTGATCGATCGGGATACGGCGCTCGCGCTGTGCGGCATTGCGCACGATAACCACGGCATCAAAGGCGGTCAGTGCGACAGCCAGATCGCCCGGATAAACCGCAATACAGCTGTCACTGGTACCCAGAATGGCGTGGTTGCCGTTAATGCCCTCCAGCGCGGCGCAGCCCGAGCCCGGATTGCGCTTATTACAGGCGCTGAACGTATGCGGATCGCGGAAGTAAACGCAGCGGGTACGCTGCAGCAGATTGCCGCCAATGGTGGCCATGTTACGCAGCTGCGGCGACGCCGCCTGCCACAGGCTGTGATAAATCGCCGGCGCTTCACGCTGACACTCTGCGTGATGCTCCAGTTCGCTCATGCGCGTCAGCGCGCCAATGCGCAGGCTGTCAGCACTGAACGCAATTTCACGCATCTCCTGCAGACCGCTGATATCCACCAGCGCCGCGGGCTGTTCCACGTCACATTTCATTAAGTCAATCTGCGTGGTGCCACCTGCCAGAAACCGGCTGCCGGCACGCTGCTTCTGCTGCAGCGCCTGTTCAGGGCTGTTCGCCGCAAGGTAATCAAAGGGATTCATCGCGCCTCCGAACTGAGATCGGCGGCGGCCTGCTGAATGGCGTCGACGATATTAGGATAAGCACCGCAGCGGCAAAGGTTACCGCTCATATACTCCCGGATCTCGTCAGCAGATCCGGCATGTCCTTCGGCAATGCAGGCGGCGGCAGACATGATCTGCCCCGGCGTGCAGTAGCCGCACTGAAACGCGTCATGCTCCAGAAAACGCGCCTGAACCGGATGTAGCGTACCGTCAGGTCGCGCCAGACCTTCAATAGTGGTGACCTGCTGCCCGTTAGCCTGCACGGCCAGCGTCAGGCAGCTCAGCACCCGCTTGCCATTAATATGCACGGTACAGGCGCCACACTGGCCCTGATCGCAGCCCTTTTTTGTACCGGTCAGCGTCAGGTGTTCACGCAGCGCGTCCAGCAGCGTCACGCGCGGGTCGACGCTAAGTTCAATGGGCTGCCCATTGACTTCGAGGTGCAGTTGTATGTTTTCTGACATGGCTCATTTCCAATAGTGAAAGAATCGATCGGGATGCGCGTTTAGGATCTCTTGATAGCGTGCGCACCCGCTAAGTCTAGACGCTGAGCGCATTTCGGAAGGTGTTGTCAGAAAAAAGGACAAACTTTGTGGGGGATTATCGCAAAAAATGCCCTGGCGCAAAGGGCCAGGGCTGTCGGAACGGGCTTACTGACGGGCTGCAAGGCCATTTTTATGACGCACGATGTCTGCCATAATCGATAGCGCAATTTCTGCCGGGGTTTTACTGCCAATATCCAGCCCCACCGGGGCGTGAATGCGCGCCAGCTGCTCAGGCGTCAGCCCGGCGATCTCCGCCAGACGCGACAGCCGCCGGCTGCTGTTGCGCTTCGAGCCCATCGCGCCAAGGTAAAATGCCGGCAGCATCACCGCTTCCATCATCGTCAGGTCATCGATACGCGGATCGTGGGTCAGTGACAGAATCGCCGTTGCGCTGTGGCACCCCTCACGCTCCAGATAGCGGGCCGGAAAACAGCGTATAATCCGCACGCCAGCCTGCAACTCCGCGCCCATATTCTCCAGCACCTCATCACGATGCTCGCAGACCAGCGTCTCAAATCCCAGCGCCTGCGCAAAGTTGGCGCAGTAAATGCCTACGCTGGAGAGACCGGCGATAATCAGGCGCGGCGGCGCAGAGAGCGTCAGCGTAACCTGGTTGCCGGTAATGTGCGCGGCGGTCTGCTGCGTATAGGGGTGCGTCTCTATGCCGGCGCAGGGGTGCGGCAGCAGCAGCGTTTTACTGATGGCTTCGGCCCGAACCAGCGCATCGTGCATCTGGCGCAGATAGTGAATGGATGCCGCTCCCTGCGGCAGCTTTTCCACCAGAATATCCAGCACGCCGCCGCACGGCAGAGCCCGGTCAGGCGTGAGTCCGCCATCGCCATAGCGCACAACGGCGCTCGCCTCGCTGAAAGCGTCTGCCGCGATACGCTGGCGAAAATCCTCCTCCACACAGCCGCCGGAGAGCGAGCCGCAGAAGTGCCCATCGGCGCGGATCGCCATCATGGCACCCGGCGGACGCGGCGAGGAGCCAAAGGTGCTCAGTACGGTACAAAGCCATACCGGATGTGCTTCTGCCCAGTGTTGCGCGGTTTCAAGAACCTGCACATCAAGGTGATACATGAATTGCTCCGTCGTAATGTCCCCCTTTTTTACCTGCAGGGACCTGAATCTTCCTATGAGTAAATGCCACATTTGACGTTTCGTCTAACTGACGCGGAATTTTTCCCGCCCGTGACGTTTACCGGCCCCGCCCGCTGCGTCACAATAGCCGGTTCGTATAACGCAACCCTTACAGGAGTGGTATGAAACCTCTGTTTGTCTACGGTACGCTGCAGCCCGGGCACGATAACGCCCATCTTCTGGAGCAGATAGGCGGCGAATGGCTGGCCGGCAGCGTCAGCGGCACCTATTATGCGCGGGGCTGGGGCGCTGCCGCTGACTTTCCCGGCGTGGTGCTCTCACCGGATGGCGCGCGCGTACCAGGCTATCTGTTTTTCTCGCCGCATCTTGACGCGCACTGGCCGCTGCTCGACGCGTTTGAAGAGGGATACGATCGCGTGCCGGTCGCCGTGACCACCGATCGGGGTGAGCAGATCGCTGCCTGGGTTTACGAGCTGCAGCCCGCTACAGAGTAGCTATCCTTATCGGATCAGCTGATAAGGAGAGATTATGATTACGCTCTGCACTGCCTGCGGCACCTCTTACGCCGAACCGGCTCCCCGGCGCTGTCCCGTCTGTGAAGATGAGCGCCAGTTTATTCCGCCAGGCGGGCAGCGGTGGATAGCGCAGGCGGATTTACGCGCCGCGCATACCAACCGGTGGCAGCAGCACCTGCCCGGGCTGCTTTCGCTGCAGAGCCTGCCGGCATTTGGTATTAACCAGCGCGCTTTTCTGCTCTGCACCCCGCACGGCAATATTCTCTGGGACTGCATCGCTCATCTGGATGACGCCACCGAAACGCTGATCCATGCGCTGGGAGGCGTGCAGGCGATCGCTATCTCCCATCCCCACTACTACACCACGATGCAGGACTGGGCCGCCGCCTTCAGCGCCCCCATCTGGCTGCACGCCAGCGACAGAGAGTGGATCATGCGCGACAGCCCGTGGATCCGGTTGTGGCAGGAGGAGGAGCATGACCTGTTGCCTGACGTCACGCTGCTGCGTCTCGGCGGGCACTTTGCCGGGGGCACGGTGCTGCACTGGCAGCGCGATTCGGGTGTAATGCTGAGCGGCGATATTTTGCAGGTGACGCCGGGCGCGGATGCCGTGTCATTTATGTGGAGCTATCCCAACATGCTGCCGCTCCCTGCCCGGGTGGTACGCGACATGATGCAGCGGTTGCAGAACCGGCATTTTGCCCAGCTTTACGGCGCATTTGACGGCCGTGAGATCCTGCAGGATGCCGATAGCGCCGTCGCACGTTCCGCGCAGCGCTATCTCAACTGCCTGAAGTAGCGCATAACTTATGCACTAAAAGCATAAGCCACCTGTTAATTATGGATGTACAGACGTCTGGACGCATATTATAGTCCGGGGCTGACAAGAATAAGGATGCTGCAAACATGAAAAAACATTTACTGACCGCGCTGCTGGCCGCTTCTGTTACGCTGCTTAGCGCCTGCGACAATAATAATGACGAAAAAATCAAAGTTGCGATCAACAGCGGCCCGGATGAACAGCTCTGGCAGACAGTGAAGCAGGTCGCCCATGACAAATATAAGCTGGATGTTGAGGTGATTGCGTTTAACGATTACGTGCAGCCCAACGAGGCGCTCTACAACAAAGACGTGGATGCAAACGCCTTTCAGAGTCTGCCCTATCTTGAGATGCAGTCAAAAGAGCGCGGTTATAAATTTGCTGTGATCACCAATACCTTTGTGTTCCCGATTGCCGGCTACTCCCGCAAAATTAAAAGCCTGAATGAACTGCCGGATGGCGCGACGATCACGCTGTCAAATGAAGCGACCACGCTGGGTCGCAGCCTGCTGCTGCTGCAGGCGCAGGGCCTGATCAAAGTGAAACCTGAAGCGGGTCTGCTGCCCACCACGCTGGATATCACTGCTAATCCTAAAAAGCTGAAGTTTGTTGAAGTCGATACGCCGCAGCTGGCACGCACGCTGGACGATCCGCAGGTTTATCTCTCCATTATCAATAACAACTTTGCGGCGCTGGTGAACCTCTCCGCCTCACGCGACGGTATGTTTATGGAAGGTAAAGCATCGCCATACGTCAATGCCATTGTGGCGCGTGAAGATAATAAAGAGAGTGCGAACGTGCAGAAACTGAAAGAGGCCTTCCGCTCGCAGCCGGTACTGGATAAAGCCAACGAGATTTATAAAGGCGATATTATCAAAGGCTGGTAAGCCTTAACCGCATGCCGCCCTGAGGGGCGGCTTTTTTATGGCTGTTAAACGCAAAGCGATATAAAAAACGCGTAAAAATTTGCGCTTCCGGCGTAAAAATGGTGTGTAAATATTCGCCACCCTCTCCCTGCCTGCGCCGAAAACCGCTATCTTCGCCGCTATAACTCCGGCGCTGAAGAGACCGCGCCTCTCTGTTAACCTGAGCAGGAACGCTATGAAACACCCGCACAAAGCCTCGCTGCCTGCCGGCATGCTGGCTGCTGCCGGTATCGTCTTTGGTGATATCGGCACCAGCCCGCTTTATACCCTGAAAGAGTGTCTGTCGATTCTGCCTGATGGCAGCGTCACACCGGCTGCCGTCATGGGCTTTTTATCGCTCATCTTCTGGGCGCTGACGCTGATTGTTACCCTGAAATATGTCTGTTTTGTTATGCGCGCGGATGATGACGGAGAGGGAGGCATCCTGACGCTGATGGCGCTGGCGCGCCGCGGTGTCAGCAGCAAAGCGGGACACGCTGTGATGCTGGCCGGTCTGATCGGCGGCGCGTTTTTTTATGGCGACGGGGTGATCACCCCGGCGATTTCGGTGCTCTCCGCCATTGAAGGCATTGAAGTGGTTTCACCCGCGCTGGAGCGGTTTGTGGTTCCGCTGGCGCTGGTTATTCTGACGCTGCTGTTTGTCATTCAGCGCCAGGGAACTGAAAAGGTCAGCCGTATATTCGGGCCGGTGATGTTTGTCTGGTTTGCCGCCATTGCCCTGCTTGGCCTACGCGGCATTTTGCTTAATCCGCAGGTGCTTCAGGCGCTGAGTCCGCACTATGCACTCGACTTTCTGCTGAGCCACTCTGCGCTGTCGCTGGCGGCGCTCGGCATGGTGGTTCTGGCGGTTACCGGTGCCGAGGCGCTGTATGCCGATATGGGGCATCTGGGCAAAACCCCTATCCGCCTCGCCTGGCTGGTTATCGCTATGCCGGCGCTGGTGCTCAACTATTTTGGTCAGGGCGCACTGGTGATGGCGAACAGCGCCGCGCTCAGCAATCCATTTTACCTGCTGGCACCGGCGTGGGGGCAGATCCCGCTGATTGTGCTTTCGACGCTGGCAACGGTTATCGCTGCACAGGCGGTGATTTCAGGCGTGTATACGCTGACGCATCAGGCGATACGGCAGGGCTTTCTGCCGCCGATGCGCATTATTTTTACCTCGCATACTGAGTCAGGTCAGATCTACATTCCGGTTGTGAACTGGCTGCTGTTTACCGCAGTGATGCTGGTGGTGGTGGCCTTTCGTGAGTCGTCGGCGCTCTCCTCTGCTTACGGCATTGTCGTGACCGGTACGATGGTGATCACTGCCGGGCTGGCAGGCGTGGTGGCGCGGCGCAACTGGCGCTGGCCGCTGCCGCTGGCGGGGCTGTTCCTGCTGATGATGCTGTGCATCGACGTGCCGCTGTTTATCGCAAACCTGATGAAACTGCTGTCAGGCGGCTGGATCCCGGTGCTGCTGGCGCTGACCATGATGGCGCTGATGCTTATCTGGAGCAGCGAGCGCAACCGGCTGATCCGGCGTCTCGACAGCAGCCAGGCCAGCCTGCTGGCGCTGGTCAGCTCGCTGGAAAAAAGCCCGCCCAGCCGCGTGGAGGGCACCGCCGTGTTTCTGGCGCGTAAAGAGTTTGAGATCCCGCAGGCGCTGCTGCACAACCTTAAACATAATCGCGTGCTGCACCGTCGCGTCGTGCTGCTGCATATCCGCACCGTTGACACGCCGCGCGTGCATAACCAGCAGCGTATTACGCTGACGCCGCTTTCCGCCTCCTTCTGGCAGGTTACTGCCGCCTATGGCTGGCGCGAAACGCCGTCGATGGCTGAGATCCTGCACCTGTGCGGGCTGGAGGGCTTTGGCTGCTCGGTCAGTGAAGCGTCGTTCTTTACCTCCCACGACACGCTGGTGATGAAGCAGCGTCGTGGTCTGGCGCGCCTGCGCGGCGGCATTTTTCACTTTTGCCAGCGCAACGCGCTGCGCGCTCATGAACAGTTTCATATTCCGCCTAACCGCGTTATCGAACTGGGTGGTCAGCGTGAGTTTTAACCCGTAAGTGCACCAAAACACGGCATAAACCTGTAAGCAGATGCAACCAGGTTGCTGTAAGAGTGACAAAGTTGTGGCAGAATTTTTCTTAACAACTTATTAGCAATTAAAGCTAAACCAGACGGCGCGGCAGGGTGTTTAGTCATTCTGTCGCCCGCGCTTTTCAAGCCGGGCAGAAAAATGCATAACGGACCATACCGTGCAATTCTCTCAGGAGCAGGCCTATGAAAGCGTTGATCAATGATGTCATCTCTATTTTTACCCCGCAGGATACTCAGCCGGTGCTGGTGCG
Source organism: Pantoea sp. M_9 (assembly GCF_008631385.1). Lineage (NCBI taxonomy): Bacteria > Pseudomonadati > Pseudomonadota > Gammaproteobacteria > Enterobacterales > Erwiniaceae > Pantoea > Pantoea sp. M_9. Next base: position 583,244 of record NZ_VWUF01000002.1, on the reverse strand, counting down.
TGCCGATCTGACACCAGAGCAGATCGCTTCGCTGCGCCCCACCAGCGTAACCAGCGTGAGCTGGGCAACCTCAATGGAAGATTTAACCGATGCGGTGGTTCAAAAGACGCTGGCCGCCGGAGCGGCGGGATATCATATCAGTGATGTGGAGTCGCATGAGCCGGCGCATGACGGGCACCCGGTACTGGCGGCGAAAGCGACACTCTATTATACCGGTGATGAGATTGCGCTGAACGGCTAACGCTCTGCGCCTGCTGAATAACCAGCGGGCGCAATTATCCGCACTTTTATTTGCTTTAAGTCCAGCCTGTGGTTATAAAGAATAACCGCGTTACAGAAGCGGTTATCCTGCCGATATTAGCCTCACTTCCTTCGCCTTATTTGCTGCTTATTTAGCCTGAATATAATTATGTAACTTAATTAATCTGCGTAAATAGTTAAATAACTAAAAACAGGTTAATCTTTCCGTAACAATATTTTAATTTGCCAACCGAATTTTTAACGTTCATCTGCTTTGAATAAAGAACAGGACTGGCATGAATCAGACCAAAAAAATTGTGTCCGCGCTTTCGCTGACCGCACTGCTTGTTTCTTCAGCGGTTCACGCTGAAAACGCACCAGAAAAAACCGACGTGCTGCTGATTGGCGGCGGGATCATGAGTGCCTCTCTGGGCACCTGGCTGCAGGAGCTGCAACCGGGCTGGAAGCAGCTGATGGTCGAGCGTCTCGACGGCGTGGCGATGGAGTCGTCCAATGGCTGGAACAATGCCGGTACCGGTCACTCTGCTAACATGGAGCTGAACTACACGCCAGAGCGTGCAGACGGTTCAATCGACGTTAGCAAAGCGCTGGAGATCAACGAATCGTTCATGATTACCCGCCAGTTCCTGACCAGCCAGGTTGAGCGCGGTGTGCTGCACGATCCGCGTTCGTTCATCAACTCTACGCCGCACATGAGCTTCGTCTGGGGTGATAAGAACGTTGAGTATCTGACTAAGCGTTACGCCGCGCTGCAGAAAACCACCCTGTTCCAGGGCATGAAGTTCTCAACCGATCACAAACAGATTGAGCAGTGGGCACCGCTGGTGATGGAAGGCCGCGATCCGGCACAGAAAGTTGCTGCGACCTGGACGCCGGTCGGTACTGACGTCAACTACGGTGAAATTACCCGTCAGCTGATCGGCAGTCTGAAAAAAGATCAGAACTTCACGCTGGAAACCTCGTCTGAAGTCACCGATTTTAAACGTAACGGCGATAACTCCTGGCACGTTACCATCAAAGATGTGAAGAGCGGTAAAGATCGCAGCGTTGATGCGAAGTATGTCTTTATCGGTGCCGGCGGCGCGGCTATCAAGCTTCTGCAGAAAACCGGCATTCCGGAAGCGGACAATTACGGCGGTTTCCCGGTAGGCGGCTCATTCCTGATGACCGAAAACCCGGAGATCACCAGCCGTCACCTGCAGAAAGTGTATGGTCAGGCTTCCGTAGGTGCACCGCCGATGTCGGTTCCGCATATCGATGCGCGTAACCTCGACGGTAAAAAAGTGGTGCTGTTCGGGCCGTTCGCCACCTTCTCAACCAAATACCTGAAAAATGGTTCGCTGTTCGATCTGCTGAGCGCGACCACCACCAGCAACGTTATGCCGATGACCCACGTGGGTATCGATAACTTTGACCTGGTGAAATACCTGATTGGTCAGGTAATGCTGAACGATGACGACCGCTTTGCCGCGCTGAAAGAGTACTATCCTAACGCGCGCAAAGAGGACTGGAAACTGATCCAGGCGGGTCAGCGCGTACAGATTATCAAGAAAGATGCGGATAAAGGCGGCGTGCTGAAACTCGGTACAGAAATTGTCACCGATCAGCAGAAAACCGTTGCGGCCCTGCTGGGCGCGTCACCGGGTGCTTCAACCGCTGCGCCTATCACTCTGAACGTGATGAAATCGCTGTTCCCGCAGCAGTTTGCTTCACCGGAGTGGCAGGAAAAAATCCGTACTATCGTGCCGAGCTTTGGCCAGAAACTGAATGGCAATACCGCGCTGACGCAGCAGGTATGGGATAACACCGCGTCTGTGCTGCAGCTGACCAAACCACCGGTCATCAATATGAGCGAGCAGCAGGCCGCGCCAATGCAGGCTAAGCCGCGCGAAGAATCTGCTAAACAGGATATGGCGCTCTAATCGCGACCAGCCCTGAACCCTGAGCCGGACACTGTCCGGCTTTTTTTATGCCGGTAATCCATCAGCGGAGCGCGCGAAATAGCTGTTGAGCAGTCGCCAGAGATAGTGCGCAGCGGGCGTCATGCGGTGATCGGCGCTGTGCAGCAGCTGACACTGACTCTCGCGCGCAATGCGGTGGTCGAGCGGTATCGCGACCAGCCGATCGCACTCGTGAATACTTCTCAGCGTCTGCGGCGTCATGAACGCCACGCCCTGCCCGGCCAGCGCCAGAGAAACGGCGCTGGTAAACAGGTTACAGCTACAGGCGGGCGTAAAGATGAGTCCTTCACTCCTGAACATGGCATTCAGATAGCGCTGGAGACCAAACTGCTCATCCATGCCAATGAGACGGTGCTCAGCCAGCTGTGACAGCGTCACTTTATCCAGCGCAGCCAGTGGATGCGAGGGCGGCACGACCGCACAGATCGGACCGCGCCTGAAGCTGTTACAGCGGAGTCCGGGCGGGCCGGAGGGGCCAAAACTCACCGCCATATCCACCTCACCTTTTGCCAGCAGCGTCAGCGTGGTCTGCATATCTCCCGACTGAATATTCACGAAAACCGCCGGGTAAGCCTGAGAGAACTCGGCAATCACGTGACGAATCACTTCGTCTGCCATCCCCTGACCCACGCGCAGCGTAACGCTGCCGCCGCGCATATGGCGCATATCCTGCAGCTGCCGCTCCAGCTGACGGCGGCGCTGACTGGTCAGCGCATAATCCTCTGCCAGCAGTTTACCCGCATCGGTCAGGACCACGTTTCTGCCGCGTCGTTCCAGCAGCGGCAGCTGCAGCGCGCGTTCTAGCTGCGCGAGCTGGCGGCTGATGGCGGAAGCATTGACGCCCAGCGCATCTGCAGCGCGGCGGATCCCGCCGTGCATTCCGACCTCATATAAGTAACTTATCGATTTTTCCGGATAGCTGGATAACGTCATACTTTGCGCTTATCTGTTGACCTGAGAGCAACAATAATAGCCGCGAGGGCTTATTTTTCTGTAGCATTTTTTCTGCGCATACTGCCTGTGCAAACCCGACAGACAGGAAAACTATAAAATGAAAGCGATTACTCTTTATCTGGAACAGCATGCCGCAGATATCCTGGCGGACATAAAAACGCTGGTGGCGGCTGAATCTCCCTCTGATGACAAATCTGCCGTTGACGCCTGCGGTGAAGTGCTGCAGCAGCTGTTTCAGCAGCGTCTTAACGTGCGTGCGGAAATAACACCGCAGCAGCAATACGGTAATAACCTGAAATTTTCGCTGGGCGGACAAACGCCGCAGAGCACCATTATTGGCCATTTCGATACCGTCTGGGATAAAGGCGAGCTTACGTTGCGTGAAGAAGAGGGACGCCTGTACGGCCCCGGCATTCTCGATATGAAAGCGGGCCTGGTACAGGCGATCTGGGCAGTACGCGCGCTGCAGCAGCTTGATCTGCCCGGCTGGCAGAATGTGGTGTTTCTCTGCAACAGTGATGAAGAGCTGGGCAGCCCCGGTTCGCAGCAGTGGATTGAAACGCATGCCCAGGGCTCCGCCCAGGTATTTGTTGTCGAGCCAGCGGTAGCGGGCAGCGGCGCGCTGAAGGTCGCCCGTAAAGGCACCGGCCGCTATGACCTTACGCTGACCGGCCTGGCGGCGCACGCCGGCAACAATCCGGAAGAAGGGGCCAGCGCGGTGCAGGAGATGGCGCAGCAGATTCTGGCGCTGCACGCGCTCAACGCGCCCGAACGCGGCACTACGGTCAACGTCGGCGTTGCCAGCGGCGGCAGCCGGGCGAACGTGGTGGCAGATCGCGCGCGTCTGGAAGTGGATACGCGCGTCACTTCTGAAGAGGAGGCGGCCCGCCTGCACGCGGCGATTATGCAGCTCCAGCCGCATGACCCGCGCGTGTCCCTGCATATCAGCGGTGAGCAGGGGCGCCCGCCTATGCGCCAGAGCGCGGCATCACGCGCACTGTTTACCCGCGCGGCGCACATCGGTCGTCAGCTCGGTCTGACGCTGGAAGCGGCCTCCGTGGGCGGCGGTAGCGACGGCAACTTTACCGCCGCACTCGGGCTGCCCACGCTGGATGGGCTGGGTGCCACCGGTGCCGGTATTCACGCGCGGCATGAGCATATTATTGTTGCAGAGGTGGTGCAGCGTACGGCGCTGCTGGCTGGCCTGCTGAGCGGAGAGACGCCATGACACAGATATCGCTGGAAAAACCGGACAGGGCTGCCCGCCAGCGGGAGGGCCTCAGCCCCTACCTGCTGCTGTTTATTATTCTGGTGCTGGCCGCGGTGGCGACCTGGATTATCCCGGCGGGCGTCTACGATTATGAGACGCGCGACGGCATTAAGTTTGCCGTCAAAGAGAGTCTGCATGCGGTGCCGCAGAGCGGTGTGCTGCCGCTGGAGATCTTTATGGCGATCGCTGCGGGCATGGTTAAACAGGCCCCCATTATCTTTCTGATCCTGTTTACCGGAGGCGTACTGGCGGTAATCGAGAAAACCGGGGCGATAGCGACGGCTCTGCAGGCACTGTCGCGCAGCAGCACGCTGAGTGACACGCGTATCATCATTATTTTCGCCGTGATTTTCTCGCTGCTGGGCACTACCGGCGTGGTCGTCAATGCGGTGGTCGCTTTCGTGCCGATCGGGCTGCTGGTGGGGCGCTCACTCGGACTCTCTCCTATGCTTGGGGCCTCGCTGGTCTATCTGACCTGCGCCGCCGGATATAACGTGGCGATCCTGAATCCGGCCACTACCGGGCTGACGCAGCATCTTGCGCAGCTGCCGCTGTTCTCCGGCATGCTGCTGCGCGCCCTGACCTGCCTGCTGTTTGTGGTCAGCGCCGCGCTTTACCTGATCCACGCGGTGCGCCGGGCGCGCAAAAACGGTGAGTGCCGGCCCGCTATGTCTGCCGCTGCGGAGAGTACTGCTCCGGTAACCGGACGACATAAGCTGATTCTGGCGACCACGGCGCTGGCGCTGCTGCTCTTTATTGCCGGTACGGTGCGCTATCACTGGGGCACCCGAGAGATGTCAGCGATGTTTATCCTGCTGACCATTGTGGTCGGACTGATGGGCCGTCTCTCAGGCTCGGACATTGCCAACACCTTTCTGGCAGGCTGCGCCACGCTGGTTAAAGGGGCGTTTATCGTGGGGATGGCAGCTGCCATTTCACTGGTGCTGCAGCAGGGCAATGTACTCGACCCGATCGTGGGGTTTCTTTCCGATCTGCTGGAGCCGGTACCCGCCTGGCTGGCAACTATCGGCATGTTTATCAGCGCCGCGCTGATCCACTTTGGTATCTCATCCGGCTCCGGAGAATCGGCGCTTCTGATCCCTATTTTCTCACCGCTGGGCGATAACCTTGGCCTGACGCGCCAGGTGATGGTGCAGTCAGTGCTGCTGGGTGAAGGGATCGTCAACTGTATGAGCCCGACTTCCGGCGTGCTGATGGCGGTGCTGGCCACGGCAGGCGTTTCATTCGGTCAGTGGCTGCGCTTTGTTGCCCCGGTCATCGCAATCTGGTTTGTGATCTGTGTGGTGATGCTGCTGACAGGGGTCGCTATCAACTGGGGACCGTTCTGACCCGGCGCTTTTCAGGCAGCGCCGCCTGATACCGGGCGCTGCCGCATCCGGTAGCGGGGAGCCGCTTATTTAGCGCGATCCTGTTTTCCCCGACGCCATATTGTTCTGGATCATCTTTTATTTATTTATAAAAAGACGAACGTTAAAAATAGATATCAAGCTTCTGTAAGCCGTGACGATAGTAAATTGACGGCAGAGCACGTGTTCCGCCTCCCTCTGACTGCATTTCATTATCTCACTAAAGGTGAATTTTATGGGCCTTGCTCACTCCCTCTCGAATATTAAAATCGGAAAGAAACTGGGAGCCGGTTTTGTTATTGTGATAGCCGCCTCACTGGCAATCACTGTTATCGCATTTGATTGTTTTCGCAGCATTAAAGATAACTCAGCCCGGCGCACCGTGACGGTTGAGATGGTGAACACGCTCGGTAAAGCGCGGCTGAATCGCACTCTGTATCAGTACACGAAAGATGAGCAGTTTGCCGTGCGGAACGTTGAGGCGCTGAAAGAGTTCACTTCGCTCTATCAGCGCCTGGAGCGTTTTAGCTGGAACCCAGAGGGGCTGCAGAAAGTGAACCAGCTGGGTGAACTGATGCACAGCTATCAGGATCAGCGCGAAAAATTTATTGCTGCCGCAAAAGAAACCGCAGGAAACTACAGTGCAATCACGCCTGGTGCGCTGATTAAGCTGGCACATCAGCTGGAATCGCTGAATCGCGGCCTGACGCCAGAGACCGCGCCGCCGGTTATGCAGCTTACGGCGACCCTCTACGACACCGCTAATATCGAAGAGAACTTCCTGAAAAATCCTGGCGAAACCAGCAGAGACGCCATCGCGGATAAATTCATCACCATCACTACCCTGACCGAACTGCTCGACAGTTTTAATCAGGGGGATATCACTACCGCGACGCAGGCCGTGCTTGCCGCGATCAATCAGCAGCGCCCCGCCCTGACGCCTTACCTGAACGCCTTTAACAGCGAGAAAAGTGAATCCGCCATCCTGACAGGCTCGGCGGAGCGGCTGAATGCAGGCGTGGCAGATATGTTCAGCTATCAGTCGCAGCTTTCCTCCTCGTTTATCAAAGGTGCTGAGTGGCGCATCGCTATCGCTGCCGCGATCTGTGTGGTGCTGAGCCTGCTGATTGCCTGGCGCATTACGCGCAGCATTACGCACCCGCTGCGTGAAACGCTCAGCGCGGCCCAGCGTATTGCCGCAGGCGATCTGACCACATCGCTGAAAACCACCCGTGGCGATGAGCTGGGCGAGCTGATGCAGGCGGTTGACAGCATGAACCACAGTCTGCAGACCATTATCGCTAACGTGCGCAGCGGCGTCAGCAGCGTGGCGCGCGCCTCCGCAGAGATTGCCGCCGGCAATACCGATCTCTCTTCCCGCACCGAGCAGCAGAGTGCTGCCGTGGTACAGACCGCCGCGAGTATGGAACAGCTGACCTCAACGGTGAAACAGAACGCTGAGAATGCGCATCACGCCAGCCAGCTGGCGGCCGACGCCTCCGGCAATGCTGGCCGCGGCGGCGAGATTGTTCGCGACGTGATCGCTACCATGAGCGGTATCAGCCAGAGCTCCGGTAAAATTGGTGAAATCATCAATGTCATCAACAGTATCTCGTTCCAGACCAATATCCTGGCACTGAACGCAGCGGTAGAAGCGGCGCGCGCTGGTGAACAGGGACGCGGTTTTGCCGTGGTAGCGGGCGAAGTCAGAAACCTGGCGCAGCGCAGCTCCGTGGCGGCAAAAGAGATTGAGACGCTGATCCGTGAATCACTGGATCGCGTCAGCGACGGCTCGGCGCTGGTGGATCGTGCCGGTACGACAATGAATGATATCGTGCAGTCGGTGACGCAGGTGCGCGATATTATGGGTGAGATTGCCGCCGCCTCCGATGAGCAGAACCGGGGCATTTCGCAGATTGCGCAGGCGATGTCGGAGATGGATACCACCACCCAGCAGAATGCGGCTCTCGTTGAGGAGTCTTCAGCCGCAGCAAGCTCGCTGGAGTCGCAGGCGATTGAACTGGAGAAAACCGTGGCCATCTTCCGTCTTTCAGCGGAACAGGAAAACGCCGCCCGGGTTGCTCCGAAGCCCGTACTGACGTCGTCGCCGGCTAAACCCCATCCTGTGGCCACAGCGGACGCCAGCTGGGAAAGCTTTTAACCCTTGCTGACCAGAAAAAAGCCCGTAAGCGGATAAACCGGCTTACGGGCGGTATGTTTGCCGGCGTCAGGCTGTACGCCGGCCACATAGTATCCGATCAGAAATCGTAACCCACGGTCGCGACAATTGAGCGCTCTGCGCCCCAGTAGCAGTAGCCCGTGCCGTAGCAGGCCGCGACATATTCCCGATCGGTGAGGTTATTGGCATTAACCTGCACATAAGCCCCTTTCAGCTGGCTGTTCCAGGCACCGAGATCGGCGCGGACCGACGCGTCAAACAGAGTAGCGGAAGGCAGGCGACGGGTATTTTCATTATCAGCCCACTGTTTGCCGATGTAGCGCACGCCGGCACCCACGCTCAGACCGTAGTCAAACTGATATTTGCTCCAGAGCGAAGCCATAGAGTTGGGGGTGACATAAGGGGTATGACCATCGTTACCATCCACCGAATCTTTATAACGCACGTGGCTGAGCGTGTAGTTAGCGATGGTGCTGAGACGCGGCGTCAGCTGGGTATGCGCCTCCAGCTCCAGCCCCTGTGAATGCACTTTACCGGCAGGCACAAAGTAAGAGCCCTGCACAATACGGTTGCCGACATCCTTCTGCGTAAGATCGTACACCGCTGCGGTGTAGAGATCGGAGGTCCCCGGCGGCTGATATTTCACGCCCGCTTCATACTGCTCAGCGGTAGTGGGTTTCAGCAGGTTGCCGTTCTGGCCCGAGAGCGACTGCGGCGTGATGGCCTGGCTATAACTCACATAAGGCGAAACGCCGTTGTCAAACGCATAAAGCAGCGCGGCACGCCCGCCAACGTGATCATCCTGACGCCGGTTTTTGGTTGCCCGATCGTAATTTTCGGTCTGCGATACAATGCGGTCATAGCGGCCTGAGAGGTCAAGATGCCACTTATCCCAGACCATCTCATCCTGCAGGTAGACGCCGGTCTGATAGTAGTAGCGCTGCGAGCGCTCAAAGGTATACACGTCGTTGGCACCCACGGAGGCCCCGGTTCGTGCATTCAGCTGGCTGGCGTTGCCGCTTGCGTCATGCAGATCATTTTTATACTGGTGATATTCCGCGCCCAGCACCACTTTATGGTCTACTGCGCCGGTAGCGAAATCTGCTTCCAGCTGATTATCGATCGCGTACGCTTTCAGCGATGAGCGCGAGCCGGAGTAGTAGCGGTTCAGCAGATCTGAACTGTTCCCTGTCCAGCCGATTTGATACACCTGGTCGAGATCGACGTTTGAGTGAGAGTAGCTGGCATTAGAGCGGAACGCCCAGGTGTCATTAAAGCGGTGGGCAAATTCGGCGCTGTAGATCTGCTCGCGGCGTTTGAACTGGTCGAGCGAACTCTGACCGTCGTAGAAGCCATTGCTCAGCTTATAGCCGTTGTGTTCGGTGATGCTGCCCTCACCCGGCACCGCGCTGTGGTAGCCGCCTGACGGATCTTTCTGCAGATAGGCGCGCAGCAGCAGCGAGGTATCTTCCGATGGCTGCCAGAGCAGCGAGGGTGAAATCGCATATTTCTCTTCCCGCGTGTGTTCGTACTGGGTATCGCTGTTGCGGGTAATACCGGTCAGGCGGAACGCCAGCTGATCGTTCAGCGCGTCGGTGTAGTCAAAGGCGGCTGAGCTGGTGTTGTTGTTACCCGCCGAAAGACGGAAATGCCCTTCCTGCCGGAACTGCGGACGCTTTGACGTCTCCATCACCAGCCCGCCCGGCACCGTCTGACCATAAAGCGCAGATGAAGGACCTTTAATCACATCAATACGCTCAAGGAACCAGGGATCAACCTGCAGCACGTTATAGCTGCCGGGATCGCTCATCAGTCGCAGGCCATCCAGGAAAACATTGTCGACATCGCCACCGTGGAAACCGCGCAGTGATACCGTATCGTAACGCGACGCCGCACCGGCGAAGTTTGTAAAGGCGCCTGCGGTATAATTCAGCGCCTGATTCACGCTCATCGCGCCCTGATCTTCCATCTGCTGACGCGTCACCACTGAAACGGCCTGACCGGTAGTGATCAGCGGGCGATCGGTTTTAGTCGCGCCCTGGCTGGTTTTCGCCGTATAGCCGGTGGTGGGAGTCGTAGCCGTTTCAGCCGGCTGCGCGGTGACAACCAGGGTTTCAGCTGCATACAGCAGCGGTGATGCAGATAACGCGACGGAGCAGAACAGAACAGAACGCTTCAAAGTAAAAGGCACTCGCATGGTTAATTCCCTTAAAAACACGCAGTTCTCTCCGGTGCAGCCAGAGAGCCGATGGATGCCAGAGGCAATGGTAATGCTAATATTAATGAGAATTATTATCTTTTTGAGGGTGGCATTTCAAGATGTGTCGGCAGTTAAATTTTCTGCCGGAAACCAGTTTAAAAGCGAGGGGTGGCTGAAAAGCGAGCCGCGGCTCGCTTCAGATAAAAACGTCAGGCCTGCTGCAGCGCGGGCTGCTGCCGCCGGTTTTCACGCAGAAATGCGCGGGTGAGCCCCAGCCAGAGCAATCCGCAGGCCAGATTTATCAGGCTGAAGCCGGTACTGTTAAAGCTAAAATAGGCGTATTTTGCCGCTTCAATGCCGAGTGCGAAAATGAGAATTGTGACCATACCGACCATCGCTGCCACGCTGCCCTTGCCCGCCTGACTGGAAAAGAGCGTCATACGATAGAGTCCGGCATTCACCAGTCCGGTGCCAAAACCGTAAAGGCTGAGGCCGGCGGTCAGCCACAGATAGCTGTGCCGATCGGCCAGGGTCGCGACCGCCGCCAGCGCAAGACCGGCTACCACCGGCCAGGCTCCCAGCTGCAGCGGACGCTGGATCGGCAGCCGGCTGCTGAGGCGCCCCAGCGTCAGATTACCGGCGATCATCGCCAGAAACACCGGCAGCTGCAGCAGCGCATATTCCATACGGCTCAGGCCGGCATCATGCATCAGAATAACCGGCGACAGCGCTACCCAGGCGAGGCAGGGAATGGTCACCAGGCCGATGGCCAGCGAGCCGCGCATCACCTGGCGCTCGCGCAGCAGCTGATAGTAATTCCTGCCCAGCGCGGCGGGTGAGATCGGGCGCGTACGATCCCCTGCGGTTTCAGGCATAGTGCACCACAGGCCCAGCAGGGCAAGCGCCGTCACGCCGCCGAAGAGCCAGAACAGGGTGCGCCAGTCGCTGATGGTCAGAAAAGCGGCCCCGGCCAGCGGCCCGGCCAGCGGAGCCAGCAGCGCGACGTTTGCCATCAGCGCCATGATCTTTACGCTCAGCGCTTCACTGAACGCCTCCTGAATAGCGGCGTAGCCTACAGAGCCGATAAAGCACAGGCTAACCCCCTGCAGAAAACGCAGCAGTACGAACTGCTCAATGCTCTGCACCCAGTGGGTGGCAATGCAGGTCAGCATAAAAAAAGCCACGCCGCTGAGCAGTACCGGACGCCGCCCGATGCGATCGGAAAGCGGCCCCAGCAGCCACTGCAGCATCATACCGCCGATCAGATAGGCGGTCAGCGAAGCGGAAACCCACTCAGGTCCGGCACCAAACTCCTCAGTGACCAGCAGCATGCCGGGCTGGATCATGTCATGCGCGATATAGGTGGCGAATTCAAACAGTACCAGCGAGAGCGGAAAAATTATGCGGCGGCGCGTGAGCTGCGACACCGGTTCATACAGGGCCATTACCGATCCTTTCCCGTTGCAGAGTGATAAAAAACGCGGTTGCCGGAGCAACCGCGTCACAGATGTCAGCCAGCGGACGCCTTATCAGCGCCAGCGGGCAATCGGGTTATCCAGCGTACCGGCAAATTTGAGATTTTCCGCCGGGTCAGTGAGGTTAATCATCTGCTGGTTATTCGCCAGCTGCAGCCGGTTAAGGCAGGAGCGGGTAAACGCCGGGGTAAACATATCAAAGCGTGCAAATTTAGCGGCCAGCTGCGGATGCGCCTGCTGATACTCTTTCACGCACTGCGCGACCGCCTGCCAGAAGTGATCCTGCGACAGCGTACCGGCGTCGTGCAGAATGGCGCTGATAAACCGGAAAATGCAGTCGAATACGTCGGTAAAAATCGACAGTAACTTGAGATCGTCCGGCACATCCACTGCCAGCCGGCTCACTTTTTCCGGCAGCTGCGCGTCCGGATCCATGACGGCAATCTCTTCGCCGATATCTTTCATATAGGCGCTGACCGGCACATTGTTCTCCAGCAGCACGATCAGGTTTTCGCCGTGGGGCATAAACACTAAATCGTGCTGATAGAAGCAGTGCAGCAGCGGGCTGAGATAGCAGTTCAGATAGCGCGCCACCCACTCTTTTGCCGGCAGGCCTGAGTCAGCAATCAGCGCTGGCAGCAGCGCCTGCTGGTGGTGATCAACATGCAGGAATGCGGCCATCGTCATCAGGCGCTGACCCGGCTGCAGGCGGGCGACCGGATTATCCCGCCACAGCGCAGCAAACATCTTTTTATAGGCGGAATCGCCGCTGATGGCCTGCTCGTAGTAACGGTTGTGATAGCCCACCGCCGCGACCTCCCGCAAAATACGGAAATCACAGCGCTGCAGCCACGCATCCCTGCTGACCAGCTGTTCCAGCCACTCGTTAATCGCGGGCGTGGTCGCCATATAATAGGGTGAGAGGCCGCGCATAAAGCCCATGTTAAGCACCGACAGCGCGGTTTTAACGTAGCGCTTTGCGGGCTGGCTGCGGTTAAAGAAGGTGCGGATCGATTGCTGCGCCTGATAGCGATCGTCGCCCTCGCCGAGCCAGACGATATCCTGCTGAGCAATATCGGCCGCGAATACCGTCAGCAGTTTGTTTTGCCACTGCCACGGATGCACCGGCATCAGTATATACTCATCCGCATTCAGCCCGCGCGCGCTGAGCTGCTCTGTAAACCGCGCCAGAGTCTCCGTGCCCAGCTCATCACGCATCAGCTGTTCGTAACTCAGCGTACTCAGACTGGAAAAATGGGCGTTGCGCTGATGTACCGCAACCCAGATGAGCTGGACCGGTGCGGCGGCCTCTGGCGCAAAAGCGAGATAATCGCGGGCGTCAAAACCAATGCGGCCATTATTGGCGACAAAACAGGGGTGCCCCTCGGTCATTGCCGCCTCAGTGGTCTGGAAATCAGCGTGCACCAGAGCCTGCGCATCCGGATTCTGCTTCTGCAGCTTATAGACGCTGCTGCTGAGCGTGCTGCTGATCTCTTCCATATAGGTCGCCAGCAGCGCCTGCGGAATGCCGATTTGCTGATTAAACTCCACGATAAACTGCAGCGCATCCAGCGTCAGCGGTCGGCCATTTTCCTGCTTCAGCAGTGATGCGGCGTCTATATTCCAGTGGTCCAGCGCCAGACGTTCTGCGCGGAACTGATAATCTGCTTCGCCGCCCGGTACGGCCAGCGTATAGCAGCCTGCACCGTTTTCAACGGGCGTAACCAGCTTTTCGTGGGCAAACTCGCTTATCGCTTTGCGGATCAGCATCCGGTTTGCCTGTGCCCAGTTATCGCCCGTAAGGTGGGATCCTGTCAGCAGCGCAGAGGGTGTGTTCATGGTCAAAATATCCTGCTCCAGAGCCTGTTGATAATCTTCCCGCTGGCAAAACGCCAGCCAGGCGGTTTTATGCCCGAGATCGAGCGTGTGCTGATAGCGAAAGCCGGCCCGCTTATTCAGCCGGTGAATTTTCTCATTGCGTACGTCAGGCTCCACCACCACGCGTCCGACCTGCGGCAGACTGAACAGGTATCCCATGGCAACGGTAAAGACCTGCCAGCTGAACTGCGGAATGGGTGTGCTGGCGGGCGCAATCAGAATATGCATCCCGTAATCATCGGGCGCGGCCGGATAGAACCGTCCAATTTCATCCTCGCTGGCGCGGTAGCACTCCATCAGAAACACCGGCTGCCCTTCACAGCAGCCAATTAACGCGGCGTGCGGATTATTTGCGGTCAGCCCGTGATAAAAGGCGGCGACCTGTTCCAGGGTGTCGTTCTGCATGCCCCAGAAACGGGCGTAGTCGCGCGTTACCCAGCTATGGATCAGTGCGGCATCGGTGGCCTCCATCGGGCGCAGGCTAAAGGTGCCCGCCGGTCGCTGAACGCGGTAAATCATCTCTGTGCTCATGTCAGCGCTCCGTCTGTGCCGGGAAAGTCTGAAACGCGATCTGCCGCTCTACCGGATAAACTTCTCGTCCGGTGATTTCGCGCAAAATAACGGAGTTGCGATAGCAGGCCATGCCGAGATCCGGTGTCACAAAACCGTGCGTATGCAGCTCTGCGTTTTGCACAAAGATTTGATTGTGATGATCGATGCTGTAATTACGCTGCACATCATAGCGCCCCTGCTCGTCCCAGCGCAGCCGCTGACTGATGCCTTCGACAAACATCGGCGGACGGTAGTGATAGCCGGTCGCCATCACCAGCCCTTCGGTACGACGGGTAAAGGCGCACTCCTGCTCCTGCTGCCAGAGTGAGAGTTCAAACTCCCCTGCCGGCAGCCAGCGCAGATCGGTCAGCGCTGAGTGCGTGAAGAGATTGACGTTAAGCGGGCCGTCGAGCTGTTTGACATACATCAGATCGTAAATATCGTTGATCAGGCTGCTGTTGATACCTTTGTAGAGATTCTTGTGGTCTGCATTCAGCCGGTCGCGCTTCGCCGGCGGCAGCGCATGAAAATAGTCAACCCACTCCGGCGAAGTCATCTCCAGCGTCAGCTTGGTGTACTCCAGCGGATAGAAGCGCGGCGCACGGGTGATCCAGTTCAGCTGATAGTCAAACCGATCGATATCGCTGAGCAGGTCATAGTAAATTTCAGCCGCGCTCTGACCGCTGCCCAGCACGGTAACAGACCGCTTCTGCTGCAACTCTGCTTTGTTTTTCAGATAGTCGCTGGAGTGCGTAATACGCTGACGATGTGGCTGACTGCACTCCGGCAGCCAGGCCACCGGGCCGGTGCCGAGGATCAGATGACGCGTCAGCCACTCTTCGGTCACGCCGCTCTGATTATTGACCGCCTGAACGCGATAAACCGCCCGCTCCGCATCATAACTTACATACTCAACGTGACGATTCCAGCGCAGGTTACTGAGGCGCTCGCAGGCCCACTGGCAATACTGGTTATACTCTTTANAAAAAATCTTCCCGGATGTAGAATGAGTAGAGTTTTCCTTTCTCTTTCATGTAATTCAGCAGGCTGTATGGGCTGGTCGGGTCAGCCAGCGTCACCAGATCGGCCATAAACGGCGTCTGCAGGTGTGCGCTTTCCAGCATCATGCCGGTGTGCCAGTCAAAACCCGCATTCTGATCGAGAAATACGCCGTTGAGTCCCTCTACCGGTTCGCTGAGACAGGCCAGTCCGAGGTTGAACGGGCCGATACCAATGCCTATAAAATCGTAAACGGTGTTATTCATAACAGAGTTCTCACTGATTTGCCGCGTGAAGCGCGGTCGTGCGCAGCTGCTCGCGCCCGTAATGTGCAACCAGGTTAATCACCTCTTCCAGATCTGCCTCGGTGGTGGCAGGATTCAACAGGGTGAATTTCAGATACTGCCGGCCGTCGACTTTTGTGCCTGCCACAATTGCATTGCCGGAACGGAACAGCGCTTTGCGGATCGCAGCGTTGATATCGTCGAGCTGCGGGCCGCTGAGCGACTGGCGCGGCACAAAACGGAAGATTTGCGTGGTGAGTTCTGGTGCGTGCAGCACCTCGATTGCCGGATGCGCGCGCAGCAGCTGATGCGCACGCTGTGCAAGGTCAATCAGCGAGTCAAACGCTTCACCCAGCGCGGCCGGGCCCATGACGCGCAGCGTCAGCCACATCTTCAGCGCATCAAAGCGACGCGTGGTCTGAATACTTTTGTTGACCAGGTTTGGTGTCCCTTCCTGCTGCGCGCTCAGTGGATTGAGGTAGTCAGCATGGTGCGTAACATGCTTCAGATGCTCTTTGTTACGTACAAAGAACGCCCCGCAGCTTACCGTCTGGAAGAACGATTTGTGGTAATCAACGGTGACTGAGTCTGCCTGCTCAATACCGCGCAGACGCTGGCGGTGCTGTTCTGAAACCAGCAGACCGCAGCCATAGGCGGCATCAACGTGCATCCATAATCCATTGCGCTGACACAGCGCGGCGATCTTTTCCAGCGGATCGATGCTGCCAAAATCGGTGGTGCCGCTGGTTGCTACCACCGCAATCGGGATTAGTCCCTCTTCGCGGCAGCGCTGAATTTCGTACTCCAGCATACCTGCATCCATACGGTAATCAGCATCATGGTCAACCGGCACAACGGCATCGTAGCCCAGGCCGAGGATCGCCATCGATTTCTGGATACTGAAATGACTCAATTTAGACGTGAATACGCGCCACTTTCCGGCGGTTTCTGGCAGACCGCGATATTTGATCAGATGCCCCGGATGATGCGCCTCGCACCAGCTGTCGCGAGCCAGCAGCATCGCCATCAGGTTTGACTGCGTACCGCCACTGGTGAAAATACCGTCCGCGGCGGCGGGCAGGCCGATACGCTCCAGCGTCCAGTCGATAACTTTCTGCTCAATCAGCGTACCGCCGGCGCTCTGATCCCAGGTGTCGACAGAACTGTTGACGGCGGCCATCACCTGCTCTGCCATCAGCGACGGCAGGACGACCGGGCAATTCAGATGCGCAACATATTTAGGATGGTGAAACCAGACCGCATCGCGCAGATAAAGCTGAGACAGCTCGGCCAGTGCAGCTTCGTTATTGCCCAGCGGAGAATTAAGATCCACACTGCGGAACTCGTCTGCCAGCTCGTGCGGCAGAATACCGCTGAACGGCTTTTCCACGCCCTGCACCGTCTGGGTCAGCAGCTTAAGCACCTCCTGCGTCTGACCGGCCCAGGCATCAAGCTGACGATCGTTAAAAAGCCAGCTCTCAGGCGCGCCTGAACGCGGCTCAGAGGTTACGATTGGTAATGATTGCGCAGATGAACGTGTAAACATAATCCTTTCCTGTTACTAAAAATCTTCAAGTCCTGCTGACGAATAAGACAACAGGTGTCATAGGCTCTGTTGCTTCTGCAAAAATCTAAAAAACAATAAGTTATAAATATCATTAACATATGCCATTAGTCGGCATACGTGCGCAGACCTGTATAAGTCGGCCTTAAAATTTGAATGCGATTATAAATGATAATTATTATCATTCAATAGGTGAATTTCAGTAAATTTTACATCAGCGTTTCTGAAGGATAATTTTGTGATCTTTGTCACAATTTCGCTTAAGGCGTGGAAAAACACCTCTTTTATTGTGTGGTTTTGCGCCTCCCGGATGATGATCGGGAGGTAAAACATTCTGCAGGGCTTATCTGAAAGGGATGTTAAAAGGGATGTAATATAAGTGTTGCTAAACCGGAACAGGTGTGGCTTAATAGCGCCATCGGTTTGGAATACAGACCTTATGAAGCAGTTTTAGTAAAGCAGTCCTCAGTTCAAGTGTTATCCACAGATACCCCTTCTTCATGAGCCTCCTCCTAAGTGCCCAATAAGTAACGCTCTGATACAGGCCACCATCGCCATAGTTTATGGCTCATCAATTAAGGAAGTATCTATGTCTAACAAAATGACTGGTTTAGTAAAATGGTTCAACGCAGATAAAGGTTTCGGCTTTATCACTCCTGAAGATGGCAGCAAAGACGTGTTCGTACACTTCTCTGCAATCCAGAGTGACAGCTTCAAAACCCTGGACGAAGGCCAGAAGGTCTCTTTCACCATCGAGAATGGTGCTAAAGGTCCAGCTGCTGCTAACGTTACCGCACTGTAAGCTGCGCTGACGATCGGCAGCGCTTACGATAGCGATGAAGACAGTAGTCTGAGCAGTTAAATGCTGCTGATAAAAAAACCCGCCTTGTGCGGGTTTTTTTGTGCGCGTAACCGGGCTAAAAAGAGCCCGACACCCGGCTGAGCGTATCGGGTTGGCACAAGCGCCAGTGAAATTCGCGACTTAGAAAAGTACGCAAACGCACTATAGCACAGGTTCCCCGCCGTCTCGTTTTACTGACCTGTAAATGTGTGTGGCAGCGCTATTACTTCTTCTTGCTGATAAGCGATTTCAGATCGGCAAAGGGGTTATATGTCGCGGCACCTACCTCATCCTGCGCATCCTCCCCCGCCACCACTCGCGTACCGTACTGATCGGCTTCGGTATATTTTGAGTGTTCATGATCGTGGCAGTAGAGACAAAGCAGCTCCCAGTTGCTGCCATCTTCCGGGTTGTTGGTATGATCGTGATCGATATGGTGTACCGTTAGCTCGCGCAGGTTTGAGTAAACGAACTCCCGCGCACAGCGCCCGCACACCCAGGGATAAATTTTAAGTGCTTTCTCACGGTAGCCGCTCTCCAGCCGCGAGTAGTTTTTCGGTATAACTGCCATTAACGTCTGCCTGTATTTAGCGTGATGATTTCAACGTTCAGCAGGCTAGCCCGATTGTGCGTTGTTAGCAAGCAGCACGTTTTTTTAACGGACCGCTCTGTTAAAAAGAGGCCTCAGCGGGCAATAAATCATGACTCATATCTATATTTAAAATCTATTTCCTCTATGGCATTATATATATCGGCAATCATTGCCTTAACGTATTACTGCCTCCGGATTTGTACGGACTGGCATATTTTATCTGTGGAGAAAACCTGTTGAAACCGGTTGATGTACAACCTATTAATGATATTAATCAGGCGATAGGGCGCGCCGTGACCACCCTTATTGCAGCGGGCGTACCCGTTGAAAAATATGCCATTCTGGCGGAGTTACAAGAGTCTGAAGCGCAGGCTATTGATGGCGTTAAGAAAATTTATGGTGAAGCCATTAAATTTATATCAGTCCAGATGAGTTAATAGTTTATCCCCGGATATCTTATCGGCGCTAAATAAGCGCAGCGGTAAAGTTATCGTTGCGCTTATTTGCTGTCTAACCCGGATTTTTTATTTAACCAGCAGCTATCCGAAACGCAATCGTGTTTATGATGCATTCCTGCCACGTTATAAAGATGATCGATCTATCGCATTAGCCGGGCTATCCTGACCAGAGGCCGCATGCCACTCTGTGACCAGCTGCCGGATGAGTTCCGCCGCAGGCATTTCGCGTATCAGTGCTGCTCCCTCTCCCGCCCAGTGTGCGCCAAACCCCGCCTCGCCCTGCGTCAGCGCAGCCTTAGCCAGCGCCTTACCCAGTGAATAAGCCAGCGGATAAGCGGGGATCTCTCTCCGGGAGATATGGCGCGTAATAGTGCAGAATGTGTTGCGCAGCGCGCGCGCTTCACGACCAGAAATTGCCGCAGTCATGGTGGTACCCGTTACAGCGGCACGCCGGAGTGCCTGACGCCAGGCAGGCGCAGTAGCGGATTCAGGGCAGAGAAGAAAAGCGGTGCCGGCCTGCACGCCGCTGGCACCCAGAGCCTGCATTGCTGCGATTGCTGCACCGTTCATGATCCCGCCCGCGGCAATCACCGGCAGCGTAACCCGCGCACAGATGGCCTGTACCAGCGTCAGCGTGGAGAGCTGATGATCCTCCTCCTCCACGGCAAAATTGCCGCGATGGCCACCTGCTTCATAGCCCTGCGCCACAATCATATCCACTCCCTGCTGCGCGATCGCTTCCGCTTCTGCCACGCTGGTGGCTGTTGCCAGGGTCACTATCCGGCACGCTTTCAGCCGTCGCAGGGTATCCGCGGGCGGCAAACCAAAATGAAAACTCACGACCGCCGGACGCGTATCCTCAATGACCTGCAGCATCGCTTCATGACCGCAAAAAGTGGGATAGATCTCCTCCAGGTTCACGGGTGCCTGAGCCCCAAAGGCCGCAAAACGATCGGCGAAACGTGCTATCCACGCCTTTTCAACTGCCTCGTTGCGCAGGGCAGGCGGATGGCAGAACAGATTGACGTTAAAAGGCTGCCGGGTAAGCGCCTGAGTCTGCCGTATAAGGCGTGCGGCCTCTTGCGCAGAGGAGGCGCCCAATCCCAGCGAGCCAAGTGCACCGGCATTGCTGACTGCGGCAGCCAGTTCCGGGGTTGAAACGCCTGCCATCGGGGCCTGGATAATCGGATAGCGCAGATTCAATTCTTTACACAGGGATGTCGTCATCACAAAGCTCTCCGTCAGTAGCAGCCATTCTGCATATCCGCTCTCTGTAGCAGAGATAACCTATATTTTATTTGCATCTTTAACAAGCCGCCTGACCCACTCTGCGGCAGCGACGTATTGCCTGACAGCACGGCACCCGGCGGCTTTCAGACCGCTGACGGCAAAATTCTCCCGCTGCGTTTTAATTAGAAAATTTACTCAGTTTTTGTTTTCTGCCGTCGATAACATAGATTCAGCACCACGTTTATTGCCATCACCGGGAAACTGAACGTCAAAAAAATCCCCCTGACTGATGCCCGTTTACGCTTAACCGCTGCCGGCGCTCAGGACAACAGGGAATCGGGGGGGAAACATCCAGCGCAGCACAGGCTCTGCGCTGAATGAAATTACGCGACCCTTTGTAAGGCGATCGCGCTACTTAACTGCACACTATCTGACAGAGGTCATTTATGTTTGGGGTGAAAACTTCACGCCTGGCGCTGCCGTTCAGCGCCGGCATTCATCGTGATATCAATGCTATCAGACAGCATGTTGCCTGGATTGAATTTACGCCGGAGGGTGAAATTGTCGATGCTAACGCACTGTTTCTGACGCTGACGGGGTATCAGCTGCAGGAGATCCAGGGCCAGCACCATCGACTCTTTTGTTCACCGCTTTACAGCCAGACAGCAGGCTATCGCCGTTTCTGGCAAACGCTGGCGCGGGGTGAGTCAATCACCGGCATTTTTGAGCGCTTCGATCGTCAGCAGCAGCGTTTCTACCTGAGCGCCACCTACTTTCCGGTCAGCGATGATAAAGGCCGGGTGTATAAGGTAATCAAAGTCGCCAGCGATATCACCGCGCGCCATCAGGAGCTGGAGCATAAAGAGGCGGTCATCACCGCTTTGGATCGCTCCATGGCGGTGATTGAATTTACACCTGAGGGCGAGATCCTCAGCGCCAACGCCAATTTTCTGCAGCATATGGGGTACAGCAGTGAAGAGATTGTTGGCCAGCATCACCGGCTGTTCTGCTATGACGATTTTTATCACGCTCAGCCCGATTTCTGGCAAAAAATGGCGCGCGGGCAACATTTTGTCGGCCGTTTTGAGCGTAAAACCGCCAGCGGTGAGCGCATCTGGCTGGAGGCAAGCTATAACCCGGTAGTGGATGCGGATGGTCGGGTCTATAAAGTCATTAAAATCGCCTCTGATATCACCGCACGCGTGGAGGCCGCAAAGCGTGTGGCAGATATAGCCCTCACCACCTCAGGTGAAACGTCGCAGATCACCGACAACGCCAACGATGTTCTGGACGAAACCGTACGCAATTCAGCTCTGGTGGCTCAGCGGGTTAGTGCCGCGACGGAAATCGGCGTTCAGCTTAATGCGTCTGCCAGAAATATTGGCGAGGTGGTTAACACAATTAATCTCATCGCGTCACAAACAAATATTCTGGCGCTGAACGCTGCCATTGAGTCCGCACGTGCCGGTGAAGCAGGCCGCGGCTTCAGCGTGGTTGCCGCTGAAGTACGTCGCCTCGCAGCTTCCACAGCTGCCGCGACCCGGCAGATCACTGAGGTGGTGCAGCAGAACAGCCTGCTGATACAAGAGATGTATCAGCAGCTGGATGAGGTGCGTGAATTTGTCGTGGCTGAGCAGGAAAAAATCGGCATGCTGTCGCGCAGCCTGCGGGAGATAAACAGCGGCGTTCACGAATTTGTTAACGTTATTCACCGCCTTGATGTCTGAAACCGGCGGGAGGCCTCCGCTTCCCGCCTGCCATTATACGCCGCTGCCCGTAGCCGGTGCGATGGGCTGCCGTTTTCTCTGCAGCGCCCGACGCAGCGCCGGCTCTGCGTAGCGGGTAATGAGATACGCAATACCGGCCAGCACAGCAACCATCACAGGTGGCATGATCATCATGACAGTGTCACTTTTGACGTAGCGGTTAAGCTTAATCAGCATCGCAATCATCAGGTTCTCATGAATCAGATAGAGCGCATAACTGACAAAGCCCATAGCGGTAAAGAGTCGCAGCGAAAGAAAGTGCTGGATCCGCTGCAGCCTGAAGCTGGCGATGAAAAACAGCAGCATCGCTACCAGCGGCACCAGCGCGAGTGCCCCGCTGTTTTTCACGTAATAGCTAAAGTTGATCAGCAGCGCAACGGCTACCAGCAGATAGTGGTAGCGCCTGTCACGCCCGTGCAGACGCTCATAGACCAGGCAGCCCACCATAAACCAGGCGTAATGAATAAATCCCAGTTTGGAGATAATATCCACCAGCAGCGGATAGCCGAGCGACTTAATAACTGACGCACCGGAAAGTAACAGCATCGGTAAAATCAGTGCCGGCAGGCAATATTTACGTCCCGCAGTGAAATAGACAGCGCCGATAATCAGATAAAACAGGGCTTCTACATAAAGCGACCAGAAAGAACCCGCCATAGAGTGAAACGAAATGCCGGTCAATTGCGTCAGCGTTTCCGGATTAATAAACAGCAGACCCGGCAGCAGATTTTTCACATAGGGGGTCATCAGAGACCACTCCGGGAAAAATCCGCCGGCCAGAAAGAGCAGCAGGCTGGCAATAAGCATCGCCGGAAAGAGCCGCAGCCAACGCTTCTGCAGAAAGCCCGAATAGCTCTCCGATCGGTCAAGCGTCATAAAAATAACAAAGCCCGAGATCATAAAAAAGAGCTGTACCCCAGCCCAGCCAAAAGAAAAGAACGGCAGATGCTGGGTGGTGGCGACATAAGGCAGCAGTTCTGGCCAGCGCGCCCAGGCGTGATAGGCGATAACCATCAGAATAGCCAAACCGCGCATACCGTCGAGGTGAGTGATACGAGCCTGCATAATGTTCTCAGTGACAATGATAAATAGACATAAGTCAAATTAGCATTGACGCAGATTTACATTCAATAAGGCTTATTCCTATTAAGATTAAATTTATATTAAGCAAACAGCAAAATGTTATAAAAATTTCTGGCTACGAATTCCGGCGGTTTTATCTCACAGTAATGCCTGCGGAGCTGGCTATACTTGAACCTGATTACCGGAACGCGCATTTATTCAGGTCCGTTTAATACATATCGCCCGATAGATTCAGTTTTACTGTCTGCATCTTTTTGTGCACCAGCTATCCGGCCGGGTTGTCACAGCGCAACATCACGCTTACGCATCAGGTTTTGCCAGCCTGTGCCGATAACCTGAACATACTTTTGTAATGTCATTTTAACTGGCGTATTAAGCCTATGATAGCGAAGACCTCTCTTGTCGATTCTCCCACACGCGGGCAAATGCGTGGGCTGATCCGTCAGCCTATGATGATGATGGTACTGCTGATCCTGCTGGCATTTACCGGTGCGTTTATCAGCCTGATATATATCGCCGGCGATTTAAATCAGCAATCCGATCGC
The DNA here is from genome assembly GCF_008631385.1 of Pantoea sp. M_9. Lineage (NCBI taxonomy): Bacteria > Pseudomonadati > Pseudomonadota > Gammaproteobacteria > Enterobacterales > Erwiniaceae > Pantoea > Pantoea sp. M_9. The sequence continues at coordinate 559,785 of NZ_VWUF01000002.1, read as the reverse complement.
CAGCAATCTTTGCTGCTGGACAAAGCGCTTCAGACGCGTCAGGCGGCAATGCAGTTTCACCTCTCTGATAACGCCGAGTGGGGCGAGGCGTATCAGAATCTGCACCGTACGCTGAATCGCAGCTGGGCATGGGATAATCAGAATCTTGGCACCTCGCTGTTTGATACCTTTGCCTATGAGGGGGTGTTTGTTATCTCACCGCAGGATGAAACGCGCTACAGCGTGATCCGTGGGCAACCGGAAGCGAGAACGCTTTCCCTCTGGTTGGGCGCCGATCCCCTGCCCCGGATTAAAACGCAGCTGCAGGCGAGCGCGGGTAAAGCGATCAGTGACTACGTGCTGGCAAAGGGGCAACTTACACTCTGTAGCGCGGCGTGGATCACCCCAGGAGGCGACCGCAGCGTAACGGCGCTGCCTGGCCCGCCTTCGCTGATGATTTTTACCGATCGCCTGACGCCACAGAAACTGCTTAAGCTGGGTCATGAGTATGGTATTCAGAACCTCCATCTGGATACCTCGCCTGCCGGCCAGCCAGCCTCTCCCGCTCTGCTGCTTTCAGTGGGTGACAAGCGCGTTGCGCTGGTCTGGCGCAGCGCAAATCCTGGCGGCGCGCTGCTGACCGGGCTGCTGCCTCTGCTGGTGCTGATTATGCTGCTCTCGCTGTTTACCGCGCTGATGCTGATGCGCAGCGCGCTGCGAAAAGCGCAGCTTAATGATGAGAGCGCCTGGCTGCTGGGACAGAGCCAGCTCGCCCTGAGCGCCAGCGAACGGCGCTTCCGTGACATCGCCGAAACTACCACGGATTGGATATGGGAAATGGACAGCCAGCTGCGCTTTGTCTGGATTTCAGGGCGGTTTCCGGTCGTCACCGGTTTCAGCAGCCAGGAGTGGATACAGCGTACGCTGGCGGATTTCCTGCTTGATTACGCTAAATATCGCAGCCGTCTGACGCTGTTTCAGCAATCCGGAGGTCAGTTGACGCTGACCGGTTGCCGCTACCGCTCCGCGCAGGGGCACGTGCGCTACTGTAACCTGACGCTGAAAGAGGTCATGCTGACCCAGGGCGTCAGCGGTTTTCGCGGCAGCGCTACAGATATCACGCTCGAGTACGAAGCGCAGGCGCGGGCGCACTACCTCTCCCATTTTGACGAACTGACCGGGCTGGCTAACCGGGTGCAGATGCAGGAGTTCCTGACGGGCAAACTCAGCCTGCCATCCGATCCGCAACATCGCCTGGCGATTATCATGATCGATCTGGATAAATTTAAGCCGGTCAACGATATCTACGGTCACACCGCGGGCGACAAAGTTCTGCATGAGGTATCGAACCGTATCCGCGCCTGTCTCGGCAGTCACGGACTGGCGGCACGTCTGGGGGGCGATGAGTTTGTGGCGATCCTGCCTGAAATGAACAGCCGCGATCGTATTATCGCGCTGTGTCAGCAGCTGATAGCGCGTATCAACGATGCGTTTGAGGTGTGTGACAACACGCTGCATATTGGCGCCAGTCTCGGCATTGCGCTGGCGCCGCAGGATGCCGATAACGCCAGCGATTTGCTGCGTTATGCCGATATCGCGCTATATAAGGCGAAAAATAACGGGCGCAATCAGTGGGTCTTTTTCGATCGCGATATGGAAGAGAAGATTGTGCAGCGTCGCGAGCTGGAGCATGAGCTGCGCGATGCGATTAACAGCGAGCAGCTGGCGCTGGTGTATCAGGCGCGCTATGAGCTGGCAGCCGGACAGGTGACGGCAGTTGAGGCACTGGTACGCTGGCAGCATCCGCGGCTGGGTCTGCTGATGCCCGATCAGTTTATTCCGCTGGCGGAAGAGACCGGCCTGATTGGCGCGCTGAGCGACTGGGTGCTGCTGCGCGCCTGCAGCGATATCGTACAGTTTGAGCCGCCACTCTCCGTATCAGTCAATATCTCAGCGACTGAACTCCAGAATGATGCGCTGCCGTCACGTATTGCCCAGGTGCTGCAGCTCAGCGGCCTGCCCAATCACCGGCTGGAGATAGAAGTCACGGAAAACGCGCTGCTGAGCGATCCGGAGAAAACGCTGGCGACGATGCAGGCGGTTAAAGCGCTCGGCGTAAAATTCCTGATTGACGATTTCGGCACCGGTTACGCCTCGCTCTGCTATCTGCGCGCGTTTCCGTTTGATGGCCTTAAAATCGATAAATCGTTTATCTTCCCGCTGGGTGAATCTCCGCAAGCGCGTCAGGTAGTGGAAAATATGATTGGGCTGGGTAAAGCCTATTCGCTGTCAGTTACGGCTGAAGGGGTGGAAACTCCCGGACATATGGCGCAGCTGCAGGCGCTCTCCTGCGACGCGGTACAGGGTTACTATATCGGACGTCCGGGTCCGCTGGCGCAGATTGCGATGGTGCTGCCGGAAGACAGTCCGATGCGGAAAAATGCGGCGGTCCCTCGCCAGCGACATTTATAGCGGTTTATGCGCTGTCTCTTTCGCTTTCCACAGGGCAAGCAGCGTGATCAAAAGCGCCAGCGACACGTAAAGTGATACCCAGAGCGTGCTGCCCGACTCGCGGTAAAGCGAGGTGATAATCAGCGGCGCAAAGCCGCCGCCGATGATACCGGCCAGCGTATAGGCGAGCGAAGAGCCGGCGTAGCGGACGTGACCGGGAAACTGTTCGGTCACAAAAGCCGCCTGCGGACCATACATAATCGCATGGATCAGCAACCCGACGATTACCGCCAGCACAATCAGTACCGGCTGCGAGCTGTCGAGCAGAACAAAAAAGACAAAGCTCCAGATCACGCCCAGCAGTGCGCCAGCAATATAGACCGGGCGACGCCCCAGCCGATCGGATAAGGCACCAAACATCGGCACCGTAATCGCATTGCCGATGGCGCCGAGCATAGTCGCCAGCAGCGCGACCGGACGCGGCAGCTCCAGCACCGTGGTGACGTAGGTCAGCGTAAAGACCACCACCAGCGCGTAAAGCACGTCAGATCCGATGCGTGAACCACCGGCAATCAGCAGCGCGCGCGGATGATGGGTAAACACCTCTTTGAGCGGAGCCTGCGTGGTTTTATCGGCCTGTTTCATCGCTTTAAAGGTGGGTGTCTCATCCACGCCGCGGCGCAGCCACAGCCCAAACATCACCAGCAGCAGGCTGAGCAGGAAGGGTATACGCCAGCCCCATGCCTGAAACGCTTCGCCGCTCAGTGACAGGGTCACAAGGGTAATAAAGCCGGTGCCGATCAGCGTACCGCACGACGGTCCTACCTGCGCAAACGAGGCGTTACGCCCGCGCTTTTTAGCGTCACCATGCTCCATCGAGAGCAGTACCGCACCGGCCCATTCCCCGCCCAGCGCTATGCCCTGAATAAACCGCAGCGCGACCAGCAGCACCGGACTCCAGATCCCCCAGCTGGCGTAGCCGGGCAGCATACCCATTAGCGCGGTCGTGACGCCCATGATCACCAGCGTGGTGACCAGCACCGCTTTGCGCCCGGCCACGTCGCCAAGATGCCCGAAGATAAAGCCGCCTGCCGGACGGGAGACATAGCCAACGGCATACGTTGAGAACGCCAGAATGGTGCCGACCAGCGGATCGAAGCTGGGGAAAAATACATGGTTAAACACCAGCGCCGCCATGATGTTGTAGACGGTAAAATCGTACCACTCCAGCGCCGTACCGATAGAGCTGGCGGCTGCCAGCCGCCGGGTTTTACTGGCGCCCGTAGCGGCAGAATGCGTGACATCAGGCTGTGAAACCTGTGACAGTGCAGAGTCATTATTACTCATAGGAGATCTCCTGTCGGGTAAGCTGCCAGCTCAGCGCGTAGCGCTCTGCTTCAGCATTGAAAGTCTGCGCGGCCATAGCAGCCAGCGTGACAGAGGCGGTTTCATCAGCGCAGTGCAGCAGCAGCATGGCGTGCATCGGACGATCGGCATCGGTTTCGCGCGGCAACGGCGTGCTGAGTGACACATCCGGCGTCAGCAGGCAGGAGGAGATATAGCCCGGCACCGGCGGCAGCTGCTGCTGCCACGCCTGCAGCGCCGCGCCGTCAGTGTCTCCGGGCAGGGTCAGAATAGCGAGATGCGCGCCCTGACCCCGGCCATGCCGGTGTGTCACGGCGCAAACCCGTCGCTTCGGATTAATCATCCGGTTGAGATTAGTGACTGACCATTCCGTCTGGCGCGTAAAGGCGGCGTGGTAGGCGGCACTGGTAAAGGTCTCCAGCGATGCAGTTTCATAAAGCCCCAGATAGCGGCGCGCTGCCGCTACGACACGATAACGCGTACCGCTGAGAAAGCCTTCGATGGCGACGCGCTCTACAACATGCTCATGGTCATACCACTGGTTAAAATCAGCATCATCTTCGGGTGCCACGCTGGTGGCGACAAACAGCATACCGTGGGGGTTATTCATGATGTAAACCTCGTTGCAGGGCAGATTCGGCAGCAGCGGCCCAGCCAAGCAGCGCTGCATCCTGGTTATGAACTGACGCCAGCATCAGGCCGGCAGGCGCCTCGCCGGGCGTATGACAAGGCAGTGAAATAGCGCAGCCATCCAGCATGTTGATAACGCTGGTGTTGCGCAGCATTAGCAGGTTGACTTCGTGGTAGCGCTCTTCATCCTCCAGTTCGGCAATGGTGGGTGCGATCAGCGGCACGGTAGGCATCAGTAGCGCGTCAAAGGGCAACAGGAAATCGCTGACCTGCTGCTGCCACGTCCGGCGCAGCTGATATAGCTGCTGCGCATCCTGCGGCGTCAGCGCGCTGCCGCGCCGTATCCGCAGCAGCACCTGCGGATCGTACTCTGCCGGAGATCTCTTCACCCACGTCTGATGCCACTGCCAGGCTTCATACGCGGTGATACCGCCGCGCGCGTTGAGGGTATCGAGCTCGTTCAGCAGAGGCATCGGCTGCTCTGTCAGCGTCGCACCCGCCTCGCGAAGAATCCTGAGCGCACGCTGCCAGGCGGCGCTGACGCCTTCATCCAGGCCGTCGAGCACGCGGGTTTGAGGAATAAGAAAATGTGCGTCAGCCAGACTGCGCGGCCCGAGCGTCAGCGGCGCGTCGGCAATCACGCTATCCAGCAGCCAGCAGCTCCGCACGTCATGAGCAATTGTCCCGATACTGTCGAGCGACGGTGCCAGCGGCAGCGTGCCCCGCTGGTCAATACGGCTGGCGCTGGGCTTAAAGCCGGTCAGACCGCAGAGTGCGGCCGGAATACGCACTGAGCCGCCGGTATCCGTGCCTGCGGAGCCGGCTGACATACCGTCCGCAACCGCGACCGCCGCACCGGATGATGAACCGCCCGGAATGCGTTTTTCCTGCCGCCGCCACGGGTTAGCTGGCGTGCCATAATGCGGATTAATGCCCAGCCCGGAAAAGGCAAATTCCGTCATAGTGGTTTTGCCCACGATCACGGCGCCCGCCTGCAGCAGGCGCTGCACAATAGTGGCGTCAGCCGTCGCGTGCGGGAGGCCGGGCAGCCGTGACCCGGCGAGCGTGGGGGAGCCTGCAACGTCGAACAGATCTTTGATACTGACCGGCACGCCATCGAGTGGTGAGCGCGCCGCGCCGCGCGCCCGGCGCGCATCGGCCGCGATGGCCTGCTGCTGCGCCTGCTCTGCCCACACCTGAGTAAATGCGCGCGCACCCTCGCCCTGCTCTGCCTGAATCGCCGCCAGCGCCTGCGCCGTCAGCGCCACTGACGTGGTATCACCAGCCTGCAGCTGCTGACTGGCCTGCCATAATGTTGTCATAACGCGCGTCTCCATCAGGCAATCACCGGCAGAGTGGAGAGGGAGTAGCTGTGCTCCAGCGTGCGGTTCAGCACCGGGTCGTGCAGCGCCATGCGAAACGCCTCAGCGGGACGAATACCGCCGATAGCCGATAATGTGCCGCAGGAGAGCGCGAATCCCTCCTCTTCCGCCGTTTTACCTGAGAAGCGCGCGATCAGTTCCCGGGGAGAGAGCAGTGCATCAAGCGTGCCGGACTGGTAGGTGACCCAGTCGCCGTTCTCCATTATCCACGCACGCAGCTCCAGCCGATCCCAGTGCGCGGCAACCTCCGTCATGCGCCACGCCTGCTGCGCGACTGGCTTCACACATACCTGTTTTGAGAGCGCCACGCTGAAGGTTTCCAGATGACGATCGGTGTGGTCAGAGATCAGCGAAACCCAGCACTCTCCCTGGTGAAAAAAGACAAACGGCTCAGCCTCACCCGACGTCTGCTCTCCCACCACTTCCACATTCTCATGCTGGCTCAGCAGCCCCGGCGTGGCGCGATAGAACAACGGTACTGCACCAGGAGCGGGCACGCCCAGCGCCTCCAGCTCACGGATATGGTGCAATACGGCTTCCCGATCGCGTCCGGCCCAGCCCGCGATAACCAGCTGTTTGATGGTAACGTCCAGCGCCAGGGGCGGTTTTTCCTGCGTGTTGAAACGTAGCTGCATGGTCGGCTCTCCTGACTTGAAATGACTGTGAAATTTCACTGTGATTTCAAAGTAGCCATTTTCATGCCAGGTTTTTGTGTAATATGTCTCAGTACCCAAAAAAGGATGTGCGCAATGAGTGATGTAATGGCTGAAAATGTGAACCCGCAGGCGGAGGCAAAGACGCTTTCATTAAATGAGCGCGCCTATCTGGCGTTTAAACATCGCCTGATCACGCTGCGCTATAAACCCGGCGACTATCTGAATACGGCGCAGGTGATGGAAGATCTGAAGATGGGCCGCACGCCGGTTAATCAGGCGGTGCACCGTCTGGCGACAGAGGGCCTGCTGCAGATCATTCCCCGTAAAGGTGTGATGGTCTCGCCGCTCTCTATTGATGATGCGCTTGAACTGATTGAGGTCAGGCTGGTGAATGAAGCGCTATGCGTCAGGCTGGCCGCGGCGCGCATCAGTGACGCGCAGATTACTACGTTGCGTCAGCTCAATCAGCAAATCGCGCGCGCCAGCGCGGCGCATGAGCGAGAGACGATGATGCTGCTGGATCGTGAATTTCATCAGGGGCTGGCGGAGATTGCCGGAAACCGGCGTCTGACCGACATTCTGAGCATTATTCATGCCCAGGCACAGCGCTTCTGGGCAACCACGCTCTCCAGCGTCCGGCATATGGAAGAGGTGATCGCCGAGCATGAAGCGATTATCTCGGCGCTGGAGCAGGGTGACGTGCAACAGGCGGAAGCGGCTACGCGGGTGCATATTCTCTCTTTCCGGCAGGCGCTGCTTAATCACTGAGTCTCGCGGGATAGCCAGGGACCTTCAGCCAGGGATTCACGCCGGATAAGCGTGCCGGTGTGCGGCGCGCCTGGCCTGATATCGCCGCCGTCGAGCATGGCGACCAGACGGGCGATGGTTTCATGGATCATCTCTGTCACCGGCATTTTCACGCTCGACAGCGCCGGAAGGGTATAGGGTGCCAGTGGAATATCATCAAATCCCACCACCGCCACCTGCTGCGGCACGGCAATTCCCCGGACGGCCAGCGCCCTGAGCGCGCCGATCGCCATTTCATCATTGCTTGCCACCACCGCGCTGAAACGGACGTGTTGTGCCAGCAGCTGCTCAACAGCCATGACGCCCTGTTCCGCCTGCCAGCGCCCTTCCACCACCCGCGAGGAATCGAACGCAATGCCATGTTTCGCCAGCGCCGCCTGATAACCCGCCAGGCGCTCGCGTCCGGTAGGCGAATCAAGCGATCCGGTGATAAACGCAATCTCGCGATGCCCCAGCAGAATAAGCTGCTCAACGGCTGCCGCGCTGGTGGCGTGCTGATCGGCAAAAATGCAGTAGCTGGTGTGCTGACGCAGGCGGCGGTTGATGACGAGAATCGGATGACGGTGCTGAGCAATAATGCTGTCCATCTCTTCAATCGAAAGAAAGCGCGGATAGATAATGACGCCATCGCAGCGCAGATCGAGCAGAAACTCAATGGCGGCCCGCTCTTCTGCCGCGCTATGTTTGCCGTCCACCAGCAGCAGCTGGCGCCCCTGCTGTTCAAGCATGCGCGCTGAATGCTGCATCATTTCGGTAAAGTAGCTGCCGCTGTAGAGCGTATTAGTAATAACCAGCCCGATTGTCTGGCTGGAGCGCGTTGCCAGATTGCGCGCCAGCAGATTCGGCCGGAAGCCGGTTTCAGCGATAGCCGTATACACCTTTTCCCGCGTAACCTGGCTGACATAGCCGTTACCTGACAGAACACGTGACACTGTCGCTTTTGAGACACCTGCGCGTTTCGCTACTTCGGTGATAGTGGTCATAATCTGCCTGTTTAAGCTCTCCTGCGCTGAGTTTACCTAAGTATCGGGACAGGCACAGAAATTTATCTTTTGTCCCGTCGGGCGCGATCTGATCCGCATCACAATTGCAGACATTAAATTTTAATTCTCTTGCCTGAACATGATCCACATCTCATGATTTTGTGAAACCGGTTTCTCATGAATAAAAAACAGGCAGCCTGCTGCCGGACAATCTTACCCTGAAAACTGAGACAGAAATCATGGCGAATAAGTATGCAGACGCCGCCCGCTCTATTGTTGCTGCACTTGGCGGCCTGGAGAACGTTACGGCGGTGACCCACTGTATGACGCGACTGCGTTTTGTGGTGCAGGCACGCGAAAAGATTAATGATGCCGCGCTAAAAGCGATCCCGGGTGTGATGGGCGTGGTCTATACCGACACCCAGTGTCAGGTGATCATTGGCAATGACGTAAACCTTGCCTACCAGGCGGTGCAGCAGCTCGGCACGCCCGGCGCTTCCGCCATCGCAGCCGCGCCGGCGCGGAAAATCACGCTGCGCCGCATCGGAGCCGGCATTCTTGATGCGCTGGTGGGCACGATGTCACCGCTGATCCCGGCCATCATCGGTGGCTCAATGGTTAAGCTGCTGGCGATGATGCTGGAGATGGGCGGCGTGCTGGAGAAAGGCAGCTCAACGCTGATCATTCTCAACGTAATCGGCGACGGCGCTTTCTTTTTCCTGCCGGTGATGGTTGCGGCCTCAGCCGCGCTTAAATTCAATACCAATATGTCGCTGGCGATCGCCATTGCCGGGGTGCTGGTACACCCCAATTTTATCGACCTGATGGCGAAAGCCGCGCAGGGTCAGACGGTGGAGTTCGCGTTTATTCCGGTAACGGCGGTGAAATATACCTATACCGTGATCCCCGCGCTGGTCATGACCTGGATCCTCTCCTGGATCGAACGCTGGGTTGATCGCATCACCCCCGCCGTGACGAAAAACTTTCTCAAACCGATGCTGATCGTCCTGCTGGCCGCACCGGTAGCGATTCTGCTTGTCGGACCGCTGGGGATCTGGATCGGCAGCGGTATCTCTGCGCTGGTCTACACCATTCACGGCTATCTGGGCTGGCTTTCGGTCGCCATTATGGGCGCGCTCTGGCCGCTGCTGGTGATGACCGGTATGCACCGCGTTTTTACCCCTACTATCATTCAGACCATCGCTGAAACCGGCAAAGAGGGCATGGTTATGCCGTCAGAGATTGGTGCCAACCTCTCGCTTGGCGGCGCGTCGCTGGCAGTCGCGTTTAAAACCAAAAATCCGGAGCTGCGTCAGACCGCTTTCGCCGCCGCCGCCTCTGCCATTGTCGCCGGTATTTCCGAGCCGGCGCTGTACGGTGTGGCCGTGCGGCTGCGCCGCCCGCTGATCGCCAGTCTGATCAGCGGCTTTATCTGCGGCGCGGTGGCAGGCATTGGCGGACTCGCCAGCCACTCTATGGCCTCACCGGGCCTGTTTACCAGCGTCCAGTTTTTTGATCCTGCTAATCCCATGAGCATTGTCTGGGTTGGCGGCGTTATGGTGCTTTCCGTGGTGGTTTCATTTGTGCTGACGCTGCTGCTCGGCTTTGAGGATATACCTGTTACCACACCAGCAGAACAGCAGCAGCCGGCCCCCGGTAATGTCGCCATCCCTACCCGTTAATGATTGAGGTTTTTTATGTCTGACACGCCATTCCCGGCCGGTTTTTTATGGGGCGGCGCTTTAGCCGCCAACCAGTCTGAAGGGAGTTACCTGGCCGATGGTAAAGGGCTGACCACGGTGGATATGATCCCGCACGGCGCTAACCGTATGGCGGTTAAGCTGGGGCTTGAGAAGCGGTTTACGCTGCGCGAAGAGGAGTTCTACCCCAGCCATGACGCTATCGATTTTTATCATCGCTATAAAGAAGATATCGCGCTGATGGCAGAGATGGGCTTTACCGTTTTTCGGACTTCTATTGCCTGGAGCCGGCTCTTTCCCGACGGCGATGAGCTGACGCCGAATGCGGACGGGATCGCTTTTTATCATAAAGTATTCACCGAGTGCCGCAAATACGGCATTGAGCCGCTGGTTACGCTCTCTCACTTTGATGTGCCGATGCATCTGGTCATTGAATATGGCTCATGGCGCAATCGTAAGATGATCGATTTCTTTGCGCGGTACGCGCGAACCTGCTTTGAAGCGTTTGATGGCCTGGTGAAGTACTGGCTGACCTTCAATGAGATCAATATCCTGCTGCACAGTCCCTTCTCAGGCGCTGGCCTGGTATTTGAACCCGGCGAGAATCATGAGCAGGTGAAGTATCAGGCGGCGCATCATGAACTGGTCGCCAGCGCGCTGGTGACAAAAATTGCGCATGAGGTGAATCCGCAGAATCAGGTGGGCTGCATGCTGGCGGGCGGTAACTTCTACCCGTGGTCCTGCAAGCCAGAGGATGTCTGGGCCGCCCTGCAGAAAGATCGTGAAAACCTGTTCTTTATCGATGTTCAGGCGCGCGGCGCTTACCCTGCTTACAGCACACGGCTGTTCCGTGAAAAAGGCGTAACCCTCGACGTTACGGATGAAGATGCAGCCATTCTGCGTCACACAGTAGATTTTATTTCGTTCAGCTACTACGCATCGCGCTGCGCCTCGGCAGAGATGAATGAGCAGAACAGCAGCGCCGCCAACGTTGTCAAATCGCTGACCAACCCGCACGTTGCGCGCAGCGCCTGGGGCTGGGGAATTGATCCGCTGGGGCTGCGCATCACCATGAATATGATGTATGACCGCTATCAGAAGCCGCTGTTTCTGGTGGAGAACGGCCTCGGCGCACGCGATGAGCTTACCGCCGCAGGCGAGATCCATGATGACTACCGCATCAGCTATCTGCAGCAGCATATTGCGGCCATGGCAGAGGCGATCGCCGATGGCATACCGGTGATGGGCTACACCACCTGGGGCTGTATCGATCTGGTCGCCGCTTCCACCGGTGAAATGAGTAAGCGTTACGGCCTGGTCTACGTTGACCGGGATGACCAGGGCAACGGCACCCTGCAGCGCATGCGTAAAAAATCCTTCTGGTGGTATAAAAAAGTGATCGCCAGTAACGGACGCGACCTCAGCTCTGAGTAATATGCGCAGGCCAGCCAGCTGGCCTGCAGCTCTCCGCAACAGGTCTGCTATTTCACTACAATTCATATAGTTAATTTGTCGATGAGCGATTTACTGTATTAGACGTTCATCTAACCTGTGTATTCTTTTCACATCCGGTTTTATGCCTTCTGACTGCAGGCAGGCGTTGTATTAACGGTTCATTAATCCCCCCTCGAACTGCAAACAGTAAAGGTACAATTTTTACACCAACCTCAGGACGATACTTTAATTATGGAACAAAAACCTCTTAATAAACTTTCGCATTTTGAAGCGACAGCACATTTTCGGCCAGAGATAGATGCGCTGGTAGACGTATTAAACCCACCTGAAACAATATGGGGGAAAATAAAGTCCGCAGTAAATTCCCGGCATATATTTGCAAGTGAAAGTACTAAGCACACCTTCCATAAAAAATCCTGGTTAATGGCATCTCTCTATCATGAAAATATTTTAGGCGTTCCTCTTGGACGGTGCAGCATTAAAAGAAGAGAGGCAGATAGCGAAGGTACGGTTCGTGGTTCGCTTGTATATAAATTACCTAATGTAATTGCGATGGACGCTGCTATCCCATTAAATATGGTAGATAAGGTTGTTAATAAATTCAAAGCTGGGAAGAATATAGATTACAGGAGGGAGAGTTATGAAGCAGTGTTAGGTTTCAGAATTACGCTCGACCAGCGAGCGCGACTTATGCGTGAGCATAATAAACTTCCGGCGACTAACTCTCTGCTGACTGAAGATAATCATATAAATTTTTGCAATCTGAACCTTAAGGACATAGAAATCCCCCGAGATATGTTCGAAAAAGCGGATTTCAGCAACAGCTCCCTTGGCAAGCGAGATATTACAGAGCATGATCTTTCCAGTACAATATTTAAAAACACATTGATGCAGCTTGATTTTTCCAGACTATCTGACGATAAAATAGATATCGACCTATTTTTTAATCATCACAAATACCCGGGACAAACAACGTTAACGGCATTACAGAGTATTGATAATCGCTATGCCGATTTTAAAATCCAGCTGGCAAGAGAAATTGTTAATGAGTTATCGCGCCAAAATATCACCTTAGAAAATTTAGTCAGCACAGCAATGCCGATACTTGAGATTTTTGGCAAAGAACCTTTTGGTTCAGATCCCAGCCTCAGGCAATGGCATGACAGACTGACGGAAGAGTGGTTTAATTCTGACGAATATAGCTCAGACTGTAATCTCGATCTCTTATCTCCTGTTACAACTGACATTTTGCTTCGCTTGAGCAGTCGCAATTCATCTTAACTATCACAAAGAAATATTACTTTAGCAGAAAACTGGCTCGGCATTTTTCGAAACTTATGGAAATTTGACCTTGCCAGTTGTGCTCAGAAAAGTTGTGACCATTACCTCAAAACAGAGCAGTTGCGCTTCTTATGCACTTTTGAGGTCTTAGCTACACCAGTTTTTTCTAAGCCTGTACAATTAGATACGCAACCTATTAATATAATGAACTTTTTACTGCCATTTGAGAATTCGCGCAAAGGGTTTTACTGATGGATTTTGATACTATGCATGGCATACCAGAACCCAATTTGTTAAACCCCGCCCGGAATATTTTTATCAACCGGATAAGCTGCAAAGCTGCCTAAAAGGTGAAGTGAACATGGAAACTCTCTTTCGCCCTGCGCTATATCCTGGCGAATGCTGGAGTCAATTGACGCAACAGCATGCGCAGGTTATTCCAGGAAAATAACGGATTACTTGAATGCACGGCGGTTTTGTCCCAGGGCATGTTTGACTATTTGAACAGAGTCTGTCCGCAAACGCTGGCCGCGGTTCGCCCGCTGGCGTGGAGTTAACGTCGCGCCTCGCATAATCTGTGGCTTCAAATGAGCGGTGGCAATAAACCGGTTTAAAGGCTTCATCCCGTACTGGTTACGCATTTCATGGCGTAAATGGTACTATCCCGGCTTTACTGACCAGGAACAGTGCCATGCAGATAAAAGGATTTCCTGCCCCGTATTCAAAAGGATGCTGCCTTTGGCTGTGCTGCGCACTGCCTGCGCTGCTGGTGCTGCTTAGCTGGCCGATGGCATATGCTGCTGAGCATACTGCCGCTGACAATCGCGCTAATCGTATTGTCAGCGGTATTCTGAGCTTTACCCGCTGGCCACCTCCGGTGCAGGTGCCGCAGCTCTGTATTCTGGCCTCCGCCCGACACCTCACGCTTTCATCAGCCGACGCGCCGCCTGCCACGCCGTACAGCGTCGTGCGCGCTGACAGCGCCGGCAGGTTACCCGCGCTGCACTGCGACGCGGTCTATTTCGGCACGGAAACCCCGGCTCAGCAGCATGCAGCTCTGGCAGCAATGCCTGATAAAGCGGTGCTCAGCATGGCGGAAAATAACCCTGACTGCGCAACCGGCGCCACTTTCTGTATGATTTTTGGTGAGGACCGTACCCGTTTTTCGGTGAATCTCGATTCACTGGCACGCAGCGGCGTTAAAGTCAGCCCTGATGTGCTGATGCTGTCGCGTAAAGAGAACCAATAAGATGAAATTTTTACTGAGAAAACGTCAGGGTTCATCACTGCGCGGCCGCCTGCGCCGCATCAGCACCATAAATGCAGCGGTGATCCTGCTGCTGTGCTGGCTGCTGATGACCTCGACCTCTCTCTACTTTATTAAACGTTACGAAAACCGCAATCTGGCGCTGACGGCAACCACGCTGAGCACCAGTCTTACTGCAGCAACGGTATTTGAAGACAGCTATGATGCGCACAGTAAGATTGCCATGCTGGGCGACGAAGGGATGTTTGCGTCTGCGCAGCTGGTCACCGCCAGCCATACTGTCCTGGTTGACTGGGTCAACCGCCGCGAGCACAGCGGCTTCTATGAAAAACAGCTGCGGCAATGGATCTACGCCAGCCCGGTCAACGTGGAGATACAGCACGCGGGCGCGCGGGCCGGCAGCCTGACGCTGGCCGGAACGGTGAACGGCGCCAGCGAATTTATCCACTACTCCATTCTGATCCTGACCTGCGGCATGCTGTGCGTGCTGGTGATCTCTTTTATGCTGAGTGAATTTCTGCATCGCGGCATTCTGCTCTCCATGCGCACTATTACGCGCGCGATTCACTATGTGATCCGCACCGGTGATTTTACCCAGCGCGTGCCGCCTGAGCCGATCAATGAGTTTCAGCTGCTTTCCAGCGATCTGAATGCGCTGCTGAGTGAGATGCAGACGCTGAAAGCATCGCTGTTGCGCGATAACCGTTCGCTGGCCGAAAAAGCGCTGACCGACCCGCTTACCGGTCTGGCGAACCGTTCTGCTTTCGTGGCGCGGCTGGCGCAATTGCTCGATCGTCCGTTAACGCCGCCGCGCTTCGCGCTGCTGTTTCTGGATGGTGACCGCTTTAAGTGCATTAATGACAGCTGGGGACACGCTGCCGGGGATGAAGTGCTGAAAGCCACCGCTGAACGCCTGGCTGGTCTGGTCTCAGAGGGCGATCTGGTGGCACGCATGGGCGGCGATGAGTTTGCGATTGTCCTCACCAGCCGCACTACGCCTGCCCGGCTGCAGGCGCTTCGGGATGCCATACAGCATGCGGTACGCCAGCCTATCGCGCTCAGCGAAGATCGCACGATTACCACCTCGGTCACCATCGGCTATGCCTGGGCGCAGTCTGGCGACAGCGTAGCCTCACTGCTGGAGCGGGCAGATTTGCATATGTATAAAAACAAAAAACTCAATAAGGATCGGCTGTGAAAATCTATTATTGTCTGATGGCGCTGATACTCACCTGCGCGGGCTGCCAGTCCGGCGGGTTTACCCGTGCCCAGGTTGCGGCGCTGCAGCAGGAGGGTTTTAGTCAGAACAGCGAGGGCTGGGGGCTGGGATTACCCAACCGCATCCTGTTTGGCATTAATGAGTCAGAACTTACCGCGGCCAGTAAACAGCGCATCGCCTCCACGGCAAGCCTGCTGGCAGCCACCGGCATCACGCATCTGCGTATCGACGGCCATACCGATAACTATGGCGAAGCGGGCTATAATCAGCAGCTTTCACTCAAACGCGCCAACGCCGTGGCGCAGCAGTGGGCCGCCGGCAGTGGCGTCCCGCGCGCGAATATTGTGACGCGCGGGCTGGGTATGCGGGTGCCGGTTGCCAGCAACAGTACCTCGCAGGGGCGCGCACAGAACCGCCGCGTCGCCATTGTCATCACTGCGCCGTAGCGTGGCCGCCGCGCTCCAGCGCATAGAAATAGAGGCGGTCGCGGGCGAGGTTTTTCATTTTGACTTCGCACATGATATCGAACTGGTCAAACGAGAGTGCCCAGTCGTTTAGCGTCTGATTAAAGAAGTAGTCCGAATGCGCGCGCAGCTTCATTTTAGAGGCCGCCAGCGCATTCTGGTCGGGAAAACCGTGATCGGGGATCAATCCTTCCTGCGCAATGGAGTAGTGCAGCACCGGACGCACGCCGCGCCAGGAGTCGATAATCTGCGCAATCCGGCCATCGTCAGGTTTGATAAAGGCGTTCTCTTTTACCCAGTGATGGTGAATATCCAGCACCACCGCGCAAAGCTCGCGCGCCTGGAGCACATCATCGAGCGCGCAGGAAACCTCATCATTCTCGACGGTGAGCATATTACGCGCCTCGGGGCTGAGCCGCATAAACGCATCGCGAAAACCGGCAAAGCCCTTTTTGCCGTTCATATGGATATTGATTTTAAAATCCTGAAACTGCTGACCATATCCCATCAGGACGGCACAGGTGGCGTGATATTCAACATCCTCAATTGCACGCTCCACCACGCCCTCATTATCAGACGCCAGTACAGTATATTGTCCGGGATGAAACGAGAGGCGAATGTTGCGGGCGCGCGCCAGTTCACCGCAGCGGGCAAACAGCGGCGCCAGCTCCGGCATCGCCTCGCGGTAGAGTGGCGTAGCCTGCGGAACGGTATAGAGCGGCAGCAGATCGCTGCCGATACGCATCATGCGCAGCGCATCAGGCAGCGTGGCGAGCTGTTCCAGCAGAGCATAAAGATTGGTGAGGTTAGTACGCGCCAGACCAACCAGCAGCGTGGCGGCGGCGTCACCCTGCATACCCAGAAAGCGGGTACGGGTGGTGCTTTTGAATGGGAAAGGCTGCTTCGCCTCATGATCGAAATACTTACACGCAAAACCCAGTTTCATAGAATTCCCCTTAACAGCAGCTAGTGAGTCTAGCTCTCTGACAGGAATGCGCGAGGCGGAGAGGAAAGAAAACGGGCAGCTGTGTGGTCGCAGCTGCCCGCAGGGTTACATCTCAGGGAAGGTCAGATTACTGCCTGGTGCCTCACGATGCAGATGGATAAAGTTCAGGTGACGCTCATACTGATCGAGAA
Organism: Pantoea sp. M_9; assembly: GCF_008631385.1. NCBI lineage: Bacteria > Pseudomonadati > Pseudomonadota > Gammaproteobacteria > Enterobacterales > Erwiniaceae > Pantoea > Pantoea sp. M_9. The sequence goes on along the minus strand of NZ_VWUF01000002.1, from coordinate 543,009 downwards.
TATCGATAATCACCTGCTCCTTGTTGTAGTCCATCAGATCGTTGCCCTGGCTACCCTCCAGTAAAAATGTCTCCAGACGGTAATAGTGCGATTTACCGCTGCGTGCACGGTAGGTAAAGCCGGGGATCGAGTATTGCTGCGGCCAGACCTGATACATAAAGCTCTGCTCCTCACCCAGATCCACGCGCAGCTCAAGGTGCCCCAGCGCCTGCCCCTCTTCAGCCGGCATTTTCTCCAGCATAGCGCGTGCCCCGCGCAGCTCCAGCTCTTTCGCCACATCTTCCATCGCCGGATAGATAACGGTCTTCATCATGCGCTGCGTATAGCGCGTGCCCGGATAGTTCATCAGGCGCGACAGCCGCTTCTTCCAGCTCAGGCGATCGCTGCTGGAGGGAATATAAGGCGCGGTTTCACGCACGGCGCTGGCGCGACGATGATCTTCCACTTTCAGCGATTTCCACAGGCCGGCCATCACAAAGAAGATCACAAAGCTAAACGGCAGCCCCATGATGACCGTGGTGTTCTGCAGTGCAGAAATACCGTTGGTCATCAGCATGCCCATGGTCAGCACCCCGATCGCGATTGACCAGAAGATACGCAGCCAGTTAGGCGCATCGCTATTGATATCCTTGAGCTTTGAGGTGAAGTTACCCAGCACCAGCGAACCGGAATCCGCTGAGGTAACGTAGAAGAGCATCCCGGTAATGGTCGCCACCGACGCGCTGAGCTTAAACGCCGGATATTGCGCCAGCAGGCTGTAAAAGCCGCGTTCAGCATGCGCCATCACTTCCTGCGCAAAGCCAGCATCGCCGTGAATAATTTCATACAGCGAGGCGTTACCGAAGACGGAAAGCCATAGCAGGGTAAACGTAAAGGGAATGATCAGCGTGCCAAGCACGAACTGGCGAATGGTGCGGCCGCGTGAGATACGCGCCAGGAACAGGCCAACAAACGGCGACCAGGCGACCCACCATGCCCAGAAAAACAGCGTCCAGCTGTTCATCCACTGGGTCGGACGATCGAACGCAAACGTGTTCAGCGTCATGCCCATAAAGCGGTTGATATAGTCGCCAACGTTCAGCACCAGTGCGTTCAGCAGGAAGTCCGTTTTGCCCATAAACAGCACAAACAGGATCAGGCCGAGCGCCAGCGCCACGTTGAGTTCAGACAGGATCCGGATGCCTTTGTCGACGCCCGAGGTGACGGAAATCGTCGCAATGATCACCGACAGGACAATCAGCGCCATCTGCGCGGTCAGCCCTTCAGGAACGTCAAACAGCACCTTCAGGCCGTAATTCAGCTGCACCACACCGATACCCAGCGTGGTAGCGATACCAAAAATGGTGCCGACTACCGCTGCGATATCCACGGTATGACCAATCGGTCCATTGATGCGTTTACCAAAAATCGGATAGAGCGCAGAGCGAATGGTGAGCGGCAGATTATAGCGGTAGCTGAAGTAGCCGAGCGCAATCCCCATCAGTGCGTACATTGACCAGCCGGTCAGCCCGTAGTGAAACAGCGTCCAGACCATCGCCTGACGCGCTGCTTCCATGGTTTGTCCGGCGCCCTCCGGTGGCTGCATATATTGCGACACCGGCTCCGCAACGGAGAAAAACATTAAATCAATCCCGATACCGGCGGCAAACAGCATCGCCGACCAGCTCAGCAGGCTGAACTCCGGTTTGGACTGCTCCGGCCCGAGCTTGATCGCGCCATAGCGCGAACAGGCCATATAGATCACGAAAACGATATAGAGGGTGGCGGCCAGCATGTAATACCAGCCAAATGTGGTTGAGACCCAGTTTACCGCTGTCTGGATCCAGGCGGCCGCAAGGTCGCTATAGATAATGGTGACAAGTGAAAATGTCAGAATCAGTCCGGCCGAGGTGAAAAACACCACGGGATTAATTCTGTCCTTTTCACTGGCAGGTGGATTAATCATCGATAACCTCTAGTTAATTTCCTGTAACTACTCAATAAATTGATACGATCAGTATGGCTGATCTTGTTGTTATACTCCCTGCTTTACCTCCGTTAGTTGGGCACGGTGATAAATCGCTACCAAGCGTAGCTCACCGTTTGGCTTTTGTAACAAACGAAGCACACCATCCTAACAACTTTCTTTTTTATATTGAACGTGCAATCAAAAAAAGTTTTAATAGGGGTCTCAATTTGAGGTGGAGCGGAAGTGATGCCAAAGGTAGGAATGCAGCCGATACGTCGCCGGCAACTGATTGATGCGACGCTGGATACCATCAACGACGTAGGAATTAACTACGCCACCATCGCGCAAATTGCCCGACGGGCTGGCGTCTCTACCGGCATCATTAGTCACTATTTCAAAGATAAAAATGGCCTGCTGGAAGCCACCATGCGTGATGTCACGCGTCAGCTGCGCGAAGCCGTTGCCATGCGGCTTAAACCGCTGGCAGACGCCAGCACCGAAGCACGCCTGCTGGCCATTGTGGAAGGTAACTTTGATGATACCCAGCTGCACAGTGCCGCCATGAAAGCGTGGCTCGACTTCTGGGCAAGCAGCATGCATCAGCCGCAGCTGGGCCGGTTAGAGCGGGTCAGCAGTCGCCGCCTGTTCTCCAGCCTGGCTGCCGAATTTCGCCGGGAAATGCCGCGCGAGCAGGCCCGACTGGCAGCTTACGGTTTGGCTTCTATGATTGATGGCTTGTGGCTGCGTGCCGCGTTGAGTGGCAAGCCCTTTGATTTAGCGATTGCCCGAACCCTTACCACCCAATTTATTCGTCAGCAACTGGCTGGCTCACCGAATCACTGAGGAAGGAGAAACCATGTCCCGATTCACCGAACAGCACCTCTACATTGATGGCAAATTTGTCCCTTCTGCAGCAGGTAACACCTTCCAGAGTATCAACCCTGCTAATGGCGATGTGCTGGCAGAGGTCCATGAAGCTGAGCGTGCGGATGTCGATCGCGCCGTTGAGGCCGCGAAAAAAGGCCAGAAAATCTGGGCTGCGATGACGGCCATGGAGCGCTCGCGCATCTTACGGCGTGCAGTGGAGATCCTGCGTGAACGTAACGACGAACTGGCGGAACTCGAAACGCTGGACACCGGTAAACCGTTCAGCGAAACCCAGGCGGTAGATATTGTCACCGGCGCGGATGTGCTGGAGTACTATGCCGGTCTGATCCCTTCACTGGAGGGTCAGCAGATCCCGCTGCGCGACACCTCTTTTGTCTATACCCGCCGCGAACCGCTCGGCGTGGTGGCCGGGATCGGCGCGTGGAACTACCCCATCCAGATCGCGCTGTGGAAATCGGCACCGGCACTGGCTGCGGGTAACGCCATGATTTTCAAACCCAGCGAAGTCACTCCGCTGACCGCGCTGAAGCTGGCTGAGATCTACACCGCGGCCGGCGTGCCGGATGGTGTTTTCAGCGTGCTGAACGGACGCGGCGCGGTAACCGGCCAGCTGCTGACTGACCATCCTGGTATCGATAAAGTTTCCTTCACCGGCGGCGTGGCCAGCGGTAAGAAAGTGATGGCAAACGCTGCCGGCTCGACACTGAAAGATGTCACTATGGAGCTGGGCGGTAAATCTCCGCTGATCATCTTTGATGATGCCGATCTCGACCTCGCCGCTGACATCGCCATGATGGCAAACTTCTACAGCTCCGGTCAGGTCTGCACCAACGGCACCCGCGTCTTTATTCCTGCAGCGGTAAAAGCGGAATTTGAGGCCAAAATCAGCGAACGCGTGGCGCGTATCAAAGCGGGCGATCTCGCCGATCCAGCCACAAACTTTGGTCCGCTGGTGAGCTTTGCCCATCGCGATAACGTAATGCGCTATATCGAATCGGGTATCAGCGAAGGGGCTACGCTGCTGTGCGGCGGTAAGCGCATGAGCGGCGCTGAATTTGATCAGGGCGCGTGGGTTGAGCCAACCGTCTTTACCGACTGCCGCGACGAAATGACCATCGTACAGGAAGAGATTTTTGGCCCGGTGATGTCCATTCTCACCTATGAGAGCGAAGAAGAGGTTGTGCGTCGCGCTAATGCCACCGAATATGGCCTGGCCGCGGGCGTGGTCACGCAGGACCTTAACCGCGCGCACCGCGTTATTCACCAGATTGAAGCCGGTATCTGCTGGATCAACACCTGGGGCGAATCCGCCGCTGAAATGCCGGTAGGGGGCTACAAGCACTCCGGTATCGGCCGTGAAAACGGCGTGATGACGCTGCAGAATTACACCCAGGTCAAATCGGTACAGATCGAAATGACCCGTTTTCAGTCAGTATTTTAATTGAGCTTACCTGAGGAGCGACTAATGGAATTTGATTACGTCATTATCGGCGCCGGATCCGCAGGAAACGTACTGGCTACCCGTCTGACCGAAGATAGCAATGTCAACGTACTGCTGCTGGAAGCAGGCGGTCCCGATTACCGCTTTGACTTCCGCACCCAGATGCCTGCGGCCCTGGCTTACCCGCTGCAGGGCAAGCGCTACAACTGGGCGTATGAGACCGAGCCGGAACCTTATATGAATAACCGCCGCATGGAGTGCGGGCGCGGTAAAGGGCTGGGTGGCTCGTCGCTGATCAACGGCATGTGCTATATCCGCGGCAATGCGATGGATCTCGACAACTGGGCCAAAGCGCCCGGTCTTGAGCAGTGGAGCTATCTCGACTGCCTGCCCTACTATCGCAAGTCAGAAACGCGTGATATCGGCGCAAATGACTATCACGGCGGCGAAGGCCCGGTCAGCATCACCACCTGTAAGCCGGATAACAACGTCCTGTTTGCGGCAATGATTGAAGCAGGTGTGCAGGCGGGTTATCCGCGCACCGACGATCTGAACGGCTATCAGCAGGAAGGCTTTGGCCCGATGGATCGCTTTGTTACGCCGAAAGGCCGCCGTTCCAGCACGGCACGCGGCTATCTCGATACCGCGAAAAAGCGTCCGAACCTGAAGATCATTACCCATGCGACCACCGATCGCATTCTGTTTGACGGCAAGCGCGCAACCGGCGTTGAATATCTTGAAGGCGGCAGCAACACCCCGAAAACAGTCTATGCGCGGCGTGAAGTACTGCTGTGCGCTGGCGCCATCGCCTCGCCGCAGATCCTGCAGCGTTCAGGTGTCGGTCCGGCAGAGCTGCTGCAGCAGTTTGATATTCCGGTTGTGCATGACCTGCCCGGCGTAGGTGAAAATCTGCAGGACCACCTGGAGATGTATCTGCAGTATGAGTGCAAAGAACCGGTCTCTCTCTATCCGGCGCTGAAGTGGTGGAACCAGCCGAAAATTGGCGCCGAATGGCTGTTCAACGGTACCGGCGTCGGCGCCAGCAACCAGTTTGAAGGCGGCGGCTTTATTCGCAGCCGGGAAGAGTTTGACTGGCCTAACATCCAGTATCACTTCCTGCCGGTTGCCATTAACTACAACGGCTCTAACGCGGTTGAAGCGCACGGCTTCCAGTGCCACGTTGGCTCTATGCGCTCGCCAAGCCGGGGTCACGTGCGGATTAAATCACGCGATCCGCGCCGCCATCCGGCCATTCTGTTCAACTACATGTCACATGAACAGGACTGGCAGGAGTTTCGCGATGCGATTCGCATTACGCGTCAAATCATCAACCAGCCGGCGCTGGATAAATATCGCGGTCGTGAAATCAGTCCGGGAATCGATTGCCAGACCGATGAGCAGCTGGATGAGTTTGTGCGTAATCACGGTGAAACTGCTTACCACCCTTGCGGCACCTGTAAAATGGGCAGCGATGAGATGGCGGTGGTCGATGGTGAGGGTCGCGTGCATGGCCTGCAGGGGCTGCGCGTGGTCGATGCCTCAATCATGCCGCTGATTATCACCGGTAACCTCAATGCGACGACCATTATGATCGGCGAGAAGATTGCGGATAACATTCGCGGTCGCGATCCGCTGCCACGCAGCACTGCCGACTACTATGTTGCCGGCGAGCGCCCGGTGCGCGGTGAGCCTGTACGGGCATAACCTCTCTGCAGGGCAGCGCAATGCTGCCCTGCTTCAAACCGTTCTATCCTCGCTGTAAAACAAGTCGCTATGAATATCCGGTTACACCTGCCGGCACTGAAGCTGATATGAGTTAGTTGATCAACTAACAGTATGTTGTAATTATCATGACGTGACAGCTTTACTTTCCGCACCCGCTGCTGCCAGAAAATGCTGCAGAATGGCGTTCTGGCGCTCTCCCTGCCGGGTCACAATCGCGATTTGGCTGCCGAACCGCAGCCGCGAAGGCGCTATTGCACGCATCTGCCGCAGCTCACACCAGCGTGCTGCGTAGTGATCGGGCAGAAAGCCGATATAGCGTCCGGTCAGGATCAGAAAAGCGATACCTTCCCGGTCAGAGGCTGTGGCCGTACAGTTAAGTGACTGATGCAGGCCAGCGGCTTCCGCGCTCAGGCGGTAGCCAGGCGCTATCGCTTCATAGCGATGCAGCACCGCCGGATCAGCCTCATCCGCGTGGCTGAAAAGCGCATGCGTACTGCTGCAGTAAAGACAGGAGATCTCTTCATAGAGCGGCGTATAGACCAGGCCCGACACCGGCGCGGTATAGGGCAGCGCGCCCACGTGCAGGCGACCGTCAAGCAGGCCCTGCTCAATATCAGCGGCCGTAAGCATACTGATATTGATGCGGACTTCCGCGCCCTTTTTGCGTAACGCTTCCAGCGCCTGCGTAATCTGCATGCGCGGCTGCGTCACCAGATTATTGATAATGCCGATATTGAGTTCACCGCGCAGCTGTTTATGCATCTGGTTTATTTGCTGGCGAAAATCCTCAACCGCCACCATCAGGCTGGCGCTGTGCCGCAGGATCTCGCGCCCCTCATCCGTCAGGGCAAACCCCGCCCTTCCGCGCTGACAGAGCCGCATCCCGAGACGCTTCTCCAGATCGCTCATATGCAGGCTAATCGCCGAACGGGTAATGCCCAGCCTGCTCTCGGCAGCCGTAAAGCTGCCGCATTCGCTGACGACTTTAAACAGCCGCAGCAGACGCAGATCAAAATCCGTAACCTGCGCCAGCGTTTTAGGTTTCATTCAGGTGAGTTTTCCGCTGACTAAACTTGAGTTAATTAGCATTTAACTTAACCGATGCCTGATTGCAAACTCTGGCTATACATTCTGGAGAACCCGCCATGTCCGAACGCACTGATACCGCTTCCCTGAACCTGCAGTCGCACTGGATGCCCTCCAGCGCCAATCGTAATTTCCAGCGCGATCCGCGCTTTATCGTGGCAGCGGAGGGACGCTGGCTTACCGATGATCAAGGGCGACACATCTATGACAGTCTGTCAGGGCTGTGGACCTGTGGCGCTGGCCATACGCGCAGTGAGATCCAGCAGGCGGTAAGCCGGCAGCTCGGCGTGCTTGATTACTCCCCCGGCTTTCAGTATGGTCATCCGCTCTCGTTCCAGCTGGCAGAACGTATCACGCAGTATATGCCGGGCGATCTCAACCATATCTTTTTCACCGGCTCCGGTTCTGAAGCGGCAGACACCGCGGTGAAAATGGCGCGCGGCTACTGGCGCGCGAAAGGCCAGCCGGCCAAAACCAAACTGATTGGTCGCGCCCGCGGTTATCACGGTGTGAATATCGCCGGCACCAGCCTCGGCGGCATTGGCGGCAACCGTAAAATGTTTGGTCAGTTTATGGATGTGGATCACCTGCCGCATACGCTGCAAAGCGATCTCGCTTTTACGCCAGGTCAGGCTGAAACCGGCGGCGAGGCGCTGGCTGATGAAATGCTGAAACTGATTGAGCTGCATGATGCGTCAAACATCGCCGCGCTGATTGTTGAGCCGCTTTCCGGCTCCGCCGGAGCCATCATTCCGCCACGGGGTTATCTGCAGCGCCTGCGTGAGATCTGCACGCAGCACAACATCCTGCTGATTTTTGATGAAGTGATCACCGGCTTTGGTCGCATGGGACGCTGGACCGGCGCAGAGTACTTTGGCGTGACGCCGGATCTGCTTAACTTTGCCAAGCAGATCACCAACGGCGCTATCCCGCTGGGGGGCGTGGCCGCCAGCAGCGAAATCTACCACACCTACATGTCACAGCCGCTGCCAGAGCATGCGGTGGAGTTTGCGCATGGCTATACCTATTCCGCCCATCCGGTCGCCTGCGCAGCGGCTATCGCCACGCTTGACCTGCTGGAAAAGGAGTCGCTGATAGCGCAGTCGGCTGAGCTGGCACCGCGATTTGAGCAGCAGCTCCACGCGCTGCGCGGTTGTCCGCACGTGGTGGATATTCGCAACTGCGGGCTGGTCGGGGCAATTCAGCTGGCGCCGCGTGAAGGCGATGCCACGCTGCGCCCTTTTGAAGCGGGCATGCTGTTATGGAAGGCGGGATTCTATGTTCGCTTTGGCGGCGACACGCTGCAGTTTGGCCCGATGTTTTCTGCTCAGCCTGACGAACTCGACAGGCTGTTTAATGCGGTAAGCGATGCGCTGTATCGCCTGGCGTAAGCGATCACGCCAGCGCTTTCGCCTGCTGCAGCCGGTAATAGAGCAGCGACAGTAATATCAGCAGACAGCCAAGCATCTGCCGGGCCGACATCGCTTCGCCATACCAGAGAGCCGCCGCCAGCACCGTCAGCAGCGGCTCCAGAATCATGATCAGTGCGGCGTTCGCCGCGCTGGTCATGCTCTGCCCTTTCAGCTGCAGCCAGAAGCGCAGGCTGGTCGCCAGCAGCGCGCTGGCCGCCAGCCAGCTCCAGGAGGCCAGCGCAATCTCCTGCGGCCAGCTTTCAGAGAGCAGCGACAGCACGCCTGCTACCGCGCCGGTGCAGGCGAGCTGCACCGTGGCCAGCGGACAGACAGGAACCGTCGCGGCAAAGCGGGTGGTGAAACAGAAGTAGACTGCCTGAACCAGCGCGGCACCGAGGAACAGCAGCTGGCTCAGTTCAAAATGGAGATCCTGCCTGAGCGTCAGCAGCGCCAGCCCCGCGATGCCTACCGGCAGAGAGAACCAGAACGCACGCGCCGGGCGGCTGCGCAGTATGACCCAGGCAAAAAGCGGCACAAACAGCATCGACAGGCTCATGATAAAAGCCCCCTCACCCAGCGAGCGCGTGGTGGCGACGGCATAAATCCACAGCAGCATATAAGCAGACTGCAGCAGCCCGCTCATCAGAACCGGCCTGATATTCCGCAGGGTATGGCGCAGCTCGGCGGCACGGCACAGCAGCAGCAGTACCGCGCTGGCAGAGAGAAAGCGCAGCGCAACAAAGGCCAGCGCGGGCATACCGGCTATCGCTTCGCGTGAGCAGATCCAGCCAAATGCCGCGATGAGCGTGGTGCTTACCAGCAGGGCATCAGCCTGACGTTGTCTGGCTATCATTTATCTCTCCGCAGCGTGCGTAGTTGCCATCAGCTCTGAGCGCTCACCAGCCGGACGGCAAAACCAAAGAACAGCATACCGGTCAGCATATTGGCAAATTTAACCAGCCGCGTGCGGCTGCGCAGGAAGCGGACCATCACCGCGCCCGCCACCAGCAGCACGGAGTAGTAGCTGAAGCTGATAAGCTGGATCAGCGCACCCAGCGTGGCGAACGCCGGCGCGGTATGAGTGACTTTGGGATCAATAAACTGAATAAAGAAAGAGACGTAGAACAGGATAGCTTTAGGGTTAGTCACCCCCAGCAGTACCGCACGCAGAAAGTAGTTTTCTGCTTTGACCGGCTCAGCAGGCTGCGCATCCGCACGCTGGCGCAGCGCGCCCATGATGATTTTGATACCCAGGTAAAGCAAAAACATCGCGCCCAGATAGCGCACCATCATAAAGATGTGCGGGCTGGTGCGGATTAGCGTAGCAACCCCTGCCCAGGCAAGAAAAATCAGGATCAGATCGCCTGCCATGACGCCTGCAATCGCTTTAGACGCAGCTTTCATGCCGCGGCCCATGCCAGTGCGTAAAACATAGAGGCTGTTCGGGCCGGGTAACAGAATAATCACCAGCGCACCTGCCAGAAACGTCCACAAATCGATAATGCCTAAATCTTGCAACATCAGTGCCATAGCTCCATTCACCGTGCGTTATTCGCACGGCGTAATCAGAATATTTATACCGGGTTAACCAGACGACAGCGCGCCGCTGCCGCGCGCTATGGTAGCAGGTATCCCGCATAAATCGCACCTCTGTCGCGTGTGGTTGTCGTGTATCAGGCGGTAGCTGACGGCTGGACGTTAATCACTACAGCGGGCGGCGTGCCGGGGAAGCAGACCGGGGCGTCCCTGCCCGGTGATTACACCTTGCTTTCAGGCACTACGGTCAATACCGGCTGATGCCTGCGATGAAACAGCGGATAGGCGATACTGGTCACGACCAGACTGATAATCCATGAGATATCCACGCCAGGGATCAGTTTTGCATAGGGACCGGAGAAAAATGCATTTTCGATAAAAGGAACCTGTACCAGGATCCCGGCAAAATAGACCAGCAGCGCCTGCGTATTAAGCCGCCCGTAGCGCCCTCCGTCCGCCTGAAATATGGCTGCCACATCGTAGTGCTGTTTATTGACGCAGTAGAAGTCGAGCAGATTGATCACAATCCACGGGATCAGTACGGCGATCAGCGCCAGAATCAGGTTGATAAAGAATGCGACAAAGTTCTGCGACGCCGCCAGCGCAATCAAAATGCTGCCTGTCAGCACCAGAGCGGACACCACCAGCCGCACCGCCGCTCCCGGCGTCCAGTGCGGCCGGAAGGTTTGCACGGCCGTTATCAGCGATAACACCGCCCCGTACAGGTTCATGGAGTTATGACAGATGATATTCACCAGAAACAGGATCATCAGCAGCGGTCCCAGCCAGCCGGTGGCGTGGCGCACCGCCATCATGGCGTCATCCGCCGGAGCAATACTGACGGCCATCATGCCAAAGACAAACGCCAGGATAGTTCCGCCGCAGGCGCCGAGGTAAGTCGCCCAGAAAGGACGGGCGATCCCCACATCGGCAGGCAGATAGCGCGAATAATCTGAGGTATAAGGTGAAAAGCTGATTTGCCACACCGCACCAATGCAAAAGGTCCCGAACCAGCCTGCCGCGCTCAGCGACCCGCGCTGCCAGAAATCTGCCGGTAGCGGCTGCGATAGCATCAGCGTCAGTCCCAGCAGCAGGGCCGCGCCCATGATCCATGCGCCGATTTTATTGATCCGGTGAATAAAGCGGTAACCTATCACGCCGATCGCCGTTGCCAGCACGGCGCCTAAAATCGTGGCGCCGGCCACCGGCAGCGCCGGAATAACATTGTTAATTACCCGGCCCGAAAGCGAGATATTGGAGATAAAGAACCCCAGATAGATCACAGTGGTAAAGCTGATTACCAGCAGCGAACCATAGCGCCCGAACTGCGCGCGACTCTGTACCATCTGCGGAATGCCGGTTTTCGGCCCCTGCGCAGAGGTCAGCGCAAGAAAGATGCCACCAAAGAGATGGCCGGCGATAATCGCAGAGAGCGCGGAGATCACATTGAGGTGAAACGTTTCGGTTGCGATCGCCCCGCTGACCACCGCCAGCGGAGCAATATTGGTACAGAACCAGAGCGTGAACAGGCTGTGCGGTTTGCCGTGCCGCTCAGACACCGGCACATAATCCACCGACTTGTTCTCGATAAACTGCCCCTGACGTGATGATTTTTCCACCTTACCCTCCAGTTGAGATGCAGAATTATTATGTGTTGCAGATACATCACTGGCGTTGTCATGCCATAGCCATCCCGACGATGTGCGTCTCGTCTTCTCGCAGGAGAAACTGCTGGCGGTAAGACTCCTGATACTTGGCGATCCGGCGGGCGAGGATGTGAATGGCCAGCGCCGGAAAGGGAATTAACGCATGATGAAAGGATCGTCGATGGGCTCATCGCTGGTGCGCAGCCATACCGTTTTGGTTGTGGTGTACTCGAGCGCGGCGTCAGTGCCGCCCTCGCGCCCGAACCCTGACTTGCCATAGCCACCAAAGGGTGCCAGCGGTGAGACCGCCCGATAGGTGTTCAGCCAGACCACACCGCTGCGCAGCTGGCGCGTGATGCGATGCGCGCGCGTCAGATTTTGCGTAAAGACGCCGGCGGCAAGACCATATTCGGTGCCGTTAGCCAGCCGCAGCGCGTCCGCTTCCCCGCTAAAAGTCAGCACCGAGAGCACCGGACCAAACAGCTCCTGCACGACACTCTCTGCTGCCGGCACGCTGCTGCAATCAAGAATAGTAGGCGGATAATAGAAGCCAGGCTTGTGAACAGGCTCATGCCCGATAATCAGCTTAGCGCCCTGCTCCAGCGTGCGGCTGACGACCTGTTCAATATTCTGTTTCTGGCGCAGCGTGCAGAGCGGACCAAACTGCGTTTCAGGCTGCTGCGGGCAGCCGATCACAATGCTGCGCACTTTACTCACCAGCCTCTCAATGAACGCCTCTTTAATACTGGCTTCAACCAGCAGGCGCGAACCTGCAACGCAGCTCTGTCCCGAGGCTGAGAAGATCGCCGCCACCTGAGCGTTAGCCGCACTCTCCAGATCGGCATCGGCAAAGACAATAAAGGGGGATTTGCCCCCCAGCTCCAGTGAGGTGCTGGCCAGGTTCTCCGCGCTGCTGCGTATAATATGGCGCGCGGTTTCTGCGCCGCCGGTGAAGGCGATATGATCGATAAGCGGGTGTGCGGTGAGCCGTGCACCGCACTGCTCAGCAAATCCAGTGATGACGTTAATCACGCCGGGCGGAAAACCCGCTTCATCAATCAGCTCTGCCAGTGCCAGTAAGGGCGCCGGAGCCACCTCTGCTGCCTTCACCACCAGCGTACAGCCAGCGGCGATCGCCGGGCCGATCTTCACCGCTGACAGAAACAGCTGGCTGTTCCAGGGGATAATTGCCGCCACCACGCCCACCGGTTCCCGTCTAACCCACGTTTCCATATCGGGTTTATCGATACTTAGCGTGGCTCCCTCCATTTTATCGGCCATGCCCGCGTAGTAGCGGTAATACTCCGCCACATAGGCTATCTGCGCCTGGGTCTCGCGAATAATTTTGCCGGTATCCAGCGTTTCAATGCGTGCCAGGCGCGCCGCATCCCGCTCAATCAGATCGGCCAGCCGCAGCAGCAGTTTACCGCGCGCGCTGGCGGTAAGCGCGCGCCACGCCTCTGACGTAAACGCGCGGGCAGCCGCCTCCACTGCGCGGTCAGTCTCCTGCTGTTCTGCGCCGGCAATGGTTGCCCAGGGCTCTGCGGTCGCCGGATTAAGGGATGCGAACGAGGCTGCGCCGGTTACAAACTGCCCGTCAATATAGAGTTTAAACGCGTCCATCTCTCTCTCCGCTTAGTGGAATTCCGGAACGACCTGATCAATAAAGCGCATCAGCGATGCCTTTTTGCGCTCAAAGGTCATACCGCTGTCGAGCCATAGCGCATATTCGTCATAGCCCAGTGCTTCATAGTTTTTCAGCCGGGCGATCACTTCGTCCGCCGTACCGATAGCCAGGTTCTGGCGCATTTTTTCCGCGCTGTAATAGGTGTTAGCGGCAATCTCTTCATCGCTGAGCGGCGCAATAAGCCCCTGCGTCACCGGACGCTCGTTTTTAAACCAGGCGCCAAAGTAGTGGTAGAAGCGGTTCAGCTCCTGCGCTGCCTGCTGTGCATCCGCCTCATCCGCCGCCACGAAACCGTGCTGCAGCAGCATAATTTTCAGCGGCTGCTCCGGAGCGTACTCCCGACGCGCCTCTTTAAACGTGGTGATCAGGCGGACAATCTCCTCTTCGCCCTGATGCAGCGGCGTGCACTGCACGTTACAACCCTGCTTAACGGCAAATTCATGGCTGTTGGGATCGCGGGCAGCAACCCAGATGGGGGGATGCGGCTGCTGTTTGGGTAACGGCGATGACGTGGTGGACGGGAACTGCCAGAACTCGCCCTGATGAGCATAATCACCGCGCCAGAGCGCTTTTACTGCCGGCACCAGTTCCCGCATGCGCTGGCCGGCTCCCCAGGCATCAAGGCCCGGCAGCAGACGCTCATACTCAAACGCATAGGCACCGCGCGCAATACCCAGCTCCAGCCGTCCGTTAGTGATGATATCGGTCATTGCCGCCTCCCCGGCAAGCCGAATCGGATGGGTAAACGGCGCAATGATGGTGCCGGTACCGAGGCGCACATGTCGGGTGCGGTGCGCAATATCCACCAGATTGATGAAAGGGTTCGGTGCAATGGTGAAGTTCATACCGTGATGCTCACCGGTCCAGATCGCATGCAGCCCGCCGCGATCGGCGATTTCGCACAGCGTCATCATCTCTTCGTAGAGCTTATCCTGTGCATCATCAGCCGAGACGCGCTCCATATGCAGAAACAGAGAAAGCTTCATACTACCTCCTGATGGGCTGGCGCAGAGAACTGGCGCACCGAGCCTTGCGCTTCATCGCCGTAATAGAGACCATAATTACCCGCCGCATATTCACGCATATAGCGTCCCAGCAGCGCCTGCAGCGCCCCGTTCGCAACCGGTACTGCAGCCAGATCCTGCAGATCACGCCACTCTCCCTGGTCAACAGCGGGTAGCGTACTGCCGGTGGGCTGCGCGCATAAAAAGACAATATGCTGCTGCTTTTTCTGCCGATCCTCCCACATGGAGTAGATAAAGCCCGGACTGGCGGTAATCTGCAGCGTGCTGAATACCTGCGTCAGCGTTTCATCGACGCTGCGACCGCGCATGGTTTGTGCCGGCAGGCCATACCCCTCTGGCTGCCTGACCAGCAGTACCTTACCGGCGGACTCGATAAGCGCGCTGACCACGACATCCGGCCCACTAATCAGCGACTCTGCCTGCTGATAAGGGGTAAAATAGGCGCCGCGATAGTAGCCCAGACCCGCCGTGCCGCTGGAAGCGAACTGCAGCACGTTACCAATCAGGATCGCGTGGTCGCCTGCATCAATCACCTGATGCAGCGAGCACTCAAACCAGGCCGAACTCTCATCAATCAGCGGCGTGCCCTGCTCCCCGCGATGCCAGCTGACGCGCGCAAAGCGATCGGCAATTTTCTGCGCAAATACGTTCGACGTCTCTTTCTGCTGTTCTGCCAGAATATTGACGGCAAAATGGCGGCACTGCGTAAAATGTTCAAAGTTAGCTGAACGCTTGTCGATGCTGACCAGCAGCAGCGCCGGGTCGAGTGATACCGATGAAAAAGAGTTAGCGGTAAAACCAATCGGCTCACCTTTCGCATCGTGGGTGGTGACCACGGTTACGCCCGTCATAAAGGCGCCAAAGGCGTCGCGCAACTCTCTGCGTTTATCTGCGTCCATAAGTTACTCCTGAATAAGCTCTTGTGACGTGACGGGGGCTGCAACCGGCTTAAGGAAAGAGAGCATCTCTTGCGTAACCCGTTCAGCATCGGTCAGATTCAACATGTGTCTGGCGTTATCGATAACCACTGCCTCACCGTGAGGTGCTGCGCTGGCCATCTGGCGTGTCATTTCCGGACTGGAGTTGGCATCCAGTTCGCCCGTCATGACCAGCACCGGACAGCGCATCTCTGCCCAGCGATCGGCATACAGCGAGTCGCCTTCAGCAAACGCCTGATAGGCGCGCGCATAGCCTGCCGGGCTGACCTGCTGCAGCCACTCGCCGACTTTGTGGCGCAGCGGTTGCTCCTGCGGGGTCGCGCTGAACCAGCGCTCCAGTGGCGCGTCCAGCTGCACATCGCCGCTCGCCAGCTCGTGAGCGCGCTGCAGGACCGCAGCGCGGGCCGCGGCTGAGCGCCTGAAGACGCCGCTCATGACGATGGCGCGGCTGACAGAGTGCGGACAATCAATTGCCAGCCCGGCGGTGATCAGGGCACCCATTGAGTGGCCGGCAACCGCAAAACGCTGCTCTGGCTGAGTCTTGAGAAAGGCTGCCAGCCAGGAAACGTAGTCGGTCAGCGTCGCGTGATGCCCGAAGCCTGTGCTGTCGCCATGCCCGGGCATATCCACTGCGATAACCCGAAAATGGCGGCTCAGTACCGCTATCTGGGGAAACCAGGCTTCCGCATTCATGCCCACGCCGTGAATCAGCACCAGCGGAGTGCCGGCTCCCGCTTCGAGATAGCTGACCTGCGCTGACGCCTCAGACAGCGGCTGGATTTTTCTGATCATGGCCAAGCTCTTTAAGATCAAGATAACGGTTACCGATGCGATGATGCGGGCGGCCGCCCAGCGCAGCGCCCAGCGCAATCACGATCTCGTCGCTGAACGGGGCATCATTGATGGTGAACTGCATGGTCAGATAGTGTTCGCGCGATCCCTCATCTTCTGTTCCCATCATCGGGACGAGGATCGGGGTGTTGGCCGGGCCGCGCGTATTGTTGAATGCCAGATAGGTTTTGCCCTGGACCGCAGAACGGTAGTGGTTACCAAAGTGCAATGTATGAATCAGCGCCGAGGCGTGCTCCAGCTCGCCGTTTAGTCCGGTAACGGCACATTTGCCATAGGCGACCACGCGCTCGCCGCCCCCCGCTTCTTTAACGATTAGTCCGGTCAGCAATTCGCCTAATACCGGCGCCATCTCACGGATTTCTGGTGCCAGATCTTCAACAAAGCCTCTGCCAGCCCACGGATTTTTGACCACGGCTGCAGCCGCAATCATCACCAGCGGCGTGCCCGCCGCTTTGCCGCCATCGGTATACACGGTTTCAGTGGTGACGACGGTTTTACGAATATCCGGATGCATGTAAACCCCTTTCAAGTTAACGGTTTGTTAATTGCTACTGGTGAAAGGGGTATAGCATTGCCGTTTTCGAGATGTCAAAACATGGTATACCATCATACGGTAATACCTAAATTGCCTGCTTTTTATGCGCCAGGATGCGCCAGACGCGGTCCTGAGCCATTTTAAGCGGGCTGCCAGTGCAGGTTTTAGCGGGTAGAAAATCAGCTATCGGAGTGTGACTGGCATCATAAAAGTGATGCAGGCCAGCGCAGCGCAAAAAAATCATGTGGCTGATAAATATGCATAATTTTTAAATTCAGCGCGGGAAAAAGAAATGCTTTAGCGATAAGTGATAAAAATGTGAGCAATGACAAATTCCTGTTCCGGCGATAACAGGATCAATCACAGCGCCGCTGAGGGCTTCATGACCTCAGACTCTGTTGCCGCCACGCCCGCGACGTTGCGTTAACTGCCGGAACAGTGCTAATAGTAAAAAAGAGCGCGCGCAGGGGGCTTCGCGCAACGATTCTTAACGCAGGACAATAGGGAAGATCATGATTGCGATTCACTCCTTAAGGATTGAAAACACGCCGGTGACACTGCGGGAACTGGCGCTGGTGAAAGTAAGACAGGCAATCATCTCGGGCTATTTTAAAGCGGGCGATCGTCTGGTTGAACGCTCACTGTGTGATGAGCTGGGGGTCAGTCGTACCGTGGTGCGGGAAGTGATCCGTTATCTGGAAGCGGAAGGACTGATCGAAAATCTGCCTAAAAAAGGGCCTATTGTGGCGCGGCTCACCTGGGAGATTGCGCAGCAGATCTACAGCATACGGCAGCTGCTTGAATCTGCTGCTGCAGAAGATTGCGCCCGCAAAGCCACAGCGGAAGATAAGCAGAGGCTGCACACCCGGCTGATGCGTATCGCCAGAGCATCTGAACATCACGACGATATTGAACGGGTTGAAGCGTCTCAGGCGTTTTATGAAACGCTGTTTTCGATTGCAGAGCATCATATCGCCTGGGAGATCGTGCAGCGGCTCAACAGCCGTATCAGCCGGCTGCGCGCCATGACGCTGCGCAGCCCTGAACGCCAGGTTGCCGGATTTGAACGTATGTCGCGTATCTGTGCGGCGGTTGAAGCCAGCGATCCGCAGCAGGCCAGAGAAGCGGTGATACAGCATCTGACGGAAGCGGCGCAGCTGGCAAAAACAATTCTGACAACGGAGGAGTAACCATGACCGCTTACTGGATAGCACACGTGACGGTGCATGATGCTGAGCGCTATCAGCGTTACCGGGATCTTGCACCGGCGGCCTTTAATAAATATCAGGCAACTTTTCTCGCGCGGAGCGAACAGGCGCTGACGCTGGAAGGCGAAAGCTATGGCCGGCATGTGTTAATCGCGTTTCCCGATTATCAGACGGCCCTGGCCTGTTACCATTCACCCGAATATCAGCAGGCGCGTGCCGCGCGTGCTGATATCGCTGACGCAACGATTGTTATTACCGAAGGATTAGCCTGAACCGATCCGGCTGCATAAATTACTTATCTGTTCAGCAAAATTAACTCATCGAACAAAATTCGTACGCTCGCCGAAACGTTGCTATTATAGTGACGCTAAACAGCAATGCGTTGCTGACGAGAAAGTTTACCGGTTATCGTTCGCCTGCCCGCCTCGCGGGCTTTTTTTTGGCTGCAATTCAGGCTTTGCCGGTCAGGCGCGGGCGCTCCGGGCGAAATCCCAGCCCGATAAGACGCCCAAAGAGGTGACGCAGGAACGGGTAGCGGCTGATGAACTGCGGTACTTTTGACGGCGTGCTGCGCGTGCGTTTTTTACTGCTCATCTTTATCTGCAGAAACTGCGTGGCAACCGTCGGAAACTGACGCCGCCGCTGGACTTTCTGTAGCGTTTTCAGGCTCACCCTGCCCCTGAGCAGTGAAGGCGTCAGCAGATTAGCGGTGGCCACCGCATCCTGAATAGCCAGGTTGACCCCTACGCCACCGATGGGCGACATCGCATGCGCCGCATCTCCGATGCACAGCACCCCTGGCCGGCACCAGCTGTCGAGCCTGTCGATCCGGATCGACAGCAGGTGAAACATCCCCCAGTGAGTCAGCACCTGCAGGCGCGCTTCACTAAAGGGAGCAACCTCAGCAAGCCGCGTAATAAACGCAGCGACATCGCCCGCTTTGAGCCGTTCAAACTCACCTTTTTCGATGGTATAGCCGCACTGCCAGTAGTCACCGCGATCGATCACAATAAAATTCTGCTTCGGTCCTTTATGGCCCATGCCGAGCGCCGGATCGTCGGGATGCTTAGGGAGTGAAAACCACAGCACGTCACGCGGTGCGCCAAAACTCTGGCTGGTTAATCCGGCTTTGGCGCGTACCTGTGAATGACGGCCATCTGCCCCGACCACAAGCGGTGCGTGAATAGTATGTCCCTGCAACGTCGTCAGGCCAGTAACCCGGTCTCCCTCCTTGATAAAGTCAGCAAAGCCGGTCTCCTGCAGTAGCGTAAAATTGTCCCAGGCGCGGGCTTTACGCGCCAGAAAATCGAGAAAATCCCACTGCGGCATAAAGGCGATAAAACGGCAGCGCACCGGCAGGCGGGAAAAGTCCGCCATGGTGATCTCTTCCCCGCCCACTTCCGCCTGCAGCTTTTCAGCGCGCTGATGCGGCAGCGTTAATAGCTCATCCAGCAGCCCGAGCTGATGCATCACTTCCAGCGTTGAAGGGTGAATGGTGTCACCGCGGAAATCGCGCAAAAAATCAGCATGTTTTTCAATCACAATCACATTTACGCCTGCACGCGCCAGCAGATATCCCAGCATCAGTCCGGCCGGGCCGCCGCCTGCAATACAGCAGTCAGTATGGAGAGTTTTACCGTTGGGCATTCTGTCAGTTCCGCATCAATTTGCTGATAATAATTATCATTTATATAGCATGTTATAGCGGCAAGGCGAGAAACTGATGCGCTTATATGCCCGTTTAGCAATCGCAGCGCTGCAATATTCTGTAAACATTAAAATAACCTGTTTTAAATAGTTTCCTTGCGGACCCGGCAGCTTATTCCAGGCTTATGAGATAATTTTTTACGCGAGATAAGCAGCGATGAAAGAGCAGAATCGGGATGCCGGCATTAAACCTTATGGCGGCTCAGCCGGCGGCTGGGGTGCACTGAAAGCGGTAGCAGATGCCATTCGCCGTCAGATGGCGGTGAAACAGGATGTGATTGCGTTATTTAAGGTCAACCAGCCGGAGGGATTTGACTGTCCGGGCTGCGCCTGGCCCGATCCGCGTCACGCCTCATCGTTTGAGTTTTGTGAGAATGGCGCCAAAGCTGTCTCCTGGGAAGCGACCAGCAAACGCACCACGCCCGCTTTTTTCGCCGCGCACACCGTCAGCGAACTCTGGCAGCGCAGCGCCTTTGAACTGGAAGGCGAAGGCCGGCTCACGCATCCGATGAAATATGATGCTACCAGCGATACTTATCAGCCTATTGAGTGGGAGACCGCGCTGCAGGAGATTGGCGCGCTGCTGCGCGGTTATGACGATCCTGATAGCGTGGAATTTTATACTTCCGGACGCGCCTCCAATGAAGCGGCCTTTCTCTGGCAGCTGTTTGCCCGCGAATATGGCACCAACAATTTTCCCGACTGCTCCAATATGTGCCATGAGCCCACCAGCGTAGGCCTGCCTGAATCCATTGGCGTCGGCAAAGGCACGGTAGAGCTGGAGGATTTCGATTATGCCGATCTGGTGATCTGTATTGGTCACAACCCTGGCACCAACCATCCGCGTATGCTGGGGACGCTGCGGGAAGTCTCTAAGCGTGGTGCAAAAATTGTGGCCATTAACCCGCTGCGCGAGCGCGGGCTGGAGCGTTTTACCTCTCCGCAAAGCCCGATCGAAATGCTCTCGATGGGATCCACGCAGCTGGCCTCTACCTACTATAAAGTTCGCGTAGGTGGCGATGCGGCCATGCTCAAAGGCGTGATGAAAACGCTGCTGGCTATGCATGATAAGGCGCTTGAGGCCGGCGAGCCGCCGGTTCTGGATGAGACGTTTATCCGTGAGCATACTGAAGGCTTCGCGGCGCTGAAAGCGGATCTGGATGACACCAGCTGGGATCATATTCTGAAAGTGTCCGGCATGGATATCGCCGAAATCCAGAATATTGCCCACCTCTACGCCGCTGCGGAAAACACCATTATCTGCTACGGAATGGGCATTACCCAGCATCAGTACGGCACGCAAAATGTGCAGCAGATTGCGAACCTGCTGCTGCTGCGCGGCAATATTGGCCGGCGCGGCGCAGGCATCTGCCCGCTGCGCGGACACTCCAACGTACAGGGCGATCGCACCGTGGGCATTACAGAGATTCCTTCGCAGACGCTGCTGGATAGTCTGCAGAAGGTCTTTGGCTTCACGCCTCCGCAGCAGCACGGGCACGGCGCGGTAGCGGCAATTCAGGCGATTCGTGACGGACGCTCAAAAGCGCTGCTTTGCCTGGGCGGCAACCTTGCCGAAGCGATCTCCGATCCGCAAATCACTTTTGAAGCGATGCGCAAGCTCGATCTGGTGGTGCATATGGCGACGAAGCTCAACCGCTCTCATCTGTTGATGGCTAAACATAGTTATCTGCTGCCGGTGCTGGGCCGTACGGAGCGGGATCGCCAGGCGTCGGGCGACCAGAGTGTTACCGTGGAAGATTCTATGTCGATGGTGCACGCCTCGCGCGGCACGCTGGAGCCTGCCTCTCCGCATCTTAAATCGGAACCGGCGCTGGTAGCAGGGCTGGCAAAAGCGACGCTGCCGGCTTCCCGCGTAAACTGGGACAACATGGTCAGCGACTACAGTAACATTCGTGATGCGATTGAAGCCGTCTTCCCGGCGTTTGAGAACTTCAACCAGCGCGTGATGCAGCCAGGCGGTTTCCGCCTGTACAACGCGGCTTCTGAACGTGTCTGGCTGACGCCGTCGAAGCGCGCGCAGTTTAAAGTGATGCAGGGCATCAATGAGGATCCGCGCTCGCTGCAGTGTCACGATCTGGTGCTGACCACGCTGCGCAGCCACGATCAATACAACACGACGCTTTATGGGCTGAACGATCGCTATCGCGGCATTACCGGCCGGCGCGACGTACTCTTTATTTCTGCCGATGAAGCGGAGAGCCGGCAGCTGCGCTCCGGCGATACGGTCAATATGACCGCGCTCGATCCGCAGGGCAACCGCACGCAGCGTCGTATGGAGAACCTGACCCTTGTAATTTATGACATGGCGCCTGGTTCGGTAGCCGCTTACTATCCGGAAGCGAATATCATGGTGCCGCTCGACAGCCACGATACGCAAAGCGGTATTCCCGCGTATAAAAGTATTCCGGTGGTGATTGAGCCTTCCGGTGCCACGCAGGCTGACAGCAGCGGCGTGCTGCGTTAAGAGCAGGGCTCCGGATACGCATTCATGCTTGTCCGGAGCCGCGCTTCAGTGGCGAATAGCGCAGCCACATTGCGACATTTCGCCCGGGATATATTTTCCCTGATGAGAATGACGCACTTCCAGCTCACCCTGCTGCCAGCCGTTGCTGCTGTCAGCACGCTGTTCCAGTAACCGGTTCAGCGTTTCTGCTATCTGTAACTCGCTGCGCGGTGCCCAGCGGGTAAGATGCCAGGTGGATGTCGCCGCTTCGGGCACGCTGCCATAGCCCGTTACCGCAACGTGCGCACCCTGCCCAAAATCACGCACGGCCTGTAGCGCGCCAAACGCCAGCTCATCACTGCTGCAGATTAGCGCGTTGATACGTTCGGCGGCACGGGTTTTCTTCAGGTACGTCATCATACTCAGATATGCCGCTTCGCGCTGCTCACTGCCGGCCGTCAGCAAAAGCTGTATCTCTTTTTCCTGCGTCTGCAAACCGGCATTCACGCCTGCCAGCTGCTGGTTTATAGCTGGCGTGTCACCAGCGTGCATAAAGCCTGTCCGCTGATGCCCCTGCGAAAGCAGCAGCAGGGCGAGCGCTTCGCCGGCGCTGTAGCGATCGCTGGCCAGTGCATCAGTATGAAGCTGCGCGACCGCAGGCAGGATCTCTGCGGCCAGAGTCTGCTCATCGTCGCAGACAGATGAGAGATACAGCAGATGTGTAACCGGCAGCGCGGCAGCATTATGCAGCGCCTGCTGCAGCTCCTCGCGTGACCGCGCATGGATCAGTATGCTGACCATGCCGCGTTTGTTGAGCTGAGCGCTGAATGCGCTGAGCTGACGGGCGGTTGCCACATTTTCAGGCGCGCAGCAGATCAGCGCGACAAGTGAAGAGGAAGCTGACATCAAAGAGGCTCCTGCCAGTCCGGGCTGGCTGGTGAAGAAAACGGTGAGTATTCCACGTTACCCGAATAATGCGCTATCGCCAATAACCAGCGGTACGCGCTGATTAAGATCGGTGCGCCGGACGGCTTTCAGCCGCGCCTTAACGATCATTTTGAGCCGGCAACTGTTACACTGTTGCCACTTATATTCTGTTTGCGGAACCCTTATGCACGTGACTATCGATCCGGCCGATCGGCCTTTTATCCACCGACTGCTGGGCAGTGAACCTGACACCATCGACGCGAGCTCCGCTGAATCGCAGCGCCTGCAGCAGGCTCTGGTTATCGCTCGTCAGCAGAAAAACCACGAAGCCGATCTCGACTGGAAACGTAACGCGCTCTATCTGGTGCTGTTTCTGTTTTTATATGGCGTACTCGGCGCGTCGTTAACCCTGGATCTCACCGGTCTGGCACAGGATTCGCTGCATAAAAGTATCGCTTATGCTCTGGCGGCAGTGCCGGTGCTGATCGCTTTCTCAGGCCTGTTTATCTCGCTACTGTTTCTGTTTGTGACGCGCGGCAGCGCCCGTCGTCTGCGCAGCTGGGACCAGGGCATCTGGGTACTTGAGAAATACACAGGGTGCAACCTCAGTATGCAGATCAACGAAATGGGCGCGCGCACGACAAATTATTCACAATCCGCTATCAGCGTGGCGCTGGCGCTGTTTATCTGCGTCACCTGGGTGGTGATGTATAACTTCTTTACCTTTACCACCAGCGGCGTTATTGGCAGCGTGATCTCTCTGTTTATCACCACTATGACTTACGTCATGCTCGATATTCAGCTGCTTAAATCCGGTAAGTCGATTGCTATCGATGAACCTCAGTTCCCGGCGGACGACGAGAAAGCGCCATAAGCCTGGCAGGCAAAGGCGCGGGCAGAATGCATCTGCCCGCGCCCGCCACGCCTCATCAATCCTTAACTATACTCTGCATGGGATTTTTACGATGTTGTGTAAGGAGTGACAATGAAGATTTGGCCTCTGGTTGCTGTCACCGCGCTTTCACTGACGCTGGTGGCCTGCAAATCGCCTACCCCGCCTAAAGGTGTTAAGCCGGTTACCGGTTTTGATGCACAGCGCTATCTGGGTAAGTGGTATGAAATTGCGCGTCTCGATCATCGCTTTGAGCGTGGTAAAGATCACGTGACCGCCACGTATAAAAAGCGCAGCGATGGCGGACTGGTTGTTATCAATCGCGGTTACGATCCGGAAAAGAAAACCTGGAGTGAAAGCGAGGGTAAGGCCTATTTCACCGGACGTTCTGACGTAGCGGCGCTGAAGGTTTCGTTCTTCGGGCCTTTTTACGGCGGCTACAACGTTATCGCGCTGGATGAAGATTATCAGTATGCGCTGGTCAGCGGCCCGAATCGCAGCTACTTGTGGATACTGTCGCGCCAGCCGCAGATCCCGGAGCAGGTTAAACGTGACTACGTTAATCTCGCCAGAGAGCTGGGCTTTGCCAACGATAAACTCATCTGGGTCGATCAATCCTGACCAGCACATTTCACCACGGGGGTGGTTTGCGGTTACCGTATGTTTACGGTAACCTTGGCGCCCCTTTTTGCCCTGTGAGACGCAACCTGATATGCATTCAAATGACCCTCTGCACGGCGTAACGCTGGAAATGATAGTGACTGCGCTGGTGGAGCGTTATGGCTGGGCAGAACTGGCAAAACAGATCAATATCAACTGCTTTAAAAGCGATCCCAGTATAAAGTCGAGCCTTAAATTTTTGCGACGTACACCCTGGGCGCGTACAGAAGTTGAAGCACTCTATCGGGAGATGTTAACTGAACAGCCGGAGAAAGACCGGGCTGATTCCGGATTTAATCCGTGGACGCAGGGAAATAAAGAGAAGCACTGAGCGCTCTCAGGCAGGGCTAAATAGCGCCCTGCCCACTAAGTATTACTGGGTATTTTTATTCGCTTCTTTCTCTTTTTTATTCGCCATGTGGTGACCTACTGCACATCCCGCTGCCGCACCGGCTACGCCGTGATGCTTAAGATGCCCTGCCACACCGCCTACCGCAGCCCCTTTCAGACAGCCTTTAGCCTGAACCTGAGCAGTCGCTGATAACAGCACGCCGGCAGTTAATAAAGCAAACGCTATTTTACGCATATTCTTATCCCCGAAAATAAATGCAGATTGCATTCATGCTGAATATAGTAATGAAATTCCGGAATATCGAATTAATTGCCCTGAGATGCGCTGCAATAATGTGTAACCAGAAATAAGTTACTAAAGGTTAAAATTCGCGTTGAAGCGTGTCATTGCTATGCGTTCTGCAGTCAGGGAATAGAAAATAATTAAAAAGAGGCGGATAAAACAGTTCAGCGTGACGTAGTGATGAGTGCGCCTGGACTGACAAAGAGGATCGAGCATGTCCCCTGGTTTATCCACATTTCGCGTGAAAAGAGCAGGCGCAAACCTGTGGATAACCTTCTGCAGGCCGCATGGCAGATACGCCGCTATTGATTGGTTATTTTTTAACCACAAAAACAGCAAAGCCGCCCGGAGGCGGCCTTAATGCCTATTCACGCCAGATTATTTGTAGAGTTCGGCGGTCATATGCACACGGTTGTTTGTGTTGGCTTCAGTAATTTTATACTGTGCGCCCTGCTCCTGCGCCTGAGCGGCGATTTTCGCTTCTGCTCCATCCAGCGTACCGGAGGTCACAGAGATGCTCTGTGCAAAGCTTGCGCCTGATACCAGGGTCAGAGCGGTTACAGCAGCGATTGAGAGAGCTTTCATGGTTTTCATAATCTTTTCCTTAATATCTGTTTTAAAGGCCGCACGCCTTTGATGAGAAATATAGTAACTCTGTGAACTATACAATTATTGATAATTAATGCTGTTACTGTGATCTTGATAACTAATTTTATCACTAAGTCACGCAGTTTATTTCACTTAAGAAAGCAGCTGGAGAATCACTCCGGAAACGCTATCAGCGCTGCCTCTGTTGCGATGAAGAGAGAATAAAGGCTTTGAGGAGAGTTTAAAAGCTAAGCATTTTGCCGTTTTTGTTCATTTTTTTTGAATAAAAATGAGGCGTAAAAAAACCGCCATCAGGCGGTTTTTCTCAGCAGGCAGAGAGAGGTGCGGCTGTTATTCCTGGATCAGAGAAGCAGGCAGCCTTCAGACTTTATTTTTATAGTTGAAGCTGATTTGCGAACCCTGCTCGCGAGGTAGTCGCCGCGCCTGGAGATAGACAGACTTCCAGTAAGGATTGTTGAGGGATGAACGCATCACACCCTGACTCACTGACGCATGCAGGAACTGGCGGTCTGTATCATAGAATCCGACGTGCAGCTCATGCCTGATGCGGAAAAAGACCAGATCGCCCGGCTGCAGATGGGCCTGATCAACCGGCTTGCCCATGGCGATGAGTTCGCGTGTCGTCACGCGCTCCATCGGAATATTAAAGCGGTCTTTCAGCGTGCGCCAGACAAAGCCTGAGCAGTCCACGCCGGAGAGCTGCGTGCCGCCCCACTGATATTTTGTGCCCTGCCAGGAGTGCATCTGATCGTGCAGTGCAGCAATAACCGGGATTAAATCGGGCTGTTTATCACCAGAGAAATTCACTTCAGCGCTGTCAGGCGGAGGCGCTTCATGATGTTTTTTCGCGCATCCAGCCAGCGTAAACAGCAGCAGAGTGGTAAGAAGAGTACGGCTTGCGGTGATAGTCATGGGTTGTCATTTCGCCCGGCTTATTGGTGAAAGATTTATACCGTAAAAAAGCAGCACAGTTGAACCCGCAGCGGAAAAATCCTCACTCTCTCCCTGTTATTTACCTTAATTTACACAAAGGTAACATCATGTTTATACGCATAAAAACAGGATAAACAGCAATTTTGACCGGTGCCGTGGGTCGCACGAGCTGAACGAGCTAATTTTAGCGGGTGTTTGAGAAAAGAGGAGGAGGGAAAAGAAAAATTTCAGCCAGTCTGAGAAAGTGATAAAGAGAGTGTCCCGGTTAACTCAGATAGCCAGCCGGAACCCGATTGCTACTCTTCCGCAGCGGCGACAGCCAGCGACTCAATTTGCTGCCAGAAATTCTCAGGCAGAGACTGAACCAGCGGAACCGGATCGCTGACGGCATGTTCGATGACGGCCAAAAGTTGCTGTGTGTCACTATTGTTGTTTTTCAGAAGTGTTGTCATAACGCAATAACCTGGTGAAATGTATCAGCGGGTTATTGTAAGGATCTGGTACTAAAAAAAAATAAACGAACCGCATTAATCTGGCGCTGGCTTAAGGCATTTGTGCGTTTTGCGCGTAACTTCACAGGCTGAAAACAGACCAGGTACGTTGGTTTTACAAAATAAAAACAGTGCGGTAAAAAACAGCGTTTATGCATAACGTCTGCCGCTCACCAGAGGCGGCGGCAGACCCTGAGCGCATCAGCGCGGAATAATATTTTCCGCTTTGAGGCGATCGAACAGTTGGATGAAAGAGTCAACGGACGAACGATAGCCGGTAAAACCTGCTTTACGGCTTTTGCTCATATCTGTAAACACTTCCATCGGGCGGCCGAGATCGGCATCGGTATGCCACCACGACGCCAGCTTACTGATGTCCGCCTCACGTAACTGATAGCGTGCGGCGATCTCCCGCCAGATTTCAGCCGCCTCCTGCATTCTCTCTTCCAGCGGCAGCGTCTGAGCCGGCAACTCTGCAGCTTCGATACCAAAATAGGCTGCCAGCTGCGGCCACATCCAGTTCCAGCGGAAAACGTCGCCGTTGACTGCGTTGAAGTCCTGATTCGCCGCGCCTTCTGCTGTAGCTGCCCAGGCCAGCTGCTCAGCCAGCAAACCAGCATCCGTCACATCGACCAGGCCATTCCACTGCTCAGGCGAGCCGGGGAAGATAAACGGCCAGCCTTTTTCACGGCACAGGGTGGCATAGACGGCCAGCGTCTGGCCCATATTCATCGCATTGCCGAGCGCAAAGCCGACGATGGTGTGCGGACGGTGCACGCTCCAGCGATAATCATATTTTTCGGCACCGGCAAACAGCTCATCCTCCTGAGCATAATAGAAGTTATCCACCGGCTGGCGGCCCTGCTCTTCGCGGAACGGCGTAACCGGCACGGCTCCTTTACCATAGGCTTCAAAAGGCCCCAGATAGTGCTTAAGGCCGGTGACCAGCGCCACGTGAGCACCCTGCAGCCGTTCGCCCAGCGCCTCAATGACGTTACGCACCATGCCGCCATTAACGCGAATGTTCTCTTTCTCATTTTCCTGACGTGCCCAGACGCTGAAAAACAGCGCATCGGGTTTTTCCTGCGCCAGCGCATCGCGTACCGCGTCGCTGTCGGTGAGGTCAGCAGTCAGACTACGGCAGCCATCCGGTACTGCACCACGTCCGCGCGACAAGCCGGTAACGTCCCAGCCCTCTTTCTGCAGCTGTTCTGCCAGCGCACGCCCGATAACACCGCTGATCCCTACAATGAGTGCCTGTTTTTTCATCATTATCCTCCCGTCGGTTTAATAATATTTAGCCTAATAGAGAAATCAGTTCTTATCTCTGGTAAAAATTCACTTCATTTCTGAATTGAGTTCATGAATAGATGCACGATCACCGCCTGAAAGATATTGTTCCTTTTGTTGCCAGCGTGGAATGCGGCAGCTTTGCTGCGGCGGCGCAGCGGCTGCATCTGACCGGTTCAGCGATCAGTAAAAGCGTTACCCGGCTGGAGACACGTCTCGGCTCACGCCTGCTGGAGCGCACCACGCGCAGTCTGAAGCTGACCGATGCCGGCAGCGCCTACTATCAGACCTGCCTGCGCGTTATGGAGGAGCTGGCCGAAGCGGAATCGGTACTGGCCGCGCAGCGAACGATCCCGTCAGGGCGCCTGCGACTGGCTCTGCCCAGCACCTACGGCCGGCTGGCGGTGATGCCGCTGCTGATCGCTTTTTGCCAGCAGCACGCGGAAGTGGAGCTGAGCCTGACGTTTTCCGATCGCTTTATCGATCTGTTTGAGGAGGGAATCGATCTGGCCGTGCGCATTGGCGGCTCGCCGGATCTGCCCGCGTCGCTGGGCTGCCGTCATCTCGGGCGTGAACGCATGGTATTTTGCGCAGCGCCGGACTATCTGGCACGTCACGGCTATCCCGCAACGGAAAATGAGCTGCTGCTGCATCCGGCGGTAATGTATGAACGGGTTGATGGCACCACCAAGCCCTGGCTGCTGACTACCGCAGAGGGACATGCTTACTGGCGTAATGTCCCGCACCGTATGGCGCTGGGCGATGTGGATGCACAGGTGCAGGCAGTCTGTGCCGGATTAGGCGTGGCACAGATGCCCTCCTGGCTCATCGCCGGGCCGCTGCAGCGTGGCGAGCTGGAAATTATCCTGCCGCAGCAGCAGCCAGACGGTTTTGCGCTGTCACTGATCTGGCCGCGCCGCAAGCAGCTGTTACCGAAAGTTGATGCGCTGCTGACGGCGCTTGAACAGTTGCCTATCCGTTAGCCGCTCAGGGACGTTCTGTGGTTACAAATTTGATATCAGTTGGCGTGGCAATTTCTGCCGCCTTCCCTTTCGCCTCCAGCTTGCCGCTCTCTTCGTCGAAAGAAAACAGCGAAATGGCGTTAGTGAAGACATTGGTTACATACAGATAGCGGCCGGTGGCGTCGAAAGCTAACGCCCGCGGCTCAATGCCGCCTGCCGGGTAGCGCACGGGCGCCTCCGGCTTGCCGTCGCGCCCAATCCGGAATACCAGCAGATGGTTGTGCGAACCGCGGTTGGACACAATCAGGAATTTGCCCTGCGGACTGAGCATGATTGCGCCGCCGCTTCTCTGATCCGCCGTGGCGTTATCGGGGGCTATGTCCGTACTCGCGATGCGTTCCGGTTTTTCTCCCGTAAACCGCCAGGTTTCGACCACCGCTGCCATTTCTGCAATGACCCAGGCGTAGTGACCATCGGCTGAAAATACCATATGGCGCGGCCCGGCACCGGGTGAAAAGGTCATGTCGCGTGCCGGATCCGGCTGCAGCGGCGTGGCTGAATGCGCGTCGTAGCGATAAGCATAAAGCTTGTCACCCCCCAGGTCAGCGGCATAAAGCATCTTTCCATCCGGCGTAAACGTGACTGAATGAGCATGTCCGCTCTCCTGACGCTCGTCCACGACGCCGCTGCCTTCAGCAAACGGAAAGTGCTGCACCGGCGCACCCAGCGATCCATCCTGATTTACCGGCAGTACGGCAATGCCCGCACCGCCTTTATCACCAGAATAGTTAGCGACCAGCAGATAGCGACCATCGGGGCTGAGCGTAGCGTGTGTTGGCTCATCGCCGTGGCTGGCAATGGTGTTAATCACTTTTACGGTGCCATCAGCCGCAACCGACAGTGCGGTTACGCTGCCCGCCTTCTCTTCGTTGGTGGTATACAGAAAGCGCCCGTCGGCAGATTTCACCAGCCATGACGGACTCTTCATCTTTACCACATCCAGCGGGGTAAGCGTGCCGTCGCGGTTTAGCTTCAGCCGGTAGAGCCCTTCGCTTGGCTGCGCCGGTTTTTCAGCAGCCGGTGCATCAGGCACGCTGGTCCAGGTGCCCACCAGGGCAATTTGATCTTCGCTATTTTGTGCCATTGCGTTTCCCCCAAAAGTAAAAAGAGCCAGTGACAGTGCTACGGAAAGCGGCGTCAATGCGCCGGACGCAGCGGATTTGAAAGATATAGACATCGTTATGTTTATCCTGCAGACCAGAGGTGTGATACAGCGTAGTCAGGAAACGGGCAATCTGGCAACGATTCTGCAAGCCGTCTATAGGAGTTAGTCAACAATCTGATTCTGCGATTAACACTGCCTGCCAGAGATGATTTAATAGCTTTTTTACTGCCCGGGACGGAGCCATGTTGCCGTTTTCAAATGGATTTTTGCTTAGCCTCTCCTTATGCCTCGATATTGGTCTTGCCAATATCGCCATGCTGACCCTGGCGATGCAGCGCGGTTTTCTGCAGGGTTTCTGGCTGGGTGTCGGGACCTGCATCGGTGATTTGATCTATGCCCTGCTGGCGCTGGCGGGTATGGCTATGGTGCTGCAATTTGCGCCTGTGCGCTGGGCGTTATGGATTGGCGGTGGCCTGCTACTGATCGTGTTTGCCGGGCGTATGCTTTACGCCGCGCTGATAAAGTCTGTTGCCATGCCGGCAGCCGAAACCGTCCCCCGCCAGCCGCTGTCACGGGAATTCCGCCGCGGAGTGATACTGGCGATGTCATCGCCTGGCGCCATTCTCTGGTTTGCCAGCGTGGGCGGCGCGCTGATTGCGCGTATGGGTAATCAGGGAGCAGGTGCCAAAGCAGAATTCCTGAGCGGCTTTTTTATTGCAGGTTTACTCTGGAGCGGTGTGATTTGTCTGACCGGCGCGCTGGGCGGCAAAATGCTGGGTGAGAAGCTGCTGAGGCTCTCCTATCTCGCCTCAGCGCTGATTTTCTGCTATTTCGCGGTGTATGTGATCTACTCCGGGTATCAGGAGTTTGTCATATCCTGAAGCGTGCTCTGCCGCTTGCTGTGCGGCAGAGCAGCGCCTGTTAACCAGCAAAATATTTATCTGCCAGCGCATAGAGGATTGCCGCCGTTTCTGCATCCATTACGCCCGCATAATCCTGCTGACGAAAATGCAGCTGAAACGCCCTGACCAGCACGCGATAGCCGTGAGCGGACGCAGCCTCCTGCGTGTTATAGCCATATATTTTAAATTTGCTGATGATTTCATTTTTATCCGGCAGCGCGGCAGCAAAACGTTCCATATACATCTGTTTCGTACTTTCATCATACCAGGCACCTATGCCCGCTTCATATAATCGCTGCCACGGAAAGCTTGCGCCCGGATCGCTTTTACGGCCCGGAGCAATATCGCTGTGCCCTACTACCTGCGTAGGTGTAATATCGGGATAGCGCTGCAGAATATTATATGCCAGGGAAATTATCGCTTCGACCTGACTGTCGGGATAAGGAGGGAAAATAAATCCCTCACTGCTACTTTTAGCCTCATTAACAATTTCTATGCCGATGGATGAGTCATTAATATTTGTTCGTCCGGCCCACGTGCTGACGCCGGCATGCCATGCGCGCTCGTGCTCATCCACCAGGTTAAATACACGTTCATCGGTAAATCCGGCGTCAATATATGTTTTGTCTGTAAAATCGGGCACCAGATAGTGGGCGCTGACGGATGCGCCCGTTAGCGCATTTACTGAGCCGTTAAAATTTAATGCAGTGTAGTGCATAATAAGAAAGCGTACGCGGCGGTTAAAGCCTTTTACAGAACGATAGCTGTTATAATCAATTTTAATCATGACATTCTCCTTTTCGTGTAAGAGAAATCATTTTTATAGCACCTATATTAAACCAGAATAAAACGAAGATTTGCGATGACAAATTTATACAATTCTAATTACGGAGTTTTTTAAGCGCTATTTCACGCCTTTACGCTCTATTTTCTTATTTTATTTTTATTAATGAGAAATAGCCTGATGAAACGGATATTTACCGATGCCGTATGCTGGCATACCAGAATTCTGGTTGCGCTAAAAACGGATGCAGTAATGTGCATCCGCTTATAGTAGTTACACCCCGGCAATCTGTCTGAGCTCTGCTTCAGCGCCTGGCGCCACTGCCAGCACCTGCGCGCCTTTCAGCAGGCGATCGCCCTCGGTATTAAACGGGTGATACCAGCCTCCCGCCTCTTTCACAAGGCAATATCCCGCCAGACAGTCCCAGGCGTGCATATAGGGTTCAAAATAGCCTACTACCCGTCCTGCAGCGACCCAGGCCAGCATCAGCGCGCCTGAGCCAATACGGATAAAGTTGCCGCCCGCCGCCAGCAGCGACGCGAGCAGCCTGCCCACCTCTTCCGGGCTGACGTGGCTGTTTGCACCAAAACCCGTAACGTGATTCTGCAAAGTGCGTGCGGGATCAACCTGCAGTGTTGTGCCATTCAGCGTGGCGCCAGCGCCGAGGGAGGCGGCATAACACTCTTCATAAACCGGCGCATAAATAATGCCAACCACCGGTATTCCCTCATGCAGTACGGCCACCGACACGCACCAGTTAGGCATGCCGTTCAGAAACGGGCTGGTGCCATCGATAGGATCAACCACCCAGGTATAACCTGACGAACCCGGCTGCAGCCCATACTCCTCTCCCAGAAAACCATCCTGCGGAAACCGGAGGCGGATCTGCTCTGCTATCAGCTGCTCCACTTCACGATCGGCGCGGGAGACCACATCCTGCAGATCGTACTTCGTTTCCACCACCAGCGAATCGCGCTGCCGGAACCAGGCCAGAGCCTTTTCACCCCCCGCCCGCGCAACCTGTTCAGCCAGCTCCCGTCGCGCCTGTAGCGCACTGCTTAATGTCTCACTCATGACGCATCCTCTTGTCAGCCGGCAATCAGAGCCAGCCCCTGTGGTTTGAAATCGACGCCGACCCGTGCAGCCAGCGGCAGCTGCTGCTCCATCTGCGCATCGACGATAAACAAGGCGCCCAGCTCAGTGGTCACTTCATATTCAATATGGTCGCCCAGCCAGGTGCAGTGCGTGATCTCTCCCGTCAGCGCGCCGGCGCGGTGAGCGCTGAGCGTAATAAACTGCGGGCGCACGGAGAGACGGGCGGTGCCGGCGCGTACGCCGTTATCCGGCACGCGATAGCGCTGATTTCCCAGCCGGATCAGCGCCTCACTCGCTGTGACCTGTTCAACTTCGCACGGCAGGATATTCGCCTCTCCCATAAAATCGGCAATAAACTCTGAGGCCGGATTGCGGTAAAGCGTTTCCGGCGCGCCCTGCTGAGCGATATCCCCCTCTTTCATGACGATGATTTTGTCGGATACCGCCAGCGCCTCCTCCTGATCGTGCGTGACATACACTGCCGTAAAACCAAGCCGCTGCTGTAAATCGCGGATATCGGTCCGTACCCGGCGGCGCAGCCGTTCATCCAGGTTAGAAAGCGGCTCATCCAGCAACAGCACCTGCGGCTCCAGCACCAGCGCGCGCGCCACCGCAATGCGCTGCTGCTGGCCGCCTGACAATTCTGATGGCAGGCGCTGCCCCTGACTCTCCAGTCCTACCAGCTTCAGGCCTTCACGCGCGCGATCCTGCGCCTCACGCTTCACCATCCCGGACGACTGCAGCCCGTACATGATATTTTCCAGCGCGCTCATGTGGGGAAACAGCGCGTAGCTTTGGAAGACCATCGCCACATCGCGTTCGTTAGCGGGCAGATGGGTGACATCTTTACCGCCAATCAGTATCCGTCCGGAGGTAGGATGTTCCAGCCCGGCGAGCAGGCGCAGCGTCGTGGTTTTACCGCAGCCGGAAGGACCCAGCAGCGTCACCAGCGTACCCGGCTCCACGCTGAGCGAGAGATCCGGCAGCGCGTTAAACCCGGCAAAACGCTTAGTGACGTGTTCAAATACAACGGAACCTGCTTTGATGGCACTCATACAGCACTCTCCTGCGTTAAGGATGGAGCAACGGGTGGAGCGGCGACATCCACCGGGCGCGCCACGCGGCGCAGCCGGCGCTCACCCACCAGCCACTGGAACAGGCCGATAATCAGCAGCATGACAAAGATCAGTACGGTGGAGTACGCGATAGCCACGCCATACTCTCCATTCTCTACCAGGCCAACGATGTAGGACGTCGCCATGTTGTACTGCGCGCTGACGAGGAAAATCACGGCGCTGATGGAGGTAATCGCGCGTACAAAGGCGTAGACCAGCGCGGCGCTGATCGCCGGTTTCAGCAGCGGCAGTACCACTTTGCGCAGCGTGCGGAAACTGCTGGCGCCCAGCGTCAGCGACGCTTCATCCAGGCTTTTATCAAGCTGGCTCATGGCGGCAATGCCGCCGCGCACGCCTACCGGCATATTACGGAAGACAAAGCAGGCGATCAGGATCATCGCCGTCCCGGTGATCTCCAGCGGCGGCAGGTTATAAGCCATAACATAGCTCACGCCGATAACCGTACCGGGAATGGCAAAGCTCAGCATCAGCAGAAACTCAAACGTCTGCCGTCCGGCGAACTTCTGGCGCACAATCAGCCAGGCGGTCAGCAGCCCGACAATTGCGGTGAGCGGCGCGGCGATCAGCGCTATCTCCAGCGTGGTCCAGAAGGAGTTCCACGCCACCCCGCTCCACAGCAGGTGTCCGTCGCTGATGCTCACGCGGAAAGCGCGCACGTAGTGCTCAACCGTCAGCGCACTGTTCAGGCCCCACGACTGCACAAAGCCTCCGACCAGAATCATGCCGTAGACCACCAGGGTAAAGAGGCCCCACGGGATCACCAGCCCATAGACGCCGCCGCGCAGCAGCCGCGGCAGCTGGCTGTGCTGGCCACCATCCCCTTTGCCGGTCACGGTGGCAAAGTTTTTGCCGCCCAGCCACAGGCGCTGCAGCACAAAGGCCGCCAGCGTGAAGCAGAGCAGGATCATCGCCAGCACCGCCGCCCGGCTCGGATCGTTCTGGGCGCCTACTACCGAGAAGAAAATTTCTGTCGAGAGCACGCCGTGGCTGCCACCCAGCACCATCGGGTTGCCAAAATCGGCCATGCTTTCGATGAAGCTGATCAGAAAAGCGTTTGCCAGGCCCGGCGCCATCAGCGGCAGAGAAACGCGGCTGAAAGTGCGCCAGCGATCGGCACGCAGCGTCTGCGACGCCTCTTCCAGCGAGGGGCTGACGCCCTCGGCTACGCCAATCAGCACCAGAAAAGCGATGGGTGTAAAAGAGAGCACCTGCGCGATCCAGATCCCGGTCAGGCCATAGAGCCAGCGCCCGGGTTCTATGCCAAACAGCGCGGCCAGATGTTCTGTTACCACCCCCGAACGGCCAAACAGCAGGATCAGCGCCAGTCCGATAACAAACGGTGGCGTGATAATGGGCAGAATGGTCAGCATGCGCAGCGCTTTTTTACAGGGCAGCGGCGTGCGCGTGGCGGCGAGGGCAAACGCGAGACCCAGCAGCGTGGAGCCGGTCGCCGTCATCAGCGCCAGCCAGAGCGTGCGCCAGGCTGTCCCGCAGCTGCCGCCCGCCAGACAGGAGAGGCTCCAGATTGAGGGGTCCTGCAGATTAGCTAACAGCCCATCGGGCTGAAAGCTGCCGTCAACGTCCTGCACGGAGACCACAAACATACTCAGCACCGGGTAGAGCACAAATACGCTGACCAGCGCGGTGATCAGCACCAGCGCCGCCACAACAAACGCATCCCCTCTCAGCACGCCGCGCTCGGCCAGCGCAAAGGCGAAAAGCAGCAAGAAGGTGGTCAGCAGTAAAATTGCGCCTGCGCCCATTGCAGGCTGCCCCTGTTCCAGCGTGCCAAACTGATTCTCCAGCCACAGCCAGCTCCAGCCGCTGTAGCCAATGGCGTGACCTTCAATAATCAGAAACAGTACGCCCAGCGCGCTGAAAAGCAGCAGCAGCGCGCTGCGCTGCCTGACCGGCAGCAGGCCACTGACACCGCACAACAGCCAGAGCGTCAGCGCCCCCCACAGCCACGGATGTGCAGCAAGCTGCCACAGCGCCGGCGCGCTGGCCTCATCACGCCAGAGCGACAGGATCCAGCCGGTATCAAAAAAACCCGCTTCCAGGCTGTACCAGGGCAGCAGCGTCAGCGCTACAACCCCCGATAGCAGTGCGCCTGTCAGACGGCGATTATGTGCATTCATATAACACCTCGAACGGGAGGGAGCGGACTGGCACGATCTGCACCAGCCCGGAATATCTGTCTGCAGACGTGGATTTACTGCGCACCAGAGCCGATCTCTTTATCCCAGCGGCCGAGCAGCGCTTTACGTTTGGCCGTATCGCCATAGGTTTTGAAGTCGTAATCGATCAGTTTGATATTTTCAAAACGCGGCGCATATTCTGAGATTTCCGCTTTGCGGTTAGAGGGCAGCTGGAATGACTTCGCCTCTTTCATATGCGACTGCGCCTCTGCGCTGAGCGCCCAGTCATACCAGACTTTGGCATTCGCCAGATTGCGTGCGCCTTTCACAATTGACATCGAGCCGATTTCGTAGCCGGTGCCTTCACACGGCGCAACGGTTTTTATCGGGAAGCCATCAACCTGCATGGCGACGGCATCGTGCATAAACACAATGCCGACCGTCGCTTCACCGCGCGCTGCGGCTTTCACCGGTGCCGAACCCGACTTGGTATATTGTGAAATATTGGCATTGAGCTTTTTCAGGTAATCGAAGGCTTTATCCTCGCCCATGATCTGTACCAGCGTGGCCAGCGTGTTGTAAGCGGTACCGGAGGAGTTGGGATTGGCGATCTGAATTTCGCCCTTAAAGGCCGGGTCAAGCAGGTCGGCCCAGCAGGTGGGTTCTTTCAGTTTTTTCTCTGCCAGCAGTTTCGTGTTGTATCCCCAGCCCAGCGCACCCGCATAGATCCCCACGGTGCGGTAACCCGCATTTTCCGCCTGTTTCTGCGCCCACGGCTGCTGCTGATCGAGCAGCGGTGATTTGTAGACCTGCGTCAGTCCTTCCGCCGCCGCCTGCATATGGGGATCGCCGGTGCCGGCCCACCAGATATCGGTACGCGGATTACGCGCTTCACTGCGCAGACGGGCGTAGGCTTCACCAGCTGACAGCCGCACCATGCTCACTTTGATGTCAGGATGGCTCTGGCTGAAGATACGCGTCATCTGTTCGCACACCACCACATCCGCTGAACAGATCATATTGAGATTGCCCGCGGCTGAGGCGGTTAGCGGCAGGCCAGCCGCTGAGAGAGTGAGAGCAACGGCAAGGGATAGGGTTCGCATAGTAGTCTCCTGTCGGGCAGAGGGTGCGCATTAATTATTATTTGCACGTGTGTGCAAATTAGTAACGGACAGAAAATAGGCTGTCAAACGCTGCGCTCTGCAATTGACTGCCCGTGTCACAAAAATGCAACATTTATGCTCATGGATAATTTGCACAGCTTTGCAATTTGCGGCAGACTCAGTTATGCGACGGGAGTTGAGGACGTACTAATGCAAAACGATAAAGCGGGCGTCAGCGCGCAGGATGTGGCAGCGCGGGCCGGTGTTTCGCGGTCGGCCGTTTCGCGTGCTTTTACGCCGGGTGCCAGCGTCTCTGCTGCTACGCGGGCCAGAGTGATGAAAGCCGCAGAAGAGCTGGGGTATCACGTGAATCATCTGGCACGCGGCCTGGTGCGTAACCGCAGCGGTATTGTCTGCCTGATCGTCTCAGAGATCGCCACGCCCTACCGCGCGACGCTGGTGCGCTGGCTGACACAATTTTTGCAGGAGGCGGGTAAGGTCGCGATGGTGATCAATACCGATCGCTCTGACAGCAGCGTGTCGGCCGCGCTGCTGCAGGCGATCAACTTCCGCGCCGACGCGTCGATCATCCTGTCAGGCATGCCGGACCGTGCCATCACCGCCCAGTGCTACCGGCACGGGCAGCGCATCATTCTGATTAACCGCGATGAAACCTTGCCAGGCTCGCTCAGCATTCATCTGGATGCGCAAAGCGCTGCTGAAACCGCCGTTATGGCCTTTCAGCGCGCGGGCTGCCGCCATCTTGCCTTTGCTAACTCTCTGGCCGGTACGCCCAGCCTGCAGAAGCGCGAAGCGGCGTTTCTGGCCGTTGCGGATGCCGCTGGTCTGCACGTCACCGTTGAAAGGTTTGGGACAACCTCTTATGAGAGCGGACAGATTCTGGCACACCGGCTACTGACGCGCGCGCAGCGGCCTGATGCGATATTCTGCGTAACCGACCTTATCGCCTGCGGCGTAATGGATGAAGCGCGTCACCGCTTCCGGCTGCAGGTGCCGGACGATCTCTGCCTGTTCGGCTATGACAACATTGCGCAGGCGGGCTGGGCGTCCTATAACCTGACAACCTTTGCACAGCCGGTAGAGCAGTTTGCACGTGACGCCGTGGCCTGGCTTAGCGCCACGGAATCGGGCGAGCACGACGCCTCCGGTGCGGATGGAGAGCCGCCCGCGTCGCGTCTTTATCAGGCAGAGGTGATCTGGCGCGGCTCGGTGCGTGGCGGATGACGTTGCGTCAGCCGGGCTGACTACTCATGCAGCGCCAGCCCTTTGATCGCTTTGTCGACCGCTTTTTTCGGGCCAAACAGCGCCAGGCCAACCAGGTTCATCTCCTGCGCGTTTTCTGCCAGAAACACCTCGCGGTTGGCCGCGTCGTTGCCGGTAGAAAACATCGCTTCTACGTAGGGTATCAGCGTCAGTTCACGCTCCAGCCCCTGGCGATGTGCGCGCTGCAGGCCAGCGAGATTGCCGGAAAATACCCGCATCGGCTGTCCGGCGATCCGGCCATAGTGACGTCCCTGCGCGTCGATGTAGGGTTCCCCCAGCATCTCCGGTGCCCCGGCGGCGAGGCCGGTGGCGATAAACGCCACCACGTTCAGACGCTGCCAGGTGGCTAAATCATCGCGTACGATCAGGGCAATTTTAGTGTCAGACATGGCTTAACGCTCTCTTTCAGAAGGAAAACGCTATCATTCCTGATGCGGCGGTGCGCCGTATAGAACGTTTGTGCACGCCCGCTGATAGGCCGCCGGCGTCATATGCCAGGCGCGCCGGAACCAGCGGCCAAGATGACTTTGATCGGCAAAACCGGTCCGGGCAGCGACCTCAACCGGCGCCACGCCCTGCGCCAGCAGCGCGCGCGCCGCGCGCAGCCGCAGGCGTACCAGGTAAGCGTGCGGCGTCTGACCAAACGCCTGCCGGAACTGGCGCGTCAGGCGAAAGCGATCCAGCCCGGCCAGGCGTGAAAGCTCGTCGAGTCCGATATCCTGCGCCATAAAATCATGCAGATAGTCGCGCAGCAGCAGCATCTGACGCTGTGCCGCCGTTTCAGGCCGCTCCGGACGCCGCTCAAGATGCCGCGACAGAAGTGTGATCAACTGCTCCAGCGTCTGATCGCGCGCCAGACGCCCTTCGCGCTGATGAATGGCATACCACGCCTCTTCAGTGGCGCGGGCAAGCTGCACGTCGTCGGTCAGCGTATGCCGGAATGCGCCGCCGATCCGGGCAATATCCCCCTGCCCGCGCTGCTGCATCATGTCAGCCACCCACGGCTGCGGCAGGTAAAGCATGACATAGGTAAAACCCTCAGCCTCCGGCGCGTGGCCATCGTGCACCGCGCCCGGTTCAATGAGGATGACGCGGCCGGGGGTACTGGTATGCAGCGCGCGGCGGCAGTTGAAGCGCTGCAGTCCCTGCCGGGTTACCCCGACCAGCAGCTCATCGTGATCGTGTGCGTCGTAAGCGTGACCGCTGAAGTGGGCATTGATACTCTCAATGCCGGTCTCCTGGTCGCGTCGCAGCTCAACCCAATCTTTATTTTCTGACATAGTCTGGTCCCTTCCGGCAGCGGTGCAGATTATCTGGCTACAGCGTGCGGGTAAAATCAGGCGGCAGCAAGCGCAGTGAGCCACTCTATCAGCGCCCGGGCGTCGGGCTGCTGCAGCGTACGCTGCGGCCAGGCGAGATAGTAGGGCTTACTGAGCGGCAGGCTAAAGCTGTCTGCGATAATCAAATCGCCCCGCGCCAGCTCAGCGGTAATAAGACGCCGCTGGCCCAGCAGCAGCCCGGCACCCGCAACCGCAGCATCTATCGCCAGCGACGTGAGGTTAAAAGTGAAAGCGGGCTGCGGCGCGGGCTCGCCATAGCCGCGCGCCTGCAGCCAGCTTTGCCAGTCCGGCAGGAAACGTCCCTCATTGCCCCAGTCAAGATGGATCAGCGGCGCCTGGTTAAATAGCCGCTCGCCCGGGAAGCGCTGCAGCAGCGCCGGGCTGGCTACCGGCAGCACCTCGTCATGAAACAGCCGCTGTTTCTCCAGCTGCGGATAGCGATCGTCTCCGAATACGATGGCGAAATCAGCCGGCGTGGCGCTGAAATCGACCTGCGCATGGGTGCCATGCAGGCAGAGGTCGCTCGCGGGACAGGACGCGCGCCAGTGGTTTAGCTGCGGCATCAGCCACTTTGACGCCAGCGCCGGCAGTGCGTACAGGGTCAGCGTGGGCCGGCTGGCCGCCTGGCGCAGACTGAGCTGCCCCATCCGCAAAATATCAAACGCTTCTGAGACATAGCGCAGATAGGCCCGGCCGCTCTCTGTCAGCATGACTCCGTTTTGCGTGCGCACAAACAGAGCGTGACCCAGCAGCGTCTCCAGCTGGCGGATCTGCTGGCTGATTGCCGCCGGCGTCAGCGCCAGGTGCGCGGCTGCTTTTGCAAGACTGCCCAGCTCTGCAGCAGCTTTGAACGCGAGAATAAGGCTGATTTTTGGCAGACGCGAAGCACTGACGGACATTAACGTTTCCTTAGCAGGGCAGTAATGATTTATCGTTACGCATTCCCGCCGCAGCAACGTAGAGTTTCAGTACACTGTTGCTATCGGGAACCGCACTATGTCTGGATTAATACGTTTTGACCTGCATCCGCTGGCGGACGCTGACTGGCGCGCGCAGTGTCGTGCGCAGCTGGAACAACACGGCGCCCTGGTGCTGCGGCAGTTTCTGCAGCCGGCAGCGCTGCAGGCCATCATTACAGAAGGAAACGCGCAGCGCCATCTTGCCTGGCACACCCGCAGCA
The DNA here is from genome assembly GCF_008631385.1 of Pantoea sp. M_9. NCBI lineage: Bacteria > Pseudomonadati > Pseudomonadota > Gammaproteobacteria > Enterobacterales > Erwiniaceae > Pantoea > Pantoea sp. M_9. The sequence continues at coordinate 501,386 of NZ_VWUF01000002.1, read as the reverse complement.
AACATAACGTCTATCTGCTGAAAACCGACGAGACCCTAAGCGCAGACCATCCCCGTAACCGCGATGTTATCAGCACCAAAGGCTGTATTACCGATGAGGCGATCGCTCACGACTCACCGCTGCGTCAGCTTTATAACGACACGCTGTTTAAGCAGTTTCTCTGCGACGTGCTGAACGAGAGCGCCCTCTATTCTTATGCCGATCCGCTCTCGTCAATCAACCTGCACTATGCCGCGCAGGGTCAGGAGCTGGGCTGGCATTTCGACAACTCCTCCTTTGCCATTACCCTGCTGCTGCAGAAGCCGCAGGCGGGCGGCATATTCCAGTACGTGCGCGATCTGCGCAATGCTGACGCGGGCGAGATGAACTACGAGGGCGTCGCCGCAGTGCTCAATGAAGCCCGCACGCCGGATGCGCTGGCGATTGAGGCGGGCGATCTGGTGCTGTTTCGCGGACGCAATTCGCTTCATCGCGTGACGCCGACCGAAGGTGCTATCACCCGCATGCTGGCGGTGCTCGCTTACAATACGCAGCCGGGAATTGCGCTGTCAGAGACCGCCCGCATGACGTTTTATGGCCGGCTGTGACAGCAGCGCCTGCCAGCCGCGCCGGAAAATTTGCTGTGTGCGGAATGCCGTCAGCTCGCGCCAGTCGCGGTCCTGTGGCCAGAACCCCTCAACCAGCTGCTGTTTGAGAGCCTGCCCGGCCGCACTCTGCACATCGCCCTCTAAATGCAGCCAGTGATCGTCCCGCACCCGCCGGTGCATCTCCTCACCCGCGTAAGTGCCACACTCCACCACCAGCGGCAGGATGGCGCCGTCCGGCAGCTGGTCCAGCAGAAACTGCGAGACGTAACCGGTGGCCGTTGCCGTGACGCCGGTGGCGCTCTCCTGCCCGCTGCCGGTGCCGATCAGCGTCAGCCATTCGCCATACAGCTCGCGTCCCCAGGCGTGCACAGGAACCCGCTTCTGCGCAATGCCCAGCAGCATCGGGTGTCCCCATGCGCCTGCGCCGGTATGCAGATCAAAACTCAGGATCTGTTCTGCCCGCAGCAGATGGCCGGTTACAATCTTCTGCAGCGTCTGCTGCGACCAGCTGGCGTGCTCTCCGCCATAAAACAGGCCATCAGCGTGCTGATACTGTCCGGCCTCCACCACCCGCTTGATCGCCGGCCAGCCGTCGCGCTGCAGCGCGGCAGCCAGCAGCCGATCCGCCTCTGCCCGCTCGCCGTGATAAAAGGCGTGATAGCGTGCATAGTCAGCGTTATCCGGCAGCGGCGCGCTAAACGGGATAAAATTGCGGTTCAGGTCGATATTCTCTTCATTGACGCGCCGCAGATGCGCCGCTCCCCACGGGTTCAGCAGATGAATCAGCATCACGGCACACTCTGCCGGTAAGCGGGCCGCATCGAGACTGTTCAGCCACGCAATCTGATTATCCGACCCGTAATACCCCTCCACGCCGTGCGTGCCGGAGATAATCAGCATGACGCGCGAGGCGTGCGGGTTGCCAATCACGGCAAGATCGGTAAACAGTGCTTCACCGGCCGGACCGCATAACGGATGTTGCCAGGTGTGCAGCACCCCTTTTTTATGCTCAACGGCAGCAAGAAACCGGGCACGTTGCGCGCGATAATCGGTCAGGTTATGCATAATTCTCCTGCTGGCAGATAACGGATCCACAGAGCCCGATCAGGGGTAAACTTTATATTTGAAATACTTCTGCGCCAGACGATCGTAGGTACCGTTGCGGTGCAGTTCTGCCAGGGCCGCATTAATCAGCTTAAGATTTGCGACATCATCTTTGCGCAGCCCGATTCCTACGCCGTTACCTAATACGGCTTTATCGGTCAGGGTCACTTTATTCACATATTTCTTTCCTTCTGCGGTATTCAGGAAGCCCTGATCGGCAGACACCGCATTCGCCAGCGTGCCATCAAGGCGCCCGGCAACGAGATCGGGATAAATCTCCATCTGGTTGGGATAGGAGACCACGCTGACGCCTTTCGGTGCCCAGTAAGTCTGCGCGTAGGTTTCCTGAATAGTCCCCTGCGCTACGCCGATGTTTTTACCGCGCAGCGTGGCGATGTCATCAGTCAGGGCGCTGTCAGCCAGGGTGATGAGCGCGCTGGGGGTGACATAAAGCATATCGCTGAATGCAACCTGCTCGCGTCGTTTCTCCGTCATCGACATGGCTGATAAAATCGCGTCAAACTTCTTCGCCTGCAGCGCCGGAATAGCGCCATCAAAACCAATCTGAACCCATTTGCAGCTCACTTTGGCCTGGGCACAAATGGCGTTGCCGAGATCGATGTCAAACCCCTGCAGCGAGCCATCGCTGGCTTTAGATTCAAAGGGCGGAAAGGTGGGATCGACGCCAAAACGCAGCGTCTGTTGCGCCGCGGCTGACTGAATAGCGCAGTACGAGAGCAGCAGAGCCAGTGAAATTCGCTTATACATAATTCTCTCCGGAAGGCTGAAAGCAGAGAGAGCAGTCATATCATGACCCGCAGCATTCAGCCAGAGCGGCAGCCGCGATTTGCAGAGCAAATTCTTATAATAGTTAGGGGGTTAGCGAAAATTACGACGGCCATCAGATTAGCTTAAGTCGGCGGGTGACGTTTTCCTGACCGAAAACAGGCACGAAGCGGCCGCTCCGTGCCGGGTGAATCACGTTATCAGAAACCGCTAAGCACCAGCTTGCCGCGCGCGCGTCCGCTCTCGATCAGCGCATGCGCTTTGCGCAGGTTAGCCGCATTGATGCTGCCGAGATGCTCCCCGGCGGTAGTCTGCAGGGTGCCATCATCAATCAGCTGGCTGATACGCTGCAGAATCTCATGCTGGCGCTGCATATCCGGCGTTTCAAACAGCGAGCGCGTAAACATCAGCTCCCAGTGTAATGAAATCGCTTTACGCTTGAGCGGCATGGCATCCAGCGTCTCCGGATCGTCAATCAGCGCCAGCTTACCCTGCGGCGCCAGCACCTCAATCAGCTGCGTATAGTAGCTGTCGGTATGGGTCAGCGACGCAACATACTTCACCGTGTCAATGCCGAGCGCACGCAGCTGCTCCGCCAGCGGCTGGTGATGATTGATAACGTGATGCGCACCCTGCTGGTGCACCCACTCTTCAGTCTCAGGGCGTGATGCCGTACCGATAATTGTCAGCCCGGTGAGTTTGCGTGCCAGCTGGGTGAGAATAGAGCCGACTCCCCCGCCCGCGCCCACAATCAGCAGCGCTGCGTTCTCATCCGCCTGCACCTCAAGACGGTCAAACAGCAGCTCCCACGCGGTAAGTGACGTCAGCGGCAGCGCAGCCGCATCGGCGTCGCTCAGGGAGCGCGGTTTGTGGCCGGCGATGCGCTCATCCACCAGACCATACTCTGCGTAGCTGCCGGCCCGGCTGATATCGCCGGCATAAAACACCTCATCGCCCGGGCTGAACAGCGTAACCGCTTCACCCACCGCCTCTACCACACCGACGGCATCCCAGCCCAGAATGCGCGGCTGCTCAGTGGCGGCGCCTTTACGTACTTTGGTGTCGACCGGATTCACCGCAATGGCATTGATTTTGACCAGCAGATCGCGGGCGCCCGGCTGAGGTTTGGCAACGTCAGCGTCATACAGCGCATTTTCATCCGAAATGGGTAAGCCGTTCTGACTATAAACAATGGCTTTCATGCCTTATCTCCATGGTAATTGACAGATTTTCTGAGTACCCATCAAGCATAGCGGGCAATGGCGCATGGAAAAATCGACGTTGCAGGGGAAGACTTTCACTCGTAGAGTGAAAATCCGGTTTGCCAGGTAAAAACGTCATGGTTCGTCTCGAAGATATTACGCTGTTTGTCCGCTCAGCTGCGCTGGGCAGCTTCTCCCGTGCCGCGCGCGAAGCAAACCTGCTGCCGGGTCAGGTCAGCGCGGCGATTCAGCGGCTGGAGCGCGATCTCGATCGCCGCCTGTTTGCACGCTCAACGCGCAGTCTGCGGCTGACCGCCGAGGGTGAGCGCTATCTGCCTTTTGCACAGGAGATGCTGGCGCTGATGCAGGCAGGTGCAGAGAGTCTGCAGCGTCATGACGACGAACTGCGCGGTGAACTGAAAATTGCGATGCCATCTGATATCGGGCGGCATATCCTGCTGCCCTTACTGACCCGTTTCTGCCGTCAGCATACCGGATTGCAGCTGCGCCTTTCACTCTCCGATCAGGTCAGTAACGTCTTCCGCGATCCGGTAGATATCGCTATTCGCTACGGCAAATTAGAGGAGAGCAGCTACGTTGCGCTGCCGCTGGCTGAAAATAACCGGCGGGTACTGGTCGCATCACCCGATTATCTCATTGAACATGGCCGGCCTGCCGCGCTGACCGATCTCACCCGCCATCACTGTCTGCCGTTTATGATGGGAGGCCACGTGTATGATAAATGGAGTTTTCCGCAGGCGGAGGGCGCGCAGCTTATCACGGTAAAAAGTCGCCTTCTGTGTGATGACGCGGAAGTCGCACGCCGCTGGGCGCTGGCAGGAATGGGTATCGCCTATAAGTCCTGGCTGGACGTGGCTGAGGATGTACATCAGGGGAGGCTGGAGTTGATTCTGCCTGAGGTGAAAGGGGAGGCGACGCCGCTGCATCTGATCTGTCCGCACCGCAGGCAATTCTCGCCAGCGATTCGCGCCCTGCACCATCACTTACGTCAGCATCTGCAAAACAGCGTGTCGCTGCCGGGCAAAGATTAATGACTGAGACACCGGTTAACCGGTAATATCCCGCTTATCAGCGCCAGTACCACGGATAATCCCGTTCGGATTCCTCTCTATTCTCTGTCGCCTCCAGGCTGCCAAACCAGAGCCGGTCAGCTTTTCCTGACGCGTAACCCTTATCCGCCTCCGGTTTAAGATGGTCTGGCATGGTATTCTTATTCTGAATCAGTAATAGTAAGCAACAGCACATATTTGTCAGGCTAACTATTCAGGATAGATAATGTCTTATTCCAGACCCCGATCGCGCAACCTGCTCACGCACATTGTGCTGTTTATTGTGGTAATCAATGTCATCGATGTTATTCATGCGCTGCTGAGCTGATGTCAGACAGGCACATGAATATCGCGGGAGGGAGCGGTGCTGCAGCACCGCACTTTCTCAGGAGTTATCGGGAGGCGTGCTGCTTTCACTGAACTGCGGACGCTGGCGGGTCACTGAATAAACCACATGTTTCGGCTTAGCCGCATCCGTGGTGATATCAACGCCCGGGATGGTGACTTTGCCAAAACCAAACAGCGTCTGTACATAGCCGCCAATTTCATGCTTGCCTGCCGCAACGCGGATCTCTTTATTCTCACCTTTTTTCAGCATGCCCGCTTCCTGGCCGTCAACGGTGACATACACAGCCGATCCATCATCCGTGCGCGTAACCAGGTGTGAAACGTTGATCACCGTAGGTCCGCTGGCAAAGGGCGTGTCGGTGTTGCTGTTCTCAATCGGTGCGGCAGCACTCACCTCTGCCGGCGCGGTGCTGGCAATCTCATCAGCGTGATGACGGGCGCAGCCGGTAAGCAGTAAGGCAGCGGCTAAAGAAGCCAGTGTAAAACGTGAAAGCATTGTGACGATCATCCCTTAGCAAAATGAGAAGCGTTTAGTTTAGCGTGGCTTCTCATGTGATAACAGTCACAGGATTCCAGTATTTTCCGAAAAACTTGCCGCCGGCTAACCGCTGCTGGCCGCCAGAATCGCCAGGTCCGTATAGCCCCGCTCCGCCAGCTCGCTGGCCGCCTGTGCGGCGCGTATACCGCTGGCACAAACCAGCACGATGCGCCGGCCAGCGGGTGGCTGCCAGGCCGCCAGATCTGCCGGTAAAATACGCTCAGCCTGGCTTGCCACGCTATGGGGCGCTTCATCCCGGCTGCGTAGCTCAACAATACAATCTGCCGTGGTAAGCAGCGAGCAGTCGATAAAGGGCACGCCCGGCACGACAGGCTCCTGCGCTTCATCAAAGCGAAACGCGCGAAAGTGCCAGTTCACAAAATCGCAGTTAACCAGTAATCCCAGCGGAGATGGCTGCAGATCAAGCAGTACCGTAAGCGCCATCTGCGCCTGTATGGCGCCAAGCGCGGCCACAGCCGGCCCCATCACTCCTGCCGTGTTGCAGCTGGCAGCCGTACGCGGCAGCCGGGGAAAAAGCGCCCGGTAGCTGGGCGCACCTCCGCAAAATCCGCCCGCATAGCCCTGCCGGCCCAGCACTGAAGCGCTGATAAACGGTGTGCCGGTCGCATAGCAGGCGTCTGAAAGCTGCCAGGTCACGGCAAAATTGTCGGCCGCGTCGATGACCAGCGAACAGTCAGCCATAGCCTGCGCGATGTTGCTGGCCGTCAGCGCCTGTGCGCAGGTTTCGATATTGACCTCAGGATTACGCTGCGTCAGCGCCTGACGCGCGCTGAGCACTTTTGAGTGCCCGACATCCTGCTGCGTAAAGAGCGTCTGGCGATGCAGATTATGCAACGCCACTTCATCGGCATCATAAATACGCAGCGTCCCCACGCCGGCCCCCACCAGCTGCGGCAGAAGCGTCGCGCTCAGACCGCCCGCGCCGGCTACCAGCACGCGCGCCTGCGCCAGCTTACGCTGCCCTGATTCACCGATTTCCGGCAGTATCATCTGTCGCTGATAGCGTTCCATCCTGTTCTCCTCAGCTTAGTGTGGCCAGACCAAATACCGGCGTTGACGCCATCGCCATATCGCGCTTTTCCATCAGCCCTGCCTCACAGGCGCTGCGCCCCGCAGTAATGGCCTGGCTGAACGCCGCTGCCATGCGGATAGGATCGCCCGCTTTCGCGACGGCAGTGTTAAGCAAAATGCCGTCAAAGCCCAGCTCCATCGCCTGCGCCGCCTGGGAGGGTGCACCGATCCCGGCATCGATAATCAGCGGCGTATCCGGAAACCACGCCCGCATGGCGCGCAATCCGTCAATATTACGCAGGCCCTGCCCTGAGCCAATCGGTGCGCCCCAGGGCATCAGTAACTCGCAGCCGGCAGCCAGCAGTTTCTCGCCAACAATCAGATCTTCCGTGGTATAGGGAAACACGCTAAATCCCTCAGCACACAGGATGCGTGCGGCTTCCACCAGCGCAAACGGATCGGGCTGCAGCGTATCAGCATGCCCAATCACCTCAAGTTTGATCCAGGCAGTATTAAACAGCTCGCGCGCCATATGCGCCGTGGTTACCGCCTCTTTCACCGTGTGGCAACCTGCGGTATTGGGCAGTACGCGAACGTTAAGGCTGGCCAGCAGCTGGCGAAACGCGGCACCCGCACTGCCCTCACGCCGCAGGCTTACGGTAATAATTTCACTGCCCGCCGCCGCTATCGCCTGCTGCAGAATGGCCGGTGACGGATACCCTGCAGTACCCAGCAGAAAGCGCGATGCGCCCGTAAAGTCATAAAACATGCGTTACCCTCCCTGCATCGGTGACAGGACTTCCAGCTGGCAGCCTGCTGCAAGCGGCTGACGGGAGTAAGCGCTTCTGGGCACGAAGTTGCCATTCAACGCTGTCGCCACGCAGCTGGCGTCGATTTGCTGCTCCTGCAGCAGTTCGCTCACTGTCTGCGCCTGGGTTTCGACGATCTGTCCGTTAAGCTGGATTTGCATAAGGGGTCTCCTGAATCAGTTGTTGCATCAGCTGCTCTGCCAGCATCGGCGCCAGCAGGAAGCCGTGGCGATACATGCCGTTAAGATAATAAATACCGTTTTCATAACGAATTTCGGGCAGGTTATCCGGCCAGGCGGGCCGCAGACCGCTGGCGCTCTCAATAATGCGCGCTTCAGCCAGCGCCGGATGTATCGCCCAGGCGGCGCTCAGCAACTCCATCATGGCGCGGGCGCTGATCGCGCTGTCATCGTCGCTCTCGATCATGGTGGCACCCAGCATAAAGCAGCCGTTACGCCGCGGAACCAGATAGCAGGGAAAACGCGGATGCAGCAGACGAATCGGCCGCGAAAAGTGCAGATCCTGACTCTTTAAGATGATCATTTCACCGCGCACGGCCCGCAACGAGGGCAGCGCGTCGCGGGCATGAATGCCACGACAATCGATGATCTGGCCGGAAGGCGCAGAGTGATGGAACGTTGCTCCGTGCGCCTCCAGCTTCTGGCGCAGCTCAGTGAGCGCCAGCCGGGGATCGAGATGGGCTTCGCCCGCAAACAGCAGCCCCCGTGCGAAGCGATCTTCCAGCGCCGGCTCTGCTTCTGCCGGATTGACCCACTGATGCGCGTGAGTCAGGCGCGCAAAACGGTTCAGCTCCTGACTGTCGCGTGGCGGAGCCAGCACCAGCGTGCCCTGATGCTCAACGCAGCTTACGCGCTGCTGCCACCAGCGCGCGGCATGCTGACCCAGTGAAATTACTTCAGCGGGCGCGCTTTCTGCTTCACACCAGGGCGCCAGCATGCCACCGGCATACCAGGATGCGGGCGGACGCTGCGCGTCATCGATCACTTCAACAGATTCACCGCGTTCCGCCAGCAGGGTTGCCACGCATAGCCCGCTGACGCCTGCGCCTAAGACGCTCCAGCGGCTCATTGTCGGTTTTCCGGATAAAAAAACAGGGTCACATCGGCCTCTCAGTGTTGACTGAGACCCGCGGATACAGGAAGGGAGATAAGGAGATGCAGCCGTTTGCGGCAGCATTCCGGACGGCACCGGTCTGGCGCCCTCAGTCTTCCTACGCCAGTATCAACTGGGTCAGGTTCAAAGGGTCGCTGAACCGCGCGGTTGCGCTATCAGCCTCTCAGTCTCTGTGGCGAGACTCCCCCGACATCTTTAGTTTTATTCAAGCCGCATCACGCCGTCAAGGAGAGCCTTTTAAGGCTCTCTTCGAAGGCTTAAATTTTGCACTGCAAAAAACGGCTGTTTAAGGCTTCTCCTTACTTATAAACAATAATTTAGAAGCCGTTCTGAACGCGGTTTTCTGGCTTATCGGCGTCTGAGACCAGAAATGAGATCGCATTAAATTAATATATTTTCCAGGAAAAGCAGAGAATGTAATGCCACGTTTACGTCTGGGATCATGAAAGACTCAAAGCCTTAATTCGTCGCAGCGAGGGCTTTGGCTGCTTCCTGTGTGCGGGTAATGCTGCGGTAATGAACCTTGCCGAAGGTGCGACCAGGCACGCCGCCCCACTCGATCCCGGTCAGTGTTTCAGGCATGAATTTAGACCATAAAAAAACCCGCTCGGGACGGGGGTGTTTTTATCAGAACGTTTTCATCGGAATGTAATCTGAACAATACCGAATAATTTTTTCATCATCCGTGATTAAGGTCAGCGCCTCCATGTTCGCCTGAGCAACGATCAGCCGGTCAAACGGATCGCCGTGCATATCACGAGGCAAACGTTTAAGACTTACGGTGTGATGTGATGAAATGGGAAGTTCGTTATAACCGTTTGCGAGCAAGCCGCGCAAAATCTCCTCTGGATCAACCGTAAAATGAGGTTTCCCTAATGCGAATTTTATGGCGATTTCATGAATAGATGCGGCGGAAAAATAGAGCTCATTTAAGGGATCAACAATCAGATCGAAACAGGCTTGCGGAAGACGCTTAGAGTCTGCGCAAGCCCAGATAAGATAGTGAGTATCAAGAAGATAGCGATTAAAGATGTTCCGCGTTCTTACAGGACTAGTCATTGCCACCTTCAAACATCGACTGAATTTCATCTGACATGAAATCGTTGAAATTCTCAGGAATGGCATACTTTTTGTGATCCAGAAAGCCAACACGGTTTAACAGAGGCGCTGATTTATAAGGAACGATCATGGCTATCGGATCGCCGTGGTTAGCAATGATGAAACTTTCACCGCTACTTGCTGAGCTCAAAACCTGAGAGTAACGAGCTTTCGATTCGGCTACATTCAGGACTTTCATACTAACCTCACTAATTGTGGTTATGAGGTCATATTATCACCTACCTGATAAAAGTGGTCAAGAGGTCAGATTTTAGTTAAGCCCTTGATCGAGTTACTCTTGGGGGATAACCGATGTTTTCTCTATGCAATGGACGAATATTCGGGATCGGAAAATTTGCATCGAACAAAGTTAAACAGGGGGTGAAAATTGCCATTGATATCGCTAACGGGCTAATGGGTGAAAAGCGTTTAATACCGGATGTTCCTGAGCAGCTTTGAGAGCTTAGCAACGACTCAAAATAGTTTTCGTTTTTACCCTATGTCCGGAGTGTGATTTCGGCCCGGAGGTGACATGAAAAACCTGCATCGCAACGAAGTGGATCGCGCAATCAGGCTATGTTATACACACTCATGTTAATGAAAATGATGAAAATTTACGGATGATTATCCGCCTACTCTACTTTGGCAAATGACGGAAGACTTATGGAACAGATTAAAATCGCCTTTATCAAGGCTGGCTGGCATAAAGATATTGTGAACAATGCGCTGGCAGGATTTGTCAGTGAATTCAACGAGCAGGGCGCAGACAGCGTGCTGAAAACCTATGATGTGCCCGGTGCTTTTGAGATGCCGCTGCTGGCAAAGCGCCTGGCTGAGACCGGTCGTTTTGACGCTATCGTCTGCGCCGCGCTGGTGGTGGATGGCGGAATTTACCGTCACGATTTTGTTGCGCAGGCAGTGGTTGACGGTTTGATGAGCGTGCAGCTCAGTACCAACGTACCGGTGTTTTCTGTTTCACTGACGCCACATAATTTTCAGCCGGTCAATGAACTGGAATCATTTTATACCGAACATTTTATTAAGAAAGGAAAAGAAGCCGCACGGGCCGTGCTGGCTATCCATCAGCTTAATATTGATTAAAGCTGATGATGTATTAATTCCGTGTCGTTGTGTAATCGCGACGCTTAATACAGAAACAAGCGTATTTATTAACAGGACGCGCCATCATGGAATCGCGCGCGTCCTGTTAACTTTACTGTTTAGCGGCTCGCTTCATGACCAATCAGTCCGCCAATAGCCGCCCCGCCCAGCGTACCGAAGGTACTGCCGCCGGTCAGCACAGCACCGCCCAGGGCGCCGACACCAGCACCAATTGCGGTATTTTTACCACGATGAGACATGCCGCTGCATGCGGTAACAGACAAAGCCAGCACCAGTACGGCGGCAATATTAAAGCTGCGTTTTAAAGTCATCAAAATCCTCATTACCATTTAATAATGGAATGCAATCAGGTTAATGTTGTTAGTTATTTGATCGCCCTTTGCCGGCAGGCAGCATGGGTCTCAGGATGAGAATTTAAAGTGCTGCAGAAATTTAAGAAAGGTAAAAATTCTTATTTAAGCCTGGCCCTGTCCGGGCTCCGAATTAAGCGCTGATAAAACAGCCAATGGTGAAGAAATAATGGAGAAGAGTCATGAATAAAGGGTAGCGCGCCGCAGCACGCTACCCTTTTTGGCTATTAACGCTGAGGATGATTCACTTCAAGCGGACGCAGATCAAACACCAGCACCTCGGCATCGTTACCCTTCGCAAAAGTCAGCGCCGTTTCATTACGCACCCGCGCGCCGTCGCCCGCGCTGAAGCGCACGCCATTAACCTCAACACTGCCGCGCGCAACGTGAATATAGGCGTAGCGATCGGCTGCCAGCGTCAGCGTCTGCTGCTCATCACCGCTGAACAGGCCGGCATAAATGCGCATATCCTGTCGCACCTGCAGCGAACCGGACTCGCCCTGCGGAGAGACAATCAGACGCAGATTGCCGCGCTTATCCTGTTCCGCCACGGAAACCTGCTGATAGCCTGGCGCGGTATTGCGCTCTGCCGGCACAATCCAGATCTGCAGAAAATGCACGTTGTCGCTTTTCGAGTGATTAAACTCGCTGTGCGTCACGCCGCTGCCAGCGCTCATCAGCTGCACATCACCCGGCACGATAACAGAACCGGTACCCATTGAGTCTTTGTGCTCCAGAGCACCTTCCAGCACATAGGAGATGATCTCCATATTGTTGTGCGGATGGGCACCAAAGCCGCGACCGGGTGCAACCTGGTCGTCGTTAATCACCAGCAGATCAGAGAAGCCCACCTGCTGTGGATCGCGGTAGCCTGCAAAGGAAAAAGTGTGGCGTGAATACAGCCAGCCGTGATCGCCGGTACCGCGCTGATTTGAAAGGCGTTGTTCAATCATGATCTGCTCCTGAATAAGTAAGGGAAACGATTTTGCTTCCTGATGTGATTCAGTATACGTAAACTTATTTGCTCAACAATGTACTGAAATGACAATCACTGTCACGATTTAGTGGACACTATGCAGATAGACGATCTTCGTATTTACGTTGCTGTTATCCATGCGGGCAATTTCAGTGCAGCCGCTGAACAGCTGATGCTTTCAAAGCAGTATGTCAGCCGCCGTATGGCGGCACTGGAGGCGGCGCTGGGCACCCGCCTGCTCAACCGGAATACCCGCAAGCTTTCGGTGACAGAAAATGGCCTGCTGTTTGCGCATCACGCACAGCGCATACTGGATGATGTACAGGAAGCGGAACTGGCAGTGTCCGGCCGTCATCAGGCTCTGCAGGGCAACTTCCGCCTGAGCGTGCCGATGTCGTTTGGCATTACGCATCTCTCCCCCTACATTGCTGAATTCCTCACGCTGCATCCCGGCCTGCAGTTTCAGGTTGAGCTGGCCGATCGCCATGTTGATATGGTGGGGGAAGGGTTTGATATGGCTATTCGTATCGGCACCCTGTCCGACTCCAGCCTGATCGCACGCAGGCTGGGCGAATTCCGGCGGGTGATCTGCGGCAGCCCCGCCTATATTCAGGGCGCCGGAGCGCCGGAGACGCCTTCGGAGCTGTCGCAGCACCGCTGCCTGCGCTACGGCCGCGAAAGTCAGCAGGGCTGGGAGCTGTTCAGGGACGGGCAGCGCAGCGTTGTTGCAGTCCAGGGGCCGATGGTCAGCAATAATGGTGAAATGCTGCGCGATGCGGCGATTGCCGGGCTGGGGCTGATCCTGCTGCCGGAATTTATTGTGGCGCCGGCGCTGGCCAGCGGCGCGTTAATACGCGTGCTGGATGCGTGGCAGCCCGCCTCGCTGCACCTTAATGCACTCTATCCGCAGCATCGCCAGCGCAGCGAGATCCACCGGCAGTTTATTGCGTTTTTACAGCAAAAACTGGCGGCTCAGTGAGCCAGCGCCAGCAGCGCCGCACCCAGCATGCCACCCTGATGAGCATGGCGGCCGGGGATCACCAGCGGCTGCGGGGTACGGTGCAGCACCCGCTGCTGCACCGCTTCGTTAAGGGCAGCTATCAGCGGAACAACGGAGGCGAGCCCGCCGCCGACGGCGACGCAGCTCGCTCCGGTGATGTTAACGGTGTAGGCCAGCGGTTCACTCACCAGCTGGAGCCACGCCTCCAGCGTCTGCTGCGCCAGGTTTTCCTCTGCCTGCCAGCGTGAAACGATCGCTTTGCTGCTGAGCGTTTCATCATGCAGCACGCGGTGCAGGGTTTCCAGACCGCGCGCTCCGCCATAGGTATCAAGACAGCCGCTCTGACCGCACGGGCACGGCTGACGCGGTATGGCAACCGTTTTGCCTGCGATGTCAACTTCGCGCAGCGTGATCGGGCCATGTCCCCACTCACCGGTTAAGCCATTTTGACCGGTGATCAGCCGGCCATCTGCAACCAGTCCGCCACCCACGCCTGAACCGAGGATAGCGCCCAGCACCACTTTATGCCCCTGCCCTGCCCCGGCCAGCGCCTCCGCAACGGCAAAACAGTCAGCATCGTTATGGACCGTGACCGGACGCTGCAAATATGCGCCAAGCTCCTGCGCCATATGACGCCCGTGAAAGGCGGGTATGTTACTGGCAAACATTTCGCCGCTCAGCGGCGCTACAATCCCGGCGGTGGAAACCGCGACCGGGGAGTGCGCGCTGAAATGAGCCTGATGTCTGGCGATTGTATCGCTGACGGCAGTGCAAAACGTGTCCCAGGAGCGGGCGGGCATCGGCTGCTGATCGAGCAGCTGGATCTGTTCAGCCTGCGTCATCACGCCAAGTTTAATAAATGAACCGCCGAGATCGAGGCAGATTACCGGTAAGGCAGGAGTAGTCATTGCAGAGTCCGCTGGGTCAGCAAAAAGTTGCTGGCAATGTAAATAAAATAACGCCGGCAGGAAACGGGCCGCACAGATTTTTTCGCACTGGCGCAATAAACGGCTAAAGCGTATGCAGACGCCGCGCAGGATTACCGGCGCCAGCCTGGCGCATCGGCATGCTCATTTCATTAATACCTGAAACTGCGGATTAAACTCATCAAACAGCGGCAGCGCTGCCGCACCCAGCGCGGCGGTATCACTGCCGCTCATTCCGGTACGTATGCGCGTGGCGGTCAGGTAGCGCCCGCGCACAGACTGGTAAAGCGGCGGCAGGCGCGCAACGATCTTCTCCAGCAGAGCGGCGGGCATCATACCGCCAATGATTACGCTCTCCGCGTCAAAGATGCACTCCAGCATATTAATGGCCTGGCGCAGCGGCGTCAGCGCAGTGGTAATCCACGCGTCAAACAGCTCTGCCGGCACCGCCAGCAGATCGTCCGGCAGCGCGGTCATGGGATCAAGCCCGCAGAACTCATAGGCTGCCTGCAGCGAGACGTAACGCTCCAGACATCCCTGATTGCCGCAGTAGCAGTCGCGTCCGCCGGGATCCACCACCATATGGCCGATTTCACCGGCGTTATGTGCATCACCGCTGCAGACGTGACCATCCACAATGATGCCTGCACCCAGCCCGGTACCAATGTAGAGATAGATAAACGAATTAAGATGACGCGCCACGCCGTGAAAACGTTCGCCAATTGCCGCTACCGTGGCATCATTTTCCAGCGTCACCGGCAGCTGACTGAGTGCCGCCAGCTCGCCTGCAATATCGACATCCTCCCAGCCGTGCAGCGTGGTCGGCCCCAGCGAAGAGAGCCCCTCAACGCCAAAGGGCCCGGGCATCACAACGCCGATACCCAGTACCTTGTGCCAGCGGATACCCGGCTGCGACTTAATCTCGTTCAGTACCGAGGCGATGCGCGCCAGCGTGGCAGCAGGCTCCGGTTTTTGCACCAAAATGAGACGGCGAAAATGGATCTCGCCGGTTAAATCCACCAGCACCATCAGCAGCGTCTGGTGATCAAGATGAATACCGATTGAGAACGCACTGGCCGGATTCAGCGTGACGGGAATAGCGGGCTGTCCACGTCCCTGACGTCGCGGTCCGTGGCTTATCAGCAATTCCGCCTGTTCAAGTTCAGCGACGATATTAGATACCGTTTGCGCGGTCAGGGCCGTGAGCCGCGCCAGCTCAGCCCGTGTCAGTTCACCGTGCAGGCGAATGGCCTCAATGATCACGCGCCGGTTATGCGCCCGCGCGTGTTCAAGGTTAGTCCCTGATGTTCTCATCGTGCTGTTTCCTTTTCGCGCCTGGCCGCTCTGCCACCGCAACAATATCTATGATCGCTGGCACAGTTTACAACCTGTTTACCTGACAGCGGCGGGAAAACGTGCAAAGTAGAAGCAGGACCCGCAGCAGATCGTTTCTGGCACATCGCTTGCTTACCTTTCTGTGGCATGGCAACTGACGCACACTTTTGCGCACGTTATTAAATCAATCAAATTGATTTAATTAATCTCTCACAGCTTTCAGGCGGACATATCATGAAAAAATCGGTTCACGGTTGTTTGGCACTGTTTCTGCTCGCCAGCGCTGCCAGCGCGTCGGCGGCCACCTCACTCAACGCGCTGTTTATGACTCAGGCAGCCTATAGCGAGAGCGACATTCGCGCTATGACGCAGGCGTTTGAAAAAGCGAATCCGGATGTAAAAGTCAACCTTGAGTTTGTGCCGTATGAAGCGCTGCACGACAAGATTATCGCGGCACGGGGTGCAGGCGGAAATGGCTACGACGTGGTGCTGTTTGATGCGATCTGGCCGGCAGAATTCACAAAGTTTAACCTGCTGCAGGATGTCAGCAGCCGTATCAGTGCCGAAGATAAGGCGCAGATTTTCCCCGGCGCGCTTAAAACCGTGGTGTTCAACGGTAAAACGCTCGGTATGCCGTGGATTCTGGATACCAAATATCTGTACTACAACAAAGCGATGCTGGAGAAAGCGGGCATCCGCGACCTGCCGCAAACCTGGCAGCAGGTAATGGATGACGCGCGCATTATTAAAGAGAAAAAGATCGTGAATTATCCGCTGGTGTGGAGCTGGTCGCAGGCGGAAGCGCTGGTGTGTGACTACACCACGCTGGTCTCCGGCTTTGGCGGGCAGTTCTATCAAAACGGCAAGCTTAATTTCTCCAACCCCGCTTCCCTGCAGGCGGTCAAACTGATGAAAAGCTCGCTTGATGACGGACTGACTAACCCCGCCTCACGTGAGTATCTGGAAGAAGATGTGCGCAAAGCGTTCTCCAACGGCGACGCCGCGTTCGCGCTGAACTGGACCTACATGTACAACATGGCCAACGATGTAAAACAGAGTAAAGTTGCAGGTCAGGTTGGCATTATGCCTGCACCCGGCGATGCGCCAGGCAAAGCGGGCGCGGTCAACGGCTCAATGGGGCTCGGTATCGCCAGCGGCAGCACCCATGCCGATCAGGCGTGGCAGTATATCCGGTACATGACCTCTCAGCCGGTGCAGAACAACTATGCTCGTCTGAGCCTGCCTATCTGGAAAAGCTCTTATCAGGATGCGGCGGTGATGAAATATCAGGAGAGCCTGATTAAAGCAGCGGATACGTCGCTGAGCGTAATGCTATCACGTCCTGAAACCGCGGACTATTCGCGTCTCTCCAGCACGCTGCAGCAGCAGCTGCAGCAGGTGCTGACCGGCGGCGCGACCCCGGAAGCCGCCATCCAGGCGCTCGATAAAAGCGCCGCGCGGCTGCGCTAAGGAGCGGGCATGCTGAGTTTGCGTCAACGTGAGCGACGGCAGGCGTGGGTGCTGCTGGCCCCCATGCTGCTGGTCATGCTGCTGCTTACCGCCTGGCCGCTGATGCGGACCATCTGGCTGAGTTTTACCGACGCAGCCCTGATAGGCAGCGGCGATGCGCCCGGCTGGATCGGCGTGGAGAACTACCTGTACGCCTTAAGCGATCCCGATTTCCGGCTTTCGCTGTGGCGCACGCTCTATTTTACGCTGGTGTCGGTTGCTTTCGAGGGTGTCATTGGCGTGCTGGTGGCGCTGCTGCTTAATCAGCGGTTTACCGGCCGCAACGTGCTGCGCGTGCTGGTGATCCTGCCGTGGGCGCTGCCGACGATTGTTAACGCGATGATGTGGCGGCTTAATTTTAATCCGGACTACGGCAGCGTGAACGCGCTGCTGACACAGCTCGGTATCCTGGATGGCTATCGCAGCTGGCTGGGTTCACCCGACTCAGCGCTTAACGCCGTGATGTTTGCTGATGTGTGGAAGAACTATCCGCTGGTCACGCTGCTGGTGCTGGCCGCGCTGCAGTCGATTCCGGACGATCTTTTCGAGGCAGCGCGCCTGGACGGCGCCTCAGCCTGGCGACGGTTTCGCGCCATTACCTTTCCGGCCATTGTCGGGGCGCTCAGCGTGGCGCTGGTACTGCGCACTATCGATGCGTTCAAAATATTCGACATCATCTATGTCATGACCCGGGGCGGGCCGGTGGATAGCACCAAAACGCTCAGTTTCTACGTCTATCAGGAGTCGTTCAGTTATCTGCGCGCCGGCAGCGGGGCGGCCTATGCCATCCTGATGACGCTGCTGTGCGCCGTGCTGATCGCGCTCTATATGCTGCTGCTGTGGCGGCAGCGTCGCCGGGGGAGTGCGCATGAAGCGTAAGATGATATCTGTGGCTAAATATGTGGCGGCAGCCGCCGTGGCGTTGTCGGTTCTGGCCCCGATGGGCTGGCTGTTTCTGATGAGCGTCAGCGCCACCAGCGACCTGACGCGCGTGCCGCTGGAGTGGATACCGCGCCAGTGGGATTTCAGCCGCTACGGCCGGCTTTTGTCACTGGCCCCGGGTGAACCGGGACCCCTGTTTCTGCATGCGCTGGGTAACAGTCTGCTGGTAGCCACGGGCGGAACGCTGGTCTGTCTGCTGCTGGCGATCCCGGCCGCTTTCAGCTTTTCGCGCTACCCCGGACGCGACGGCTGGCTGTTTGCGTCACTGGCCATCTATATGGTGCCGCCGGTGGCCTTTGTCCTGCCGCTCTACTTTCTGCTGCAGCAGCTGGATCTGCTGAACACCCGCCCGGGTCTGATTATCGTTTACTGTTCGCTGATCCTGCCGTTTCTGACCTGGATGCTCAAAAACCAGTTTGACACCCTGCCGCGTGATATCGAACAGGCAGCGCGGCTTGATGGCCTGCGGGTGTGGCAGGTGCTGCTGCGCATCACGCTGCCGCTGGCAAAACCGGTTCTGGGCGCCGCAGCGCTGTTTGGCTGGCTGCTGGCGTGGGATGAATTTTTCTATGCTCTGCTGTTCACCAGCAATATTACGGCGCAAACGCTGCCGGTGACCATTGCCGGCTTTACTGCCGGACGCGCAACCGATGATGGGCTGATTGCTGCGGTTGGCATTCTGGCTTCGGTTCCCCCTCTGTTAATTGCTGTCTGGCTGCAGAAAACGCTGGTGAGCGGTCTGGCCAGCGGCGGGAGTAAAGGATGACAACTGACTATAACGCAACGCTCTACGTCGCTGGCAACGTTAACGCCGATTTAATCATGGGTACACTGGATAGCTGGCCACAGCGCGGCACTGAAGTCATGCTCCCTCAGAGTGAACTGCGTCCGGGCGGCTCAGCGGGTAACTGTGCGCTGGCGCTGGAAGCGATGCAGGTCCGCCATCGCGCTGTCGCTAATCAGGGGAATGATGGCCTCAGCGCCTGGCTGGCGGGCTACTTTCCCCACAGTGCGGCGCACTGGAGACGCTACGCCTGCGAAACCTCTGTCACCGTTGGCATTACGCACAGCGATCACGAGCGCTCGTTTCTGAGCAATTTTGGTCACGTGGCGCAACTCAGCGTGGATGACGTACTGGATCAAATCCCGCTGCGTGCCTCGCCGGGAGATATTGTCCTGCTGTGCGGCACTTTTCTCTGTCTGGCACTCACTACGCACTATGCCGCGCTGCTGCAGGCGCTGCGCCAGCGCGGCTTTACGATCGCCGTAGATACCGGCTGGCCTCCGCAGGGCTGGAGCACGGCAGTGCGGCAGCAGGTTGCGCAGTGGCTGCCGTTCTGCGACTGGCTGTTACTGAATGAAGCAGAGACGCTGGGCCTCGGCGCGGCGGCAACGCTGCCGGAGAGCGCACGGCAACTGGCGGAAACCCTGAGCGGACGTGGCGGCTGCGTGGTGAAGCGCGGTAGTGCAGGTGCCGTCTGCTGGCAGGGTGCGCAGTGGCTGGAACAGCCTGCCACTCCCGTCACCGTCGTGGATACCATAGGAGCCGGTGACAGTTTCAACGCCGGCTTTCTCACCGCGCTGTTACATCAGCAGCCGCTGAGCCGCGCGCTGCAGTGGGGCATTGCCGTGGCATCACAGGCGATCAGCACGCAGCCGCGCCGCTATCCCGGCTGGCAACAGCTGCCATTTTCTGCAGAGGAGAGGTAATTTATGGCCAGTATTGAGCTCGTCAGCGTCGCCAGACGCTACGGCAAACAGACGGTATTGCATCCGCTTAGTCTCAGCATTCCCGATGGCAGTTTTACCGTACTGGTCGGCCCGTCCGGCTGCGGTAAGTCCACGCTGCTAAGGCTGCTGGCCGGGCTGGATAGTTTGTCAGAGGGAACCATTCTGATGAACGATATACCGATTGGCGATCGCGATCCGGCCGATCGCGACATGGCAATGGTGTTTCAGAGCTACGCGCTCTATCCGCACCTTACCGTGGCTGAAAACCTCGCCTTTCATATGCAGGTTAAAAAGGTGGGCCGCGCGGAGCAGCAGAGTAAGATTGCGCGCGTGGCCGCTATTCTCGGTATCGATAAATTGCTGCAGCGCTACCCGCGCGCCCTCTCCGGCGGCCAGCGTCAGCGCGTGGCGATGGGCCGGGCGATGGTGCGAAATCCTCAGGTTTTCCTGTTTGATGAACCGCTTTCTAACCTTGATGCTCAGCTGCGCATGGAGCTGCGGGCGGAAATCAAAGCACTGCACCAGCGTTTTAAAACCACCATGATTTATGTCACGCACGATCAGGTCGAGGCGATGACGCTGGCCGATCAGATTGTGGTGATGCGCGAAGGTCAGATCGTTCAGCAGGGCGCCCCGCTCAGCATTTACGATTGTCCTGCGGATCTGTTTGTCGCCCGCTTTATCGGCTCGCCTCCGATGAATCTGCTGCCGGCACGTCTGGTGACGCGGGATGGCGTACCCGGCATCGAATGTGAAGATCTCTGGCAGCCGCTTCCGCCACGCTGGCAGCAAGCGGCACAGGACGGGGCCGCGCTGATGATTGGCATCCGCCCCCACGATTTGATACCGGCGACACAGGGCAGCCTGGCTCAGGTCGCCGTTACGGAGATCACCGGAGAATCCACGCTGCTGCACCTGACGTGGCACGGGCACACGCTGCATATGCAGGTATCCGGTCGTCACGCAGCCGGCAGCGGCGATCCGCTGACGATTGCGCTGCGCATGGAAAAAATCCATCTGTTCGATGCGCAGAGCGGCCAGCGTCTGCCGGAAACGCCGCCGTCACCGTGAACGTTATCCCTCTGCGGGTGTGGTTGCCGCGTTGTCATGCTGCAATAAGGCGATCGCCACCAGTACCAGCATGGAGAGCAGTTCAGTCCCCAGCGTACCGCTGATGGCACTCAGCCAGGAGCCGGTCTGGCTGAAATGGCTGAACACGCCGCCCAGCAGCATCGGTCCCAGCCCCATCGCCGACTGCTGCACGGTCGACAACATGGCGCTGCCGGCGCCCGCCTGATGAGGCGGAATATCGCGCATGCCAATACGGTAGAAGGTACTGACGATAAAAGACTGACCAAATCCAATGAGTGCCGTGGCTGGCGCCAGCGCAAGAATACCCGCCTGCGGCCACCGGAGCTGCAGGGTTGCCATCAGCGCCAGCAGGCCGGTGATCTGAATAGCACAGCCCGCCAGCAGCATTGCGCGCGTGCCGAAGCGCGTGACCAGCGCGGTCGAACGCATAGCACCGATAAAATAGGCTACCCCCAGCGCTATGAAAGCGTTACCGGAGTCAAGGGCGCTGAAGCCAAGCCCGGACTGCAGCGTCAGAGCCATGACAAACATAAACCCGCTCCAGCAGGAGAAAAAAATAACGGCAAGCGTCAGACTGAAACGCACGCCGGGCAAACGCAGCAGTGACGGGGGCAGCAGCGGTAAACGGCCTGCCGCTTCAGCACGCACAGAGACCCGCCGCAGCTGCAGCAAAAACAGCGGCGCCAGCAGCAGTAACAGCACGCACGGCCAGCGCCAGTTCAGCACTGGTCCCAGCGCCAGGCTCAGCATCAGCGCGCCCGTAGATCCGCCCAGCAGCAGCGCACTGCTGATATCAACCGGTACGCGGGTTGTATTACGGGTTTCCGGTATAAAGCGGCGCGCAGCCATCAGTACACCCAGACAGATCGGCAGGTTAATCAGAAACACGCTGCGCCAGCCATATCCACCCGGATCGGCTTTGATAAGAAAGCCGCCCAGCACCTGACCAATCACAAACGCCAGCCCGCCCATTCCGCCATAGAGACCAATCGCCCGCGCATGCTCCCTGCCCTGCAGCGTAATATGCAGCGTTGCCAGGATCTGCGGCACGATAAGTGCCGCACCCACCCCCTGCAGCGCGCGGGCAAACATCAGCATCCCGGCTCCGCTTGCCATACCGCACAGCAGCGAAGCCAGGGCAAAGATCGCGACGCCGCTGATAAAAACCCGGCGCCGTCCATAGTTATCTCCCAGCCGTCCCCCCATCGCGAGGCAAACGGCAAAAGTGATACCATAAACAGCAACAATCAGCGCCAGCTCGGTGGGCGTTGCCTGCAGGCTATGTGCCATTGCATCCAGCGCAACGTTAACGATAGAGAAGTCGATCATAGGCAGTAACAGCCCGGCCAGCAGTACCATCAGACCCGCCTGACGAAGTTGCGGAGTGTGCATCAGTTTCACCTTGTTTTCCTGTTCAGAGCGGCATAGCATCTGCTGAAAAATAACCGGGTACCAGTTTTTGATTATCATGGTATTAAAACCACCCGTCTGGCCGGAGAGGTAGCGCTGATGGCAATGCAACCCGCTGTAAACTTTGCTGAAAAAGAGGTTCATACGAATCGTAAACTGCTGGGAGCCTTTTTGCGTTCCCGACGGGAAAACCTCGACCCGGTCAGGCTGGGTCTGCCGCGTATGCGCCAGCGGCGCACGCCGGGCCTGCGCCGCGAAGAGGTCGCCCAGCTGGCTGATGTCGGCGTCACCTGGTACACCTGGCTGGAACAGGGCCGCGATATTAAAGCGTCGCTGAAAACGCTGACGGCGATCGCTTCAGCACTGCAGTGTAATGACGTTGAAACGCAGCATCTTTTCTCGCTCGCCGGGCATAAACTGCCCGCCCCCCAGGTTGCCGCCTGCTGCAAACTCGCTGAGCATAATCAGCAGATGCTGGATGCCATTCAGCTGCCGGCCATTATTGAGACACCGCGTTTTGACATCATTGGCTACAACGCTGCGTGGTGTGCGCTAATGGGTATTGATCTGGCAAGCGTAGAGGCTGAGGATCGCAACTGTATCTGGCTGGCGTTTAATCATCCTGGCTGGCGCGGCATGATGCGCGACTGGGATGAGGTCATGCCGCAGATGGTGGCCATGTTCCGCGGCCAGATGGGCGAACACCTTGGCGATCCGCACTGGGAGAGCTTTCTGACCCGCCTGATTAACAGTTCTGATGAATTTGCACAAACCTGGCAGCGTTACGAGCTGGGAAAAGTGGAGAATCGTGTTAAGCGCTTCTGGCGGGCGGAAACCGGGGAGTTTACGCTGCGTCAGAATAACTGGTGGTCCGCTTCACGTAATGGCGACCGCCTGCTGGTTTACGTACCGGCAGACGAAACAAGCGCAGCGGCACTGGAAAAACTCATTGCCGGATATCCGGCGCGGCGCTCCACAAATGCGTTAATCTGACTATGCTTACCTGATGATAAATAATCAGGAGAAAGCATGAAATTTCTTTATTTCGTTGCGCTTATTGCGGCGGCGGGTTATTTGCTGGCATTTCTGCCTAAATTGCGTACCCGGCGTGAACCGGTTGCCTACTGGGGCTGCTGGGCCTGGCTGGGCCTGAACGCGGTTTACTGGTCGGTATATGCTGTACGCAACTATTTCCTGCACTGAAATATTATTCAGGAGTAATGTATGTCTGAAATTAATCGCGATCGGATGCCCTATCTGCTTTATTTTGCCCGCCAGCGTCTGCTATTAGAAAATATCGATGCCAAAGTGGTTGATATTGGCAGCGCAGAAATCGTGGGTAATCATTTTCGCTGGAAACTGGATGGTAAAGATGCTCAGGGTGAAACCGCCAAAGAGGTGGATGAGCTGCTGGAAGAGGTTGAACGGCACCTGAGTTTTCTGTTTGTTGATGGTCAGTTCACCAGCCTGCCTGACGTCAGTGAGGATTACGGTGACAGGCTGGATAACATGCCGTTTGTTGAAGTGTCGCTTTCTGAACTCAGCGACCGTGACGAAGGCAGCGTACGCTGAATTTCTGTTATGCAGGCTGCCACGTGGCAGCCTGCATAGCGTCAGGCTTCAGCAGTAGCCGATCTCATTCCCGGCACCAGAATAATTTTGCGGCAATCCTCTTTGCGTTTATCAAAGATCTCATACCCCTCTGCCGCCGCATCCAGCGGCATATGATGCGTAACGATCTCTTCCGGCGTTAACAATCCCTGTTCAATCAGCGACAGCAGACGTGGCAGATAGGCGTGCACGTGCGTTTGTCCCATTTTAAAGGTCAGCCCTTTGTCGAACGCATCGCCAAACAGGAAGCCATGGATAAAACCGGCATAGACGCCCGGCACGCTGACCACCCCGCCGCGACGCACGGCCGCAATACACTGACGCAGCGCTTTGCCGCTGCTGCCTTCAAGTTTCAGATTGCTGAGGACGGTTTCGGTCAGGCTGCCTTTGGCTTCAAAGCCGACTGCATCAATCACGGCATCGACGCCGCGATTCCCTTTGGTATGGTCAATGATCCAGGCTGCAGGGTCGTCAATCTCATCAAAATTTATCGGCGTAACGCCATAGCGCTGACGGGCAAACTCCAGACGATAGGCGTTATGATCAATCATAAAAATATCTTCAGCACCCATCAGCCTTGCACAGGCGGCGCTAAGCAGACCTACCGGGCCGGCACCAAAAATCGCAACGCTTGAGCCCTTATCCAGCCCGGCGTTCTGTACCGCCTGCCAGGCGGTCGGGAGGATATCTGACAGGAAAAGCACTTTGTCATCCGGCAGCGCCAGCGGCACTTTAAACGGGCCGGTATTCGCTTTCGGCACGCGAACATATTCTGCCTGTCCGCCAGGTATTCCGCCATATAGATGACTGAACCCAAACAGGGCAGCGGGCGGCGTGATATTTTTTTTATTGAGTATCGCACCGCGGCCCGGATTTGTGGTTTCACAGGCAGCATACTGATGCAGATGGCAGAAGAAGCAGTCGCCGCAGGCGACCACAAACGGCACCACCACGCGATCGCCAATCGCCACATTGGTTACGGCGCTGCCTGCTTCCACCACTTCACCCATAAATTCATGACCAAATATATCGCCATGTTCAGTTTTCGGGATTTTGCCGCGATATAAATGCAAATCAGAACCGCAAATAGCGGTTGCGGTAACACGCAGAATAATATCATCCGCTTCCTGCAATACCGGATCGGGAACCGTTTCAACGCGTACTTTGTGCGGGCCATGATATGTTAACGCTTTCATTCTTAACTCCTCATTAATAAGAGCAGCAGGTGCCTGACATTATTGAAGGCGAATTGCCTGAGCCTGGCATCAATTGCTGATTAGGCAAGCGCATCGGCAGTTCTGCCCGCATTGTGTAACCGGATTGCAGCTGCGCCGGAACGTGGCGCACAGCAGCAGAAAAACTACCGAATTGATTAAAAAAAACACTGGATATAACCACAGTAAGTTGTATACTTATCCAGCAGTCTTGATGACTGAATGACGTTTTAAGAGGTGATACGAATGATGATCTCAACGGAAATTCTTGCTGCTCAAACCGCGTCTCTGCTGATGAGCAGCCGTGACCTTGCCAGACTGACTGGCATCACGCACGGCGAAGTGAAGCGCCTGATTAAAAGCCTGGAAACCGCACAGCGCCTTTCCCAGCCTGTTACGGTCAGTCTTTACGAGCATGAAGGTGAGAGCCGTCAGGAGTTTCTGCTCAATAAACGCGACTCGTTACTCGCCGTAGCCCGACTTTCGCCCGGCTTTACCGCCGATCTGCTCGATCGCTGGCAGGAGAAAGAAAAGATCGCTCAGCTGCCGGACTTCACGGATCCGGCCGAAGCAGCCCGTGCCTGGGCGGAGCAATTTGAACAGCGGCGGCGCGCAGAGCAGCAGCTGGCACTCTCTGCACCAAAAGCGGAGTTTTTTGACCGTTTTACTGAGGTCAATGAGGCGCTGGGATTTCGTCAGCTCTGTAAAATGCTGAAGGTCAAAGAGACTGACTTCCGGCAGTTCCTGCTTGAACGCAATATTATGTACCGGGAGAAAAATACGCTGGCGCCACAGAAACATCACGTGCAGGCGGGCTATTTCTCTTTCCGCACCGGTACGGGTGAAAATCAGCACGCTTTCTCACAGGCCCGCTTTACCGCGAAAGGTGTGAAATGGATTGCCAGCCTGTGGGCGGGTCACCTGGCCTCTCATCCTGCAGGCGTCGCCGCCTGATACAGCAGAGCCGATGAACAGACATAAGCTCTGCCTGCTTACTTGTGCCGCTGACGCTGTAGCTGATGGCGAAACTGCCTGACCTCCTGCGGTGACCAGCACCGGCTGGAGAGTGGTAGCTCTTCATCAATTGCAGAGGGGAGCGGCACTTTCTCCAGCGTGCCACGATTACAGATAGCGCGAATCAGCACGGCGGGAGAGACGCCCAGATAGCGCGCCATATCCGATAAACGCATTAGTGATTTGCTCATTGCTGCCTCCGGTTATTTTCTGACTACAGGTATCTTCCTGCAATGCTGATGGCTGAAATTTGATCGCGATCGGCAAGTTCGTTTTTTCAGGTCAAAAAATAACCTTTCCTGCTTCTCTTTCCTGCTCTGCGCGCTGCTGTTTCTGAAACTGCTGACAGCAATGTCTTCCGATCTGCCCGGCCTGATGCAAGACCAGCCAGCCGGGACGGTAAATTAATATAAATAATTGGTTTCTGAGACTTAACGAGTCGTCATCACTGGCATTCTTTCCCTGCGCAGTCTACGGTTAATAAAAAAAGCGCCACGTTTATTAACCATGGATAGCCGCTATGACCGCCCATGCCGAAATTGCAGCAAATCAGGAAAACGATCTTCGCCAGCTTTGCCATGCTCTGCAGGAGAATCTTGAGCTGCTGCTGCCAGCCGGACAGCCCTCCGATCGCGTGCGGGCCGCTATGCGCGCTGGCACGCTGCCGAGCGGTAAGCGCATACGTCCGTTGCTGCTGTTGCTGGCGGCGCGTGACATGGGCTATGACCTGACAAAGCGTGGCATTCTCGATCTCGCCTGCGCGGTTGAGATGGTGCATGCGGCCTCGCTGATCCTGGATGATATCCCCTGTATGGACGATGCGCTGATGCGACGCGGTCGTCCCACTGTGCATCGCGAGTTTGGCGAAAACGTGGCTATCCTGGCAGCAGTCGCGCTGCTCAGCCGCGCGTATGAAGTCATTGCGCTCGCGCCGGATTTGCTCCCCCAGCATAAAACAGATGCCATTGCTGAACTCTCTGCAGCGGTAGGCTTGCAGGGGCTGGTTCAGGGACAGTTTCAGGATCTGCATGAAGGTAGTCAGAGCCGCAGCCCGGAAGCGATTGCCATGACTAACGAACTTAAAACCAGCGTACTCTTTCGCGCTGCGCTGCAGATGGCAGCCATTGTGACCGATGCTGCGCCGGTAATGCGTCAGAAACTTAGCTACTTTGCACAGGATCTGGGCCAGGCTTTTCAGCTCCTGGACGATCTTGCTGATGGCTGTAAACATACCGGAAAAGATATTCATAAAGATCAGGGCAAATCGACGCTGGTTCAGATGCTGGGGGCTGACGGTGCGGAGCGCCGTTTGCGTGAGCATCTGCGCAGCGCTGATGAACATCTTGCATGCGTCTGTCATCGCGGCGTTGCAACCCGTCAATATATGCATGCCCTGTTTAATCAGCAGCTGGCAATGTTCAACTAACGCGGATCATTTATGGGGCATTTTGCCGTTATTGCGCCGCCACTCTATAGCCATTTTCACGCGCTGCAGTCACTGGCACAGACCCTTATCAGCCGCGGGCATCGCATTACCTTTATCCAGCAGGCCGACGCACGTACGCTGCTGACGGATGAGCGCATCGCCTTTTCTCCGGTGGGTGAACAAACTCATCCGGCCGGATCTCTGGCGGCGGCTCTGCAGCGGCTGGCCGCACCAGGCGGCCTTTCCCTGTTTCGCGTAATCAACGATATGGCTGAAACCACCGATATGCTATGTCGTGAATTACCGGCGGTATTGAAAAAACTGCAGGTAGATGGCGTGATTGCCGATCAGATGGAAGCCGCGGGCGGGCTGGTGGCGGAGGCGCTGGGCCTGCCGTTTATTTCCGTTGCCTGTGCGCTGCCGGTTAATCGCGAAGCGGGCATTCCGCTGGCGGTGATGTCGTTTCGCTATGGTCAGGATGAGAAGGCGCTGAAGCGTTTTGCGGCCAGCAGCCGCATGTATGACCGCATCATGCGCCGTCATCGCCACGTTATCGCTTATCATGCGCGCGCGTTTGGTTTATCGCCACGTTCAGGCCTGCAGGATTGCCTCTCATCGCTGGCCCAAATCAGCCAGCTGGTGCCGGCATTTGATTTTCCGCGCCATCAGCTTCCCGCCTGCTATCACGCCGTAGGGCCGCTGCGTCAGCAGAGTATCACTACTCATCTGCCGCCGCCGTGGCCCGCGCTGCGTCAGCCGGTGGTCTACGCTTCGCTGGGTACGCTTCAGGGACGCCGCTTTCGGCTGTTTCTGCGCCTGGCGCGCGCCTGCTGCAATCTTGGGTTATCGCTGGTTGTTGCCCACTGTGGCGGACTGACCGGGCATCAGGTACGCAAGCTGGAGCTGGCCGGGGCGGCCTGGGTGACCGATTTCCTCGACCAGCACGCTGCTCTGCAGCATGCTCAGGTATTTATTACGCACGCCGGACTGAATAGCGCGCTGGAAGCGCTGGCGCAGGGCATTCCAATGCTGGCGCTGCCCATTGCGTTTGACCAGCCCGGTGTGGCATCGCGTATTGAATGGCATGGCGTGGGGCGTCGCGCCTCACGGTTCAGCCGCACTCATCAGCTGGAGACGCATTTGCAATTGCTGCTGTCCGATTCTCACTACCGTCTGCGCATGTCGGCGATTCAGGCGCAGCTGCAGCGCGCCGGCGGCTGTCAGCGCGCGGCGGATATCGCTGAACAGGCGCTGTGCCGGCAACAAATTGTGCTGGCGGAGGCGACCTGATGTCAGAAACGCATGCCGATCTTATTCTGGTGGGGGCCGGGCTGGCAAACGGGCTGATCGCCCTGCGGCTGATGCAGCTGCAGCCGGCCCCTGACATTCTGTTGCTGGAGGGTGCCGCTCAGCCGGCAGGCAATCACACCTGGTCGTTTCACCGCGACGATGTCAGTGACGCACAGTTCGCCTGGCTGGAGCCGCTGCTTTCCGCGCGCTGGCCGGGCTATCAGGTCCGCTTTCCGGCGCTGCGGCGTAATCTGCGCGGGGAGTACTGTTCCGTCGCCTCACAGGACTTTGCCCGCCATCTGCGTGAAACGCTGGGAGACAGATTACGTACCGCAGCGCCCGTGCGCAGCGTAACACCGCAAAGCGTAACGCTGGAGAACGGCGACGTGCTGCACGCCCGCGCCGTGATTGACGGACGCGGCCTGCAGCCTACGCCGCACCTGCGGCTGGGTTATCAGTCGTTTGTCGGTCAGGAGTGGCATCTGGCACGTCCGCACGGTCTGCAACAGCCGGTTCTGATGGATGCCACGGTCGATCAGCATAGCGGCTATCGCTTTGTGTATACCCTGCCGCTCAGCGCTGAACGTCTGCTGATTGAAGATACCCACTATATCAATCACGCTACGCTCGATAGCGAACAGGCGCGACAAAACATCCTGCACTATGCAGAGCAGCAGGGCTGGCAGCTGAGCCGCCTGTTACGTGAAGAACAGGGATCCCTGCCGATCACGCTTGATGGCGATATTGAACGCTTCTGGCAGCAGCAGCAGGGTCAGCCCTGCAGCGGACTGCGCGCCGGACTGTTTCATGCGACCACGGGCTATTCGCTGCCCTCTGCCGTTGCGCTGGCGGATGAGATCGCGTCTGCCCTGCCCTGTGATGCAGAAAAGCTTAGCCAGCGTATCGAACGCTTTGCCCGGCGCCAGTGGCGCGAGCAGCATTTTTTCCGCCTGCTCAATCGTATGCTGTTCCTCGCCGGACGACCGGAAAAACGCTGGCAGGTTATGCAACGTTTTTACCGGCTTGATGCCGGTCTTATCAGTCGCTTTTACGCCGGAGAGCTTTTTCTCAGGGATAAAGCACGCATATTATGCGGCAAACCACCGGTGCCGGTGGGAGAAGCGCTGCGCGCACTGTTGATGACTCCTTCGCTACCAGGGAAGAAAGAATGAAACGTACTTATGTGATTGGCGCGGGCTTTGGCGGCCTTGCTCTGGCTATTCGTCTGCAGGCGGCGGGTATTCCGACCACGCTGCTGGAGCAGCGTGATAAACCCGGCGGACGCGCCTACGTATGGCAGGATGAGGGCTTTACCTTTGATGCCGGTCCGACGGTGATCACCGATCCCAGCGCCATTGAAGCGCTTTTTACGCTGGCGGGAAAAAAACTCAGCGACTACGTTGAGCTGATGCCGGTGACGCCCTTTTATCGTCTCTGCTGGGAAGATGGCAAGGTGCTTGATTATGACAATAATCAGACCCTGCTGGAGCAGCAGATTGCCGCGTTTAATCCGCAGGATGTTGAAGGCTATCGCCGGTTTCTTGCCTATTCACAGGCGGTATTTAAAGAGGGGTATCTCAAACTCGGTACGGTGCCATTCCTGAATTTCCGCGATATGCTACGCGCCGGTCCGCAGCTGGGCCGCCTGCAGGCGTGGCGCAGCGTATACGATATGGTGGCAAAATTTATTCAGGACGATCATCTGCGCCAGGCCTTTTCGTTCCACTCTTTACTGGTGGGCGGTAATCCATTTGCAACATCCTCTATCTACACTTTGATTCATGCGCTGGAACGGGAATGGGGCGTCTGGTTTCCGCGAGGCGGGACCGGCGCGCTGGTCGACGGCATGGCGCGGCTGTTTTGCGACCTGGGCGGCGAGCTGCTGCTTAATGCCGAGGTGAGCCAGCTGGAAACGCAGGGTAATCGCATCAGCGGCGTGCAGCTAAAAGATGGACGTCGCTTTGACGCTGCTGCCGTGGCCTCCAATGCTGATGTGGTGCATACCTATGACCGGCTGCTGCAGCACCATGCGCTCGCCCGTAAGCGCGCCGCCACGCTGAAGCGGAAGCGAATGAGTAATTCGCTGTTTGTGCTCTATTTTGGCCTTAATCAGCCGCACGCTCAGCTGGCGCACCATACGGTCTGTTTCGGCCCGCGTTATCGCGAGCTGATCAATGAAATATTTAACAGCAATCAGCTGGCGGACGATTTCTCGCTCTACCTGCATGCGCCCTGCACCACCGATCCGTCGCTGGCACCGGCAGGCTGCGGCAGCTTTTATGTGCTGGCGCCGGTTCCGCACCTTGGCACTGCCGCAATCGACTGGCAGCAGGAAGGGCCGCGTTTCCGCGACCGTATTTTTGCTTATCTTGAGGAGCACTACATGCCAGGCCTGCGCGATCAGATAGTGACACAGCGTATGTTCACGCCGGAAGATTTCCGCGACACGCTGCACGCACATCAGGGCTCCGCGTTTTCGCTGGAGCCAATTCTTACCCAAAGCGCCTGGTTCCGGCCGCATAACCGCGACGCTGATATCAGCAACCTCTATCTGGTCGGTGCAGGTACCCATCCCGGCGCGGGCGTGCCAGGTGTCGTCGGTTCAGCTAAAGCTACCGCGCAGCTGATGGTCGAGGATCTTGCCGGATGAACCAGCCTCCCCTGATTGAGCAGGTCACGCAGACTATGGCAGTGGGCTCGAAAAGCTTCGCTACCGCAGCAAAGCTTTTTGATCCGGCTACGCGCCGCAGTACGCTGATGCTCTATGCCTGGTGCCGTCACTGTGATGATGTAATTGATGGCCAGACGCTGGGCGAAGGTGGCACGCAACATCAGGTGACAGATGCGCAAACGCGCATGCAGCATCTGCAGATTGAGACCCGCCGCGCATACAGCGGCGCGCATATGGATGAACTCGCCTTTCGTGCGTTTCAGGAAGTGGCGCTGACGCATGAACTTCCGCCCCAGCTGGCGTTTGATCATCTGGAAGGGTTCGCTATGGACGCGCGTGAAGAGCGCTACATCACGTTTGATGACACGCTGCGTTACTGCTATCACGTGGCGGGCGTCGTGGGTCTGATGATGGCACGCGTAATGGGCGTACGCGATGAGAACGTACTCGATCACGCCTGCGATCTCGGCCTGGCGTTTCAGCTGACGAATATTGCACGTGATATTGTTGAAGATGCGCAAAACGGGCGCTGCTATCTGCCGCAAAGCTGGCTGACGGAAACCGGGTTACGTGCCAGTCAGCTGGCCGATCCGCACTACCGTGCGGCGATAGCGCCGCTGGCTGCACGCCTGGTAGCAGCGGCAGAGCCTTACTACCATTCGGCCCGCAGCGGGCTGCCCGATTTGCCGTTGCGCTCGGCATGGGCTATCGCGACGGCCCACGGGGTGTATCGCGAAATCGGGGTAAAAGTGCAGGATGCAGGTATGCGGGCCTGGGATGCCCGGCAGCGCACCAGCAAAGGGGAGAAGCTGGCGCTGCTGCTCAAAGGCGCGGGGATTGCGCTTACTTCTCGCGTGGCGCGTCCGCAGCCGCGTCCTGTTGGTCTGTGGCAGCGGCCGCGTTAGGTTTGCGGCCGTGACGTTCACGCAGCGTAGCCTGCAGCTTATGCAGCGGCGGCGCATAGAGAAAACCAAACGAGACGCATCCTTCACGCCCGCGCACCGCATGGTGCATCCGGTGCGCCATATATAACCGCTTCAGATAGCCTTTGCGCGGAATATAGCGAAACGGCCAGCGCTGATGCACCAGCCCGTCATGCACCATAAAATAGAGTGCGCCGTAGGTGGTCATCCCGGCGCCGATCCACTGCAGTGGCCACATGCCCTGCACGCCATAATAAATCAGCCCGACTGAGAGCACGGCAAACACAACGGCGTAAAGGTCGTTCAGTTCAAACCTGCTGGTATGCGGTTCATGATGAGAGAGATGCCAGCCCCATCCCCAGCCGTGCATAATATATTTGTGCGAGAGCGCCGCCACCGCTTCCATCAGTGCAACGGTTGCCAGCAAAATAAGCGTGTTCCATAACCAGAGCATGGTGCGTCCATATTAAAAGGTCAAAGAGTAAAGGTGGACTGCGATACAGGATGCCGCAAGTCAGCATAGGTGAAATAAGCGTGAGGGTCACGCTTATCTCTGCCACAGGCAGGTCAGCTGGCATGGCGGGACAGCGGTTCTTTCAGCGGGGTTTTCGCCAGCGTGCGCGCCAGCAGTGATGAATAGAGCGGCTTGCCGCCAAAAAATTGTGCCGCCAGCGGAGCGCCCAGACAGGTGATGATCATCGGCAGAATCAGCTGATAATTGCTGGTCATCTCCAGCACCAGCACAATCCCCGTCAGCGGTGCGCGAACCGACGCAGCAAACAGCGCGCCCATACCGGCAACCGCAAAGGTGCCCGCTTCCAGATGCCACGCCGGAAACCAGGCTATAGCGATCTGACCAAAACAGGTGCCCAGCAGCGTGCCCAGCGTCAGCATGGGCGCAAAAATGCCGCCCGGTGCGCCGGAGGCAAAGCAGCAGAGCGTCACCAGCGTGCGCAGAATAAAAAGTCCGAACAGCATAAGCGCGCTATATTCGCCGCCAGAGAATGCCGGGATCAGCGTTATCCCACCACCGGCCGCCTGCGGCAGCAGCATACCCAGTAAACCGCAGAGTCCGGCCAGCACGCTACCCCACAGTACCCACGCCGCGGTACGCCCGCGATGCAGACGCTGAAAGCGATCCTGCATAGTGAAGATCAGCCGGTTAAACGCGACGCCGACAGCGCCAAACACAATCCCCAGCAGCAGATAGAGCCATAACGTATCAGTCGGCGCATCTCTGAGCTGGCCGATATCGATGATAGCGCTGTTACCCTCGCAGAGCCGGTAGACGATGCTGGCCATGATGACGCCAACAAATACCGCTTTGATTGAAACCAGACTGTAGCGAAACTGCGGACGCATCTCTTCAATAATAAATAGAATTCCCGCCAGCGGTGCGTTGAAGGCCGCTGCAAGACCGGCTGCCGCACCGGTTGCGAGCAGCGTGTGGCGCGATTCAGCGCTGCGCAGGCGAAACAGATCGCTGCACATGCCGCCGATATTCCCGCCCAGCTGCACCGTCGGTCCTTCACGGCCCAGCACCATCCCGGAACCGAGTGCGCCCATGCCGCCAAAAAATTTTACCGGTAATACGCGCCACCAGCGCACCGGACGCAGCTCTTCCAGCGCACCTTCAATTTCCGGAATACCCGAGCCTCCCGCCTCAGGCGCAAAGCGGCGCACCAGAAAATAGCCCACGCCCCCCATGATGGCAGAGGCGGCAAAGGCAGAGATTGCTCCGGTCATGAAACCGCTATGCTGTGCAGCGAGCGTATCGATACGCAGCTGCAGCATCAGGTTGACCGCCCGGTTAAATGCCACCCCCACCAGGCCGGTCAGGGTGCCGACCAGAGCCGCCAGCAGCAGCAGCTTTACCGGCGTGGTGTCCCGGCGCAGCAGCGTTTGCAGCCGCATAAACCGGCCAGGGCGACGCATAGCCTCTTCAGCGTCAGAAGGTGTAACAGGCATCAGTTTCTCCTAATCAGAAATCCATGTGCAGCGTCCCGGCGCCCTGCACCGTTCCAGCATAGTCAAAAGCGGGCAGCCCGTAACCTGGTCATTCGCAACAGAATTTTACGCTGCGGTTAAATCATATACAGTGCGCAACCGCGCCGGCACCGCGCGCGACAGAATGTGTCACAGAATTGCGGCTGGCGGATTGACGCGGCGCCTGCAAATCACCATCATCCTGGCCATCGCCCTTGTGGCCAGATTCATTACTATCGGAGCGGGATGTGTCAGAACTCAGTAACGCATTGCTTGAAGAGATTATCAGCGAAGTCCGGCCGCTGACGCGGCAGGGAAAGGTGGCGGATTATATTCCGGCGCTGGCGGACGTGGAGCCTGACCAGCTGGGGATCGCGATCTGTACCCCGTCCGGCGAGTGCTATCAGGCGGGTGATGCCGCTACGCGCTTTTCGGTGCAATCCATCTCTAAGGTGCTGTCGCTGACGGTGGCCCTGACGCTGTATGAAGACGCTGAAATCTGGCAGCGCGTGGGTAAAGAGCCCTCCGGACAGGCGTTTAATTCGCTGGTTCAGCTGGAGCTGGAGCAGGGTAAACCGCGTAACCCCTTTATTAACGCCGGCGCGCTAGTGATGTGCGATTTGCTGGAGAGCCGCCTGACGGCTCCGCGCCAGCGCATGCTGGAATTTGTCCGTGGCCTGGCGCAGCAGGAGGATATTCTGTATGACCGCGGCGTCGCGCGCTCTGAGTATGAGCACTCTGCCCGTAACGCTGCCATTGCCTGGCTGATGAAATCGTTTGGCAATTTTAATAACGATGTCAGCAAGGTGATGGAGACCTATTTTCACTACTGTTCGCTGGCCATGAGCTGCAACGAGCTGGCGCGTACATTTCTCTATCTGGCCAACCAGGGACGCACACAGGATAACCGCCGGGCGGTGATCTCGCCGCGCCAGGCGCGTCAGGTGAACGCGCTGATGATGACCAGCGGCATGTATGATGGCGCCGGCGAATTTGCCTGGCGGGTAGGCATGCCGGCTAAATCCGGCGTGGGCGGCGGGATTATTGCGGTGATCCCGGGAGAGATGAGCATTGCCGTCTGGTCTCCGGCGCTGGATCGCTCAGGCAATTCACTGGCCGGCACCGCGCTGCTGGAGAAGCTGAGCGACCGGCTGGGCCGCTCGGTGTTCTGATCCTTAGCTCACCTGATTGCGCGGTTTATCCTGCGCAAACGCCTCCAGGTTGGCTTCAATGCCGCGCAGCAGATTCGCCACGCCCTGTTGGGTTGCCCAGGCGATATGCGGCGTCAGCAGCAGCCGGGGCAGGCCGGGTTGCAGCAGCGGATGCGTAGCGGGTGGCGGCTCACTGCTCAGCACGTCCAGCGCCGCGCCGCCGAGGGTTCCCTGACGCAGCGCGGCCGCCAGATCCTCCTCCTCAATCAGTCCGCCGCGCGCGGTGTTGATCAGTAACGCGCCCGGTTTCATCGCGGCCAGCGTTTGCCGGTTGATCATCTGCTGCGTCTGCGGCGTCAGCGGGCAGTGCAGCGTCAGTACGTCGCTGCGCGCCAGTACCTCATCAAAGGCGGTATAGCCCGCGCGGATGGCTGCCGCCCCCGGCCGTTCAGCATAAAGCACCGTCATGCCCAGCGCCTGCGCCATCTCACCGGCTGCGCTGCCAATATCGCCTTTGCCGACCACGCCCATCACCGCACCCTGAATATCCTGCAGCGGCTCGCGATGAATACAGAAATGCGGCGAAGCGGGCCACGCGTCGCGGCTGCTGATGGCGTAATCTACCAGGTGTCGCCGCAGCGCAAACAGCGCAGCGATTACCCCCTCCGCCACGCTGCGGGTAGAGTAGCCGGGTACGTTGCTGACCACAATGCCCTGCGCCCGGCAGGCGTCAAGGTCGATACAGTCATAGCCGGTAGCCGTGACGCAGATATAGCGCAGTTCAGGCAGCTGCCGCAGCGTTTCGGCGCGCAGCGGGACTTTATTTGTCATGGCTATCGTCGCCCCCTGCAGGGCAGACACAATCTCCGCGGGTGCGGTCTGTCCGCGCCAGACCCATGCACTGCACCATTCTGGCTGCACCGGCCGTTCGGGCAGCGTATCACCATCCAGCATGACTATTTTCATCTTCGCTCCGCTTTGTTGTTTCTGCACTGTTCTCATCAGGTTGCATTAAGGTTAACAAAAACTGTGTCCGGGGTGAGCTTTTTCAAAAAATGCGAATTATTTCCCTCTCCGGCGGCGTTTGTTTAACGCGGCAGCGGCAATCGCGTTACAATTCCGCCTCTTCTCTGACGTGACCTGCTATCTGTTATGACGGTTTTACCTGCACTTCGCCAGCGCCTCACTGCCTGCCTCGCCATTCTGGCGGTGCTGCTGCTGTTTGTTGCGCCGGTGGTGTCAAAAAGCCTGATTGAGCAGCAGCGCGTTTTGCAGCCTGCCCCGGCCATGATGGAGATGGATCATCATCAGATGATGGAGCACGCCATGCCGGGCATGATGCATCATGACGCGGACGACGGCGAGCTTGCCTGCGGCTACTGCGATCTGCTGGTGCATGTGCCGCTGATGATTTGGGTGTTTATTCCCTTTATCTGGCTGATGCTGCTTCACTCCCGTGCGCCACCGCTGCCGCGGCGCGCGGCGCCCGTAGTGCGCAGGCGGGTGGCCATTCCCCGTCCGCGCGGACCGCCTTCCCTGCTTCTTAACTGAATCCGCTTTAACGTGGCGCGGGCGCAGCATGCTGCCCGTCGCCCCGGTTGTTTACTTTCAGAAGGAAGACGCTTTTGTCTGCTGTTAATTCTGCAGCACCGCGCGGCGCGGTGCTCAATCTGCTTCGCCGCCTGCATTTTTATATCGGCCTGTTCGTTGCGCCGTTTATCTTTATTGCTGCGCTGAGCGGCACGCTCTATGTGCTCACGCCTCAGCTCGAACAGCTGGTCTATCACGATGCGCTGACGGTAACACCCGCTGGCGAACCGCAGCCGCTGTCGGCTCAAATCGGTGCAGCGCGGGCCAGAGCTGGCGCAGATGCGCATATTTACGCGGTGCGACCGGCACCGGGTGCAGAGGAGACCACCCGCGTGCAGTTCAGCGATCCGGCGCTGGGCGCCTCGACCTCGCGCGCGCTGTTTATCGATCCCTATACCCTGCAGATAAAGGGAGATATGCCGATCTACGGGACGAGCGGCATACTGCCGCTGCGCACCACGCTCGATTTGCTGCACAGCAGCCTGCTGCTGGGCGATGCCGGACGCAACTACAGCGAGCTGGCGGCAAGCTGGCTCTGGGTCGCCGCGCTGGGTGGCGTGGTGCTGTGGCTGGCAACCCGGCCGAAGCGCCGGCTTAAACCGGCACGCAGCGGGTTAGCTTTCAGCCGCCACTGGCACGCCACCCTGGGACTGGTGCTGCTGCTCGGTTTGCTGTTCTTCTCTGCGACCGGCCTCACCTGGTCACAGTGGGCAGGCGCGAACATCGATAAAATGCGCAGTGAGCTGAACTGGCTGACGCCACAGGTCAGGACGGTACTCGATCCGGATGCAGAGGTCGCCCCCGCCGATCCGCACGCCGATCATCACAGTATGTCAGTGACCGATATGGCGGCGATGCGCAAACCCGGCATGCCGATGATGAAACCGGCGCCCGCCAATATGCCCGATGCTGACTGGGATCAGGCGCTGAATGCCGCGCGCGCGAACGGGATTGATGCAGCGAAAGTGGAGCTGCGCCAGCCAAAAAACAGCGGCAGCGCCTGGACCGTTACGGAAATCGATCGCCGCTGGCCCACTCAGGTGGATGCGGTGTCGGTAGATCCACACAGTTTCGCGATTGTAGACCGCGCTGAATTTGCCCGCTTTCCGCTGGTGGCAAAACTGACCCGCTGGGGCGTGGATGCTCATATGGGCGTGCTGTTTGGTCTGCCCAATCAGCTGCTGCTGGCTCTCTTTGGTCTCGGCCTCTGCACTATGATTGTGCTGGGCTACCGCATGTGGTGGCTGCGCCGTCCCGCCTCGGCTGCCGCCAGCCCGCTTGAGACGCTGACGGCAAGCTGGCTGGCGCTGCCGCTCACGGCGCGCCTGCTGTGCCTGCTGCTGGCCGTAGCGCTGGGGTATGCGCTGCCGGTGATGGGTGTCAGCCTGTTGCTGTTCTTAGCCATCGATTATCTGCGCTGGCGCAGGCAGCAGCGTACGCCAATGACGGAAGCGGAGATTCTTGCTGCACAACAGTCACCGCTGGGCATTATTCGCGCCCGCTTTACGGTCAAACGCAAAGAGATGCGCTATTTTCTGCGCGGCCTGTTCATTCTGGCGCTGATTGTCGGCACGGTAATGAGTAATGCGATTATCGGTGGCGTGATCGATCAATATGGTATTCCGTTCAGTCACTGGTCGCTGACCATGTATCTGACGCAGGGCTTTATGATTACGCTCTACACGCTGGTATTTACCGGACTGATGTCGATTCCGCTCTGGTACTTCTTCCTCGGCGAGCAGGACGATTCAGCAAACAAAGGGTAAAAAAAGAGGTGGCTCAGCCACCTCTTTTCATCTCAGCATCAGAAATCAGCTTTCAGCACGACGCGGTAGTTCGCTTTACCGGCGCGCACATGCTCCAGCGCATCGTTGATTTTTGACATCGGGAACTCTTCTACCTGCGGCGCGATATCGGTACGCGCGGCGAGACGCATCAGCGTACGCAGCTGACCCGGCGAGCCGGTAGAGGAGCCGGTTACCGCGCGATCGCCCATGATCAGGGTAAATGCCGGAACCGGGAACGGCTTCATTACTGCGCCGACGGTATGGAACTTACCGTGCGGGGCCAGCGCTTGGAAATAGGGCTGCCAGTCGAGATCGACCGCAACCGTACTGATAATCAGGTCAAACTGACCTGCCAGCGCTTTCAGCGCTTTTGGATCGCGGCTGTTGACCACGCGATCGGCGCCCATCGCTTTAACAGACTCAGTTTTGCTGGCGTTAGAACTAAACGCGGTCACCTCTGCACCCATAGCGCGCAGCAGTTTGATGGCCATATGGCCCAGGCCGCCAATCCCGATAACGCCGACGCGGCTGTTAACGTTGATGTTGTGCATCAGCAGCGGTTTGAACACGGTAATACCACCGCAGAGCAGCGGGCCGGCTGACGTGATATCAATCGATTCCGGTAGCGGGATCACCCACTGCCAGTCCGCACGCAGATGGCTGGCGAAGCCGCCTTTGTTCATAATGGTCGGGACAGAGCCTTTTTCGCAGTTTACCTGCTCGCCGTTAATACAGGCATCGCAGTGCTGACAGCTTTTCGCCGTCCAGCCGATGCCCACGCGCTGGCCCACTTTCAGCCCTTTGTTTTGCGCTGCGTCGCCCAGCTCGCTGATGCGGCCGATAACTTCATGCCCGGCAATGACCGGGAAAGAGGAGATACCCCACTCATTGTCGATCATAGAGAGATCGGAGTGGCAGACGCCACAGTAGTCCACTTCGACCATCACCTCTTCCGCGCTCAGCGGACCAGCTTCATATTCGTGCGGCACCAGTGCTTCGCCCGCTTTCATCGCGGCATAGCTTTTGATTTTCATTCCAGTCCTCTGTTTTTTAGTTGCGACCCGGCAAGTTTAGCAGAGGCGCCGTGATGATTTAGGCGAGCAACCAGGCAACCAGCCCGATCAAAAACGCTGCGGGGCGCAAAAAGCATTAAGGGTTAAAGCGAACCGGGTGCAGTGCGGCGCTGTTACGCCTCCGGTCACTCTCCACCCGAATTTATGCTAAAACTCCGGCTCTTCACCCGGCAGCGACTCGGAGAGCGACTGCCCCTCTGCCCCGGCATAAAAAATAATCAGCTCGGTCGCCTGCTCAGCGGTATAGCCGCGATGCGCACTGTTAACCGTCTCATTCAGCGCTTCACCGGCATTGAAATGCTGACGCCTGCCGCTCTCTTTATCTTCAATAATCAGCTGGCCGGACAGCACGTAAGCCGTGTTGGGCATGGGATGCGTATGCCACGGCAGTTCACTGTGGGGCGGCAGCGACATGCGCATAACGGAAATCTGTGGTTTGCCTGACGGATAGCAGTCGTAAGCCTGACCGTTCCATGCGGTGCCGCTCTCGGACACCAGTTCATGCACGATTTCGCTGTTTTTTGAGTTCGTCATCTTTTCTCCTGTTACTTTGCGCGTTACCGGAGTGTAGAACATTGCTGCGCTTACCGACGCGCGCTGCACGTTGCTCAGCGTTCAAGCTGCTCCCGGCATTCGCTGAAGAGCCCGATAAGATGATCGGCCACCGCGCGTACCCGACCGGAGGTTGCCAGATCGGCGTGCATTACCAGCCACAGCGGCTGATCGGCACTGCTGTCACGCTGCAGGCAATGCAAACCGCTGGCTCTGGCCATAAAGTGCGGCAACACGCCAACGCCCAGTCCGGCCGTCACCGCCGCAACCTGCGCGGTCAGCGTGTTGGCTTCCAGCCGGCAGGGCCTGCCGCGCAGCACGCGCCTGATCCAGCGGGCGGCGGGCAGATGCTGGTGTGATTCAGACCAGCCGATACAGGGCGCTTCATTAAGGGTAAACGGTGCTGAAGCGTGCAGTAATGACGGGGCCGTATACAGGCCGAATCCCAGGGTTCCCAGCCGTCTGATAGTCAGATTGCCCGCCTCAGGGCGAACCAGACGAATCGCCAGATCGGCCTCTCTGCGATGCAGATTGACCGACTGCACCCCGCTCAGCACCTCCAGCCGAAGCGCCGGATGCGTCTGCAGCAGAGAAGGCAGTGATGGCAGAATGAAATGGGTGGCCAGATTATCCGACGTTGCCAGCCGTACCAGTCCGGCCACCGCTCCCTGCAGCTGCGCTTTTTCCGTCACCGCCCGCCCCGCCTCTTCCAGCGCCTCCGCCCGCTCCAGCAGCGCTTCGCCATCATCCGTCAGCCGGTATCCGCTCTGATGCCGGCTGAACAGCGGCAGCCCCAGCGACTGCTCAAGCCGGTCCAGCTTTCTGGAGACGGTCGCGATGCCGGTTTCCAGCGCACTGGCAGCGCCGCTCAGCGTTCCGGCGCGGGCGATTGCCAGAAAGATCCTGATGTCATCCCAGTAAAATTCACTTTTCATAGTTTCCATTTATGGAAAATAGCCTTCCATTCTCCGCACTGTTTTCCCGCTTTCGATCAGATGATACTGCGCATCCCCGGGAAGTTAAACCGGATAAGAATTCCGGAATCTGAACATAAGGAGATTGCACCATGAATGACACCGTTATTGCTCCGCACGCTGTGCCGGCACGTAACTGGATTGCTATTGCCGCGCTCGGCCTCAGCGCTTTTACTATCGTCACCAGCGAGCTGGCGCCGGTAGGGATGCTGAATGCCTTGGCAAACGATCTGCACCAGCCTGCTGCCACTACCGGACTGATCGTTACCGCCTATGGCTGGGTCGCTGCGCTGGCTGCACTCTGCTCCGGCATGCTGCCGGCACGTACGCCGCGCAAGGCGCT
This sequence comes from Pantoea sp. M_9, assembly GCF_008631385.1. Taxonomy (NCBI): domain Bacteria; kingdom Pseudomonadati; phylum Pseudomonadota; class Gammaproteobacteria; order Enterobacterales; family Erwiniaceae; genus Pantoea; species Pantoea sp. M_9. Next base: position 459,680 of record NZ_VWUF01000002.1, on the reverse strand, counting down.
GCTGGTGGGATTAATGGTGATTCTGGCGGCTTCCTGTCTGATGGCGATGCGTGCTTACGCTCTGCCCGCGCTAATGAGCGCCCGCATTACCGGTGCGCTGGCCCATGGCGTATTCTGGGCGCTGATTGGCACCGTTGCCGCCCGGCTGGTACCGGCCAGCAGGCTGGGACTGGCGACATCAGTGATATTTGGCGGCGTCTCAGCCGCCAGCGTGCTGGGCGTGCCGCTTGCCAGTTTTATGGCTGCTGCTGCCGGCTGGCGCAGCGCGTTCAGTGCCATTGCGCTGCTTGCACTGGCCGCCGCCGTGGTTCTCTGGCGCACGCTTCCGGCTCTGACGCCGCCTGCCCCCTTAAAACTGAACGACTATCTGGCTATTTTTCGTCATCGCACGCTACTGACGCTGTTTGGCGCAACGGCGGCCATCATCACCGCGCACTTTGCCGCGTTCACCTATATCGATCCGCTGCTGACGTCAAAACAGGGTATTGCCCCTGCTGCGGTTTCCGCTCTGCTGCTGGTGGCTGGCATCGCCAGCGTAGCGGGCAATATCATCGCCGGAAAGCTAATCGATCGGCATCTCAGGAGCCTGATTCTTTCAGCGCTGCTGTTAAGCGCGCTGGCGCTGGGCGCACTCAGCATCGCCGCGTTGCCGCACGGCCTGACCGTGCTGCTGCTGGCACTCTGGAGCACCGGGATCGCGGTGATATTCGTCGGGCTGCAGACCTGGCTGTTGCGCAGCGCCGGTACGGCCGCGCAGCCCGCTTCTGCGCTCTATGTCGCGATATTTAACGCCGCCATCGGCAGCGGTGCGCTGGCGGGAGGGCACCTGGCTGAGCTTATCGGCCTGCAGAAGATGGTGCTGATGGCAGCAGCAGTGATGCTCGTCAGCAGCCTGTTTCTGCTGCGGCTGCGCGCTCCGCGCTAATCACCCCGGAGCGGCGCGGATAACATTTTTTCATCTGTGGCAACCGCCGCCGCAATGTAATCAATAAACGCCCTGACTTTTGCGCTCAGGGCGGAACGCTCACTGACACAGGCGTAAATGATCATCGGCAGCGACTGAATCGTCTGTTTGTCGTCAGTAAACAGCGGGATTAGCTGGCCGCTGGCGATCAGCGGCCGGGCGACAAAGCTTGCCAGCCGTGCGATTCCGCCACCGCTGATGGCAATTCTGGCAATAATATCGATATCGTCACTGATAAAACGGGGATTCAGCCGGGCGGTAACCATCTCCCCGTCTGCGCTAAAACTCCAGGGAAGAAATCGGCCATCTGTCGGATAACGAAACACCAGACAGGCGTGCTCGCTCAGCTCATCAATGCGTTGCGGAGTACCTGCACGGGAGAGATAAGCGGGCGCCGCACAGAAAATAAACGGCAGGGATGCAATTTTTCGCGCCACCAGCCGATCGTTCAGCTGCGCCTCGATGCGCAGGCTGACGTCGATGTTTTCCAGCCGGTGATCGACATCACGATCGGTAGCGATCAGTTCTATGTCGATTCCAGGGAACATCTCATTAAAAGCCGGCATAAGCGGGGCAACCACGTAGCGGCCAAACGCCGCGGTGGTGGCGATGCGCAGCGGGCCCTGCGGTCCGATTTCCACAGCGGCAGCCTGCGCAGCAAGCGCAATATCAACCGGAATATGGCGGACTTTGGCGTAATAACGCTGACCGCTTTCCGTCAGAACCATACTGCGCGTGGTGCGCGAAAGCAGGCGCACGCCGAGGTGCGTTTCGAGCCGGGCAAGGCTCTGGCTTACGGCTGCAGCACTCATTCCTCTGGCGCGGGCAGCAGCGGCAATAGTGCCGTTTTCCACTACGCGAACAAAATTGTCGATCAACCCCAGCATATCCATCAGCGGCCCGCTCTTTTCGTAAATATTACTTAGCAATGATTAAAGCACAGCTGTGCTGTTTTTGTCCGGCACAGACCCGTAAGGTAGCCGCTGTTTCTAAACTTACCGGTCAGGAGAGATCTTATGATTAAAGCCATTGCGTCAGCTGGCGTGCGCTTACGGCTGCCACATCGGGTTACCCCTTATATATTTTCTCTGTACATGGCGACCATTATGGCGTTTCTGATGAGCCTGGTTATTACGCTGGCAGAGTCTGGTCCAGGCCCGCATTATATGACAAATGTGATGAATGCCTATCAGGTGGCGATGCCAGCTGCCTTTGTCTGCATTCTGCTTGTACGTCCGGTGGTTATCCGGCTGGTGGCGCTAACCGTGCACGGCCATTGAGATCCGGCACAACTGGCCGCGTGTTTATCGCGGCCTTTTGCGACGCTTTTCGGCATACATCACGCTGTCGCTCTCGCCGATCATTTCCGCGAGCGAGGCATATCTGCCTGCCTCACTGGCAATCATGCCGAAGGAGTAGTTGATATTGTAGGGTTTAGCCGCCTGCTGATTCCACGCTGACAGCGCCTCATGCAGCCGGCACAGGTAAGCTTTGGCATCGCTTTGCCGGGCCAGCAATACAGCGAACTCATCGCCGCCGAGACGGCCTACAATGTCATCCGGTCCGAGCTGCTGATAAAGTAGTGCAGCGAAGATTTTCAGCACGTTGTCGCCTTCTGCATGCCCCCACAGGTCATTGATAGGCTTAAATTTGTCGAGGTCAAAATAGAGAATGGCAAAGTCGTGATCCTGCTGCTGCAGTCGCTGAAACCGCTTTTCTCCCATCGCATAAAACCCGCGCCGGTTGGGAATATCCGTCAGGCTGTCTACCATCGCGATCTGCGTGACCTGAAATTCATCTTCGACAATTGCCGCCACATCTTTCATCGCGGCAATGTCGTCACCGGTAAAACGGCGCGGTTCGCTGTTGGCCAGACACAAAGTACCGGCAACGGCACCATCGGGCAGCCGCACCGGATACCCCACATAAAAACGGATAAATGGCGTGCCGGTAACCAGCGGATTATCATAAAACCGCGCATCTTCGCGCGCGTCTGTGATAATCAGCGGCTCATCCAGCATAATGGCATGCGCACACAGAGAGATGTCGCGTTTCATCTCGCGACCGTTAATCCCCTGACACGCCAGCGTCCACTGACGATCGCGATCGATAAGGTTGATCAGCGCTATCGGTACCTGGAACAGCCGGCGGGAAATGCGAGTCAGTCGTTCAAAGCGCTCATCGTCCTGCGTATCCAGCAGGCCAAGTTTGTGGAGCGACTTCAGCCGCACAGCTTCATTTTCCGGCATTCCCGGCAATTTCATAGCAACCTCTTCTCTTTTCGCCCTGGACTATTTTAAGGGATAGCACTCTGTCCAGTTGTAGTTAGTTTTCACCAGCGTCAGTTCCCCGGCTACAGCGCCGAACGTGGCGGCCTGATGCTTAAAGAAAAACGCGCGCACAGGTTCAGGTAAAAACGCCGCCCCGTAGCGCAGCAGCGTGCTGTGCCAGAAAGGAGCCGGCAGCGCTCTGCCGGCATGGCGCATCAGGAGTTCATTTTTCCACTGAGAATCGAGCACCTTTGCACAGAACTGCTCGCGCAGCGCCAGCGCAGGATGTGCCGGGATCCCCGCCAGCAAAAGCTGATCGGGTAACGCGACCAGCCGCAGATGCGTAATCACCACTTTTTCCGCTGCAAATTCACGCCAGATAGCCATTAACTGATCCACTTTCGCTGGCAGTGGCTCATCTGCGTGATAGAGCGGCAGAGTCAGAGGTAAGAAAGTAAAATGCAAACCACAGGCGGGCAATGTATCGGCAAGCCGGTCACCTGCGGTGAGCTGAGTTAATTGCGTAATAAGACGTGAAATATCTGAGGTCACAGAGGGCCGTATGCCCGTTGCCAGCGCGAGCCGGGTCGGATCGTAGTAGTTTTCCTTCCTGACCTTCCCGATACCTGCATTTTCCGCCCACACTGCCGCAGTATTGTTATTTACAGCGTGATATCTGTTTTGCAGACTTATTGTGTTCATGGCAACCCTTCAGGCATTAATTTAAGCATCGGCTTGTGGTCATATATTTGTCAGAAACAACGACTAATGACCTGGGCCTGGCGGATTGCTGACTTTGTATACTCAGACATCACCTTTGTCGGTTCTTATAGCACGCAGAATAAATATACTAAAATCAGACAGATAAAATTTTCATATGTTCCGACAGGAGGTTTATACCGGTCGCTTCAGCGCTTTCCCCCTCAATAACCAAAATATCTATCTCCTCACAGCTGGCAACTAAAAATCTTGCAACGCCAGGTATCTTTTCTGCTGTCAGTCCGACGATAATCTGCTCACTCCGGGCTATTGCTGCTTTTTTAAATTCGCAATCTTCATACTCAAAACCAGTCAATCCGGCTTCCGCGCTCATTGCACACCCGCCGATAAAGGCCTGGTCGAACATGATGTTTTTCAATTGCGCTATTGCCGTATTTCCTGCACAACCGCCGCTTACTTTTTGAATACGCCCGCCCAGCATAATGACTTCTGCATTAGGGTGCTTTAATAGCGCTGCTGCGACATCAGGTGCATTCGTAACTATCGTTATGGCTAACTCTATAGGTATAAACTTAGTTATTGCCAGATTAGTACTGCCTGCATCGATAAAAATACAGCTGCCCTCAACAATCAGACTTGCACATTTCTGCGCGATTAAGTCTTTTCTTGACAGGTGTTGCTCTTTTCGCAGGGAGAGGCTTCCTGCATCAGGGAGCAGCAGCACCGCTCCCCCATAAACCTTTTTGCAAACCCCTTCTTTACTTAATTCATGAAGATCACGCCGGATAGTATGCTCTGAAACCCCGATTTCCCGGGCGAGTTCAGCACACACGACTCTTCCGTTATCGCGCAATATTTGCCTGATAAAGTCTTGTCGCCGATCGGGAAAAGCTGCATAATCGAGCAATAATCACCTCTGTAATTCTCAATAAAGAGCCACATTGAGCATGATCGTGCAGACGCTATACATTGTCAATGTATGTCCTGCCGGCAGCATGCCATGTATCTGACACCATCAGATTTCACAATGAGGAACATAATGAATCAAAAGTTATACCGAATCTCTCCCAGCCGGGCTACCCGGCTAACTTTTTTCATTGCCGGGTTCATTACAGCGACATGGGCTGTTCTGGTGCCCTATGCACGTATTAATACCGGTGTAAATGAAGCGACGCTAGGCTCTTTGCTGTTGTGTCTTGGGTTGGGTGCTTTGATTGCCATGCCAGTAACAGGCTTACTGACCAGCCGCTTTGGTTGTCGCAGCGTTATTGTGGCGGCTATCGCATTAGTTATTGTCAGCACACCTCTGCTGGCTATGATTAACAATCCGTTGCTTCTGGGCGTTGTGCTGCTGTTTTTTGGCACAGGCCTGGGCGTGACAGACTGCGCCATGAATATTCAGGCGATCCTGGTGGAAAAAGAGGCGCCTGCTCCGCTGATGTCCGGTTTTCACGGCATGTACAGTTTTGGCGGTATTGCTGGTGCAGGTTTGATGACCTTGCTTCTGTCTGCGGATCTTAGTGTTGTTACTGCTACCCTCTTCATCGTACTCATTGTGATTGTTTTAGCTTTACTGAGCTATCCGGGTTTGCTGACTTTTGCTAACCCTAAAGAAGGACCGGCATTTGCTGTACCTCACGGCGTTGTTCTGACGCTGGGAATGGTCTGTTTATTAGTGTTCCTGACTGAAGGCACTGTTCTTGACTGGAGCGCAATCTATCTGACACAGGTAAGAGACATGCCTGAATCATTGGGTGGGCTTGGATATACCTGCTTTGCTATTGCTATGACAGCGGTCCGGCTCACAGGGGATCGGGTGGTAAAATATCTTGGTCAATTAGCTGTCGTTGTAGGCGGATCGCTGACTGCGGCTATTGGGCTGGCTCTGATTACGTTCATACCATCATGGTACCTGTCGCTATTTGGCTATATTCTAATCGGCGCAGGGTGTGCAAATATTGTCCCGGTGATGTTTTCGGCCGTGGGTCAGCAGAGCGTTATGCCTCAATCCGTAGCTGTTCCGGCAATAACGACGATGGGTTATATGGGCGTATTAAGTGGGCCTGCTATCATCGGTTTTGTCGCTCATTTTAGTTCTCTTGCGCTGGCTTTCTCAGTGATTACAGCTTTAATGCTGTTTGTTAGTGCAATATCATTCACACTCAACCTTAGCCGGAAAAATTCCCCAGGAGCGAATAAATGAAAATTTCACATTTAGCTTTATGGACGGGAGATATTGAAGCACAAAAAATATTCTGGCGAGACTATTTTGGCGGAACGCCTAATGAGTTATATATCAGCAAAAACCGGCCCGGTTTTTCTTCTTATTTTATCAGCTTAAGTGAAGGACCCACTATTGAGCTAATGAACCTGAAGGGTATAGCAGAGGGACAACACGGTACAGAGCTTACCGGCTGGGCTCATGTTGCTATCGACGTTGGCTCCCGCCATCGGGTGGATGAAATGGTTATTAAAGCATCTGAAAATGGAATTTTAGTGAGTCCGGCTCGCCTCACAGGTGATGGTTATTATGAAGCTATCATCAGGGATCCTGATAGCAACCTTATTGAAATTTTGGGTTAAATTTATTGAATTTTTGTGAGTAATAACCGGCTTATACTTCAGCCGCATTACCTTTTTTATTGTCAAAACCAGAACGTCCGTTTTTCCCTGCAAAGCGGACGTTCTGAATAAACAGGACACGGATATTTTTTAAATGTACATCCTTAACTCCTCAACGCTAATATCTGCCAGCGCTGAAGCTTTCAGATGCGGAGAGGCTGCCAGATATCTGGAAATCAGCTCAAAGCCTGCGGTGTATCCCAGCCACTTTGGTAAATCGCCGGTTCCGTAAAACCAGGCATTGTGATCGTAATCGGTGCGATGCCAGCTGTCATGCAGTTGCCGGGCAAAGGATTGCATAATATCTGAGTTGAGGCTTTCCCAGAGTTCAGGTTTCCCGCCTAAAAGCTCGAGAGAAAAGTGTCCGGCAAGCCCTTCAGAAACGATAGCTTCCCCTAACGTTGAGCCATATCCGGGCCCTGCCCATCTGGCCGCATGGTGCAGTTCATGAGCAAACATTCGCTCAAGCGAGTGCGCTTCATTTTTACAGAATGCCGGGTTTTCAGGATCGACCGTTAAATAGATAACGCCTGGCTCAGGACAAAAACCCGTATGCCCTTTTTCAGGGATCACAAACTTTCCGGCTTTAACCACCACATCCAGCGAAGGAACCGGCATCAGCCGCTGAGCTTTTTCATAGGTAGCGGTCAGGCTGGCCTGAAGCCATTCACGGTGAGCGGTGAGTTTTTTCTGAGCATTCAGAATATGCAGGGTTATGTGAGGCATGTCAGCACCATCCAAAAACGAGAGTATATATCCGCCTGCCAGCAAACATACAGCGAATATCCTGATGCACCATTGCAGATCGCGCTGTCTGCTTCTGACGCAAAGCCCGCCTTTTACGCAGTGATGCTATATCAGACATTATCAGGTGGCCTTATGTGAAAAACGGAAGTCATATTACCGTGCATTATCTGGCCTGGATTTCACAGGAAAAAAACGATATCAGTCAACGGACATATCTGTTGTAACAGGTGAGTTATGGTGTTGAAACCAGAAAAAAGCTTTTTTAAGTTATTATGTTTCCTCTTACTGTCACCAACTTATAAGCGAAAACCAGGCGATGATTAAGTCAGTTCAGTCAACAACCACCGTCACAACCACCGGCACCTTCGGCGGCGTGAGCGCATCTGTGACTGGCACCTGACAAAACAGACTCTGACTCCCCGCCAGACCGGACGGGGAAACGATCTCTCCGTTCATAACTTACCGAATGGAGATATATTATGATTTCTGAAAATGCGCTTTTAATTATCGATATGCAGCACGGGCTTTTTCGCGGGCCGGTTTTCCCCTATTCCGCGGCGTCTGTACTCTCGAATATCTGTCTGCTGATTGAAAAAGCCAGGCGGGCTCAGGTACCCATCTTTTTTGCGCGCCATACCGGACCTGATGACTCCCCTTTCTCAGAGCAGGGGCCGTTAACCCGGCTTATACCTGAAATGAACGTGCACGCCGAGCGTGATGTCGTGTTTATTAAAAAGCATCCCAGCTGTTTTCAGAATACGGACCTGCAGCATCAGCTCAGCCAGCGAGGTATCAGGGAACTGGTTATCGCCGGGATGAAAACAGAATTTTGTGTGGACACGACCTGCCGTGCAGCGTCGGAACGCGGATTCAGGACAGTGCTGATTTCAAATGCGCATACAACAATGGATAACTGCTGCCTGTCAGCTAAAGAGATCGTCAGCCATCATAATGTCACGCTGGCTGGCCCGTTTGTTACGCTATCCACTGCGGCCGACTGGAACGTTATCGGGAAATGAGTATTAACTGTAGCCGCCCGCAGGGCGGCTGAAGACACTACGCTTAACGTATAGAACAATCCGATCTATCGGCCAGTGTCCGCTATGAGCGAAAAGCGGACGTCAGTATCAAAAAGCTGATAGCTCCCTCCGGCTCCCCGGCGCTGCCGGGTTGTCAGCCCCACTCCGCTAACCGGCTGTGCCGGTAAGCTCCGTCGAATCCCTCCTGAGTTCGGGCCTGCCGGCCAGGGTCTGATGGCTGACGGCCAGGTCAATCCCTGGAGCGGGCTTTCGCCCGCGCATTCACTGGCCACAAAAAGACGTGGCCGCTGAGGTCCGGCCCGGCACACCGTGGTGTGCCGTTCCGGGGTTCAAGGGCAAAAAACATTTTCAGATCCTGTTCAGACGCTTCAGCGCCGAAATGTCGGCCGAAGCCACAGGCGTCAGCGCCACGCTGGCAGTGTTGAAATGCCTGGCCTGGCAGACGTGGAGTGAAAACGGCAATGATCCGCTGAGCGGTAAGCCTAACCAGCTTGAAAGCGCCCGATACTTGATGAAAAGGGCGTTATCTGTCTGGCTGTGGCCTGAATTACTGTGGTACAGGCAGCAGATCGCCCTTTATGAAAGTCTAAATTGCGAACGAAAAAATGATTAAAAAAACAGCTGCGAGGTGTGATTTAGTATCACTCTGTGGTAAAGTGTGTGTTACTAAGTCACACACTGGAGGGCGTATGGCATCAACAAGACTTCGTCAGCAGGGCGGGGCCGTCGTGCTGACTATTCCAGGCGNCACACTGGAGGGCGTATGGCATCAACAAGACTTCGTCAGCAGGGCGGGGCCGTCGTGCTGACTATTCCAGGCGACATCGCGGCAAGAGCGGGCTGGACGGTTGGCATTGAGCTGGACGTAACCGCAGAGGGCGAATCAGTGAACATTGTGCCGGTTGCGCGTGTGCCGCGCGGTCGTCGCACCGTGGCGCAACTGCTGGCCGGTATCGATCAGCAGGAAATTCAGGATTACAACGAAGAAACCGCTGACGGCCTGAACGATGTGCCGCAGGGCAGGGAACTTATCTGATGGTTTCAAGGAGAGTACCGCAGAAAGGAGAAATCTGGCACGTTAATGGCGATCCGGTGGAAGGGCGCGAATTTAAAGGGCCGCATTACTATCTGGTTATCTCGCAGCGCGTGCTGGTTGCGGCGCTGGGAACGGCAGTTTGTGTCCCAGTGACAAGCGGCGGCGGCGCGTCACGCTCGCAGGGCGTAACTGTGTACCTGGATGGCAATAGCACGGATACAGGGAAAGTGACTGGCGTGGCATTGTGTTACCAGTTGCGCTCACTCGATCTGACAGCGCGGAGGGCAAGCTATGCCGCCACGGTTGAGCCACATGTAATGGATGAGATACTGTCCCTGGTGGTTGATCTTATTGATCCACGTTAAATATCGCTGAGCTAGCCAGCCCCGGAAGGGGCTTTTTTATGAACGCATATTATACCTGCCCGCCTGAAAAGCGGGCGGCCCTGCGGGCCGGGAAAAGACGGTGCTGACGCACCATCTCTCTCCCTTCGGCTGCGCTTTTTCTCTCCGGGACGCTGCCTTACGGTCTTCTCTCTCTGCTTACTGCTACTGTTAGTCCTTTTTCTGTGCTGCAGCTGATTCTCCGACTTCTGCTCTCTGAAGGTCAACGGCATTAACAGCCTGATGGCGCTGCCGGGTCGTCAGCCCCACTCCGCTAACCGGCTGTGCCGGTAAGCTCCGCCGGATCGCGAAGCGTTCCGGGCCTGCCGGCCAGGGTCTGATGGCAACGGCAAAGTTAGCCTCAGCAGCCTGCTTAGCGTCCGCTATGAGCGAGAAGCGTGCTTTATACGTTTATCGTAAAGTTTGTCATTCAGGCAGAGCGTTGCCTCTGACTGGTCTGCGGCATGAGAGGCAAGCGTGTAGTTTATCCGTAAAGGTGAAATGGGTAGTGCCGGAATTATCATAAATGCAAACCGATACAGACATGTGGAAAAAGGAGGCGCCTGCCCTCTTTTCATCCACGTTGCTGGCGGTAGACGGGGTTAATGAAAACGCCGTCAGGCCGGTAAACATACATGCCTCTCCTGAAGGGTGTTACTGATGTACTTCCTGGATGAGAGAGGCCTCGAACTCTACACCGGGCATCATTTTTTCCAGGCCGTCTGTCAGCATCTTCCCGGCTTCGTGAAGCATCACCAGCGGCATCTGGGGAAGACTCTCAAGGATGAACCACATCTGCTGTGCTTCGACACCCAGGCGAGTTCTGATCCCCTGGCGCCAGTTCCAGCGTCGGCAGGTCACACCGACCTCATCACACCATATCACCTCACCCTGCGAAGGATATTCAATGGTGGTCTCGCCTTCTTTAAGCGTATCAAAAGGTTCTGTTCCTTTTGCCACAGTCAGGCATGGTGCTCCCTGATAGGCAGAGATATTTTCGCCACCCACCGGCACAGCATAACGAAGACTGACAGCATTATAGAGATCAACAATGGGGTCGAGCGCCGGCATTGTACCGTCGCGCAATACGCGCTTACGCAAGGCATCAGCTGAACACGGCGTACGCTTGGGCTTAGCGCCAAATTTCTGGAAAACTTCCCCCCAGGCGGCCAGATGAGATTCCGCCCATTCTGGCTGACCCGCCAGAACTGCTCTACATGCATCCTGTAGCGCAGCTTCTCCTGCATCAGGATTTATCACCGGTGCGGCTTGCACGACGATACTCAATGCCCGAAATCCAGGTGCAATACGATAAATATCGGGAGCAATTGACGGAGATACTTTTAACACGGGATAATCCTTTAATGACCAATTTACATCATGATAATGACCGATGACCGAAAAAGTCAATTTACTGACCGACGCTAATGCTATCGCCGATACCGTTAATGGAGCCGTATCTCAGCGGATTAAGGTGTATCGTCAGCAAAAAAAAATGTCTCTTGATGAACTCTCCCGCCGGGCCGGTGTGAGCAAGGGAACGCTGGTTGAGATAGAGGGATGCAGAGCCAATCCCAGTATCGCCCTGCTATGCCGGCTGTCTGCCGCGATGGGCGTTTCAGTGGCTGACTTTGTGGATGTCAGCTCAAAACCGGCAGTCCGCCTGATTTCATCAGATGAAATACCGGAACTGTGGAAAGGAGAAAAAGGCGGCAGCGCAAAATTGCTCGCTGGATCTGGCGGCCCTGATATGACAGAACTCTGGATGTGGGAAATGCAACCGGGTGAAAGGTTTGACTCCTCCGGCCATACAGCAGGAACGCTTGAACTTTTTTATGTTCAGGCGGGTTCACTCACGCTTGGGGTACAGGACCATCAATATCTTTTAAGAGCCGGTTGTTCGGCGACTGCCAGAACAGATGTTCCTCATTTTTATGAAAACCGGGAGGAAGATCCCCTAGTTTTTATCATGACTGTACACGAAAAGCAGTCTGCCAGATGATGTCCGCTTTTGCCGTGAAGTCCCAAAGTGAGATTTCAGATAGTTTGGTCCTTATTATTAAAATTCAGCAGGTACTTTCATGATAAAAAGAGCGGATCACGTCGGTTTTTCAGTCAGAAACATTGAAGAGTCCCTGTTCTTCTGGACTCAGATTCTCGGCGGGGAGTTGTTACGCCAGGGGAAAATGTCCGGGCCGATCATTGATGAAGTGACAGGCGCAAGGGGCGCTGATGTACGAATGGCGTTGCTTGAACTGGCCGGTTTCAAAATTGAATTACTGCAATACGATAACATCAAACAGCCAGAAGAACCTTCAGCACCCTATATCCCTGGCTATGCTCACCTTGCATTTATAGTTGATGACCTTGATACGCTTTTGCGGAGAGTTTCGGAGTATGGCTGGAAGACACCCGGTAAACCGCAGACAATCTTATCAGGCCCCATGCAGGGAACCAGAGTAGTATATCTACAAAGCCCCGATGGACAGACGCTGGAGTTGATGGATCACAGTCACTGAAAGGCATATTCCGGACCATGCGCGCGGCATTAACCGTTATTGCGGCCAGCTTCCGAACAATTCTTGTGCATCGCCTGTCATCTCTGGAGTGCTTGATGTGCCGGGTCTGTCAGTCTGAAAATTAATCCGCAGGATGGGTTATTTATAAAGTTAATTCTGGCAATCACACGCTGAAACAGAGAGATTCACTATTTTCTTCAGTTGAGGGTTTTACCTCATTGAACCGATATCGGTTTTGCTTACGCCTTCCTTATAGTGCTCACAGACTGACCTGTAAGGAGGTGTGTCCTGATGAGTTCTCGTATTCGATTAGGTGTAAGCCCGTTAAGCTGGACCAACGATGTTCTGCCCGATCTGGGCGACGCTATTTCACTTGAAACCTGCCTGACACAGGCTGCCTCTGCCGGTTATCAGGGGATTGAGCTGGGCAGAAAATTTCCCCGAACCCACACGGAGTTAGCCCCGCTACTGCATGAGGCGGGGCTTGAGCTCGCTTCGGGCTGGCACAGCGGCTTCCTCGCCGAGCGCAGCGTTGCTGATGAAATCGCGGCCGTAGAATCACACGCCGGGCTTCTCAAAGCATCAGGAGCAGACGTTATGGTTTACGGCGAATGCGGCTGTATGCCTGGCAGCTATCCGCTGGACGAGCCTCTTTCTCTTTCTCCGGCTCTGTGCTGCCTGGATACTGATGAATATGCCCGCAAAGTCAGCGAGTTTGCCAATGTTCTGATGGACAGATTTGGCCTGAAACTGGCCTACCATCATCATCTGATGATGCTGGTTGAACAGCATCATGAACTGGATGAGTTTCTGACAAAAACCACTGACAGCGTTGGTCTTGTTCTTGATTCCGGGCACGCTTTTGCCGCAGGTGTTGACCTGGCTCAGATAACAGAACGGTTTGGCCATCGTATCGTGCATATCCACCTGAAGGATGTCCGCGCTGAGGTGCTACATCGCGTCCGGAAAAACGACCTCAGCTTCAATGATGCAGTACGCGCGGGACTCTTCACGGTGCCGGGCGAGGGATGCATTGATTACTCTCCGCTGACTGATTTTATTGCGCGTTCAGATTATCAGGGCTGGCTGATAGTAGAGGCCGAACAGGATCCGCAAAAAGAAGAGCCGTTTGCTGCCGTTTCCCGGGCGTTTCACTGGGTAAAAAGCACTTTTTCACAGTCCCTCTCAACAGAGGAAATTGCTCAATGAAAGACAGACTCAACATTGGTTTAATCGGCTCGGGCTTCATGGGGCAGGCGCATGCTGATGCTTACCGCCGTGCGGCAATGATCTATCCCGGCCTGCCAAAGCGCCCTCATCTCTATGCACTGGCCGATCAAAACCAGGCTTTAGCTGATGCTAATGCCGTGCGCTTTGGGGCTGATAAGGCATACGGAGACTGGCACAATCTGATTAACGATCCGCAGGTTGACGTGGTCGATATCACCTCCCCCAATCATCTGCACTATGAGATGGCGCTGGCCGCAATTGCGGCAGGTAAGCACGTTTACTGCGAAAAACCACTGGCCGTCAGCACTGAAGAGGCGCTGCAGATGACTCTTGCAGCAGAGCAGGCAGGCGTCAAAACGATGGTGGCCTTCAATAATATCAAAACGCCCGCGGCGCTGCTGGCGAAACAGATTATCGAGCGCGGCGATATCGGCACGCCAATCCGCTTTCGAGGCACCTTTGATCAGGGTTTTTATAATGACCCGGAACTGCCCTGGTCCTGGCGCTGCTCTAAAAAGCTGGGCGGCAGCGGTTCACTGGGCGATCTGGGGGCCCACACCCTTTCCGTCGCGCAGTTTCTCATGGGTGAGATCAGCGAGGTAACGGCCAGCGCACAGACCTGGCTGCGGCAGCGTCCGGTTCCGCAGGTAGACGCCGGTTACGCCAGCCGGATTGATGACCAGGCAGAATGGCGAGAGGTTGAAAACGACGACCAGGTTCAGTGTCTCGTCAGCTTTGAAAGCGGGGCCAGCGGCGTGATTGAAGCTTCACGCCTCGCTGCCGGTCGCATTTTTGGGGTGTTCTGGGAAATCTCCGGTACAGAGGGCACCCTTTATATGGACGGCGAACGTTTCAATGAGCTGCAGGTTTATCGCTTCAGCGATGATAAACATGACAGGGGCTTCAAGACTCTCTATGCCGGCAGCCAGATCCCGGCCTATTCAGGCTTTTTCGGATTCGATTTTGGCGGCGGCGGGCTCGGCTATTTTGATGTCAAAGTGATTGAGGTTCATGACCTGGTGCAGGGGATCTGCGGCGACGGCGACTGTTATCCGAACTTTGCATTTGGCCTGCAGAATCAGCAGGTTCTGACCGCTATCGAGCAATCTATCATCTCCCGTCAGTGGGTTGCTGTAGCAGGCAACCGCCAGGACCATACTTAAAAAGGAATCACTATGTTTCCCTCTTCCCTGCCCGCTCCGCGGCTGCCCTCTGAAAAGTCGATACCCGTATTGCGCTGGGGCATTATTGGCCCAGGCTGGATCGCTGAACACTTTGCCCGCGCGCTGAAGGAGCACACCGGACAGCAGCTGGTTGCTGTAGCAGCAAGAAACAGAGCCAAAGCACAAACATTCGCCGATCGCTGGGCCATTCCGGCAGCCTTCAGCAGTGCTGATGAAATGCTGGCAATGAATGATCTGGATGCCATCTACATCGCCACCCCGCATAACCATCACTATCCGGATGGCATGAAAGCACTGAATGCGGGCAAACATGTGCTGATTGAAAAACCTCTGGCGCTGAATGCCAGGGAAGCAGAAGCCCTGCAGACGCGCGCCCGTCAAAAAGGCCTGCTGTGTATGGAGGGCATGTGGTGTGATTTCGCACCAAAATATGATGTGCTGCGGCAGCTTTTAACCGACGGCATTATGGGTGATCTTCATACCCTGACTGCCGATCACGGTGAGTTTTTTACGCAGGATCACCGCATCTTCAATGCCGATCTGGCCGGCGGTCCGATGCTGGATCTGGGCAGCTATCTGGTTTCGCTGAGCGTGATGGTGGCAGGTGCGCCTGTCCGCATCCAGTCCAGCGGACAGCCAGCAGAAGGAAATGTTAACGGACAGGCTTCTATGTTGTTCGAACATGCCCGCGGCATGCATTCGGTACTGAACACAACTCTGTTCAGTAATACGCCTGGAAGTGCGGTGATTGCCGGCCGCGATGCCACTCTGGTTCTGGCGGGACAGTTTTATGCGCCCGGCGGTTTTGTCCTGACCTCAAGCCAGGGCGGCCATACGCTGTGCTGGGAAGAACCCGCCAACCGCTACACGCAGCTCTGTCATGAGATCCGGCATTTTGCATGGTGCGTGGGACAGGGATTAAACGACTCCCCTGTTCGCCCTTTGTCCGCCGTACTTATGACTCTGACCGCGATGGATACGGTGAGGAAGCAGCTGGGTATCGTTTTTAACGAAGAGCGCTAATATCTGTGAAAGAAGGATCTGAATATCCGTAGCCTCCGGGGCCAAATCCTCAAGGAACTGGCCCCGGAGCGTTGTCAGAATACGTTATCGACCGGGCAGAACATCCCGGTTGCCAGGGATTTCGTCGCGGCTTCTGCGATCGCCTGCGCCTGGATCCCATCCAGCAGTCCGGGTAAATCAGCCACCGCTTCCCCATTAAGAGAGCGCACAAAAGCGTCAAGATGCTGATAATAAGTACCCTGCACCCGACTGAACCAGTCCGCATAAAGTCCCTGCCTGATAATCGCCTTTCCCTGAAAAAGCGTCATACCCGGCGGGCTCTGAGAACCTGACTCTGCCAGTCCTTTTGCACCCATAACGCTGATCCTTTCGTCATAACCGTAGCCCGTGCGACGCGTATTATCGAGCTGCGCAAACGATCCCTGCTGCATCTGCATAATCAGCACCGACGTATCCACATCGTCAAACTCGCTGATAGCCGGCATGGCCAGCGCTGCACCCATTGCACCTACTGAAATAACGTCGTCGGCCGTCAGCCAGCGCAGCAGGTCGAAAAAATGAATTGCCTGGTCACGCATCTGACCGCCGGAAGATCTGAGATAGCTGAGCGGTGGAAGCTCTGACGCACGGCAGACCATCTGAATTAACTCAGGACGTCCGACAGCACCCTGTTCCAGCTGACGCTTTAACTGCTGGTGGCTGATGTCAAAACGGCGATTGAAACCTATCGTAATGTTTGTCTTCAGAGGCAGCACGTTTTCAGCAACGCGGATCGCTCTTGCCAGCGACAAATCGATCGGCTTTTCACAATAGACGGCCTTACCTGCCCGCGCAGCCGCTTCAAGCAGTTCAGCGTGTGACGGCGTTGCGCTGGCAATCAGCACGGCATCTATATTGTCACTGTTAATGGCGGCGCTGACTTCGCCCGCCGTGCATTTCATCTGCCCGGCCAGTGCGGCGGCCCGATCCGTGTCAATGTCGGCCAGCATCGCAAGCTCAACCTCCGGATGAGCCACGAGATTTGCAGCATGTACCTGTCCGATAAAACCACAGCCAATCAGGGCAAAGCGTTTTTTCTGCGTCATGGTGATTTCCTGTCTGAAGGTCTACGTTCAGCGATAAAGACGTTGCCAAATTAGCCTGCCCGCCTATCCTGAGAAATACATGTTTTGAGGGAATTACCTCAGCAGGAACCCTGATGAAAATACTGACTCTTGAGATAAACGTGGTGAAACACCTGAGGAATATACCAGTGGCAAAGTTTCCTTTATGCTCTACACGCAGGAGAGTTTTTATTAGCGTCTGGTCGATTATTTTTATGCAGGCAGTTTGCGCTGTTTACTGCTCTGCGGTAAATATTAACTTCTGGCACTAAGCGGACATTAGCATCAAAACTCTAAGGCTCCCAATTTTCCGGTTTTGCCGGCCCAGATGGCGCACTTTAGATCAACCCCTGTAGCGAGCCAGCAGCAGCGCGTTCAGACCATAGAAAGATTTAGCCGCCGAGGGCTGGGCCGGTAATGACGCTGCAGGTTTACACTAAAGGCCCGAGTAGCGAGGCGGCTTCGGTCTGTCCAGAATTTGTAACAGAACCCGCCAGCAGTAAAGCCCACCATCACATGCCCAAACAGATACAGAACAGCGTTGAAAATATAGACTCTAATATATATGCTATATAGATTGTAATTTATAAAGGTGGGCCTGTGTGGATTGTTGAAACCACGGATTTGTTGGCTGAAAGAGCAGGACAGAGCAATGCAGTTAGACATAATTGCCGCGCTGAACCTTCTGAAGCAGGAAGGTCCACTCCTCGGGCGGCCGCATGTCGATACGCGGTACGGCTCGAAAATCCCCAATATGAAAGAGCTCAGAGTACAGAGCAACGGCCGGCCTGTAAGAGGATTCTTTGTATTCGATCCTCTTCGCAAAGCCATCATCCTTTGCGCGGGTAACAAAGAAGGCGCTGATGAAAAGCGTTTCTACAAGACCATGATTAAAACGGCTGAAAGCGAGTATCACCGACACCTGGACCAACTGAAACGGAGTGGAAAATGAAAACGCTGGATGATCTAATGGCTGATTTGACACCCGAGGAACTGACTCAGGTGAATGATAAAGTTGCAGAAATGCGACTTGATTCTCAACTGTATAAACTTCGCGAGGCGCTGGCTAAAACGCAGAAGCAGCAGGCAGAAGCTATGGGGATCGCGCAACCTTCCGTGGCGGCTATCGAAGGGCGCGGCGAGGATCTGAAAATCGCGACGCTCANTGTATAAACTTCGCGAGGCGCTGGCTAAAACGCAGAAGCAGCAGGCAGAAGCTATGGGGATCGCGCAACCTTCCGTGGCGGCTATCGAAGGGCGCGGCGAGGATCTGAAAATCGCGACGCTCAAACGATATGTTGAAGCGCTCGGCGGCCAGCTAACTATCGGTGTCAATATGCCCGGCGGCGAGCATGTCGATTTCACACTTTAACTGCACCCGTAAGTCTGGCCGTTTACGGTGTTACCCGGAAAAATGTGACTGACGTACCGGTTATTTCCCTTCGCTTGCGCTTCCTCTTTGCGACGCGCTGTCTCACGGTCTGCTTTCTTCACTTAATGCTGCTGTGTGACAGCTCCTCCTCCGCTTTTCTTCCTCTGATGGTCAAAAGCATAAACATCCTGAGGATACCTTCCGGCTCCCCGGCAGGGCCAGGTCATCAACCCTGATGCACTAACCGGCAGAATCAGTAAGCTCCGCCAGACGTCACAAGCGTCNAGGGCCAGGTCATCAACCCTGATGCACTAACCGGCAGAATCAGTAAGCTCCGCCAGACGTCACAAGCGTCGCCAGAGGATTCCGGCTGGGTCTGATGGCAAACAGCTCTGTAGTTGGCCTATAGTCCGCTAAGAGCGAAAAGCAGACGTAAGGCCTGAACCTCACTGGTTTGTTCAATCCGTATTGCCCGTTGGCAGAATCAATAGGGTGAGTTCAAGGCAGACGTCACGGCTTTTACGGTGTCGACGAACAGCCGCAGCGCAACAGGCATATGGCGATTTCGCGGAAAGTAGAGTGCGAGGCCTTGCGACGCGATCGTCCAGTCTTCCAGTAATCTGATCAGCCTCTTGGTGTCGAGGCTCTGCCGGGCGTAGGGCTCCGGCACATAGGCTACACCTAATCCTGCGACAGCTGCCTCCACCATCAACGCGCTGTTGTCCAGGGTAAGGCTGCCCGGCACATCCAGCGCAAATTCTTGCTCATGCTGCTTATATTCCCAGTGATAACGTTTTCCGCTCGGCAGACGCTGGCGCAGACATGCATGTTGCATCATGTCCTGCGGATGCCGGATTTTCGGACGCCCCGTCAGGTATCCGGGCGATGCTACGGTAACAAAGCGCAGAGGGCCACTCAGCGGAACTGCAACCATATCTTTAGGGACATCCTCAATCAGCCGGATGCCCGCATCAAACCCCTGCGCGACGATGTCCACCAGCTGTCCCTGTGCGACGAAATCAATCTCAATTCCGGGATTTTGCTGGATAAATGCCGGCAATACCGTTTCCAGAAGAAGGCTGATTGCCGCATCACTGGCGCTGATGCGCAGCGTGCCGTAAGGCTGCTGAGCGCTGGCGGTGACGTCATTCAGTAGTTCATCCATGTCCGCCAGCAAGGGGGTCAGACGCGCAATCAGCATTTCACCCGCTTCGGTCAGCGCAACGCTACGTGTTGTGCGATGGAACAACTGCACGCCAAGTGTTGCCTCCAGCCCTTTAATCATATGGCTAAGCGTTGAACGTTTAAGTCCGAGCACTTCAGCAGCACGACTAAAGCTGCGCTGTCCGGCGATGACGTTTACAGCCTGCAGTTCATTCCAGGAAGGTCGCTTCATTGTTGAATATTTCCCACCGCCTCATTCTTGTTTGTGGAGATTATGCCACCAATAATCCGGTCTATGATGTTACCCGACGTATTAAACGGAGATGACCATAATGAAAACCTGGCTAATAACCGGCGCATCCAGCGGCCTGGGTCGCCTGATGTGCGAAAAGCTACTGGCGCGAGGTGATCGGGTAGTCGCAAGTGTTCGAAACAGAACTGCTTTGGATGACCTCGCAGCAACCTACGGCGAACATTTGCAGGTGATGATGCTTGATCTCAGTAGGTCTGCGACGATAAAACCCGCCGTTGAAGCTGCGTTCGCTCAGGCGGGGCGGATTGATATCGTGGTAAGCAACGCGGCGTACGGCCTGTTTGGCGCAGCCGAAGAATTGAGCGATACGCAAATTGAGCGACAGATTGCCACCAACCTTACGGGTTCGATTCAGCTTATCCGCGCGGCGATTCCGTTTTTGCGACAGCAGGGCGGCGGTCGTGTCGTGCAGGTTTCGTCAGAAGGCGGCCAGATTGCTTATCCCAACTTCAGTTTATATCACGCGACTAAATGGGGAATTGAAGGTTTTGTCGAAGCGGTCCGGCAAGAAGTCGCGGCGTTCGGCATTGACTTTTTGCTGGTTGAGCCGGGACCGACGGCAACGCAGTTCGGCACGGGACTGGATATGGCTGATGCCCTGCCGGCTTATCACAATACGCCGGCGGGCGAACTGCGGTCGGCATTGATGTCTGGTGAGTTTGCGATCAAAGGCGATGCGGAAAGATGCGTGACAGCGATGATTACCGCGGCTGATGCTGCCAGCCCCCCCTTACGTCTGCCGCTGGGCAGTACAGCCTATGACAATATTGAAGCCGCGTTAAAAATGCGTCTGAGCGCGCTGCAGGCCATGAAAGCCGTGGCGTATGGTGCAGATCGCCAGGTAATGTCAGCGGTGATGCCAGATGATGCGGAACGCAAACAGCCTTGATGCGCTCTTTATACGGTCAGAAGCTCAGACAATGTCCGCTTGTGATGCGGAGCAGCCCTTTGCGTTGCAACGGCGCTATAGGCGGACGTAATAATGACAGGGACGTTCTGCCATTTTGAACTTAACATGCCGACCACTCAGCGCTGCTGCGCAGCCGGAATGGGGCTTCAGGCGTGTACGTCCTGCACAGCAAACGCAGCTAAACGCTGATTATCCAGCCGGAAGGACTGTTTTTCTTCAACAAGATAAGCGCCGAGAGGCAGGTAAAATTCGGCCGCTTTCGGGGGGGGGNGGGGGGGGGTGTTTCAGCAGTCCAGTTTAAACGTGTGCAGCCATGTTCAACTGCAAAAGCTGCAATAAATCGCATGAGTGATTGACCGACTCCCAAGACCTCTCACTGCTGCTGATGTGAAGAGATCTTTCATGTATGCCTGCCCTGAGCATTTTAGGGTAGGGTACATCAGCGTGAACGTGGCCAATCCGATGAGTGTTCCATCTTTCCATGCGCCCGGGACTGTCACGCCTGAACTGGAGGAGAAAACTTTGTTAGCCAGATAAGAAAGCATGTTGTCATAGCTGGCAACCTCATTCCCGAAGTAAAGGATTCCATACCGACAAAGAGTGTCGCCAATTCAGGAATAGTCGAATCCCCGCAAATCTCGATTTTCATAGCTATTCCTTTATTTTGTAGTCCGTATACCACTCATATTTAATGTGAGCATTTTTGTTCTCCTTTCAGGCCGTAGCTACGGTTTTAACGCATTGGATCACCCGCTCAATTTGAAGGGTATATGACCTGAAATCAGGTGATCTTCAGTTTAAACAGCCGATATATCGCAACCCGACCTGAATCGGTTACGTTCACTTCACGGTACCCCTGTGTACGCGTTACCCATTCTTTTTGCAGGAAACGTGTAAACAGGGCTGAGCCAGCGTCACCGCCGAGATGGAAACGTCTTTCACTCCAGTCCAGACAGCCGCAACAGGGCTTGCGTCGTGTACGGGAGTTAAGCAAAACGCCCATCTTCTCAAACTGCATTTTGCCGGCTGATGTCAGTTCCGAGCCATCTGCTTCAAGCCATTTTTCCTTCAGCATATATTCATAAATATTCACAGCAAGCTCGCCTGCCAGATGGTCATAGCAGGTGCGCGCGTAACGCAGATAGACCGGCGTACTGGAAACGGGAGCTTTGGAAGTACCCATGGAAACGCCCATCAGGTTTTCCAGCAGTCCGGCGATATGATGGCCCGCAAGGCTGTAATAGCGGTGACGCCCCTGCGTGAGGCAAATGACCAGACCGTTGCTGAGAAGTCTGTTCAGATGCCCGCTGGTGGTTGATGCTGCGATGCCAGCCACTACGCTAAGTTCGGTCGCTGTCCATGCGCGCCCGTCCATCAGGGCGCACAGAATACTTACCCTTGACGGGTCAGACAGCGCAGAAGCCACCATTGCCATTGATGTTTCAAGCACATCATCGGGCTCACTGTCGCGCTTTGTTTTAACGAGGTTCATTCAGAAGGTATGGCCCATTTTTGGGTGACTCCGGCTGCCCGTGCATCATCATCCGTAATGAGAATGAGCCGGTTACCGTGATCGCTGTACTGTACCAGAATATTGATGCCGTTCCGGGCAAGTGTGTCAGCTATTTCTCCCAGCTCTCCAGGCCGTTCCTGAGGTAACTTTCTGACCAGAGGACGACATACGTTGCACACGTTAAAACCGGCTTCAGTCAATACCTTGTGTGCTTTATAGCCATCTTCAACCAGGAAATGTGCGTGCCCGCCTTCAGGTCCTGTAAATACGCCACCGCCTTCAAGTCCCACTCCATTTTCACCCAGTATGCTACCCAGTGAACCAAGAGAGCCCGGGCTGTTTTTGAGAAGAACGTGAATGTCATACATGCTGATGTGTTCCCTTATCAGAAAAGTAGTCGCGGAATACGCTGGCTACCCGTATTCTGTAGAATGAAAAAATCGACTGCCTGCCTTCTTTCTGCGCGGCCTGATGCATGACATTTTGCTTCCATCCAGCTACAGACTCCTCATCTTCCCACCACGACAAAGAAAGAATCTTTCCGGGCGTAGTTAGGCTCTGGAAGCGCTCAATTGAAATAAAGCCGGGCGTGTCGGATAAGAGAGGCTTCAGCTCCGAAGCAAGCTGAAGATATCTTTCCTGAGCCTCTGGCAGGGCATCTGCCTCAAAAAGTACTGCAATCATGGTTCGCTCCGTTGTTGATTTACGGACAGTTTAATGATGACAAAGGCATGTTGCTTCGGTCGGCACCGAAGTATGCCTGTGCGTGAGCGAAACCATCGACATGTAAGTGATGAACAGCAAATTCATAAGTTGAAAAGCAGGACAACATTAAAGTGTGGATTCCCAGCCAGGTTCCCCTTCTGACGCAAAGCGGACAAGCTAACTGAGCAGAGGCCCGCTATGAGCGAGAAACGGACTTTAGGTTGATTCGCTGGCAGTGCTGAAATGCCTGTCCTGGCAGACGTGGAGTGAAAACGGCAAGGATCCGCTGATCGGTAAGCTTAACCAGCTTGAAAGCGCCCTGATACTTGATGAAAAGCGCGTTATCTGTACGGCTGTGGCCTGAATTACTGTGGTGTGGGCCGCAGGTCGCCCGCTTTCTGCTCATGAACTGGAATGCAAACGTGATTAAAAAACAGCTTCTGGGTGTGACTTAGTGTCACTCTGTGGTCAAGTGTGTTACTAAGTCACACACTGGAGGGCGTATGGCATCAACAAGACTTCGTCAGCAGGGCGGGGCCGTCGTGCTGACTATTCCAGGCGNCACACTGGAGGGCGTATGGCATCAACAAGACTTCGTCAGCAGGGCGGGGCCGTCGTGCTGACTATTCCAGGCGACATCGCGGCAAGAGCAGGCTGGACGGTTGGCATCGAGCTGGACGTAACCGCAGAAGGCGAATCAGTGCACATTGTGCCGGTTGCGCGTGTGCCGCGTGGTCGTCGCACCGTGGCGCAACTGCTGGCCGGTATCGATCAGCAGGAAATTCAGGGTTACAACGAAGAAACCGCTGACGGCCTGAACGATGTGCCGCAGGGCAGGGAACTTATCTGATGGGTTCAGGGAGAGTACCGCAGAAAGGGGAAATCTGGCACGTTAATGGCCATCCGGTGGAAGGGCGCTTATTTAAAGGGCCGCATTACTACCTGATTATCTCTCAACGCGAGCTGGTTGCGGCGCCGGAATGGCAGTTTGAGTACCCGTAGCAAGCGGCGGCGGCGCGTCACGCTCACAGGGCGTGACTGTGTACCTGGACGGCAATAGCACAGATACAGGAAAAGTGACTGGCGTGGCGCTGTGTTACCCGTTGCGCTCACTCAATCTGACAGCACGGAGAGCAAGCTATGCCGCCACGGTTGAGCCACAGGTAATGGATGAGATACTGTCCCTGGTGGTTGATCTTTTTGATCCACGTTAAATAGCGCTGAGCCAGCCAGCCCCGAAAGGGGCTTTTTTGTGAACGCATGCTATATCTGCCCTGTAATTGACCTCGCCTTACAATCGGGTAGCCTCGCGGGCCGGGAAAAGACGGTGCTGACGCACCGCCTCTCTCCCTTCGCCTGCGCTTTCTCTTTATGGAATATTGTCTCACAGCCTTCTCTCTGCTTCCTGCCGCTGTCTGTTGCGCAGCTGATTTTCCGGTTTCCTGACTCTGATGTTCAAAAGCGTGAACAGCCTGATGGCCCCTTCGGCTCTCAAGCACTGCCAGGTCGTCAGCCCACTGCGCTCATCTGCTGCGTCGGTAAGATCCGTCTAAACCCTCCAAGATTAGGACCTGACGGCTAGTGTCTGATGGCAACAGCAATGCTCTCCTCAGCAACCTGCTTATCGTCCGCTATGAGCGAGGAGCAGACATTCATAGTCTCAACAACATGATTAGCATTTAGGTATATTAGTTAACAGAGAGCAGGTCAGTTTATTGTGCCAGCCCTACTTTTACGAAAGGACTGCCATGACTGCGCGATTTTTTGATTAGCTTGCCTACGTATAATTCTCTGACTTCTGGTGAAGCAATTCGCCCAATAAATTCTGAACGGTTGGTTTCGGGAGAGATGAGCAGGTCTCGGGTAAAGTACTGCTGAGAGCCAGCCTTTATCCAGCCATGGATCTCGTAAACTTCCATCACCAAACCGCCGTAAGTAGCATATGCAAATCGCAGATTTTCATCTTTTGGAACTTTTGCCCAGACGCCACGTGTAGCTTCATATAATGCAAGTGCACTCATACCAGACTTGTAGGTGCTGTTTAGCAAAAAAGCGAGCCCTGCATGTTCAGGTGCGATGTCTGTCTCTTGCTTAAGAAGGAGATGGTTGAGCTCATCCAGCGTGATTCGCCCCATAAGGGAGCTGCTTCCCCGTACTTTGTTGGTCAGCTCTCCAACACCTAAGAGATCAATACATGTTGCTTCAACAAGCTTCGCGGTTGTCTCATCCATGCCATGGCGTAGTATGTCGATACCCAGATTTCCTGTTTTTAACAGATGATTAATTCGTTCTGATTTCGGAGAGTCATCATTATACTTAATATGATCAAGACAGCGTTCTTGCTTGCCTTTTCCTATATAAAACGGCTTTTTAGAAGCATCTTCAGTGTCATAAAATGCATAAACATAAAACTTAGCCATCCCTAACGCTTTCGAGTATTTTGAAAAATCTTTCACAATATTGCTTCCTTAGGACAAAAGTACTTAATTTCACTATCGGCACCAGAGTTCAGAACTTAAAAGCAAAACAATTAGCGTATAGATTGATCTGCGCTCATTGATCAATATGAGCCAACGACTGCAATGGGTACAAAGCGGACAGGTTAATAGATATGGGTCAGACTGAATATTTTCGGACATTGACGTTGAGTTCAGCTACGTCCAGGAATTATGTTATCCAGACCCGCACTGCGCCACATGCGGAGTAAGCGATGTCGGGAATGAGGGTATCCTTCCCGCATAAGCTGAAGAAATGTGAATCGCGTTACGTCGAAATGGCGGAAGGCATTACGTTTTTCACACCATGCCGCAAGCACAATATCTCCTGAGAAATAACCTAAAGCGAAAGGCCAAATCGTTCTTTCACTCACATTACCCATCATGTCTGTATAACCTGTCCGGATTTTCTGCCTCCGCCTGATGGCGATTCGAAGGGTGTTCAAGCTCTCAGGATTATGATGAGTAGCCTGAATCTTTCCAACCAGTAACGTCGAGTCGTCAAACAGCATCTTCAGCTGCGGGGACAGAACTTGCCGGAGTTTACCCGCTACCTCAGAAGCCGCTTTTGCTATACCCGCATCACCATATGCGGTTACCCAGCGCAAACCCAGCGCCAGTGCATCAAGCTGCTCGGGGGTAAACATTACCGGCGGCAGATGATGGTTTCTGGAAAGGATAAATCCTGTACCGGCTTCTCCCTGAATGTCTGCCCCCTGAGCACGCAGTGCGGAAATATCACGGTAAAGCGTGCGAAGGCTGACGGAAAGTTCATGAGCAAGCCAGTGTCCGCTAACTGGATAGCGATGCTGAGACAAAATCTGCAGAAGGTTAAGTAGGCGCTCTGCACGCGTCGGTCCTGATGCTGACATGTTCTGTCAATGCTCCCTGCAATAGTGAAGTCTCATTCTTTCAGATGCGAGAGACTCATGATACCTAACCTAATTATTCTTTATGTTGAAAACCCGATTGCCAGCGGCGAATTTTACCAGAAGCTGTTCAATACAGAACCAGACGTGAGGCTTCCGACATGGGTGGCTTTTTCCTTCAATAACGGCCTGAACGTTGGGCTATGGTCAACAAAGGCACGTGACTTTGTATCCTGCGGTGAAGGTAACCGCTCTGAGCTGAGCTTTATGGTTAAAGATGTTCAGGCTGTTGAGATGCTTTATCAGCAGTGGTCAGACAGGGGGGTGCTGATAGAACAGGCGCTCAGACAGGCTGTTTTTGGCAGAACGTTCGTTGCGCTCGATCCTGACGGCCATCGTATCCGGGTGTGTATACCCGATTGAAGAGTAAAGACCCTGCCTGTACATTTTTAAAACAGTTAAGCCCACTACTGACACAAGGCGGACTTGCACGTAGGGCAACGTCCGCTATGAGCGAGAAGCGGAAGTTCGCATTTATCATAACTGCAGGGATATAGGACTAACATTGGTGTATAATAATCAACCGGGATCAGGTCGATAACAATTCTTAGCGGAAACTGCAAGCTATCATACTCGAGGTGTGAATTTGAACATAATGGAAGTGACAGAGGATGATTGCCTGGTACTTCGTCAAGCCGTGCTGTGGCCAAAAACAGACGTGGAGCAATGTCAGGTCATAGGTAGCCAAATTGCTGCTCACTATCAAGCGTTTCATCAGGCTGAGTTAGTCTATTGTTTGTCTGGTTTTCATTGCTGATGAAATCAGTCAAATCCGAAGTTTTGCTACCAGACAACAATATCAGGGACAGGATTATGGCATAGCGCTGATATAATCACTCCTGCCTATACTGTCTGAAAATAACATCAAGGATATTTTTCTTAATATAAGTAAATCAGCCATCTCATTTTATAAATAATCTTTTTGTAAAGGAAATACCATCTGGAAAAAATATTTAACATATTCGCATGAGTTACAGCGGTGCAGGCTTGAACCATAATAAGTTAAACACATCAATTTAGATATGGAGATAATATGTTTTTTTCGAATCGTTACTTGAGAATCGTTACAATCTTATTAGTCTTAATGGGCCTTGTAAGCTGCAGCAGTTTTTTTTCCCAAAGTAAAATAGTACCCGCCAAACCTTCAAATAGAGAGTCCGTAGAAAAAGCGTCAGCTGTGGCCATGCAGGTTCCACTAATCACTGCAGCAGAGCCTGGAAAAAGAATACATATTTATAAAGTTGCTTTTGACGGCACGATGAATGACCGGCTCAGAATTCCATTAGATGAGAGAGAGACACTCGTCGCCAGAATAGCCAGAACTACAGGCGCCATCTACTATCGTGGCGCCGGTATGCAGGGTAGGGATATTAGCGAGTTTGATGCAGCGACAGGGACTAGCAGTATGGGAATAGCTAGTTGTGCCGCAAAAGAATTCTATGCTCAGGCTGAGAAATGGTATAATCAAGACCCTCACTCAGAAATCCGTATTTTTGTTACGGGATTTAGTCGGGGCGCCGCAACGGCCCGTGAATTTATGAACCAAATCGATTCTGGATGGGGAAAAAAATTCCCACAAGATGAAACGCTAAAGCCGCACTTTTATGCCATTTTGTATGATACTGTAGCAACTGGCCAAAAAGACACGCTTGATCTGAGTATTCCAACTTCGCTTGATTATCTCGTGCATTTTATAGCAGAAGACGAAACTCGAAACCTGCTTTTTACTCCAACCGTTGAAAACACAAAGCCAACTTATTCATCAAATTACCTTCCAACCAGCGAGCTATTACCCCAAAGAATAAATGTCATTAAATTGCCTGGAGCACATTCTGATGTTGGTGGAGCCTATGCGGACGGGATAGGCGATCTCTATATCGTACTTACTGAGAATTTTCTGTACATGATGGGGTTGATACAAAATAATCATTGGCAATTAGGCCATGACCCTCTACTCAGAGGTAAGCATGATTCACGTGGGCTTCTTGACAAGCTGTTTGGTGCCAAAGACCCAAGTATAGTCAGCCATGTAGATCGTCCTACAGATTTAGCTCTGGTTAGGAGTCAGAGTGAAATTCAACAGAGGGAAAATCAGAGTAGATTGCGAAAAATGTGGGATGAGAACACTGCTCGTGGTGCTTTTCTTAATATAGGACAGCTCAAAACCATTTATGCCAGCTTTATTATCTCTAAAGACGGGAATGAATTGAAGGTTAAAAGTGATTCAAGCTTGGTTGAACCTGAAAGTGTATTTATCGAGAGTAATGATGGTCGTAAGTTTCTGAGATTTAAATTCGCTGGGGGAAAAGGTGGTTCTAAATTGGAGTTGAAAGAAATACTATTATCTCAGATACGTGATGAGAAGCATATCCTATCGTATACCACGCTTAACACATCAGAAGGCTCTTTTCTTGCAATCTGGCTTGATAATCGCTTGATAGAGCTTGCGCCGGGAAATGTGGTTAAATAAAATAAACAAGCATAAGCGAAAAGAAATGGTATATTCTTTTTTCTAAGGCTTAGTTTAACAGTAAATACGTTGACCTGCTTCTCATAAATTAACATATCTCAATGTCCGCTTCTGGCACAAAGCGGACGTTGGCATTGAAACTCTTATAACCTTTCAGGCGCAGCCGAGTCGTCACCATCAGTGCCCTAACCAGCTGTTCCCATGAGTTCTGCTGAAATCCTCAAGGTTTGGGCCTTACGGCTAAGCGCTCCAAGCCCTGAGTCAACATTGGCTGTTCAAAATAAGAGCAATTCTTGTTCTTTTCGCGCGATTGAAGGATGCAGTGATGGATTAAGTTAACTCTCTTATCATCAGGAGGGTGTTATGGATATACGTACTGTTGCTGTTTCACTGGTTATGGCCATGAGTTTATTCTGGCTTAACGTGTCTGAGGCTAAATCTACACGTCAGTCCGATGATCAAATTCGTCAACTCATCATCGAAGATTCTATAGCATCATACCCGGGAGTTTGTGCCTGTCCTTTTAACTCAGCACGCAACGGCAGTAGCTGTGGCAGAAGAAGCGCGTGGAGTAAGCAGGGCGGCTATGCGCCTGTTTGTTATAAGAAAGAAGTCTCGAAAGAGATGGTAGATGAATGGCGCAAAAATAATGCTGCATAGCTGGCCTGCTGTAGCGGGTTTCTCTACCTGTGTTCAGAGGGTCTTTACAAAAGCTGGGGTCAAAGACCGGTTGATGCTGTTCAATGAGAAAGCATAAACCCGGATCCTGTGCGGTAGTGGGACGACATTCTGTCCCACGCATTTTATTTCCAGCTCAGTTATTTGCACACCCTTCATTTCGTGCCCGTGGGCAAGCAATGAAACGCCATCGCTGCGGGCTTCTTACCGTGTTCTGTTATCTTTTCCTTTACCTGTTCGCATATCAGCAACGGGTAAAAGCTTTCGCCAACTGCCTTATCGTGACAATTATCGTGATGACTCATGCTGCCCTTCAGGCCGAGTGATCTTAAACGATTGCCACTCATGGTTTGTATACTGACTGCCTTGAGCCGAATGCACAAGTAGCTGTGTTTGAGGAGTGTGCCGTCATACAGCCATTGATAAGGCATACAGCACGATGTCCTTTAATATCCGGGATTGCATTGACCCGCCAATAATGTTGCGTGAGAACAGATCAACAACCACGCCAAGATGCAGCCAGCCTTCATGGAGCCTGATGCAGGTGATCTCCGTTATCCAACCTTTCCGGATTGAACTGTCGCTGAGAACTGTTAGGCGACATGATACTGACCTCACTTTTACGTGCCCGTGAGCTCTGGTATGCTTTTATACCGGCACGTTTATCACTCATCTGACTCTGTTGATCTCACATTGTTGCCTGCTGTCTGGAGATTCAGACGGAGCTTGCGATAACCTTCCACGCATCGAGATTCAAGCCAGAACGGTTTAATGTGTCATGTCAGTCTCAGATCTACCTGATAGCGTTGTGAATGCGGCTGCAGAGGCTAGGCGTAAAAGTCACTGTGATGAACATCCAGCCCCCGTCAGAGCAGGGGAGCAACAGATGCTACGGGTAAAGGCGTATCTCAGTCGGACAGCTTTGCGAGGTACGCTGCGGCGTTTTATGTTCCGTCCATTGGTAACCTGCTTCAGCTCTTTTTGAAGATGGCACATCTCTGTCTGAGTATCTGACGGTTCATTCTTAGTGGATGAATCCGGACCGTACTTCTTTACTCAGGCGTAAAAGCTATGAGTGGGGATATCAAAACGTGTTGCAACGCTGGAAACAGAGTGGCTACGATCAACAACCTGTATGACGTCTTTGATTTAAACTCTTCTGCAAAACGCTGGCCGCTCACGGGCATCTCTTTTTGAGCCGTCTTAAATGATTCAGGTATCTCTTAAACCCGTGGCGATCATACCTGCCAGCTACCTAAGGCTGCCGATGCAAATTGCTTTAACTGGTGTCTGTGCTCAACGTCTGAATGTGAATGTGAATGTGAATGTGGCCGCTGGCGCATTTATGTATCGCTGGTGTTTGAAAACTGTTTAAGGCGTATCCCTCTGCAAAACTACCCTAAGGTGTAACGACTTTGCAGTACGCCAGGAGTTGCTGGTGGGGCCTCGACAGACAACAGGCATGCTTCTACATTGAGTTTGATCGGCCTGGTTTATCCAGGCGCTAATCGCCACCCGTCAGGCCTATAAAGGAGTATCGCCATGATTCTAGGTATTCACTATCTCACTGATGAGGACGGCAACCGCATCAGTGCTGTCATTCCTATTGCTCTGTTTGAAAAGCTCATGGCTGAAACAGAGATTGATGAGGCGTTTGAGCCAGTGCCCTATACGTCCGGGTCTGATGACGACACATTGATACCGGATGAAGTGGTGTCACTCTCTCATGACCGCAACTGTAGCCTGCACGCGGCCTGGCGCTTATATCGCGGCATAGCACCAGAAGAAGCCGCGCACGAACTTGGATTGACGATTCAGGAACTCATTACTCTGGAGGAGCAGCCAGATCCACCCGCAAACCTGCGCGACGCAATGGCCGTGCTTTATCAGTGTAAATCAGAACAGCTTTAATCCCGCTTGCCGCAGACTAACTGGCTGGTGGTTTTCGCAATTTCAGGCACCCGCATCAGGATGGCAACCAGTCATACTTGCCAGCATGAGGCATGCTGCTATGTCTCTGACGATAAGTACGCAAATACGTAATGTGCACCCTTACTGGTCTGAGAGGTCACGCTGTCCGGTACTGTTTCCAGGCAGACTGTTAACGCTGACAGGCAGGCGTGCAGAGAGACGCAGGAAGTTTTTTAGAAAAATTGTCCGGCGTATGATCCTGAACGCATTAAAACCTGCTGAAATCTAAAATAATAGTGATGGTCGATAAAGCGAGGATTTGTGCGCTATCTTCGTAGTATCGGCGTACCCAAGGGTATGCCGATGAACGCGTCAACATGCAGGCGATTAGAGAGGAACAGTTATGGCTGAACCGACATTGACGGGCAATGGATTACTTGATGCTTTCGCCGCTTCCCTGATGCAATCAGGCTATCTGACGCCGGAACTGAAGTTGAAACTGATACAAGAGCGGGTGCTTTATCTGCCTGTGCCCGGTGAAGCACGCACGCTGTTCGAAATCAGGCTGGATAGCCGGGACAGGTTTCACATCTGTACCGTTCCTGTGAAAGTTAAGCCGGATGCTGCAGAAAAATGCCGTATCAAGGCATTTCTGAATCGGTCGAGAGCCGATACCACGCGTCCGGTTGGCTATAAGGCGCCAAGCTAAAACCGGATCAACAACCTTTCTGCGGCAGAAGAGAGTCAAAACCGATCTACAAACTCATGCAGAATACGTTTCTGCTGATTTTATGAGTTATCTATACCGTTCAGGATTTTCCCTGTTCGTGCGTTCTGCGTGGCGTTCAGCGTTAAGGCTTAAAACACGTGCAGGGAAAGCTGGAGAAAAATCTTAAACTTCTTCTGTTCGTACATGACTGGCTTGAGGTGGATAATGACCCAGCGTCCGTATAAAGCACTCCTGACCTGGCGTGCTTTCAACGCTGGTTTATCTCCGGTACCGATACGTTAAAGGGTGCAGAAATCAACACCTGATATGAGTGTCAGAACTGTTGCTGAACGCGGGATCAGGCACCCATTAATTCTCTGTCCGCAAGCTACATCACTAATCCACATTGGATATTCAAAGCCCGTGCTATGAAAGCGAGTGTGACGTATCGCTCAGGCAGGGCATTTTTTTATGCATCATCTTTTCAGGAATCGCACTTAAGGTCTTTTCTCTCTGCTTTCTTAAACACTTCATTTGTACTGTCCGGGCCGCCGCGGCGCAGGGCATTGATTGAACGTTCTTGTACCCCAGAAAACTTTCATGCCACTTGCGGTAACACGCTGAGCTTGCCGGGTTGACAGCCACAAGCCAGATCGGGCTTTCTTCCTGGTTTTAATGGGAAAGAGCCCCCCCTGCAGCCGGCTGATGCCGGCGCGCTGACCGGCCACAAAAGCGTGGCCTCTGCAGTCGACCGCGTTGCGGTCGGGTGTGTGCCTGCTCACCTCCAGTGCGGCGTTGTATTCCGGTCTGCTCCACGCGGCGGGCAAATCAAAGCACCGTCATCCATCAGATACAAGGGTGAAGTGAACGCCTGCGGCGCCCCTGTATCTGCTGTCTGCCAGCGCTTCTCAGCCCTATGCCGCGAGGATTCGACCGAAACATGACAACCAACTCAACAGGAGAACCAGCATGCACACACAAAACGTCAACACCGCCGCTTCAGACTCTCCCAAAACATGGGAGAACACCCCGGAGGCCATTTATTTCACTCGTAAGATTGCCGCGCTGACTGATCTTGCGCAGAGCGAAGGCGAGATGTTGTTTTACCGCGCGCTGGCGCGTTTGGGCCTTGCGCCTGCGGACGTGGATGCAGAGATAGAGGCGCCTGCGATAGCGCTGGACAAGATTGGGCGGCTCGACGTGATGGGCGCCATTACATCACTGCGGGTATACGCCATGGTGCGTGATATAGACACGTTGAGCAGGGCGATAACGCCGGATCGGTTGCCGGGGGTGCTTCCCTCGTTTCAGGCGCTGCAGGCAGAGGCCATAGAGACAAAGGTACAGTACCTCGCTGAGATAGCGGCGTGCATGTCGCCAGTAAATCACGCACGTTAGAACAGAATGTAGCAGGCGCAAAAAAGGCAGACCAGGTCTGCCTTCATTACGGCCACCAGTAGACGCTGGCGGCCCTGTCAGTTAGTCAGCTATATCGGATAAACATAATGAAAACTGACCCTCAAATCGTCGCACAGGCGGCAGAGTTTGTAAAATGCTTTAAGCAAAAAGGGCGAGTGCATGTACCGGCAATGTTATTCCGGTTATGGCCACAGTTTATGTGCCTGGTGCGAAAATTCATGGAGGAAGATGAGAAATGAAAGCAGAGGAAAAAGGTCTGAGTCGTAACGCTGTCGTGGTCACCACTTGCGCAACATCTCAGGGCAAGGGAATCCATTTCTGTAATCATGCGCTGCTGAGCGGAATTAACTGCAACTTGTGGTTTCCTGTCGCAGAAGAGGAGAGCTGGTTTCAGGCTGTAGAGCGAATCCTCATCATGAACGGGCTGGCAGAAAATCTTGTCCGGCTGGAACCGCTCAGTGAATGGGTGGAATACAGTGACTGGCGAGCTATCTTTAACGTAAAAATTATCTAATATAATATCGGGGCCAGTATGGCCCCGATGTGTTCTTGTGGCTTAAAAACAACAAAATCTTTTTAGAGATACAAAGTGCGCATGTTTGCAAAAAAGCATAGTGCGCGAACTGTAATATGAAATTTTTTATTTTTTTCTCTTGGGGTTTCATATTTTTTTGATTAAATGATGTTCTACAAGAGTAATGAGTGGCGACACCCTCCACATAGATGTGACTGTTTATTTGCATTGTGCGAAAGATAAACTTTGTTACCAGCAGGGTATCATTGAAATGGACCTGTCTTTTAAGCAGGTAGGCTCAAAAAAATAATTATTTTAAATTATTATGTTTGTTAATAATAGTGTTTGCTTATTGACTGGTTTTAAAATATGACGCTTTTTGGCGTATGCTATTATAAGCCTCAAAGACCTTTCCAGCATACAGTTTTCGCCTGTACTCTTGTTTTGGAGCAGGAGAAAAGCCGGCATTATACGCTCCCACTGCACGCCACGTTGCGCCCCATCGCTTGAATGCAATTGCCAGAAAGTAGGCCCCGGTGTAAATATTCATACAAGGATCGGAAAGAAGCAATTGCGGCGTGATACCAAATTGCTTAAGGTGTGCAATATTCTGTGAGTCAATCTGCATAAGGCCCATTCCATAACCCGATCCTGGATTATTTCCAATCGCCGCTATACGATATTGTGACTCAGTCCAGGCAATTGCGCGCAGCAAGTCTGGATCCAGGCTGTAATCGTGCCCTGCCTTGTCAAAACAATCAGCCTTGCAAACCGATGCCATCAGCGCCATCAAAGGTAGAACAATGTTGCGAAACAAAACATCCTCCAAAGCCAGATGAGTGCGTGCCAATTTTTCTTATTATCACTGAGTGAGCGTATAATTCAATATGTCTGATCTAGTTTTTGAAGGATAGCCCTGCCTTAAGGATCCTGACATCACACATCACGCAAGTAAATTACTTGCAGCTTATGTCTTTTATCTCATGGAGTTACCTGACAGTCTATGCATTTTTTAATGTAAGGGACATCAAAGACACTCTAAATAGATTGCTCTAGATTGTTTGTATGGTATCTGCAATCATATCATGTATTTAGATAGAGTGTGCTCTAGAGTATACTCTATCAGTTCAATTTGATAATGCCTGAAGGAGTCACAGTTTAGCGACATGTTTTTTCGTTAATAGACCATGCATAATTTATAGTAAGTGCGTATTCTATGTTTATTTAGTGAAACATAAATTGGAGTTAAATAATGCCAAGAGTACAGGCCTTTCTTAGCGAAACATCCATAAAGCATATCAATAACATTGTTGAGGCTCGTTTGAATGAAGGTGCCTCAGTTAAAGAAGCTAACGTGTCGAGTATAACAGCAATGCTTATTGAGCTTGGGCTCAGAGTTTATCAATACAGGCAAGAAAACAAAGATGATATCTTCAACCAAACTGATTTCAACCGTACTCTTTTGGAGAACGCGATTGCAGCGCGAATTCAGACGGCAAAAATCATTGCGGCTTTGAAGTTGTTGCCAGACCTTAATAGAAATGAGGCGTTCGATATTTTAAAAGTGAAGTCTGATACGGAAAGATCAACGCAGGAAGTTATTAAGCGTTTCTTTAACGATGATGAAGGGAAAGACCATTAAGCGGTTGCCTAGCTCATTTAGATGCAACCCTTACCCACAAGAATCATCCTATGTATTTAATCATCTGTATGAAATAAATTCCTATCCTAACTTTACAGGTTTTCATGATTGAGCGCTTCGCATTGTAGTAGGTACTGTTATGCGAAACTAAGCAAGCGATGTAAATGAGAGACTGTTATGGCTGAAACCGTACATTTGACTCGCAGTAAAGTCACTAAGGATCCGCAAAGGTATCCAGAGCGAACTGTTGCAGAGTTTTATCAATTTGAGCGAATTGGTAAATGCATACGTTCTTCGGATAAAAGAGTCATGTACATAGATGCCGGATTTTGCGGGTGGATGGGAATTGATATCTCCCAGGTAATGGCAGCCAAGTATATTGAAAAGTTCACCTCACCCATTGGCAGGCATTTCTCTCAACTACATTATGTCGAAAGACAGGTCATCAGCGATCGCCGAGAAAGAACCTGCATTTTTTCACTGATTTCTCCTTTTAATAGCCATCGTATATTGGCTTCTTTAAGGATTTTTCCTTTTACTACACAAGGTGGCTCTACTGAGTGCTGTTGGGTCTGGCAGCAATACCACTTAGTCAATCTTTATGCCAGTCACTCTCCAAGATATAAGCTCGGCCAGCATGAACTTGTATGGTCTTCACCTTTTGATATTTTTAGTGCTAAGGAGTGGTCGAGGCTGAAATGAGAATTGTTGATCATATCAAAAGGTATGAGCAATTTTTAACGCCTGATTTTCTTGAAGAACGAGAGCAAGGGGGATACAAAGAGCATTATATTCGCAGAAAAAATTGAATATCCATGGAAATAGATCGTCACTCTATGAATTTATTCACCAAAGTTAAATAAATTATATGAAGGAAACTCCATGAACTTTCCAGTTAATGGTGCGGGCCTCCGCACGCCTCAGAAAGTAAAAGCGGCGCTGGCAAACAAGGGCATGACGCTGATGAACCGATCAGCGCTTGCGCGGGCGGCACGATACGCTCTGGCCCCCCTGCTGGTGCTCATAGCGGCGACCGGCACGGCGGGCGCGGATGATCTTCTGGCAGGCGGCAAGCAGACCGTTGACGACACCTTTGGCGCCAACTCCTCCATCGCGGTCTGGATTGTGCTTGGCGAGGTCATTTTTGGCGTGATCGGCTATATCCGCACCAAAAACATCATGCTGCTGTTCGGTGTGGCCGTGGTCGTGGTGTTCACCACCGTTGGCTTCAGCCTGGCGAGCTGACGGGGCGCAGCATGGAGCCGGACAACACAGAGCGATACCGCTTTCCCAAAACACTGTCCGAGCAGCTGCGCGTGCTGGGCCTGCCCCTGGACGAACTCATTCCCGTTATCCCCGTGCTTGCATGGGGATTCTGGACGCACCGGCAGCTCTTCGGCCTGATGGCCGCGTGCGCGGTGTGGTTCGCCATCCGCTCCGCGAAGCGGGGCCGGGGCAGCATGTGGCTTTACAACGTCATGTACTGGTACCTGCCTGGCCTGCGGGCCGGCACGGTGTTCAGGATGATCCCGGACTCAAGCTTCCGGCAGTGGATTAAATAAGGAGCCGTCTGTGACGTACTCAGCACACGCCTCGCGCACCCGGCTTATCGCGGCAGGCTACGCGATTCTGGGCGGTTTTTTCCTGCTCGCCCTGATTGCAGTGATCCTGCTGATCCTTGATAACCGGCGACTTGCTTATGAGCAGAAAATGATAGTAACCCCAATGGGCTACAACGCACCCTTTGCAGTTTCTGATAATGCAGCCAGCCCGGCTTATCTGGAAATGTACGCTGTGGCGGCCCTGGCGATGCGCCTGAACGTTTCGCCGGGAACCATTCACGAGCAGCATCAGCTCCTGCTCTCGCTGTTCAGGCCGGGTGCGCAGCCGGAGATGAAGGTAAAGCTGGCGGGTGAGGCGGAGCAAATTGTCCGCAACGACGTGGACTCCAACTTTATCCCCACCGCTATCCGGGTTTATCCGCACGCCGCGCAGATAGATATCCGCGGGCAGCTCACCACCTGGATAGGCAGCGGCAAGCCCACGCGGGAGCTCAGGCACTACGCCATGCAGTACGAGCACCGCGACGGGCATACTTGGCTTACGCGATTTATCGAGGTACAGGATGAACAATAACCTTCCGGTGCTCTGGTGCCTGCTTGCAGCTGCGCTTCCGGGCCGGGCAGCTCTTACGCCGCTCACGCTTGACGTGCCCGCGGGCGGCCAGGCAGACGTGCGCATCAGCAGCACAAACCCTAACTATTTCGAGGTGCCGGGCGACCGCATCACTGGCGTCACCAGCGGGCCAGGCAGGCTCACGGAAACGCGCAACACGCCCACGGGCGGGGCATTCATCTCAACTGTGCAGGACAAGCCCTTCACGCTGTTTCTGACCACCGAAGGCGGGCAGACCTTCTCGCTCAGCGCGCACCCCTCTGCGGTACCGGGCCGCAGCTACCTGTTGGCCCCGCAGAAGCCCCTGCTCCGCCCGGCTGCGCGTGCGTGGGAGCGGGCGCAGCCCTATGAAGCGCTGCTGGCCGGGGTGAATAAAACCCTGCTGCAGGGCGCGCTGCCCCCTGGCTGGGCGACCGTGGCGGTGCGCCCGGATGATGCGCCTCCGCGCCTGCCCGCCGCGCTGCGGGCCGTGCCTGACGGCGCGTGGGAGGGCGGGCATCTGCGGGTGACGCGCTGGCGACTGACCAACCCGGGACGTGCAGTCGTGCCGTTGCGCGAGCCGCAGTTCAGCGCCGGGGATGTGCGGGCCGTGATGTTCGCCACGCCCGGGCGGAGCCTTGCAGGCGGCGGCAGCACGCACGTGTATGTCACGCAGGCGAGGGAGAACCGCGATGACTAACGTCAACACGGCGGCAAAGCGTCGGCAGATGCTGCTTGCCGCGGGGTTGACCGCGGCCGT
This sequence comes from Pantoea sp. M_9, assembly GCF_008631385.1. Taxonomy (NCBI): domain Bacteria; kingdom Pseudomonadati; phylum Pseudomonadota; class Gammaproteobacteria; order Enterobacterales; family Erwiniaceae; genus Pantoea; species Pantoea sp. M_9. Next base: position 421,181 of record NZ_VWUF01000002.1, on the reverse strand, counting down.
GGTGGTGGTGGGCGGCGGCGGGCTCTGGCTCTCCTCGCTCCCTTCTGAGAAGACAGCACAGGCCGCCGTGCCTAAAGAGCCGCCCCCGGACCTGACCGGCGTAGTGGATCGCACCTTTGATAACAAGGTGCAGCAGAACGCCATCGTGCAGAGCCAGCTCGGCAACCAGCAGGTTATGAAGGAGATGGAGAGCCTGCGCCGGGAGCTGAGGCTACTGGACAAAAACCGGCAGGATGACCAGGCACGTATTAAGGCGCTGGAGGAGGACAAGACCCGGCTGCAGTCGCAGGTTGACGGCATGAGTTACGGTGCGGCGGCGTTTCCGGATGCAGGGGCCGCGCCCGCCGGCGCGCCGCCCGGCGAACCCCGCCCGGGTACGGCCCCGTCCGGAGCCGTGCCTCCGCCGGTGGCCTTTTATCCCGGGATGGGGCAGGCGCCCTCACAGCAGACCGTCTACACGCCTGCGCCAGCCGGTATGGACCACACCGCCTTCAGCTATGAGCAGAAAACCGGGCCTGCGCTGCCCTATATCTTTTCCGGCAGTTTTGCGAACGCCCTGGTTGTTGAAGGCGCCGACGCCAACGCGGCGGTGACCGGCAGCCAGAATACCGTTCCCATGCAGTTCCGGCTTACGGGCGTTGTGAACATGCCTAACGACAAAACCGCCGACCTGCGTAACTGCTTTATTACGGCCGAGGCCTACGGCGACGTCTCAAGCGAGCGCGCCGAGGTGCGGACGCGCAGCATCAGCTGCAGCCTGCCGGAGGGCGACGTGGACATGAAGATAAAGGGCCACGTGAGCTTTATGGGAAAGAATGGCATCAAGGGCACGGTAGTGATGCGCAACGGCAAAATCCTTGGCCTGGCGGGCGCCTCGGGCTTTCTTGACGGCATCGGCAAGGGCATTGAAAAGGCGTCCACGCCGTCGGTGGGCATCGGAGCCACCGCCAGCATGGGCGCGCAGGACGTTGTAGGCGCGGGCATCGGCGGCGGCGCGAGCAAGGCCGCGCAGACGCTCTCGGAGTACTACATCAAGCGCGCCGAGCAGTATCACGAAATCATTCCCATCGGTGCCGGCAACCCGGTCACGGTGGTCTTTAACGACGGCTTTCAGCTGCAGACGCTTGAGGAGGCGAAGCATGCCGGGAAGCAGGCAAAGCAGGCAGCGAAAGGCGGGCAGGACGGGCCGGATAACCTGCAGGCCCGCGGCAGTGGCGCGCTGCAGGACGTAAGCAACCTGAAGCTCGGGGACATCGTTCATCCGGGTGGAATGCCGGATAAGTGAGGGATCTGATATGAGTATTCAAAACGCAACACTCAGGCCCGCCCTGACGCTTGCCGCCGCAGTGGTGCTGGCGGGCTGTGCTGGCGCGCAGAGCGACTTTCAGTGTAATGCCACCGCGGGCGACACCTGCATGACCATGGAGGCCGCCAACGACCGGGCCCGGGAGCTGGCCGCACCGGTAAAGCCGGGTGCGGGCGCGCTGCCTCGCCTGGCTGACCGGCCGGCGGCGCCAGCCGCGCCAGCCGGGTCCACGGAGGCGATAAAGGGCCGCGCGGTTACCCTGGTCAAAGCCGCGGAGCCTGCAGACAGTACGCAGGCTCAGGGATCCGGGGCCGTAATCAAAACTGCGGCTTCTGCGGGCACCCCTCTGCTGCGGCCCGTGCCGCGCGCCGTGATACCCGTCAGCGCACAGGTTCCTGAGCCCTGCGCGGCCTGCGGTAACGTGCCCGCCGTGCGCAGCTCCGCCGTGACGGCAAGCGTCTGGATAGCCCCGTACGTGGACGACGCCGACGTACTGCACCAGCCCGGCCGCGTTTCCTTCGTGGCGACCCCTTCACGCTGGCACCTGCCGGCACAGGCAGAGTGAGCACGTCATGAGCATTGCAGATACCATCCGGCAGCTGGTTTCCGTCCTGCGCACGCCCGACGGGGCGGCCTCGGCCAACAGGATTCTGGGCGAGATGCGCTTTCCCCAGATAAGCAGCCTGCTGCCCTACCGGGACTACGACAAAGAAACCGGCATGTTTATCAACCACCGCACCGTGGGATTTCTGCTCGAGGCGCAGCCGCTTATCGGCGCCAACGAGCACATCGTGCAGGTGCTGGAGGACTTTATCCGGAGCAAGGTGCCGCGCGGCATGCCAGTAAGCTTCCATCTGATGTCCGGCAAGGTCGTGGGAGACATGATTGACGACGGCCTGCGGAACTTTCGCTGGCGCGGCAAGGAGGCGGAGAGATTCAACCGCATCACTCGAGCCTATTACCAGCGCGCCGCTCAGACGCAGTTCAACAGCCCCACCGGGCTGCCTGTGACCCTGCGCAATTACCGGCTTTTTATCGCTTACGCCGAAAAGACAAAGCGCGACCGGCGCGGGCAGCTTACTGCGCTCTCACACCTGCTCAAGGTCGTCCGGGCCACGCTGGATTCGGCAAAACTCTGCACGGAGGTGGCAGACCGGGAGGCGTTTACGGCCGTGGTGCGAGAGATAGTGAACCACCGCCCGGCGCAGCTGTATAAAGAGCCTGGGCGCGCCGACGAGTGGGAGCAGCTCAACACGCAGTGCGTGGACCGGAGCCTGGACTTCCGGGTCACGCCGGACGACATCCGCCTGGAGCTGAGCCGGGCGGGCGGGGTGCCGTCGCGGGCGCGCGTCATGAACTTTCAGCTTGAGCACAATCCGGACATATTCATGCTCTGGCAGGGCGGGGACAACATCAGCAACCTGCTCAACCCGGACCTCATCATCTCTGCCCCCTTCGTAATGACCTTCATTATGGTGGCAGAGGAGCAGGTCAGCTCGCAGCGCGAGGCCACCGCGAAGTACATGGACGCCGACAAAAAGGCGAACACGCCCTACGCCAAGCTGTTTCCGGGCGTGGCGCGCAAGGCCGCCGAGTGGGGCGAGGTCCGCGAGCGGCTCAACAGCAACCGGACCTGTCTCGTGCGCTACTACTTCAACGTCACGGCGTTCTGCGAGGACACGGCGGAGGCTGCCCTGGTGTGCGAGCAGCAGATCGTGAACACCTTCAAAAAGAACGGGCTCACGCTCTACGCGCCAAAATACATGCAGATGCGCAACTGGATGGCGATGTTTCCGTTTATGGCGGCGGAGGGGCTCTGGGAGGACCTGCGCACCACGGGCGCCACCTGCCGGGCGGAGAGCACGCAGGTGGTAAATCTGCTGCCGGTTATCGCCGACAACCGCCTGTGCGCCGGCGGCCTTCTCGCGCCTTCCTATCGTAACCAGCTGGCGTTTCTCGACGTCTACGGCTCCGGCATGGGTAACACTAACTACAACATGGCGGTGACGGGCACCTCAGGGGCGGGTAAAACCGGGCTGGTGCAGCCCATCCTGCGCAGCGTGCTGGACGCGGGCGGCATCGTGTGGGTGTTCGACATGGGCGACGGATACAAGTCATTCTGCGAGAACATGGGCGGTGTCTACCTGGACGGCCGCACCCTGAAGTTCAATCCCTTTGCCAATATCACCGACATCGGCGAGTCCGGAGAGCGCATCCGGGACCAGCTGGCGGTGCTGGCGAGCCCTAACGGCACGCTGGACGAGGTGCACGAGGACCTGCTGCTGGAGGCGGTGCAGGCCGCCTGGGCGCAGAAGCAGAACCGGGCGCGCATCGACGACGTGGTAGATTATCTGACCACCGCCAGCCGGGCGGCGCGCGCCGGGCAGTCCGAGCGCATCTACGGACGGATGGATGAAATCGTGAAGCTGCTCGGCAAGTACTGCACGCAGGGCATTTACGGGGAGTACTTCAACAGCGACGAGCCGTCGCTCACGGCGGACGCGCGCATGGTGGTGCTGGAACTCGGCGGCCTGCAGGACAAGCCGGCGCTGCTCGCGGCGGTGATGTTCTCGCTCATCATCTATATTGAGGACCGGATGTACCGCAGCCCGCGCACCCAGAAGAAGTGCTGCACCATCGACGAGGGCTGGAAGCTGCTCAACTTCCGCAACGAGAAGGTGGGCGCGTTTATTGAGACCGGCTACCGCACGGTGCGCCGCCACCTGGGGTCGTTCATCACCATCAGCCAGAACATCAAGGACTTTGACGCCGACGACGCCAGCCCCGCGGCAAAGGCGGCGTGGGGCAACTCCGCCTTCAAGGTCATCCTCAAGCAGGATACCGCCGAGTTCCGGCAGTACAACCAGAAGCGGCCGGACCAGTTCACGCCCGCGCAGCGCGACATCATCGCCCGCTTCGGCGACGCCAAAGATCAGTGGTTCAGCTCCTTTATGCTGCGCATCAACGACACCTCCTCCTGCCACCGCCTGTTCGTAGATCCGCTGAGCCGGGCGATGTTCAGCTCGCGTGGTACGGACTTTGAGTTCATCCGGGACCGGCGGGCGGCGGGCGAGGACATTCACGACGCGGTGTGGGCGCTGGCGCAGCGCAACTTTCCGGACGAGATGCGGGAGCTTGAGGCGTGGGAGATAAAAGAATGAGTACAGATACTGTGGAAAAAAATCCTGCCGGCGCAGTACGGCGTATGCAGCCTGCGCAGGATGGGGCGCCTGACGGTACGGAGAAGAAAAAGCGCCCGCGCAGCCGGCGGCGAAACCGGTGCCTGGTGCCGGTGGCGCTGACCGCGGGCTGCCTGCTCGCGCTTAACGCGGCCTTGACGCTGTTCATCACGGACTGGCGGGCGCCACGGGTGGTGACCTTTGACATGAAGGGCACGCTGGACGCCTTTATGGACCAGAGCGCGAAGCAGACGCTGAGCCCGGAGGCGGCCTCGGCCCTGTCTGCCCGCTTCAGCGAGGCGGTGAGCAAGAGCCTCGCCGCATGGCAGGCCGGGCATCACGGGCTTATCCTGGTGGCCCCGGCGGTGGTGGCGGGGGCGGAAGACGTGACGCCGGAGATCCAGCGCGACATCGCAACCCGGATGCGGGAGGGCGGGAAATGAGGTGCCTGCGCCCGGCCCTGCCGGTGCTGCTGCTCTGCGCCTGCGCGCGCGCCGCGGACCTCGGGACGTGGGGCGACGTGTACCCCGTCGCGGAGCCCGACCTGCTGGACACCCTGCGCGGGCGGCTCGCGGAGATGGAGAAAAGCGGCGAGCTGGCCCGGCACCAGGCGGCGCTACGCGACGGGATCGCGGCCCGCGCGCTGCGACCGGACCCGGTGGCGGGCCTCGGGCGGGCGGGTGCGCACCGCACGCACTTCGCGGACCCGACCTTCACGGTCCCGGAGGACATCGTGACCCCGGACGGGGCGGTGATTGCCCGGCGGGGCGACCGGGTAAACCCGCTGGAGAGCCTGCCGTTCACGCAGACGCTCTGGTTTATCGACGGGGACGATCCCCAGCAGGTGGCCTGGGTGAAGCGGCAGGCGGCGGCGGGCGCCGCGTCGAAAATCATTCTCGTTAAGGGCAGCGTGCGCGAGGCCGGGGACGCCCTGGACGCGCGGGTCTACTTTGACCAGCAGGGCGCGCTGACCCGGCGCTTCGGCCTTACCGCGGTGCCGGCGCGGGTCGCCGCCGCCCCAGACGGGCTGCGCCTGCAGGTGGACGAGTACGCGGAGGAAGAGCTGCCGTGATGACCACGTACAGACGCACCGCGACGCTTGCCTTCCTGCTTCTTCTTTTTATATGTCCGGCCCGCGCGGAGGACACCGGCGGCAGCCTCGAGTGCCAAGGTCACTTCGTGAACCCCATCACCGACGTGTGCTGGGAGTGCCTCTTCCCGATCTCGCTCGGGAGCGCCTCGGTGTCCATGGGCGACGCGCCGGACACCGACAACCCGTCCAGCCCCATACAGATCTGCCCCATGGGCATCGGCTACCGGATAGGGCTGGCTATCGGCTTCTGGGAGCCGATTGCCATGACGGACGTGACAAGGTCACCGTACTGCCTAGTTAACCTGGGCGGCATTCACCTCGACGCCGGGTCGCGCACCGGCACGGGCACCGCCGGGCAGAGCGACAAGCCCTCGGCGGGGGCGTTCTATCACATCCACTGGTACAAGTACCCGCTGATGTACTGGATCAACATCATCACCTCGCTGGCCTGCCGGCAGGAGGGGGACCTCGACATCGGCTACCTCTCCGAGCTTGACCCGCTGTGGAACGACAGCAGCCTCTCCCTGATCCTGACCCCCGAGGCGATGCTGTTCGGCAACACCGTCGCGCAGGGCGCCTGCGCCGCGGACGCGATCGCGGCGGCCGCCGGGCGGCCCATTGACGCGCTGTTCTGGTGCGCGGGCGCGCAGGGCTCCATGTACCCGCTGACCGGCTGGACCTCGAACGAGTTCAGTCCGCTGCAGAGTTCGGTGCTGCTCTCCGAGCGGATGGCCTTCAAGCTGCATCGGCAGGGCCTAGTCATGAACAGCAGCGGAAAGGACTCGGACGTCTGCTTTGAATATCCCTCCCCGATCCTGCCCAAGGGGCGCTGGCGCTATCAGATGGTGAACCTGCACCCCGACGTCGCGGCCTGCCACCCGGTGGGGCGCACGGTCACGCGCTGGGAGGCGGGGCACAACACCCCGAATAGCCGTAAGAACTTCGGCTACCTGATGTGGCGCAAGCGCAACTGCGTGTTCTGAGGAGGAAAGAGATGAAACGTGTACTGACGTGCGCGGCGGCGCTGCTGGCCTGCTCCGCCGCCGGGCAGAGCGACGACGGGGTCGCAGCCGGACGGGCGGGCGAAGCGTTTGCCTGGGATCTGGCCGGAGAGAACCGGATACCGGCCGCCGCAGGGCCGGCGCCTGGTGCGGTCCTGAACCCCTTCAGCCGGCTGAGCCCGGACGGCCGGGACTTTATCAGCGGGCTGCGGGCAAAGCGGCAGCTGACGGGCGGGGAGGCAAAGCCGGCGCCCCGGGCCCTCTACTTCGCGTCGTTTTCCATGGGCGAGGCGGGCGTCAGGGCCGTGATCGGTGGCGCGGCGCGCTTCGGTATCCCGGTGACCCTGCGGGGATTCGTGGACAACGACCTGCGCAAAACCGCCGGGCTCACCTTTGAGCTGGTGAAAAAGAACGGGCAGGGCGGCCTGAACGTCGATCCGGTGGCGTTCCGGCGCTACGGCGTGACGGCGGTGCCGGCGCTGGTCGTGGTCTGCGGCGCGAAGCACGACCGCATCGCCGGCAGCCTGCCGCCCGCGGAGATGCTGGCAAAGGTGGCTGAAGCGGGCGAGTGCGCGCCCGTCGCCCGGGCGCTGCTGGCGGAGGCGGAGGCGCGCGATGAACGCTAAGCACCTGTGCTGGGCCCTGCTGCTCTGCGCGGCGGCGGGCGCGAACGAGGACTTCACCGCCGGCACCGGCTACGCGCAGAGCATCAGGGAGCAGGGCGCCTCGGCAGTGCGGGACATGGATCCGGCGGCCTCCATTCCGGGCTTTACGGCAAGCCCCCCGGAGGCCTCGCGCTATGGCGGGGTCACGGACCCCTCCAACAACATGGACGATGACGGCAACCGCGCCCTGCAGGAGACCGAGGCGGGGCGGACCATCACCGAGTCCGAGCTCAGCAACCCCCGGGAGCCCATCCTGCCGGAGGCCCCCTTCGTGTCGGCGGGCTTTGACGCGCAGGACAACGCCGGGCAGGTCACCGACGGCAGCTTTGAGGGGTGCGAGCCGGTAAAAAAAGATCAGACCGTCATCAGCAGCCACGTCTGCGAGCGCGACGTGAACGCCACCCGGACGTGCAAACGCACCGCCTCCATCACGGGGCACTGGAAAGAGGCCACGAAGCAGGAAATCGTGACCATCAGCGGGCAGAGCCTCCGCTTCGCGCTCGCGGGCGACACCTACAGCGCCAGCGCGCCGGTACCGGCGGGGCAGGTCGTCAGCGCGTCGATGGCCTACTCCTGGAACAAGGGGCTGGCCTACGGCGGGGACGCATACGTGCTGGTCGTGAACGCCATGGGCGGCCAGGCGGTGATGCAGGAGGCGAGCGGAACCGCCTTTCTGCCCGCGGGGCAGCAGTTCGGGGAGAACGCCAGCCTGACCGTGAGCCTCACCAATAAAAAGTACGGCAGCGGCCAGTGGGCGGCGTCCCTGTGGCCGGATACCAAGATGCGCTACGCCTTTACCCTGACGCTCACGCTCGCGGTCAAAACGCGCCGCTGGGTGCCGGAGGTGGTCTGGAGCGAGCCGTGCACGCTCGCGCAGGAGCCCGGCGTCACGCTCATCGGCAGCGCCTGCAGCGTGCCGGGCGGCACGCGCGAGGTCGTGGTGGACGGCGTGACGTACCCGGTGCACAGCGACTGCTGGGAGTACACCGACACCTACCGCACGCAGGAGGCGGACGCCGGCACCTGCGGGGAGTACGAGCAGAACCCGGCCTGCACGATCGCCACCCGCGCCTGCGCCTTCAGCGACGAGGGCGTGTGCCTGCACGAGAACGTGACCTACACCTGCGAAACAAAGACGGAGTCAGAGGGCATGCTCTGCGGGGGCGAGTTCTTCTGCGCGGACGGCTCCTGCGCGCAGGCGGAGGCCGGCAAAAGCCACAGCTTCCAGCACGCGATTTCCCAGCTGGCGGCCGTGGCCGCGGCGGGCGAGGACGTCGCGGCGCTGAACGACGCGAACGTGCGGGCCTTCACGGGCGAGGCGCAGAGCTGCCGCAAGGCGGCGGCGGGCTTTAACAACTGCTGCGCGGGCGGCGGATGGGGCAGCGACGCGGGGCTCGCGCACTGCAGCTCGGAGGAGAAGGCGCTGGGCGAGGCGCGCGAGCGGAAGCTCACTGTGGAGGTCGGAGAGTACTGCGACCGGCGGGTGCTCGGGGTCTGCCTGCAGAAAAAGCGTAGCTTCTGCCTGTTTGACTCCAAGCTTGCGCAGATCGTGCAGCAGCAGGGGCGGCAGTGGCAGCTTGGCGTGGGCTTCGGCGACGCGAAGTCGCCGGACTGCCGGGGAATAACCATTGATGAGCTGCAGCGCATCGACTTCAGCCGGCTGGACTTCACGAACTTCTACGAGGACCTGGAAAACGGCGCCGAAATTCCGGAGGACGGCGCCCTGCTGGAGCGGGCGAAGGAAATCATCGCGCAGCAGCAGCAGCAGCAACAGCAGCAGCAACAACAGCCGCGAAAGGGAGCGAAATGAAACGCCTGCTTGTCCTGCTTGTCGTGCTTCCGCTGAGCGCGCCGGCCGCGGACGTGCTGCGCAATCCTTCCGACGAGGCGGGCTGGCACTGGTATCACGAGCCCGAGCCGCCGGAGGAAGAGGCGCCCGCGGCACCCCCGAAGATGTCTCCGGAGGCGCGCATGGCGGCGCTGCAGCAGGAGACGAAGGCCGCCCTGGCCGCGGCCATCATGACGCCCACGGTGGAGAACTTTGCGCGCTTCAAGCGCCTGCAGGACTTCTGGACCGCCCGAGCGGGCGAATTCAGCATGGTGGCGCAGAAGGCCATGCTGGTGCACCCCGAGCTCGACTACAACCTGCAGCACAGCCACTACAACGGCACCGCCCGCCTGCAGCAGTCGGACGACCGCCGGCGCGAGCGGAAGGCGATCGCGTCGCTGGCGGAGCAGTACGGGGTGTTTCTGTTCTACCGCGGCGGGGAGGCGGCGGACGCGCAGCTGGCGGAGGTGGTGAAGGGCTTCAGCCGCGAGCACGGGGTGTCGTTCATCCCGGTTACGGTGGATGGAAAGGCCAGCGCCACCCTGCCGGAGACCCGGATGAATCAGGGGCAGGCGGAGCGGCTGGGCGTCACGCACTTTCCCGCGCTGGTGCTCGTGGATCCGCGCGAGGGCACGGCGAAGCCGCTGGCCTTCGGCTTCATCTCGCAGGACGATTTGGCGCGGCGCTTTCTGTACGTCGCCACCGACTTCAAACCCAATTTCTGAGGAACGGAAGATGATATCTGATAGCTGTAACGCGGCGCGGGCCCTGATCCTGCTGGTCCTGGCGCTGTGTACGACGGCCGGACCGGCCGCGTCCTCCACGCGGGAGGACATTGCGGCACTGGAGGCCGGTAAAACCCCGGCGGGCGTGACCGGTGTGCCGGCAGCGTCTGCTCCTGCTCCTGCTCCTGCTCTTGCTCCTGCTCCTGCTCCTGCGCCGGCCGCCGCGCCCGCGCCGCGCTGGCACGCGATCTCCGGCGGGGCGCGCGTGGATCTGAACAACTGGAAGGTGGTGATATTCATGAGCTCGACCTGCGCGTTCTGCCACCGCTACGATCCGCTGGTGAAGCAGATGGCGAACGCGGCGGGCATCGGCGTGCTGGCCTACTCGCTGGACGGGCAGGGGGACCGGGCGTTTCCGGACCCGCTGACGCCCACGCCCGAGGTGATGACCCGCTTCTTCGGGCCCGGCATTCCGGTTGCCACCCCGACCTCGTTTCTGGTGAACGTGCATACCCTGACCGCCTTTCCGCTGTTGCAGGGTAACCAGACGCTCCTCATGAGCCGGCTGGACGAAGTGTTTCACGTGGCCCTGCGCGGGGGGCTGCGGTGATGCGCATAAAACGGACGATTGCAGCCCTCGTGCTGCTGGCCGCGGTGCCTGCCGGGGCGGACGTCGGCAGCGACCTGAACGGCTTTTTCAGCAAGCTCGGTTTTGAGGGCAACGTCAGCACGCCGCACGCGTGGCAGGGGCAGGCCGCGGGCTACGCCAGCGGGGGCTCGCTCTACATGCGCACGCAGGTAAAGCAGATCCAGCTGATCTCCCTGGCGCTGCCGGACCTCAACGCCGGCTGCGGCGGCATTGACGCCTACCTCGGCTCTTTCTCGTTTATCAACGGGGAAAACTTCCAGCGCTACGTCAAGCAGATCATGGGCAACGCCGCGGGCTACTTCTTTGACCTGGCGCTGCAGACCACCGTGCCGGAGCTCAAGCAGGCCAAGGACTTTCTGCAGAAGATGGCCTCCGACCTCAACAGCGCCAACATGTCCTCCTGTCAGGCGGCGCAGGGCATCGTGGGCGGCCTCTGGCCGCGCACGCAGGTCTCCCAGCAGAAGGTCTGTCAGGACATCGCGGGCGAGAAGAACATCTTCGCCGACTGGGCCGCATCCCGGCAAGGCTGCACAGTGGGCGGGGAGTACGACAGCGTCACCGACCGGGCGGACGACAGCGAAAAGGACCAGGTGCTGAAGAACAAAAACCTCATCTGGGACTCGCTCGGCAAAAACCGGCTGTTTGACGGCAACCGCGAGCTGAAGGAGTTCGCCATGAGCCTGACCGGCACGATTGTCTTCACGGACAACGGCAACGTGATGCCGCTCGCCCCGCTCACCACCAACGAGGACGTGCTGCGCGCCATGATGAACGGCGGGCGGGCGAAAATTTACCACTGCGACTCCGCCGACAAGTGCCTGAACCCCGTGCTCACGGACGTGAGCATCAGCGCGGGCAGCTCGCTCAACGGGCAGGTGCGCGCCCTGCTGGGCAGCATCCAGAACAAGGCCGCCGCGGACGACCCGCTGAACGACAAGGAGAAGGGCTTTATCTCCTCCACCCGGGTGCCGGTGCTGAAGTATCTCTCCGACCCGCAGTCGCTGGGCGTGGCGAACTCCCTGCTCTGGCAGGTCGCGGACTACATCAGCTACGACATCCTGATGCAGTACGTGAGCGAGATGATGCAGCAGACGCGGGTGGCGATGGCGGGCAGCAACTACCCGCAGCCGGCGATGGAGGCGCTGCAGGAGAGCTTGAGCCTGGCAGGGCAGAGTCTCGCGCGGCTGCAGTCGCAGGTGCAGGTGCAGCAGGACACCCTGCAGGTCGTGGATCGGCAGATGAGCTACATGCGCCAGCAGGTCTCCAGCAACCTGCTGACCCGCTATCAGGAAAACTACCGGTTTACGCGCTGAGGTCGTCCCGCCGCGGTGACGCTGCGGGAGGCCGGAGCGTATCAGGTCATATCAGGTCCGGCCGGGCACCGGGAACTGGGGAGTGAAACGTGGACACGATATACACCATCACGGGCGGCGGCTGGTTTCGCGACTCGCTGAACGCGGTCGCCACCTTTTTTCAGATGAACGACTGGCGCTCCGTTGTCAGTATGGCGACCACGCTCTCGGTAGTCGCGGCGGCCATGGTCTGGGTGCGCGGCAAGGATATCCTGACCTTCGTGCGCTGGGCCGCGGCCATGGTGCTGGTCACCGGCGTGCTCGTCGGGGTGAAGCGCCCGGTGCAGATCGTCGACCTCTCCGACCCCCTGCACGTCTATCAGGTGGACAACGTGCCGGTGGGCCTGTCGCTGCCCTTCAGCCTGATAACCTCCGTGGGCCACGCGCTGGTGCAGGGCTACGAGACGGTGTTTCACCAGCCGGACGCCCTGACCTACAGCCGCACGGGCATGCTGTTCGGGGCGGAGCTGATGGGGCGCAGCGCCGATTTTTTCTCGTCTAACCCGGCCATGAGCGGCCTGTTCTCCGACTACGTGCAGAACTGCGTTATCGGCGACATCATGCTGAACCACAAGTACACGATGTACGACCTCATGAACACCTCCGACCCCTACGCGCTGATTTTCTCGAAGCCCAGCCCGCTGCGCGGGGTGTTCGACCGCACCGGCACCTTCCGTATCTGCCAGTGGGCGGCGCAGGAGCTGCAGACCGTAATGACCACCGATACCAGCGCGGGCGGCCAGACCTGGACGCACTACGTGCGGGAGCTGTTCGGCACCCGGCCCGACGCCGCGGTGCTGTTCGGCGAGATGATGGGCGACAGCTACCAGTACTTCTACGGCGCGGGCCAGAGCGCGAGCGACATCATGAAGCGCAACGTCACGATAAGCGCCCTGCGCAAGGGCATTCCCGCTTACGCGGCGCGCAACGGCGACACCGCGAGCCTGCTGAACCTCGCATCGGAGACCTCCTACTCCCGGCTGCGCATGAGCCAGGCCACGGCGGCGGACATCGCCACCAAAACGCTGCCGGTGATGCAGTCGGTGCTGATGGGCGTGCTGCTGGGCATGTTCCCGCTGGTGATGATAATGGCGCTTATCAGCGTGCTTACGCTGGAGGTCATTAAGGGCTACGTGTTTTCCATCGCCTACCTGCAGTGCTGGCCGCTGCTGTTTGCCATCCTGAACAACGCCATGAACTTCTACCTGAGCGTAAAGACTGGGAACACCCCGGTCACGCTCGCCAATATCTCGGTGGTGCAGCAGCAGTACTCGGACATCGCCACCACCGCGGGCTGGCTGGCGCTCTCCATTCCCTTTATGGCGGGCGGCATCGTGTTCGGGCTGCACCGGGTGATGTCGCAGGCCGGCAGCTACCTCGGCTCGGCGCTGCAGAGCTCCGCGGCGCAGTCGGGGGCGCAGGCGGTGGACGGGACCTGGGCGTTTAACAACCTGCAGACCGACAACGTGCAGGGGTTTAAGTGGGATACAAACAGCAGCTATGCATCAGGTCAGATGACGAACCAGACTGGCAGCGGGGCGCTGCGCACGGTGACCGGCGACGGCGGGTCTGTCATCAACGTGCAGCCGGCGATATCGAAGCTTGCCACGGACATCAGCTTCAGCCGGGCGCAGAGCAGTACGGCGCAGCGGCTGGCGCGAGAGAGCGACGTGCATGCGCAGAGCGCCCTGCAGGGCTACAACCAGAGCGTGAACACCGGCTACAGCCTGCTGAAGCAGTTTGCGTCGCAGGCCGGGCACACGGCCGGGGTGACGGAGAGCGGCGGCCGGTCTGAAAGCACCACGGCGAGCCAGGCGGCCGGGCAGGTGCTCTCCGCGGTGCAGAGCTTCGCGCGGCGCAACAACGTCAGCGAGAGCGAGGCGGTCAGCCAGCTGCATTCGATGGGAGATAATTTCAGGAAAGGTTTTGGCGGAAGCGTAAGAGGCGGTCTTGATTCATCTAAGACCCTCTGGGGAAAAGTTGGCGAAGCATTTATAGGAGCGAGCCTGAAAGCAGAAGGACATGGTTCTGTTGATCGAAGTTTTGACAAAGGAAAGTCGGATAGCCTGAACGACATCAGCACGAGCGGGCAGGATGTCTCGGCTGACCGGAACGCCCAGGACGCCCGGGACTTCCGGCAGGGGCTGGATAAGCTCGTCACGCACCGTGCCGATGAGTCGGCCCAGCGCTCCGACACCGCCGGCAGCTCGCTGCTCGACCAGATCGGCGCCACGTTCAGCCGGGCGGACAGCCAGTATCAGCAGTACACGTCCAGCCGCACGCGCAGCCACGAGTACAGCGAGATGGCCTCGGCTTCGGAGAGCACCACCGCGGGCATGCAGGGTAACTACACGCAGGAGTTCGTGGCGTGGGTGCAGCAGCACGCGCCGGACCGCGCGGACCGGGTTCTGACCAGCACGGCGGACGTCGGGGCGCGGGAGGAGCGCGAGGCGCTGGCCGGGCAGTTCATGGAGGAGCGGCTGCGGGCGCGCGTGGAGGGCGACTTCGCAAGCCACCGCGAAAGCCTGCGGCAGGGAATGCCGGACGTGCAGGGCGAGGCGGACCCGCGTGAAAGCCTGTATGAGAAGGGCGGAGCCGATATCGCGGCGCGCAGGGAGGGTACAGGCGTCAGGTCGGATACGGCTGCGCGTGCAGAGGCGCTGATAGAAGAAAGCCGGCAGCAGATAACAGATACCGGTCAGACAATCGGCAGCAGACGAAGCCTCATTAAGGAGGACCGTTCCGGTCTGGAGGCGGCGTTTAATATGGCTGACGGAAGCTTTCGGCAGAAAAAAGAAGAGACCGGGCAGAAGGTCAAGTAATGACCGGGCAGAAGTCTTTTATTGAGGAAAAAGCATGTTCACCAAAAGAATGATCGATGAAGACATTAACAAAATCAGGGAAATACTCCGGGAACACGACTTCGTTATTCCCGGCATGTGGCAGGTTATTTCTCCTGTTCTGTGTTTTTTGGTAGTCCCTCCTGTCTTGCAGGTTTTATTTTCGATAGAAGTTAGTACCGATTCTGGGCAAGTGGGCATCAGTGACTTTTTCTCAATATATTTCACTGCTTTCATAACATTGCTCGTATCACTGGCAAGTCTCAATTTCAGGTCTCGCTACCTTTCGCTTCCAAAAGCTATAAGAAATCAATCAGTAATAATAAAACTTGTAGTCTTCAAAGTCAGGGTTTATGCGGCCTTGTGGATGTGCGGCTACATATGCATTGGTTTATATGTCTTGATGACGCCTGAGATAAGACCATATGTATCTGCAATGGGATTGCTGGGTACTCTTTTTTTGGCTGTAACAATGTTCAATATAGATATGGCCCGCTTTGAGCTCTCCGCCCTGAACAAGCTCTATGACCTCTGGAAGGAAAATAAACTTTAACCGGATTTAATGCCGCGCGTGCTGCGTGCGGCTTTTTACAGCCCGAGGAAAAAGACATGAGTTTAAAAGCCCGTGACGTCACGCAGGGCGGTCAGGTCACGTTTATGCGCTGGCGTATGTTCCTGCAGATCAACAGCATTCTGACCTATTACCTGTTTATCCTGCTCGCCCTTATTACCGGCGGCACGCTCTGGCTGCGCGTGGGCCTGCAGAACATTCAGAACGGTCTGCTCTACTGGTGGGTCTATTCGTTTCATCCGCTCTCAAAGCACATGGTCAGACAGACCGTTTACAGCGTGCGCTACTACGGAGAGACGCTGCGCTTTCCGGCCGCGCAGGTGCTGTCTGACCCCTATACCACCTACTGCGGGCGGCTGCTCGCGCAGGAGCTTGTGGTGTGCTTCGTCATCGCACTCGTGTGCGTGTTTCTGCTGGCCGGCGCCTTTTACTGGTATCTCGGCAGGCAGGGGCGGCTGCAGAGCCAGGACGAAATCACCGGCGGGCGCGTACTCTGCGAAAACCCCAAAGAGGTGGCCCGGCTGATGCGCCGGCGTGGCACGGCGTCCGTCATCACTGTGGGCGACCTGCCCATCGTGAAGAACAGTGAAATCCAGAACTTCGCCATGCACGGCTCGGTGGGCACCGGTAAGTCCCAGCTTATCCGCCGCTTTCTGGAGCAGTGCCGCGATCGCGGGGACCTCGTGATTATCTACGACAAGGGCTGCACCTTTATCCGCGAATTTTACGACCCCGCCATTGACCACGTGCTGAACCCCTACGACGCGCGCTGCGCCAACTGGGACCTGTGGGCAGAGTGTCCGCGCCTGTCGGACCTGGAGACGGTGGCGAGCACGCTCATCCCTATGGGGGCCTCGGAAGACCCGTTCTGGCAGGGCTCGGCCCGCACCATCTTTGCTGAGGGCACGGAAAAGCTGCGCGACGCGCCCGACCGGAGCTACAACCGCCTGCTGCGCACCCTGCTCTCGATTAACCTGGACCAGCTGCGCAAGGTACTCGCTGGCACACCTGCTTCGGTGCTGGTGGAGGGAAAGATCGAAAAAACTGCCATCTCGATTCGTAGTGTGCTGACCAACTATGTTAAAGCCATCCGCTATCTGCAGGGCATTGAACAGAGCGGCCGTCCGCCGTTCACCATCCGCGAATGGATGCAGGGTGTAAAAGACGGCGGCAAAAACGGCTGGCTCTTTATTACCTCCGACCAGCGGCATCATGAATCGCTCAAGCCGGTTATCTCGATGTGGCTGGCCATCGCCGCCAACAGTCTGCTTGCCATGGGCGAGAATCGCGATCGCCGGGTGTGGTTCTGGTACGACGAACTCAAGTCTCTGCACAAGCTGCCTGGCCTGCCGGAGATCATGGCGGAAGCCCGCAAGTTTGGCGGCTGCTTTGGGCTGGGCTTTCAAAGCTATCCGCAACTTGAGGAAATTTACGGACCCAAAGCGGCCGAAGGCATGTTTGACCTGCTTAACACGAAATTCTTTTTCCGCTCGCCCAGCGCGGCGGTGGCGAAGTTCGTGGAGGAGGAGCTCGGTGAGACGGTGAAAAAAGCGTTCAGCGAGCAGACCAGCTTTGGTAACGATGAGGTGCGCGACGGCGTGAGCTTCGGCAAGGATGAACGCCGCGTGAGCGTGGTGAGCTACACCGAGGTGCAGAAGCTGCCTGACCTGAGCTGTTTTGTGACGCTTCCCGGCGATTATCCGGTGGTGCGCATGTCGCTGCCGCACGTCTCCCGCCCGGTGGTCGCCGCAGAATTCATTCCGCGTGAGGTGCGCGAGAGTCTGGACGAGGTCATTGAGAGGGAGCTGCTGCGTCGTGAGCGTGAGGCCTCTTCATGGGCTGGCTTGTTCACTACAGAAACAAACGCGCAGCAAACAGGAGGAGAGCCGCTGTTGTCATCAGACATAGCTGATTACAGTGAATGCCAGCAAGAGGTTGCAAAACCGATACCGGGCGTAGGCACTGACGGTGAGATTACGGACATGCAGGCTTTTAAAGAGCACTGTCAGATACAGGAGACGCGCAGTGCCGTGCGGCGAGAAGAGATGAATATCAATCATGCACGCAGTGAGCGCGACGACATGGGAGAGTATTCACTGTGATGAGCTTCAGCTTGGTGAAATCCGCGACCACCGGCGCAGACTATTACAGTGGCAAAGACAATTATTACGTGCTGGGCAGCCTCAAAACGCGCTGGGAAGGAAAAGGTGCACAGGCACTATGCCTCACAGGTCCGGTGGATAATGCGCAACTCACACGTATTTTGCATGGCCAGCTTCCGGATGGCAGCTCACTCTCGCGTGTCTCAGGAGGGCGTGAAACGCACCGGCCCGGCTACGACCTGACATTCTCTGCACCTAAAAGTGTGTCAGTGATGGCTCTGGTGGCGGGCGATCGCCGGCTTCTTACTGCTCACGATACGGCTGTGTCAGCAGCCTTGCGCGAAGCGGAAACGCTGGCCTGCGCGCGCGTTACACATAATGGCATGACCAGCATCAAACGTACCGGCAACTTTATGGCAGCCGTGTTCACCCATGATACCTCCCGCGATCTTGATCCGCAGCTGCACTCACATGCGGTGATAGCCAATGCCACTCGTACAGAGCAGGGATGGCGCGCGCTTGCCTCTGACAGGCACACCCGCAGCGGTTTCTCCGAGGCCGTGCTGGCAAATCAGCTTGCGCTAGGCAATATCTATCTCAGAACGCTCAGGCAGGAGGTTGAAGCGCTGGGCTATACCACGCGTCATGCCGGCCGCAATGGACTCTGGGAAATGACGGATGTGCCCGTGGACCCTTTTGCACAGCGCCGGCAGGCTATTGAGAAAGCAGTCGGACCGGAGGCATCGCCAAAGTCGCGCGCGGTCGCCGCCCTGGACACCCGACGTGCGAAAGCGGCTGTTGATCCGCTTACGTTGCTGGCTGACTGGACCCTGCGGCTCAAAGAGGCAGGCTTCAGTCCACGCGCGTATCGTCAGGCAGCCGACATGCGCGCGCAGGAAGAGAAAGACAAACCCGCTATTCCAGCCCCTGCATTTTGCGCGGCAGCACGTGAAGCAGTGAACAGGGCTATCTCTGTTCTGAGCGATAACGCGGTTCGTTTTACTTACTCCGATCTGCTTGCCAAATCAGCAACTCAGCTTGAGGCTGCACCAGGCATATTTGATGCAGTGCGAACAGGTATTGAGGAGGCAATCAAACAGGATCAGCTGATACCGCTGGATAAGGAAAAAGGCGTGTTCACCTCAGGTATCCATTTGCTCAATGAACTCAGCGCAAGAAGTCTTGTGCAGGACATAGGGCAGGAAGGCCCTGCCGCCATTAGAGAGAAAGAGGCAATACGCTACACCCAGCCATGGAGTGATGCGGTCACTGTTATGCGTCAGGACCGGCCGCGACTTGCCATTGTCGAATGTAGAGGAGGGGCTGATGTGACGTTGTCACGATTAAGGGAGGTCGCAGCCATGGCACAGGATATGGGACGACCCGTCACAGTTCTGGCTGCCGACCGACGCAGCGAGAAATGGCTCAGCGAAAAGGGGATGGGTGAGGTCGCTGTATTGTCCGGGAGAGACTTGCTGACACAGCAGAACGCGATGCCGGAGCAATCCACGGTGATTGTTGAGCAGGCAGAAAGTTTGTCTTTAAGCCAGACCCTGACGCTTCTTAATACCGCACAACGTCAGTCCATGCAGGTGATTTTTATGAATACCGGCCGGCGTCAGGGTACTGGCTGTGCTCTGGACATACTCAAAGACGCGGGCATGTCACGTTACCGGATGAAAGATGGCTCGCAGGCGCAGATAAGCCTTATCTGTGAACCCGATAAACGAGCACGCTTCGCTCGCCTGGCAGAAGAATATGTCAGACGTACTGAGGCAGGCGAAGAAATCACTGCGCAGATCAGTGGTCCTCGCGAGCAAAAGGCGCTGACCGCAGCCATTCGCGGCGCGATGACCGATCGTGGCCTGCTTGGCGAAGCACATACGCTTGAGGCGCTCACGCCAGTATGGCTTACCGCTAAAACGCGTTGCCTGCGTGATAACTACCGTGAGGGCATGGTTATGGAGCAGTGGGGCGCAGAGGCAAAGCGCATGACGCGATGGGTTGTTAGGCGCGTAGGTGAACAGACTCATACCCTGACACTCGACCATGCAGAGGGTGCACGACAAACCCTGAAAATCAGAGAGATTGACGCCAGCTGGAACCTTTACAGAAAAGAATTCCTGTCGGTTGCACCAGGAGACAGGCTCAAGGTGACAGCCCGGGAGGCGCGTGGACAGCTTACCGGAGGCGATCAGGTACAGGTAGTGGCCGTAACTAAAGAGACGCTGACAGTACGTGCGGGTGAGAAGACAATCACGCTTGATGCCTCACAGGCGCTGAAACTCGGTCACGATTATGTGCATGCGCCGGGCAGCAGCGTCAGCGCGACAGCGCATGTACTGGCGATGGCTTCGCGTGCCAGTCTTTCTTGTGAAGGCATGAACCAGCTAACGCGCAGCGGTAAATCGGTTTCGCTCTACACCGCGCTCGAAGAGGCACGGGCGCGAAGCCTGCTGCGGGAGTCTCTTCAGCCCTGCACACCGCTGGCTGAGGTCGGTCAGCACGCCGGCGTTGCCGATCCTCAGCTCGCCATCAAAGCCAGGCAAAAGACACTGAACACACCGGTACAGTCAGCAGTCAGACAGGGGGCTGCAGTGGCGGAAAGCGCACACCGGTCCGGCATCACATTTTCATCGATTCAGCTGCTGGAAGCCGCCTGGAGCGCTGCTGACGGTGTTTCACCTGATGCTTTACGGCAGGAAATACAGCGGCAGGTAAGGACAGGTGAACTTCTATACCTCGACGTGGCACCTGGTGCCGGGATCAGCATGATGGTCCGGCGAAGCAGTTATGAGATGGAGCGCAGTATCGTTCGTCATATTGCTGAGGGAAAAGGAGCGGTAAGGCCACTGATGGACAGGGTACCCGAAAAGGTAATGGCGGGGCTAACCCTAGGACAGCGGGCAGCGTCGGCGCTTATTCTCCAAAGCCCGGACCGCTTTATCGCTATACAGGGCTATGCTGGTGTGGGCAAAACCACGCAGATGCGGGCCGTGCTCAATGCGCTGAATACATTGCCTGAGGCAACCCGGCCAGAGGTCATTGGACTTGGCCCTACCCACCGTGCCGTGCATGAGATGCAGGCCGCAGGCGTAAAGGCGCAAACGCTGGCGTCCTTTCTGGCAGATGAACGTCAGCGGGGCCAGGGCGGGGACGGGAACCGGTACGCAGGCCGCCTTTTTCTGGTGGATGAAAGTTCCATGACAGGTAATCGGGATATGGCGGAGCTCTATCGCATTATTGCTGCCGGCGGCGGTCGGGCGGTGATGAGCGGCGACAGTGCTCAGCTCAAATCGCCCGAGCCCGGCATTCCTTTTACGATGCAGCAGCGTCGCAGCGCGGTGGACATTGCGGTGATGAAAGACATCGTTCGTCAGACGTCAGCGCTTAAGCCGGTTATTTACAGCATGATTGAAGGCGCGTACCGGCGTGCGCTTGATCAGGCAGAGCAGATAACGCCGGATCAGGTGCCGCGTCGCCCGGATGCATGGGTGCCTGCGGCCTCGGTAGTTGAGTTCCCTGCAAAGGGACCTTCTGAAACTGCAGCGTCGCTGACACAGCGAAAGGTACCCCTGGATGTCACTGATGCTATGGCCCTGGACTATGCGGGGCGTACGCCTGAGGCGCAGCACCACACGCTCGTGATCACGCAGACGAATCAAGACCGGGATGTGGTCAACGCCAAAATTCATGATCTGCGCCACGCGGCAGGTGATACGGGGCTGGAGGAGTACCACATCAGTGCATTATCGCGTGTTAATACCCAGCAGACTGCCCTGCGCATCCCGGAAACCTGGACACAGTATACTGGCCGGCAGGCGTTTATGGATGATGCGTTCTGGCTTATCCGGGATACACACCTCTCTCAGGGTATCGTTACGCTGGAAGGAGTAAATGGAGAGGTGCGGCTGCTGTCTGTGAGAGAGAACAGCGCAAAGGATATCTCCATCTGGGAAAACAAAACGATTGTAGTCAGCCAGGGCGACCGGCTGCGCTTTGCTGCCACAGACACGGAGCGAGGGTATGTGGCTAACAGCACCTGGACACTGGAGCGGGTTGATGCACAAAGCCGCTTGCATCTGTGTTCAGGTGACGCGACCCGGGTTCTGGATCCAGTACATGATCTGTATGACAGGCGTATCGATCTTGCCTATGCAGTCACTACGCACGGCAGTCAGGGCGCCAGTGAGCGCTTCAGTATCTCACTGCAGGGTGTGACGGGGCGCCGCGGCAGTCTTGCTTCACAGGAGAACAGTTACGTACAACTTTCTCGCGCCAAAGAGCATGCGCAGGTCTATACCGACGATCGCGAAGCATGGTCACAGCGCATGGCGCGCGCTGCCGACCGGCTGAGCGCACACGATGTGCTGGAAGCCGATGCCGACAGGCATATTCAGACAGGTGTGACCCTGTATAAGCGGGCAACGCCCGCTGCAGATAACGGCCTGGGCCGGCGGATACTAAGTGATGCCGGGATAAAAGGGGAGTTCATGGGGCGTATTATTGGCGGCTTTGCCCGTTATCCAGTGCCTCAGGTGGCTCTGCCGCTGTTCGATGTAAACGGTAAAGCTGCTGGTGCGGTAATCAGCGACATCCGGCAAACAGCAGGCCAGTATTCAGCGGGCGGCACCCTGCGCCGCGCAGGCAACGAGAGTGGAAGTTTTGCCGGCTTTCAGCGCAGCCGGGATGGGTGCGCTGTGATAGCAGATTCGTGGGCGGAGGCAGAGAAGGTTGCCCGCGAAAACCCGATGACCGGCGTGCTCCTCCGGCTCAGTGGCACAGGGCAACCCTGGAACATAAAGCGAATATTGGGAGGCGAGCCGCAACCGGTACCGCGCGCAGAGAAAACCAAACCTGAGCACCTTATTTTTTCAGAGAAACTGCACCACCAGGCAGAGCTAAAGAGACAGGCAGAAGAGCATAAAGCCAGGCAGGCTATGGTTACTGTGGGTTCTAAAATGTCGTTCGCCATACGTGATAACAAACGTGATCAGGCTGCAATAGAAAAAATCGCGCATCGTAACCATTCAGGTGAGCACTTGCCTTGTATTGATCGCGAAATCATTCGTGACAGGTCATATGAAAAATGATGGGCGTCACAACTACAAGACGCTCGATTAATATAGTTACAACAATCTATTTTGCTATTTAAAAGCCGTTGCTGGCAGCACGAGCTTCATTCTGTGACAACGAACTACCTGTTAAAAAGGTTACCCAGGCAACAGTTCAATTTCCCAGATCAGTCATTCAAGAGGGTTCAGACGCAACACGTAAAGTGGTTATCATAAAGCATGCTGACTGCTATGAGATGTATGTCATTGATTGGATCTACGTGTGACAATCAGATGATCGAAAGGTGAAAAGGGCACGTGCGGGATCAAAGCATGGTGGTTAATACCATTAAAGTTGTGTAACAGCAGGCCGATAAAACATGTAACCCTCATAAGGAGTTTTACATGCGATCTTGCCTGCTGCCCTTTGTTTTACTGGTCTGTATAGCCCCTGCAACAGCCAGTTTTGCTGCTAACACTTCCGGAGGAAGCATCAAATTTAGTGGTGCGATTATTCAGGAAAGCTGCTCTGCCAGCTCTTTAAGTGACAGTGTAACGCTAAAGTGTGGTACGGCATCTTCTGTTTATCCTTTGAGTCATGCTGGCAGAAGTAATGTTGTTGAGAAAACTAACCCACTTGTTTCCACCATGACTCTATCGTGGCTGGATTCTCAACATCAGACAGGTACGTTGACGGTAACTTACCGGTAATTTTACAGAACCTCGATTTTGATGCCCGGCCATTACAACAACGTGGCCGGTAACACAACCTGATGCTCATGAGCAAAATGACTTACAGCAACCTGACAGGGTGCCAGGCGAGACGTACCATTTGGGAATAAAACTGAACACCTGCTTTTTAAAACAATCATGACAGCATCGTCTCTTCACTGATTTAAAACCTTCAAATTCTTTACCTTTATGCTTTTTTTAATTCGGTTCATTCAGAAAGTTTTTCCTGAAAAAAAGCTAAGTAAGATCCATCTATATACAAATGTCTGGTCAGGTTAATCTGTAAAGTATTTACCTGGCCGGTTCGCTTTGCTGATTTTTCAGCCGGTTGCGATAGCCATACTGAAACTGTGGTGCCAATCGAATGGAATATTGCTGGCCTGGTATAAACATAATTTATTCAGCAACTTATACTCATCTCTTCTTCTGATTTCTTTATCAATTGGAGAATGCCACCATGACCGATCCCTCTGGAGTATTAGCGGCAGCTGCATCTTCACCTGGCACCATTATGCAGCTTCCTAACATTGCTGCCCTTCGACAAGCTGAACCACCAACGCCCGGAGCTATCGCTTCTGTGCTTGAATACACTGCGAATACCCGGATGGGTGGCGGCGTGTTCATTTATGATCCCACAGACACCCGTTCTGTTGATGATGGCGGAATGACATTTGTCACTGAAAAAGGTAAACGATGGAAACGGGTTGTACTGGATTATAACAGCGTAACCGTAGTGGATTTTGGCGCTGTTGCTGATGGTGAAACTGACTGTATTGAGGCCGTGAAGCGCATGTTTGCCTGGTCGCAGCGCGTGCTGCCATCAGCGGGTATAAAATTCATTGCAGGTACGTTCAGCATGTCGACATTCGACATCTCTGATAAAGAAATCAACCGATTCAAAGTCAGCGGCGCCACAGTTAACTTCGGTTACTTTCCGACAACCACACTGCTCTTTAACTGGGATACCAAGCCACGTGGCCTGCACTTTTTCAAAGTAAATGCCCGCTAAGCTGAGATTTCCGGCTTTGTTGTAAAAGGGAAAAGTTCAGAAACTGGCGAAGATGGCGGTACTGCATTTAACAAGGTTGGCTTTTATGCCAACACCATTATCGGTGGCCAGTTCCTTCGTGTCTCCAGTATGGAGTTTCGCTATCTGGGTGGACGAGCACTGGATTTAATCGACACGCTGGACTGCAAAATCGATCAGTTCTACTCACGCGGATGTCAGGACAGTATTGTCTATGCGCGCTGGTCAGATCGGGAGCGGGGTGCCTGGGACCACAGCACGGCGATTGAACTCTCTAACTTCAACCTGCAGCGCGGCACCAAAAAGCCGGTGCTGGATTTACCACGCTGTACACAGTCCTTTATCCGCAACGGCTGGATTGAGCACTCTGAGTTTGCTGGCGACCTGACCAACGGGCAGTGGACCATCGAAGGGCTGGTGATTGAATCGACTACTCATCCCATGAAAATGGGCTATTGCCGTACGATGATCATCCAGAAAAGCGTACATCGTGATAGTGCCGGCTTTGATTTCAGCAAGGAAGGCATTGAGCCCTGGTCTCTGCTGGCTGAAGGCGATCGGGGCGTCATGGAGATTTCTGACCTAGGCGCAGTGATTCAGGGGTCGCTTAATTACGACTTCATGACGTCTCAACATCACATGGATAATCGCACCGATAAGCCCAAATGGTTTTATATCGGCGAGTTCAATTTTTCTGATGCCGCCTCACAGATACACGTTCGCGTGCTCGGTACAGCGCAGTATCTCTCACAGAGTGAGACACAAACCGATTACACTGGCAGAACGCCAGAAGGGGTGGCACATATCTATCTGCAGGCGCGCGATAAAGCAGATACGATTGCCAGCTGGTACAGTGAGGGCTCCAGCCCTGTTCTGAAGGTGCATGTTGAGGGTTCAGGCGGTCATACTAAACTGTATGTGAAAATCCCTGATTACACCGGTTATTCCATCGCATTAGTGGAAACCAATGGTCGCGACCGCTACACGTCCGGACAGTGCTTTATTTTCCGTAAGAGCTATACAGTCTGTGATGCTGAGGAGAGTGCACGCCTTGACGCTGCACCGATTGTGGCGTTTGAGCAACACTGGACAGGTAATAAGCAGGTAGGTTTTGGCTACAACGACAACAAAGACCTGCTTGTCCGCGGTCCGTACTTTTTCAAAGAGCATCAGTATGAACCAGGTAAGTGGAAGCGCCGGCATTTCCTTAAAATACTGGTTAACGGTACACCTCGCAGTATCGAACTTCTGGATCCTGAAGACCCGTTAGGGCAGGCACCAAAATAACACCTTACTCATGCACTCTGGGAGTTTCTTCCCTGAGTGCATGCTACCATGCACTTCTTCGTAAGTGCCATCCTGCTTGTGCGCCCAGCGTAACATCCCCGGCTGACTTTCGTGACACTGTCACAGTAAAACTGCAGTATTCAGGGAAGGTTACTTAGCTACAAGATGCCTGAACGTTTGTTTCTGCAAATCGACAGTAACGTTTCCTGTCCGGGAATCTGCCGACACTATCAATTACGTATAATGATCGACCGTTTTTTCTCTCAGATTGTGAGGCGTCGCTACGTGAAATCTGTAAGCGTATCTGGGTATCACCCTTGCAGAATTTGCGTAGCGCTGCCTGCTTTATGAGCAAATGGCCAAGATTTTGCTGATTAATAACTTCATATAACGCCAATTATATGAATTTATAAGTTTAAACGTTTGACAATGTTAAAACATTAAGAAGATACTCTAAGCACCTGTTCCGAAGCTTCATATGAAATGGTAAGGTTTTTTGATAACCTAATATAATCACCTGCTCGACATAGATTTTCTATCTGAAAACTCCTAAGTTTATGATAGCATAATTATCATTCTCGATTTCAAAAGCGTAACACTCTTCAGGTTATCCTGAGGGCGGTAGCATTATGATATTTTATATACCATGATGTAATATTTATTAGGTTCATTAAATCCAATGAAATAAAAAATCATGAAAAAAAATAATTTAAAGAACAAGAAATATCAATCATTAGTAAAAAAAACAAGATCGAAATTAATAATAAGTAACAGTAATCTTCAAACGTTAGATTCAATAAAAACTGAAACCCCACCAAATATACTTCTTGATTACTTTCATGATTGCATAACTAAAAAGGATGCATCAAAAATTAACAAGAATTTCTTCCCGAAAAGTTTAGATGACTTGTATGATATAACTCACATTCTAAAAATGGGAACACTAGCAAATGAAATTGTATGGGCGATTTCTTTATGCTTGCTATTTAACACCGAATTAAGGGAGTTCATTAATTTAAGTAAAGACATTGAAACCTCAATCCTAGATGATAACCGAGAAAAGTATCAAGAAT
The DNA here is from genome assembly GCF_008631385.1 of Pantoea sp. M_9. Taxonomy (NCBI): domain Bacteria; kingdom Pseudomonadati; phylum Pseudomonadota; class Gammaproteobacteria; order Enterobacterales; family Erwiniaceae; genus Pantoea; species Pantoea sp. M_9. Next base: position 394,697 of record NZ_VWUF01000002.1, on the reverse strand, counting down.
CCCTAGACTTAGTTGAAGAAAAATTTGGTCAATCAGTTTGGCTTATAGAAAATAAACTTTCACTTTCTCAACATTGGGATGGAACTGATAGTAAGCAACATTTAATTTCGAATCTCAGAAATAGTGAAAAATTAAGCTTTCTGACAGAATGTCTCATTCACTTTATTGGTAAAAGAGTTGAGGGGACATCAATACCGGGACACTTGCAAGGTGAGTTATCACGCATACTAAAGCACCAAGATTTGAAAATAGTTCATGAATATATTAAAGCTAAGGTTTTTGATATTAATAATCTTAGTATAGAGCAAATACAAGCTATTTTGTTCATTGAGTATAAATCTAGCATAATTGATCTTTATGAGTCATTAGTTTCCATTTTTCGTTGGTCAGTTGGTAATGAAGAAACATTAAATAAGCTTAAATCTTTGCTGAGAAGACCACTTAATTTCTTATATAAAGCTACCAAAGATCCAAGGCTAACTCCGATATTATTAAGCTATGAAATTGAAATTGAAGTGGATGAAAATATAGATCGAGAGGCTTTAATAGAATGCTATACTAAAGGTCAGTATGATAAAACTGTAGAACTTGCTGAAGAATATTTCAAAAATTCAAATAACAAAACTGATATCAACCTCCTTATATTGTCACTAAAAGCAGAAAGCCACACTAGTTTAGAAATTAATCTAAGTGGAATTCTTAAAGACATTTCCAACAGTTTTAGAAAAGTTTTGAAATTAGATTCAAACTCTTACGCAGCTGCATTAGATTTATATTCATTAGATGATAGATTTAAAAATCATACATGGTCGACGGTCTTAAGATTGCATGTATTATCAGAATTATCTGTAGGGAATTTTATCAACCCAAATAACTTTAGAAGAGAACTCTACTCCAGAACATCAACAATTAGTCCATTTTCACTTTTGTTGTTGACCAAGAAAGATAAAGTAGCAGAGTTGCTAAACAGTATTTTTAAAAACAGATATCCAATAACTAAGAAAATTTTTGAAATTACTATTAATGGTGAAGATTGCTCAATGGATCTAATTGATGAAATAAGTCATGAAAGATATTTGAGATACATGGGGGACTTTCATTTAAAGAATAAAAATTATACAAGTTCATTAGCATATTTTAATGAGGCTTTAAATTTTACAGGCTATGCTGAGTCACTAAAATGTCATGTTGCTATTGTAATGTGTTATATGCAGTCAGGTGATATTTTATCTGCACTTGAACACTTAACCGAAACTTATTTGAAATATTCCTCAACACCCACAGCACTTCCATTTGAAGAAATTATAAATCTCCTAGATGATCCTGACGTATGGCCAGACACAATTTGCTTGCCTATAATCTTTGCGCTTTATACAAACTATAATAACAATGATAAACTATCTCATTTGAGATATGCGTTTGAAACATTCAACTTAAGCAATAATATAGCTACACCAAATGATCTTCTTTTGAAGAAAGACTTAAACATAGAGTACATAAAAATTTATTTTAAGGTAGTATGGCGACCGGAAATAATGGGTCAAACAATAATTTATAATGGGACAAGAGAAATAGAAGAAGCAAGGATTCAAGTTTGTAAAGCATTGGTTGAAATAGATCCTAAAAACTCTAGCGAATACCAGCTTGAAATTAGAGATTTAGTAAAAAAATCCGAGCTTGCGAAAGCAACCAAACTAGTGGATCAAAGCCGAGTATATGTAGACGTCACAGCAATTAAGAAAAGACTCAAATCAAGATTGGTTGATGTATACTCTAAATATAAGAACACATTACCTACAGAGGGGAATAGTGAGTCGGAGTTTATTGAAGTTTTAGGCGATGCCTTAGGTAGAATGGACACTCATAATTCCTCAATAACACTGTTAATGTCACATTTTAATGCTACAGCAAAAGAAGACACTCAGTTCAGCGCTATGTTTTCAGAGATTACAAACGAATTTTTGATGGGGGAACATGGCTTAAATACCTATCTAAGCACTAGGGTAAGACATGGAAAGTTTAGTAATGCAATCCGTAAACCAATTAGTGATGAATATTTAGTAACGGAAAAAACAGAGGGTTCTGATGAATATTCACCAAATTTATATTGGATTGACAGGCTTTCTGAGTTAAATGAAATAGAAAAAAATAACGTTCTAATGCTTTTGGCTACTTTTGGAAAAAGAATCGACAATATAATTTCATACGTCAGGGATCAGCTTATTCAAGTTTCAATAAGAGAGGATGGGATTAATATTCAAGGTAATGCGCATGGATTATTCGAATACAGAGCGACCTCTTTTGAAAGGCTTTATTCACAGAGTAAAATGAAAAGGCACAACAATATTGACGACTTTATTGATTCATGCATAGATTTATTATGGGAAAAAACCGATAGAAATTTATTGATAGTTAAACAAGTTATCTTAGGTGATATCAAATTTGAGATTTTGAATGTTTTTGATAAATTAACAGAATCATTAGGGTTGCTAGGTTATCATCATAAAATGGGAGAGCTTCATAATCATATTGCAAGGGCTAGAACCAGCATTCAGCATCAAATATCAAATGTTGCAACATGGTTTAAAAGAAGTGAGGTTTATGATAGACCTGATTACGCTTTGGATTTCCCATTATTAATTGCTAAAAACATGGTTTCCAGTTCTATTTCTGGTGCGGATAATTGGTCTGGACTTAAGATTTCAAAAATTAGCTTCGACAATACAATGCCGGGACGAACTTTAGATGGGATGGTTGATGTATATTGCGCATCACTTGAAAATGCAATTGAACATGCAGGGCTTCCTATTAATGATTTAGAATTGGATGCATCTTTATCTTACATAAACAACACCTTTGAAATTGAACTAATAAATAATATTGAAGAATCTAAGTGCACTAAAGAAACTATAGATAAAATAACCGTTATTGAAAGCGAAATTAAGAAAATGGACACTAGGGTTAAAGTGCAAAAAGAAAAGGGGAGTGGTTTTCATAAAATCTGGTCAACAATAAATTCCCCACAATATAATTCCCCTGAGTTAATCTTTGGGTTTGAGGGTGTTACGAGGTTTAAAGTTTCAATAAAATTCATAGTGGAGTCGTCAGATGCGTAAATTTTTGATTGTCGAAGATGACGAAGATAAACTAACTACATTGATCGAATTTCTTAATACAGAGTTCAAGGATGCTTCAGTTGATACAGCACGTTCTTTTAGTAGTGGTTTAAAAGCTGTAATAACTGGTAAATCAGTTTACTCATTAATGCTACTAGATATGAGCATGCCAAATTACGATGCTTCTATGTCTGAACCTGGTGGGGGTAAACCAGAAGGCTATGCAGGTTCTGACCTATTGGCTCAAATGAAACTAAGGAAAATCAACATACCTACTATTGTAGTGACTATGTTCGATAAGCATGGTGATGAACCTAATAGACTTTCCTTAAAACAACTCGAAATGAAATTAACAGAGCAATATAGTCCAATATTTCGTGGTTTAACTTATTATAGCTTATCGGAAAGTGGATGGCGTAGTTCTTTGAAAAGTCAAATCATGGAAGAGACTGGCAACGATGATTAGGGTCCTCATAGTAGATGATGAATACTCAAAAACACAATCAATATCTGTTTTTTTACAACAGCTAGATCCAAATGTTGAAATTGAACATTCGACTACTTCTCGCGATGCCCGATTAAAAATAAGAGATAACCAATATGATTTGATGTTACTCGATATCAACCTTCCGGTAAATATTGGTTCTCAGCCTAACAGGCTAGGTGGCATGGAGTTGTTTGACATGATAATGCTTGACTCGTTCTCCAAAATACCTTCTGATATATTTTTTATTACAGAAAAAGAGGATTCTTTAGAAGAATACTATCAAGAAGCCAGTATGAGAGGCGTCAGTATTTGTAAGTTTTCAACTTCATCTGTGGAATGGAAAATATTTATGGAAGGCCGATTCAAGCTGGCCTCCCATAAGTCTAAAAAATTTAAAAATATTAATCCTGAAGTAGATATTGCCATCATTACAGCATTGGGCCCTCCAGAATTAGATGCAGTATTGAAGTTACCCTATGATTGGAAGAGTAAAAGATTTAGTGATGACCCAACCGGCTACTCATTTGGCACAAAAAAATTGTCTTCTCGTACTTTCAACTTAGTTGCTGCTTCAGCAAGAAGAAAAGGAATGCCTGCCTCTGCATCACTAGCAATGAAAATGATTGAAAGATTTAAACCGAAAGTCATAGTAATGTTAGGGATTTGTGCTGGGGTGAAGGATAAAGTTAATATAGGCGATATTATAGTTGGAGACCCTCTCTGGGATTGGGGGAGCGGAAAATTAGCACAAGAACAAGACGGGTCGAAAGTCTTTCAAGCCTCACCCCATCAAGCATCAATAGAACACCGTATATCTCAACTAGCGATGGAAATTGGAGCTCTTCCAAGCTTTGCAACACAAATAGTTCAAGGTTGGGCAGGAAATTTTCCTCAAGGAAGGCTTAACGTTCATGTGGGCCCATTAGCTTCCGGAGCTCAAGTGATTGCAGCAGACAATGCTATGGTTGATATCATTAAGCAGAATCGTGATGTCTTGGGTGTAGATATGGAAGCTTATGCTGTGATGACAGCATCTGATCATTCAAGAAATCCATCACCTATAGGGCTAGTTGTAAAATCTGTTTCTGATTTCGCAGATTCTGAAAAATTAGATTGTTGGCAAGAATACGCAGCATATACGAGCGCATCTTTTTTTGATTTATTAATAAGTAATGATTACTTTCCAATTAGATAAAGGGGATTCAAATGTCTGACAATTCTTTCGAGCATTACTGGAAGTACTTTGAAATTCATACGCAACAAAGAATGATAGTTTTCAACTTTTACTTAGCAATTGTAGGACTGGCCTCGGCAGGTATAGGAGTTGGACTTCAGCAAGGGATTAAATACAATTTCCTAACATCTTCCATTGCAATATTTATGGCGCTAGTCTCTTTTATATTTTTTAAACTAGACCAGAGGGTTTCTACATTAATAAAGCGTTCTGAAAAAGCACTGATTTTCTTTGAAGGGAAGTTTTCAAGTGAGCACCCTAAAATATTTCAAAGTGATGATCTGGATAGCAATTTGAATTCAGGATTAACAACTCCATGGAGTTTTGGTCGTTGCTTTCGTATATCTTTTTTTCTTATAGGAAACATCAGCTTGGTCATGTCTTTTATACCTTATTTAGTTAACAAGTAGCCAATATCGAATATCACCTTCAACAACTTCAGTCGATCATGGCTTGATCCGAAAAAAATCTTATTCTATAGATTGATAATTGACGGGTGCATTTTGTTAACTTATACGTTTGTAGAGAACAGAGTGTTAAACTACTTACAATAATATTATGAAAGGTATAAAATATGGATAATGGTATCGATATACTACTCTACGTTGCTCTAAGCGAGGAGTTTGATGTCATCCTAGAGACTCTAGGACCCGATTTTAAATTACAAGAGATGGAACACATTGCTCTAACTGGTTTCATCGGCAATATTGAATCTCCTGCTCTTAATAGAAACTTTAAAGTGGGAGTATTCGCGGCTGGAAAAATGGGCAATACCCGTTCAGCTAGCCTTACTTCAGCGCTTATTGAGACGTTAAATCCTGCTAACATTGTAGTACTGGGCTTAGCAGGATCACTTGCAAACGACATGGAACCAGGAGATGTATTTATACCGGATGCTGTTAATGAGTACATGGCAAATTCTGCAACCAATGGGGAAAGTAACAACTGGAGCTTCACTACTTCAGGTAACCAATTTCAAAGCTCGTTGAGACTACTCAACAGGTTTCAGTCGTTCGCACATACCAGCGGCGGGTATTACAAGCAGTGGCAGAAAGACACGGAGATTGCTCGAGCTGAGCTTATTTCGCAAAATGTACAGCTTGATCTTATTAACAAATCCCTGAAACTACGAGGAGTTTGTAAGCTTTTTGCCGGTGATGATCGCAAGCTGGCTAGTGGCCCGGCAGTAGGCAAGAGCAAAGGATTTGTTGATTGGATCCTCCGTGAACACGATCGTAAGGTTGCGGCCTTAGAAATGGAGTCGGCTGGTGTACATGATGCAGCGATTATTCGCACTCATACTCCTCGAACAATTGCTATCCGCGGCATATCTGACTACGCGGACGCAAGAAAAGAAAAAATTGAAGAAATCGCTAAAAGTTTTTTTCGAGATTTATCTGCTAGAAACGCTGTTTCTTTTTTTATTCAAGCTCTCCGCGCTGGGCTATTCGGTTCGGATACAGAAACGACACATGTCGCGTCATTAACTTCTGCAGATGTTAGGCTTGATTCTCGAGTGAAATCTGTGTTCGTCATAGGTGGTCGCACGGGTGAAACCGCTGATGTTGATGCTGAACTCCCTCGTTTACATAAGGTGTCTTTAACTCTTGGCAGTGTTTTAGCCAAAGCAAAAGCACAGCTTCTGATATGTAGTCCATTTCCTGATTCGATCGACTATTACGCAGCAATGGGTTATGCAGACACCAATTGTGGTGGAGTAATTCAGTTCCATAGTCCCACTCATTCATCGGTTGAGGAAAAGCGAAGCCTTCTACGTCAAACGCTTGGCCGGCCTGGCCTTGTTATCCAAGATTGGAACTATCCCGGTCCAGAGATAAATGAGGACGATGCATGGTTCCAATCATGGTTTTTAGCCCAGATTCAGGCGCTTGAGAAAGCTGATTTAGTTGTTGCACTGGGAGGAAAGTTTTCACAAACGGCGAGCACACTTTTGCATTTAGCTGAGGCAAAAGGTCTTCCGATCATTCCATTCGCATTCCTTGGTGGAGCAGCGAAGCGCTCTTACGAGCGCCGGGATTGGTCTCGACTTAATCCAGGATTCGACGCCAGTATTTTGTGCGACGTTGATGGCGTTGAACATACAATAGAGATCGCTAATCGGCTCATTATGGATCGAGTGCAGCCGACCCGACTCACAGAGCGGCCTAAAACGGTTTTCGTTAGTTTTGCCCGCCAGGATTTCGCAATGGCGAAAACCCTACGTACAGCGCTAGTAAAAGAGGGTATTGAGGTTTTGATTGGTGATGATGAGATTAAGCCAGACCAGATGATAACAGCATCCATTGAACAAGCCATTCTTCGCAGCGAAATTTGTGCAATTCTTTGGAGCCGTCAATATGCACAAAGCCCATGGTGCTATGATGAAATTAGTCTGGCTATCAATCAGCAGGAGTATGGCAAAATCAAGGTATGGCTTTTCAATATAGACGATTCTCCGATTGTACCGGTTCAGGCGCGAAAGCTGTCCGCTATCTCTATTAAAAACGAGCATGCGATGCAACATTGTGTTCGTGAGCTTTTGGAAAAGTAATAGGTAGGCTAAATGATTTTAACCTCATAACAGAGTTTTCGAGTAAAAAAGCCATGTTTGCAAGCTCCTATAGTAATTTCTGCATGAAGGATGTCTGATACTAAGCATTAAGGGTTGAGCTTAAAGTAACAACAGTCTGTAGTCATTGGTTTGAATTTCATTAATGACTGGCGGCAGGCAGGACTTGACGAATACATGAAAATTTGAACGCTAAAAAATTGAAGCCCAGCTCCAGACCTCATTTGTTCATTTGTAATTGACGAATTTTTTATTTAACGCAAATTACAATTGTATGCATCAAGCTGATACGATCATTAACGAAACCGTGCGGCAGCAGGGTACTGAAATCGTTAGCGGCGGCAGCATCACGATGCTGGCAGGTAATGACATAACCGGGAAGATTTGATAGCTGTCCGGGATGTAGTGGGGCACTTCAGCGTCATCACTACGCAGCAATCTGACTGGCGTGAAGATGAGCGTTAATGTAAGTCTGCATATGGAATGACGTTTTAAGGCTAGCCTGCAATGAAAGTTTCAGCAAGATCTGAATATAAGGCTAGCCAGAAATTTTGTGTGTTTTTTATACATGATCGTACACAGGCTATCCTCATTTTCTGTGGATAAGTGGGTCTGGAGCTCTGCTGTCGATTTTTCTCTTCAAGGATGTGCCTGAATTGCGTCCGCAATTCAGGCAGGAGTATGCGCCACCACTCTGCTATCAGTAAGATCTCAGCGACGTTTTAAGGTCTTTTACTTCCCCTGAGCAATAGCTTTGGGCGTATTGGCCACGTTGATCTGTTTGCAGCTTTCAAGCCAGCCCGCGGTATCAATTTTACCATTTTCCAGATATTTTTGCTGATTCTGCCAGTGTACAGCAAGGAAAGGCTTCAGTCCTGATAGCCGCTTGTTGAGCGTCAGCATTTGATCAAACACAGTAACTTCATGTTTCAGACCCTCTTTACCGTAAAGGGTAGCCGCATCAACCAGACTACTGGCGTAATATCCTGTCAGCTGCTGCAATCTGTCAGACTGTTCACCCAGCTTGGCTTTACGAATCGCACAGTTAGCGTCGCTGGCGTCTTTGTTCTTACACAGCAGTTCATAGTTATGGTTTAAGAACTCAAGAAAGCGGCCATCATCCTGCAACTTGGTACACAGAAATGAACCTAAATTCAGGCTGGCGCGCATCGACTGGTCACGCTCTTCCTGTTGCTTCTGATTACTGGCGCGCAGCTGATTCTCCAGATTCTTTAATTTCTGCTTCAGATCCACGTCGTCAACGCCAGAGGCCAGGCTGCCCAGTGCTTTGGCCGTGTCTTTAGCTTCTGCATCCTTCTGTACGTTGGCCTGGTTTTCCGCCCCAAGAGATTCCCAGTTTTTTTCGAGCAGTTTGACTTTATCGGTTGAGGTGATGGTTGGCGCCACCAGCACGAGACGAAAACCGGTGGTTTTGCTGACCGAAGGCGTTGACTGATCGTAATAGTTCACTTCTTTACGCGTCGCACTGCGAATTTCTGACGGGCCGGAAAGGAAGTTGCCGCCCCGTACGACAAAGCCACCGGCCTGGCCATGCAATCGGTTAAGCTTATTGAGATAGAACGGGTTGAACATCATTTCTGACACATTACCCAGCATGTCATGCAACCCAAGCGGATTAGGTTGCAATAGGCCGATCACCTGAACTCTGCCATTGGAAGATTGAGCACCTGAAAACCATTCATAGTTTTTCATATCGTCCATCGGGTAATGCTGATCGCGAAATTCGGCACTATTCACCCTCAAACCGCCACGTGCAGCAAACTCCCACTCAACCTCAGTGGGCAGACGTAGAAAGCCTGCTTTACCATCTTCCTGCGGCAATTTATCCATGGCATTGTTGCGTAACCACCGATTATATTTGTCAGCAGCACTCACCGCATCAAACCAGCTTATGCCTGTCACCGGCAAACTGAGTTTACGCGAAGGAGTAGGGCATGTACCTTCTGTCAAAGCCTGATACTGCAAGCTGGTCAGTTCATATTTTGCCATCAGGTAATAGCGTCCCTTCGCTTTTTTCTCCGTGAAACTGCCGGCAATAAAAGCGGGATAGCTATGTTCAATCACACCCCAATCCCCATTATCCTGGCCTAGCGTAATCGGCAGATCATCAAGTGGCCCAGCCACGGGTATTTCAATCCGCCGAAATACCATTGAGCCTTCGCAGGGCATAGGCAGAACGATATCTTCGCCATCAGGTTTAGGATTCCAGTTGGTATCAGCCCAGGGTGCCGCCAGCGTAGAAGAGACACTGGCACACAGCCCGAGAGCTAACCAGTATGGCAGTGAGGAAGGCGTTAAAGTCACGAACAATCTCCGATTAAATAAGGTAGCCAGGCTCAAACTTCACGCAGACTTTGCGCAGGTTCAATATTAATAGCGCGCCAGGCACCAATGCTGGCCACCAGCAGCGCCACAACGACGGTAATCAGTAGCGCCAACAGACTGTGGGTCAGGGTTATTTTGCACAGCATCTGATTAGTCGCCTGGCCACCGGCCAGCGCGCGGTTAAAGAGCTGGCTGGCGACAAGATAAATGCTGTAGCCGCCACCAAAGGCAATCAGACTCAGCAAGCACCCCTGCACCATGACATAGCCTGCGACAGCAGGTCCGGTGAACCCCAGAAGACGCAGCACAGCAATATGTTTGCGTTTGCGATCTACGTTGGCGATAAACGAGCCGATGAGAGAAGCAATGCAGCCAATCAGGGCGGTAACAGCAATGATGTTGAAGATAAGTCCCAGCACCCGATTGATGCTTTTTACATTTTCAATATCGGCCAGCCGGCTTGAGGTTTCGATGCGCTGGGCACGCAGATCGCGCTCAAGGCTGGCAACGTGATCGATGCTGCGGGCATATAATCGAGCCCGGGCAAAGCGTGGGGCTTTCTCACTCATTGCCTGGCCGCTGCTCACACCCAGCGCCGGGGTTGCGTAGCCATCCCGGTAATGTTCCAGCATCAACAGCAGAGAAGGTCGGGTAAAGATCGCTGCCCGGTTGAAATAAGTCGCGGGTAAAATGCCGCTGACTAGTAAGCTCTTGCGTCCCCACTCCTGACGTCCATCCCGTTGACGGCTGACCCGCAGCCTGATGGTATCACCCGCTTTGACCGCCAGTTTGCGCGCGGCTTCCTGCGTTAACACCACCTCATTTTCCTGCTGAACTCTGAGGTTACCTAGCAGCGGATCGCCTGCGTCAGTCGGAATCACTTCGGCATTTTCAATGAAATGGGTGCTATCGGCCTGCAGATCGGCCAGGGTATTAAGTGAGCGCGTCTGTCCAATCGCAAAACCTGTGTCAGGGCGCTGACGCAGGTGTTCAATCCAGTCCGGATCGTAACTACCGCTGCTTAACATCCTGATTTCAAGATTGCGCGGATCATTAGCAAGCTCATCCTGTAACTGGCTGACAATGCCAAATCGCAAACCGAACAGCAGCAACAGCGGTGCAATCACCGCAACCAGCGACGAAGCAATACAAAATGAGATAATGCGATCGTGCCAGAGATCCTTAAATGCCAGGCGCACCAGCAGTAAGACACGGTTACATAACAAAGCAGCTTCCCCTATGATTAGGTGCTGCAGAGAGGCCCGCTTCACCGGAAATAGCCTGGGCAACTAAGCAGGGCAAATTGAATCGCTGCAACAGTGGCCAGTCGTGACAGACAACCAGCGCCATCATGCCCTCCTGAGCCACAAGATCGATAAAAAGGCTGAAAAGTTGCTGCGCATTATGAGGGTCAAGTGCAGCGGTCGGCTCATCGGCGAGCACCAGCGAGGGACGATGCAGAACGGCGCGGGCAAAAGCGGTTCGCTGCCGTTCACCAAACGACAACTGCGCTGGATATTTGCTGAGCAGCGGGCCAAGTTTAAGCGTATCAATCACTCTTTCCAGCATGGCCTCATCCTGCACCTTGCCGAGCAACCGGCAAGGCAGTTTAATATTGTCCTGCACGCTGAGAAAAGGAAGCAGGCCGCCACTTTGCAGTACAAATCCAAGCTGGCGTGCACGGATGTCGGCCAGTTTTGCTTGCTGATTGTGGGTGATCAGGGAAGCGACATCCAGTGACGTTTCACCCTGTAAGGTGAAGCGCCCGACGCTGGCCGGACGCAGCAGTAAACCAATGGCTTCAAGCAGGGTGCTTTTGCCACAGCCGCTCTCACCGGTCACCGCAACCACCTGCCCGGGCTGCAGACTGAGCTGTGGCAGATAAACAGCATGCGCGTCGCCCCCCTGGCCACGCATTACACACAAGTTATTAATGTGTAACATCAGGGCATCATTTCCAGTGGTACCGGATAGACGCGATCGCGCGGATCACTGCCTTTAGCAAGCTCTACCCAGCGGTCAACATCAGCATTATATTTCTGGTAATAGCGCAGTTTGGTCGAGAGCGTGCGAATGAATTTCTCCTGCGACAAGCCGTCCCAGCTTTTCCATGTCTCTTCATCAAGGTTCAGCACGTCGCTGCGGTAGGGTAGATCAGCAAGATATTCTCCCAGTACGCCAAGATCATTAATTTTGCTATTCTCCTGCTGCTTGAGCTGGTTAGGATCGGCGCCCATGGTGGCCGCCACGGAGCGCAGCCGCTCAAACATTTTTTCAGGCGAGATCATACCTTCGTTCGCCGCCTGCAGAATCTGACTCACGACATCACTCAAGTCGCTCAACTGACCTTTGGTCAGCAGGACGCGAACATCCGTGGTGGGTAAATTCTGCTTGATGAGATCGCGATCGCTGATCCATGCCTTGAACACCAGCGGTGCCTGTGTATTGTTCTTTTTACCCAGCCAGGCGAGCTGCATGGCATGACCAATAAGAGCCGTATCTTCTAGCAACTTATCCTCAGAACTCGACTTTTTGCCCGCATCTTTGGCGTAGAGCGCGCTGCCAATAGCGGGATCGCCCATATAAGCGGCTTTCACCTGTTCTGTAATGGCACCTGCCAGGGTATCAACCTGTTGGCCAAACGTTTTCAAATCGCCTGCATCAACAGATTGATAGAGGTTAGATTGGATACTGTCGAAGTTGGAGAGATCGCGGTACTGACCTTCTGCTTTCACATGGTCATCTTTGCCTGACGGGGTTTTCAGATGAAGCGTGTAGATCGCAATGCCTTTATTGCCCGCTTCAAGTCGCAGTTGTTTCGCATCAAGCCCTGTTGCTGACAGTTTGTTGGTGCTCTCAATCGCACCCGCGTCAGTAATCAAAACAATATAACGCGCGCCAAAGGGGCTCCAGTCGATGTTATCTATAGCTGAAAGCACGCCAGAGTAAGCATCCTCGTCGTAAAGCGAGCTGGATACGTTGGCCTCTTTCAGACCCGCGACTTTTTTCAGAAAATCATCGCCATCTTTCACCTGATTAGGATCGGCGAAGATCTTAGAGGTAAATTCAAGGCCAGGTACGGCTTTGGTATTTGAGCGAAAGGAGACCAGACCAAACTTTACCTGGTCCTGCAGGTGTTCCTGCTTGATCCTGTCATAGATTTTGTTGACCGCCTCTTTGGTGCGATCGATATAAGGCCCCATTGAGATGGTCGAGTCGATGACAAAAACCACAGAAGCATTAAAGCCTTTAAGCTGATTAACATCCTCGCCCGGTTTCGTGTCGGAGTCAGCCTTGCTGACGGAGGCAACGTTAAGTAAACGGGTATAGAACCCACTCTCCGTCATCACCTCCTCTCCGCTGAGGATCGGCAGCAGATAAAACTGTTTCTGCACATCAACAAAGTATTCCGGCTCCTGCGCGAGCACACCTTCTGCATGACCGTCACGTTTCAGATGCGCACGCAGCGGCGCCACAACCGAAACGGGATCGGGCGCAGAGAGAATATCGTCCAGGGTTTTCTTGTCTTTGAAGAACACTAGCCGGTCACGATTGGCTGGATTCGTAAAGGCCAGGGTTAACTGCATTTTCCAGTCAACAGTGCATGACTGCGGTAGCCAGCCAAGGGTTTTGCCGTAGCTATCTGGGCCGACTTCGACCCAATCCTGTCCCTTGATATTCGCTTTCTGGTAAACGTAGAAGCTGCTAAATGCAGGTTGCAGCGCACCTTTATCATCTCCCGCTGTGCTGCTCAGTTTACAGCCGGGTGTGGTTAATACACGTTGAAACAGCGTTTTCTTACCTTCCTGCAACAGCGGTTTATTTGCCTCTGCGGCCAGTGCCGGAGCGCTGAGAAGCAGTCCACATAAGGGCAAGGCGAAACGCAGAGCGTGCTTTGCCATCATTTTTTCAGCTCCTCAAGGCGTTCTTTTGCCTTTTGATTTTGCGGATCGGTTTGCAGCACGGTTTCATACCAGTAAATGGCAGTATCTGCATCAGGCGTATTAAAACACCCGCCTGTGTGGTGATTCTCAGGATCATATTCGCCGGCATAAGCGAGGGCGATTTTGGCATCGCCACTCTGTGCACGATTAGCGTACAGACGCTGCGCTACACCACACTGCTTTGCCTCTTTCGCTGCCTGAATCACAGCCAGTAGCTTGTCATTGTCCAGTTGCTGTTTCACGCAGTTTTGCACAAATTCAAGCTCGCTCTGGCTTGCCATATCAGCAGGCGAACAGGTGCTGGATGCAGGTTGCTTCGCTTTTGCCATTGGCGCTTCCGGCTGAGCTTCTTGTGCTGGCGGCTTCGTGTTATCACGTCCCATAAACCACCAGAGCGCACCCGCCGTAATCAGCAGAAGCAGCAACACAGCAACGATGATCGGCAGCAGAGATTTTTTTTGCCGGGCGGGCGGTGGTATGTCAGCAGGCGCTGGTTCAGGCTCTGTCTGGCGCGTCTCTTGGCTGTTGACTGCAGGCACATCAGCTGCGTGAGCAGGCGTATCCAGCACGCTGCTGCCGCCATAGTCAGCGGTTTGTCCACGCGCACCCGACGAGAAAAGCTCATCGCGCACTAACTGGAGCGTGGTATTACGGATTTCACCGGAAGATAACTGCACCTGAATCTGAACCTGGCTGGCGCTCGCCAGCAGAGGATCGAGTAAATCAGGACCAATACGAAAACCGCTGCCTTTATTGAATGGATAGCCACCCGATATAGTGAAGGTATGCGGCGCAGGGCTCCAGTTGCCTTCAGGCTGCAAATAATATTGTTCATTGTTGCACAGCGTAAAGTTCAACTCTGACAACAACGCATCTTCGCCGCGCAGGCGCACCATCAGTTGTGCAAATCCTGGCTCTGCGGGCTGGCAGGGAAAAATTTTAGCTAACATGACAAATTCTCTTGTTTTATATGATCAATGATGTGACCAAGTTGTCGGTTCTGTTCCAGTGAGATATCGCGCGTGGCGCTGTGGCCCGCATTCTCTAAAGTCAGTGTCATTAATGCCGAGAGCCAGTCGCCCATATAAGCAACGCCGGGCTGGGGAGCCACGGACGCCAGTCGCGGCAATTCATCACTGGCAAGAGAAACCTGGCGGGCAAAGACCTTATTCTTCTCGCCAACGTAGCTATTGGGAACCAGATTTTCTGGTAACGCGAGGTAGCCAAACCATGCAATAAAGTCGCGCAACGTCTGGCGAGCCACGAGCTGCTCACGATGCGTGCCTGGCTGCTTCTGGCCTGCCAGCGCACGTTTAATTATCCCTTCAAGATCGAGGCGCGTAGCGGCGGTGATTAACTCCTCGCACAACAGATCGATGGTTTCGTGGTTGATGCTCAGCTGTTGCCAAAACATGCGTTGTTGCGGCAATTCTCGCAGGTGCGCTATCCAGGCTTTAAAGACCTGGTGGGCAAATTCGTCACCCCGACCTGCACGTTCTGGTACCGGTTCAGATACAGCAGGCTGCTCATCTGCCGACGGATCGCCGAACGGATCACTGCCGAAAGGATTGCTGCCAAACGGATTGGACGCGAAGACATTTTGCGTACGGGGCTGTGCATCTGCCTGCGCCTCTTCATCATGTTCACGAATGCTCACATAGATGTTATGAAGCTCAGTGGCAGGCAAGTCTAGCGACGCAATCAGTTCACCCAGGCTTTGCGGACTGGCGGATAAACCTTGCCATAACGCCTTGGCAATGGCTTGTTTTTTACCCAATTGCCCGTCTCCGTCATGGTGATACCAGCGACCCAGACGCTTCTCAGCAATTTCAATGCGGCACTGCTTCAGCTGCTCACGCAAACGTTCGAGTTTGAACGTCAGATGGGCCACGCCATGCAGCGCGCCGGTAAGGCGGGAAATCCCACCATCATTGAGTTTAAGCATTGCCTGCCAGGTCTCACTGGGCGCGGCAACGTGATGTTGAACGTTCTGACGCGAAACAAAGCTGCGGCCCATGGTATCGATTACGTCACGATAATGTTCGGTAATGGCTACCTCTCTCATACCCTCCTGCCCGGAAACCGCGTCAAGCTTCAGGAACGGCATGTCTATTCCCGGCTTACGTACCAGAAAACAGTTATCAAACGGTTTACCCGGCGACCATTCTTTTAGCCAGTCATACTGAGCAAAGCGTTCAAGAAGCGTCATGTGCATCATGCCTTCCCACGCTTCATTCAATTGCGATTCCGTTTTCTTGAGGCTATCGTTGATACGCAAATCACACATGGTGATAGCCCAGAACAGTCCAGCTTTACTTCTGCCACGCTCTTCTGCGCTTTTGCCCTGAGTTTTCTCCACCCAGCGGTTGAGCACTGGCCCCACATCGGAAACGTCACTCTGTTTGACCGAGCTGGCGCAGACCACCAGCGCATTCATCTCCTGATTGTCGGTATAGCGCTCAAACAGATAGGCGACTTTGCCGCGTAACAGAAGTTGAGATACCGGGTTCTGACCCGCCTGCGCGGCATCTTTTAACGCCAGCAGTTTAAGGCGACCACGATAGCCGGGGAAGTCGAGCAGATCGACCTGCTCCATCATGCTGTCCGGAACAACTTCGGCCAGAGGAAAGATAAGCTCCGCGGTCAGTGCCGCCAGCTCCGCTTGTGACAAGTGGGCGCTGCCGGTTTGCTGATTCTCTTTCCAGAACCGTATTTCCACCTGGCGATCCTGACTGGAACCCAGACGATTCAGGCTATCAACGTTCATGATGCTGCCGTTGCTGTGATCGGTAAGCGTATCCAGTGGGGCAAACACCATTTTGGCGTGATTAAGTTTTGTCAGCACCTGGGCCAGTGAGCGATAGGTCTCGGTGAATTCCGGTTGCTCTCCCCATAGCAGCGAAAAGAGGTCTGCTCGCTCGTGAGGATTCAGCGCGGGTGCGATTTTCAGCACCTGCGGCCACCATGCATGCTCCAGTTTTTCCACTGATTTTTTAAAGGATGCATTGAGGTAATCCCACAGGGCGACGACATCCTCACTGCTCACGCCATTATGACCATTACCCTGGCCCGCGCGTTGCAGAAAAGGACGCAGGCGTTCTTCAATGTGGGCCTCATCAAGCTGGTAATTCAGGTGTTCATGGTTGAAGTCATTAAACCAGGTGTTAGCCAGAATCTTGGCAAGGTCAATTTCACTGAACAGGCGTAAAGGAACAGGATAACCCTGCGGTGATTCAGGTACATGCCGGGTAAACCGCGTGACCAGACCGGTTGCCTCTTTACCGCCACCTACCGGATTAACCTCTTTAATGAAATCCACCATGCGTGTGCCGTAGCGTGCTTCCAGTTCGCCATTACTTCCCGCCGCTAATGCCGAGATGAGATAGGATTTCCCCGCCTGTGAAATGCCGAAGAAGCCCACGGTCATCGGCATGCCAGAGACCTGTGCCAGGCTGTTCGACAGATTGCGGGTGCGCAATAAACTCAGATTGAGTGTATCTGCCTCGGTATCGAGGCGGCGGGAAGCGGTGCGCACATTGCTTACCCAGCCCAGTGCATCCTGGCAGCCCTGTGCTATCGCTGCCCATCCCTGTTGCAGGGTATTTTGTTCATTGTTCATTATTTCTTCACACTCCCGCTATCGAGCCAGTGCCGGCTGTCAATAAGTCCTGTATCAGGCAGAGTATTGAGCTCCAGCTCTACGTCGTTCTTGCTAAAGGATTTATCTGTGTTGCTGCTCACTTCGGCGATAGTCAGGCGATCGCTGATCAATCCAAGTTTTCGCGCTGCCTTGCCTTTATCGATAGTCAGTCTGACTTTGAGATAGGGCGAGCCATTGTCCATTGAGCGTGCTTTAGAGAACTTTTCCCGTCCCGACTCACTAAACCTCAGCGTATATAAAGGTGAAGCAGACCAACGTTCGGCATCAAGCTGGCGATAACCTAAGCGCATGTCGCCACGCATAACGATGCTCGCTGTTGTCGGCTCGCCGTCATCACTCATGATCACCGGCAAGGTAATCTGCCCATCTTCAGACTTGATATGACGATAAATCACGTCACCATCATGGATCAGGCTATCCATATCGATGATGCCGATGTGACGAATGGTTGAGTAAGGTTTCAACGCTGAGATACGGAAATGGAAATTTGGGATGCTGTGATTGGCACAGAGTTGCGACAGCATCGCACCAACTGATGCGGTGCTCTTAGGATCGTGAATATGTCCATTTTTATGGAATGGATACCAGGTTCCTGTTTGATAACCATGCAAGGCCAGAATGCGCCCGGGCGGCAAAGGCAGGTTGCGGCGAACAATCGCCTGTATACCTGGCAGTCGTGATGGACGGCCAGTCAGCAGCAGCAGGTCGCAATGGTAACAGGCAAGCACCTCACACATGGCGGTGAGAACTTTATCGATGTTGAACTGACCTGAGCACACATCGTTATGCAACCTGGTCAAGGGGAGATGAAGTGCAACGTCAGCCAATTTGAAGTCAGCCGGGCCGCCCGCTTTTTGTACTTCGCGGCGCACAAAGTTCTCCACTTCATCAGTCAGACTGCCGGCTGGCAGTATCTCACCGGCGCGCTGATTGATCAGTAGATGAGTCTGCTCATTCTGCAGATCATATTGTTCATAACGGGTAAGGATGTGCAGCGCTAAAGGAACAAACAGTTGCAAACTCAGCTGCTGACGCAACACCGCTTCAGCGGCGCTGATATTTTGAGAGCCGCAAAGTTGAGACATCAGCGTATCAACCGACCGCACTCCGGCTTCACGCAGCGATAACTCGAAAGCGGGAAGTACGTAGGACTGAATGACATCCAGCAAAATATCATCGCCGGCAATCTTAAAGCTGTCACGAAAGCGCTGAAGGGGAATGATATGCACGTTAGCGCCGCCGCCAGATACGCCGTTACGATCCAGACGATAATCGGTAATCACCAGGTCGGTTGTGCCACCGCCGATATCCAGCGATGCAATGGTCAGCGTCTCGCGATCCTGCCGGTCGGGCCGGCCTAACGTATCAAAAAACACCTCAGGATGACCGGCGAAATTTTGGTTGATCTCGGTGTAGAGATAAACCAGTTGCGCACAGGACGCCTCATCCCATTCGACGCGGATTTTAGGGAGAGGAATTTTAATATTGCCTTTGCTGGAGTCCTCTTGCTCATCGACATAAGGATCGTTCTCCCCCGAATGCCAGCGCAGCGATTTCCATACCAAACCTACGGCCTGACGCATTCTCTCATCAAGAATGCAGCGTTCAGCCATCGGCAGCCCCGGTGGAACGGTCAGAATGATGTGTCGCAGTTGGCGGGGAAGGCCGGCATGTCCTTCGCGGATACGCTGCTCAGGGCTATTGATCTGGCTTATGGCCTGCGTTAGCACCTCCGCTAACATAAAGGTCATCAGTGAGCTGCGTGAATAGCGTGGCGTAAAGACCGGGATGCGATCCATCTCATCTTCGATGGTATGCAGAGCATCGCCTTTTTCATTGATTAAGTTGGCAAAGGGTGCGGCCGTGGCAAGCGGATTTGTATCCTGCACATAGCCACCATTAAAACGCCAACCCTGACCGTAAAACTTCTCATCCCACAGATAGCGTTTAGGGCTGGATAACCCGGTCGAGCCTTCGCTGCCACGGCGTCGTGAGGCCAGACGACTGGCTTCACCGCCAATGCGGGCAATGGTAGGCCACTGGAAAGCATCATGACGGCCACTGCGTACTGAGTAGAGATCTTTGCCAAAAAAGGCCTGAGCAAATTCAACTTTGCTCTCGAAAGGATCGACATAAACATGTTCAGGCGCGCTAAGATCGCGCAATTTAAGCACATAATTGTGCATTAAACCGGAGCCTGATTGTCCGTGGTCCTCAATCAAGATTCCGCAGGTGCGCGAGTTGCCCACATCCAGAATTAAATCCACTGGAATCGGTTTAAGCGCATTCACTTCCCGATTTGCAATAACCTTAAACTGCGGCAGCGTAATAAACGCTTCTGTCTGGGTTTGCAGACCTTCAAGCGGTTCTGCCATCAGCGACAAAAGATTGAGGTAGTGTGCAAGCGGATATTGCTGGGCGATTTCATCCTCACGCTCGTCAATATCACGGCCCTTTGTGGCCTCTTTAAAGACGTCAATAAGCCACTCTTTGACCCAATCCTGTGTCAGATACCAGTTGAGTGCGTAAGTGGCGGTGGCTACGGCAAAAGTGGCGCCCGCATTGACATCCTCATGGTTAGGGCTCAGGTCAGCGGCTGACTGCTGTTTTGCCATGATGCGGGTATCGATCGCCAGCGTCATACGGTGACTGTGGCCATCCATATCAGGCTCAGACAATTTTACAAGGCGAAAACGTGCCCAGTTTAGCGGGCCTTCCTGATAAATGTTGGGCAAGCTGAAGCGAAACAGGGGCAGCGGCAACCAGACGCTATCCAGCAGTTTCAGGCTCTGCTCAACAGGAATATCGTACTGGCTTTTGGCCTTTTCGACTTTATCGGGCGTTGGCTGGTAGAAGTGATAATCACGCGTCTCATTGTAAAGCAGGCGCGTGAGGACGCCATTAGCGAGCTTAACAAACTCACCCGCTGGCTGGCGTTTTAGCGTTAAGCCAAAATCCATAAACTGGATTCCGGAATCTCCAACCAGCGTGATCTGACGATCATAAGAAACAATTTCAGGCAACATAATCTCTTCGTCCCTGTTTATGAATGGGGTTGCAGCATACGAATGGGAAAGGTTTTATCCCCATCATTGTTACCGGCACAGTCGGCGTGACCGGAAGCAGGCGATCTGCAGGTTATGGTTGGGCCAATAAAGTTGGATTGATCGCTGCAAGTCATCTGTTTGGGATTGGCAATGTTCAGTGCGCCCTCGCGCACACTGCCTTCGGCTGGGCCGGTACAGACAACGCCATTCGACTGACGCACGCTGACCGTGCCTTTGCCTTGCTTGAAATTGTATTGAAGCTGCAACGGACGCCCGCTGTGCTTGTCCTGAATCCCTCCGTTAACCTGCCACTGTCCGTTAAGAAACTGCGCCGGACCATCAGGAAGAGTGGCGGGAAGCGTCAGCGGCTCGCCCTGGGAGGGACGGATTGGCGGTACGGTACCGGATGCAACCTTCGGGCTTAACGGTTCACTGGCTTGTGTCTCTGGAATGGCAGGTGGCGCTGGCGTTGCTTCAGCCTCCATAACGGGAGCGTCGTTAAGAGGCGCTGACACCTCTCTCTCATTATCCAGTGGAGCAGAGAGCGCCTGCGCACCTGCACCACTCAGCAATGGATCGGCTCCGGAAGGTGCCGCAACAGGCGCATGACGGTCACCACTAATGACATCAGAACCAACAGAAGGATTGTCGCCGGTGCGGATAACGGATTGGGCTTCCAGGCTCTGGCTGCTGGCGGCATCGCTCACCGGTTGGCTGTGGCGCTGATCACCGGATAGCGTGGACAGTCCGGGGAATGAAAATGACGGAGCACAACTACGTAACAAGCCCAGTATAAGGGCGAGGGAGAGCAGGGCGACCAGCAATCCGAGTAACCAGCGCCAACTCCATCTGCGGGAATGCGTTACGGCCTCTACGGTGTGGGTTGCGGTAGAGCGTGTGGGTGATGAGAGCGGTTGCGCTACAGGTGGCACGACAGGAGTGACAGGCATTTGTGACGCTACGGAGCCGGGCTGCAGCCAGTGCATGGGATTGCGCTGTTCATGCTCGGGATGGACAAAGCCCCAGAAGGTGATCACCAGCACACCGTTCACCAGATAAAGAAACTCATTACCGGGAAAGTGCGTAACCGATTTTAAGAGCTGGGCAAATACCCGCCGATCGCCGCCGGAACTGCCATTGTCGGCATTCAGCATCTGCTCGCTCAATGCCTGCACCGCCATCTGAAATTCGGTAAATTGCTGGCGCGCTGTTGTCCGCTCACTCTCTGTTGCACCACTCCATGGGATCACATCGCCGGCAAAACTGCTGTACCAGTCTGTGCGATCGCCCCCTAAATCATTTTGCGGAATGGCAAGGTGGCGGGCCAAATCGCGACCCGCATCCAGACGGTAAATTGCTTCACGCAGTTGAAAGGCCATCTTAAACACGGGATAACCCGTTTCACCCAGCGCTTTAAACGAAGAGTTGTTGCCGGTACGTAAAAGTGGTCCCTGAATCGAATTTCGCATTGTTAAACCTTTTGGCGATTAATCAGCGCCAGTCACATATATTGGGTTAGTTTTTGCTAGCGCCTGGCGTCCACTCGAAGTTCCAGCCATAGTGCTTGGCCAGTGACTCCCGATCGGGGAAGAAACTATTAAGCCGTTCAACATGAATATTTCCATCAACGTTTGTTAACCGTGCGATTGCCGCAACATCATTGCGTTCACCGACATCAACTAAAGTGGTGGTGATTGGCATCTGACCGGGAACCTGTAGCGTGATGCTGGCATCCAGTCCCTTCCAGTTTTTCGCACCGCCATATATAAAGCTATAAATCAGTACGTTATCAATTTCCTGCCACTCGCTGCCATTAATGAACAGCCATTCACCATCCTGATTGTCACCGTTGCGCAGATCTTTTTGCAGTAACATAAACGGGGCTTTTTCATAGTGGCCAAGATATTTGCTGAGTGCTTCCACTCCGGTAGCCTGACCATTTTTCAGGCGAATGAAGGCGGCGACATCCAGATCGACAGGCTGCTTGTTTTGACCTTGCTGCCACATCAGATTGACTTTGATACGGCCAAAGTCTTTGCGCTTTGTGAGGTTGATGCTGGGGTTTTCCGACGTTAAGCGCGTATTTTTCGTCGCAGTTTCAGCCGCAACAGGCAGTTTGCTCTGTTCCGGGAGAACAGTTTCTGGGCGGCCAGGGTAAAGAAACCAACATGCTGCGAACGCCAGCAGCAGAAAGAGCAGCAGCAGTAGTAACCATGGCAGCCATCGATGTCTCTTAGGTGCGGCGATAATGGGGACTGAGGTTTCCTGTACCGGAATAGACCAGTTGATTAATACCGGCTCGCCACCAACGCCATAACAGTCAAGAGAGTGAGAGTACGTCAGCAGTGCATGCAATGCCTGAGCGGGTTTGGTCTCTCCTCGAGCTGAAAGCTGATCTATCAATCCTGAAATCGTATTTTGATACTGCTGGCGCTTGTGCTGAATCAAGATTTGTTCAGAATCGCTCAGTGCTGATAGCGGCGTGGCAAGACCTTGTCTCGCTGTCCACCACTCAAGGTTACCTTCAGCACTGCAGCGTGCTGTGGCATACAGCAGCGCGAGAGCAGGCGGAAGATGGCAGTGGATGATCGCAACAGTTTCCTCGTATGTGGCGAGGGTTAAATCATCAATCGGCGCTGATCGTATTAATCGTTGCATAGCTCAGATTCATTGTTGTTATTAGCAGTAGGCGATTATGAGGACTTCAGCGTACATTGAATTCCGCCACCTGAACGGTGATGCATTAAAGCGCATTTGCCTGCTCAAGCACTGCGATGCGATCTTTAGCCTCTGCAATTTTCTTTTCCATCACAGCGACTTCACTGGCGCTAGTAGCCTGTTGTGACTCTTGCCGTAGCTGTTCAAGACGCTTAATTTCCTGCTGGCGCTGTTGGTTAATGACTTTGCCAGATTTGAGTTTTTTCAGCGTTTGCGCCAAATCAGATTGAGCTGCCTTAAAGCGGGCTTGCTCGTCTGCAAGTTTCTGGCTGGAGGCCTGCACTCTGATGTGCGTGTCAGTAAGGTTTTGCTGGGCAATTTTATTCTCGCGCTGGCTCTGCAATACCTGACGCTCTTGATCATCAACCTTTTGTCTATATCCACCCGACGTGGTGCAACTCAATTTGGTAATAAAGCTGGGATTCTGGGCGTGTAAATCGCACTCTTGAGGAGAGGTGGCACATCCGGCCAGGATTAGTGGTGCGAGCAGTAGAAATTTTCTCATTAGGGCGTCCATGAATTGAGAATATTGCGGAAATACTGAAATCGATAGAAAAATAAACAGGGCTGGAAATAATACCAGCCCTGTATTATCAACCTAGTGTAATAGCCTGGCGCTGGCTGTAGAGACCGTTCGTTTCTGATTCAAGTGCAGCAATCTGCGTGTTTAATGTCTGATATTTGGTATTCAACTCTTTCAGCTTAGCGGCATCAGCTTTTGTAGTAGCACTTTGCCCCTTCAACGCCACCTGATAAGCCGCACTTTCCTCATTCATCACTTTGAGTTTATTTTTCATCACGCCTATGTTGGCATCGACCTGTGCCAACTCTTTTTTGGCACTGGACTTATCAAATCCGGCTTTATCTTTTTGCAGGCTAATTTTGGTCAATGTGGCACGGTTATCGCTAATTACTGCTTTCATAGCATCTGTGGTTTTGGCTACATCTGCAGTATTTTTATTAATATCTTTGTCCATCGCTTGCAGGCGTTCGGCGGTGGTAGCGTAATCTTTTTTCAGGCTGTCCAGATAGTAGTTCGCCGCCAGACCTGCCGCACATCCTGCAGCGCCACCCACAGCCGCTCCGACCAGGGCTTTTTTACTGTCTCCCGCCAGCGCACCGGCCAGAGCGCCAATACCGGCGCCTCCAAGTGCACCAAGACCACAGCCCTGGGCCGCTGAGCTACTGAAAAGGCTGGATTGTTCGCCGCTGGTCAGTCGTGGATCAGGCTTGGTGCCAGACAGAAGTGAACTCCCGGTGTTTGCACAACCACTAAGCAGAAGAGTTAGCGAAATCAGAAGGCAGGATGAGCTGCGTTTGAAATTCATCACCATTGTTTTATCCTTAAATGGTCAAATGGAGCAGAGCAAAAGCTGTGTCCTGTCCATCGACACTTTTGCTGTTATTGATTTACGTAGTTATGAGTCAGGCTATCCATTACCAGTATCAATCAGAATTGAATTCGCAAAGAAAATCAATCAAACGTACTGATACAGCTTTTTGCTGTAATCTGATATCACTAAGAAGGACAGTTCCAAAACTTGAAATTTGTATCGGCAGTGTGATTGTAAACTTCAGTAAAAAATAAAAAAAGATTTATCTTAAAATTATAAGGAGAAAACAATTGGAAAATGCCATGACAGAAACACCAAAAGCGAGCATAAAAGTTCCAGTTATTCCCAAAAAAACTTGTTTGTTTTGGTTTTTGTTTTCTGTTTCGCTGACGTTTACTTAAAACGTTTAGCAGCTGGCTAGAAGGGTTATCAATGATGTCAGTTTATACAAGCCGGACGTTGCAAGGAAAAGGATTTTGAATCCTATGATTAAAGAACACACTAATCGCTTCAGCTGATTAAAATTTAGTTCAATGCCCTTGTCCTTAAGGGGTATCAGGCTGGCGCGTAAATTCAGCAGTAATGCAGCAGATGATACCAACGGCAGAGCTACAGTTTCAGTCAGCACCTTTCCGATCTCCTCCTCTCTGGTGAACAGTTCATTTCTACAGTTAATCCTTTTTATCTAATCTCTGGTGGCGTTTACATTCTTAGTAGCTATGATGCGGTTGGTAGGCAGTAACTGTTCCAAGAGTGCTGGATAATGATCCTGACGGCATTCTTTACATCGACATGGCAAAGTTGTTTTCTCACCCTTCAGGTGACATGGCTAGTTCTTTTAGCAAAGACTACCTTCAGCTTAAACATGAGACAGAAAAGCGATACTGGAACAATATGCGATTTCAGGAAATTTTCCGTATGTATATCTGCAAGTGTTCATGTAGGTGAGCACCACCCCAGCTTTGCTTGAGAAAGAATTTTTTATAGACTACATACCTAAGTATGGCGATACACCCTCAATGAACATAATTTAGCCGCTCAGTCTACTATTTTTATCCTCTACAAAAATTTTATCGAGCAAAATTCAGGAGAAAAAGGGGCAGTTGCCCCTTAAATGCTATGGAATCCAACGTGATAATAAATGGCGGAAAAGCGCATTGAGAGCCACTTTCGTAACCCAAATCATAGGGATCAGATAGGGTTGAGGTTTGCCATTTGGGTCAATCAAGACTGTTTTGAGTCTCATAGTAATTCCTTCAACTGGCTTTACAGGGAACTCAAACTACCTCACAATAATCTTGTCAAATCATAGGTAAGGTAGTTCGGTAACGACACATCTTACTACTGCAAATTTTCAGTGTGATAAAGGCTGGGAGCATTGGCGTGCTTTCCAGCTTTTTTTATGCATCCTCCTTATCAAGCTTTATCGCTTTGTTCTTTGAACTACTACATATAGTCATGTCTGTTTGTTTGATAACTATATGCTGAGTATTTTAGTCAGCATTCTCTGCTTAACAAGAGTTGATTTTTGGCAAAGAATCAGTCTTGGTAGCTGGGAAAAATCCTGGATCTGCGCGGCATAAGGCTTGGGTTAGCTGTCAACGGCCTCATACTTTTTTTTAATAGTATGACTGAGCGCGTAAATCTCAATCAAAGGGATAAAGTTAAACATCTTGGCGAAGGCAAAAGAGAACATTTCAGGAAAAAATTTGAGTTTGAGGTGCAGAAAATAGAAATTGATAATCACAGGCTTACTTCAAAATTTTAGCTAATCGTTCGTTAATATTACCCATCTCTCCATCTTCTTTAGAAAATTTGCTTAATGTCCAAAACTCAACCTGCTCATAAATCATCTGTTGCACCAGCTTCTTTACGCACTTGCATTGATCCTGCAGACATCGCGCTGTTTCAAGCTGCAGCGTTCTACCGTAATCCAACATTGTAGAAAATCTTCGGTCTTAAACCTGACGAGGTGGTCTAGTGGAAAAGAAGCTACAAAATACGACATTTGCATGATGAACGTACTACCCGGCAGCTTTTGTCATCGGGTTTAAAAACATGGATTGTGGTTGCGATATTACTGTTTCACAGGTGTAGGGGTCAGTCCCCGACCCGGAAGAGTCTGACAGGCAGACCCTGCCGACGGTGGCGCTGTTTCCGGGTATTTTTCGTCCGGAGTAATATACACCTGTGTTGTGGCTACATATCCGTCACTGAAGGTGGCCTCAATCTAAGTGGCCTGCCATCCGCTGATGATGAAATCAATGCAATTAACATAGCTATGAAGCAGACTTAATTGAACACAAATCAGAATCAATTGCTCATGGCAACCCTTATCGTGATACTGAATTTGGTGGCTTGTCATAAAATACCAAGTAAGGATTTTAGATTGTGCATGTTAAGAAAGTGAACAAATCCCGCAAGCTTTACCGCAGCAAAAACACAACGACGCGTCATCACTCGAATAACCCCGGCGGAGATTATCGCTGGGAAAGAAACAAAAAGAGAACATCCGATGAAGATTTACCTCTGCGGGCATCGATGCATGGTAAGCAGCATCGTGGCCGCGATTATTCGCCGTTGTTCCATTTTCTGCTGAGTAAAATTGGACAGCGTTGGGATAGGGTCTTTAGCGAAGCCGTAAAACGTCTAGATCAATCGGATCCAATTTTCTGGATGGTTGCTCAGCATGAGCATCAGCAGCGAGATATCGTATGCTGTGAGGATTTTAGCTTTTATCCAGGTTTGTTTGTTGATGAGAGGGGATTACTGCAACAGGTCAATCCGCAGATAACAGCTGAAGATGTTCCAGTGACGTGTCGTTGTTGCACGCATACGTTCATCGGTGTAACGGTGCCATGGAGAGGGACTTAATGAAGTTTGCATTTAAACCACTAAAATATAAATTTTGATAGCAAATCAATCCATGATAGGGCTAGGGAATGTTTAGTATAGTACTTGATGGCGATCAGGTCGTTGTTGAGAATGAGCATGTTCAGCCAGCATCAATCGTTATTAATGATTATACAGAATCGCTGTATCTGCCACTCTCTTACTGGAGTGCAGACGAGTAAAGGTCGATATCCGCAGCGCGACCTGGTCACAGGATAAAAAATAGGGCGGTCGGGCAGAGGTTCGTGATCCTGGCCTCTGTCTGATAAAGAAAAGCGTTAATTCACTGCCTGACTCTTTGAGCTTAGCCCCAACGTAAAGGGCAGTCTGAAGTTAAACTGGCTGGGAAGAAATATCACAACGAGGATGGTACTGGTGCAGATCATCTGTGTCAGCACCGCTTTAGAGTGTTACCTAATAGAACATATGACTTTGATACGTTAATTCCGGAAAAGTCTTCAAAATTTTGACAGAGGTAACCATGTTAACCAATGAAACCTTCGATAATTTCAGATTCCGTTCATTTCTCATAGAGAATGAATTGATTTGCCAAATTATTGTACTGTTTTTCAAAACGTCGTCTGGCTGGATATCATTGTCTATTGACGAAGGTGTATCGAAATTTTCACGAGAGCGTTGTGAACCATCTCTTTTAGATATAAATGAAATTTATGATGAATTCGCATACCCAGTACAAGAAGCTGAAGAATTAACCAGTTATATCGGGAAAAAGATATCAAATATTTATGAGTACAGGATAAGTGAAATCGAGGAAGGATGTGTAGGTATATATTTTGATTGTGGAAATTGCGGTTTCAGCGTGCTAGAAGTTGACGGGTGTCTGTCTATTATTCATGGAGTCAGCAATAATTTACAGAATGATATTTCCCTGGTCAAATTGTAATTCTTTTGGATAAAATTTACTCAGAAAAACTTACAAACTGAATGTGGCCGTAAAAGGAACCTAAGACTGTTTACATAAAAAGCACCCTGATTACGCAAATCTTTCGAAAGAAGAGTTTAATGCGCGCGTCCAGAGCGATTCTTCCTATCAGGCAGTGGCAGAATTATGTGGCACTGGCGGGAGTCGCTACCGCCGTTGCGGACGCACTGGGAGACTAAAGTGCGAATAACGACGGCGTAGTAGCGGGCGAGGCAATGGCACCATACATTGCCAATGCTAGCAAACTGGCAACAACGTGATATGACGCTCAAGGCAATTCGCAAACTAATTTTAATAATTTAAGCATGCCGAACGCTAAGCGGGAAAGAATAGCAATTTGAGTATATCAACAGCCATTAAATTTAACATAAATAGCATTATGCGAACCTTAATTTTAGAAACAATGGCAGCCTGAGCATGTTGCGATAAGTCTGTGTGATCGCTTCAGGCTGCCTGCACGGGAGCCTGATTGCGGTTTCCGGTACGCAGTTTTTGGCTTAACGTTGTTCAGAGGGTGTCGACCAATGGCAGATAACGCATTCCGCCGCCGAACGTTTCAGTAATTTCGACAGGCGTTATGCAGATCATTCGTGAGTTTCACGCAGATTCTGGCCTGCGGCAAGCTGGCTGCACTGCATAACGTTGTTTAAGAGACTGTACGCAAGCTTATCAGGGTTCTGGGTGCCGCGCAGGCTTTGTGTCTTAGAGCAACTTCACTGCCGTCGCGCGTACGTCGATGAGCTGATACAGCGTGTCGGCTGCGAGCATCGATGGTTTAACGAGCGCACCGGCTGATATGCTGCTGGTTTACATGAATAACGTAATCAGCGCCTCATGCTGTTTCATTGCATTCGCTCCGGATTCATATTCACCTGTTCAGACGCCGCACGCGGCTATACTGAAAACCATGAAAAGTCGCTGGCGTTTTACAGCGTGCCGCATCAACAACAAAAAGGCAGCTAACGGCGACGATCAGGCACAGCCCGGACACACGATAAACGAGCTGACTATTACCGGTATTGGCACCAAGACCCGCTTTGCCAGGAGCCGCGCAGAGCACACCGCGGGTCAGGAAACGCAGACTGCATGCCTCCAGCACGCCTGACGCGGTCAATGCAGGGTTTCGAAAGCGCTGGAAGTTTTCTACAAAGAATACCGTTGCTGCCTGAAGATAACGCCGCACAATGGGTAAACATCCGTGTGCCTGAACCTACCCGGACCGTCGCGCTGAACTCAGGAATCCCGGCGCGGTGCTTCCCTTCTCTGCCCACAATCCGCTATCTGAAGTTGACCAGAGTACAATCGTTAACCACAAGCGTCCAGACCACGTCATCACCGCAGCTAAGCTGATACAGGGCAAATGCGATGCCGGGATCTCCGGCATATCACCGCCCGTTAAAGAAAAATCTGCCCAAAGTAGTAGCATGTGCTTAATAAGGATGTGTTGCCTGAAATACGTATTTATCAAAATATTGCGCAATGAGGGGATATTTGGTGGCTAACTGATATTGAAATACAATACGTTATCAGTAAAAGCGTGTCTTAAGCAGCGTTAGCTTATGGAGTGAGTGTGTGCCCTGAAAGAATAATAATACTAGGCAATGCAGGAAGTGGTAAATCCACGCTTTCCCGAATACTGGGAGAAATACTGAATTACCCTGTCAGCCATCTCGATCAATTGTTCTGGCAACCCGGCTGGATAAAGCCAGACCCGCTGGAATTTCGCGAGAAAGTCTCGGAGTCTGTCCTTGCCTCATCATGGATCAGTGAGGGAAATTATGCCCCCAGGACATTTGATTTGCGTCTGCCCAGAGCAGACCTAGTAGTATGGCTAAACACGCCCAGAATTGTTTGCCTTTTCAGAGTTCTCATCAGATCTTTTCGTAACCAAAAAAGACCTGATTTGCCTGCAGGCTGCTCAGAGAAAATTAACCATGAATTCTTTAACTTCCTTCGATATGTATGGCGTTTTGATACGCAAGACAGACCAACTATAGAGAAACTTCGTAAGGAGTATGGTAGCGAAATACCCGTTGTTTACCTGCGCAACAGAAAGCAGATCAATGATTTTCTGGCATCTATACACAAAAAGTAATTATGCTTCCGGTGGCATATGTCAATGTGCAGAGAAATGGACATCTCAGTTTGCCTGAACCCGGTTATCCCTGTTTCACTTCAGCACAGACGAAACCCGTAAAGCTTTTCTGCTGCCGATCAATAAGTCAGCGCCTGACCAGGGCGTCATACTCTTAAGCCGTTACGGATTTGGCCGGAACAGTGTATTTATTAAGAAGCCACGGTAAATATCGCCCGCGACTATGGCTGATTGCCTGATCAGTTACTCAGACAACCAGCGCAGTGTCAGCAGCGCTGAAATAGTCATGTGATGATATAGTGAGTCTGTATCCTGAAAGTCCTGAGGCCTGAAGACGTCTGTTATCACCCCCGGTGCAACTCTCCACCCTTTGAAACACTGTCCCTTTGCTCCCTCTGGTTGAGGCTGACCTGCTTTATTCAGTCGGATGGCCAACGCGCTTAACACCACCGCTTTACTGTCTCTAATTCCTGCCATTTCCTGCCTGCAGGAGCTCAAGCTAACAGAAGAGTGGCTTCAGGATGATTTCCGTGACAGCCCATCCCGGAGACAATATATTCCTGTTGCGCCCTGCCCTTTATTTCCTCAGTACCAGTATTCACCTGCGGCGAACCCCTTATGGGGTGACTCGCCGCGTACAGGACTGATGCTTAACGCTGGCTCCATTTTTCTGTGGAAACAGGATGCAGCACCCGGCTTTTGCGATGGTCTGCATAACTGGAAACAGAATGAGAAAGGCGCGTTAAACCAGTGAGACGAGCTTTGTCACGCAAGGATAGCCCATGCCCGTACGCAGTTTTCGGGGAAATTCTGAGATTGTACGCTATCTGCTTCATGCACAGTCCGGATGCCAGCAAATCAGCGACTTCTACTTCACGTACTGTAAGTGGTTCATAGCCAAAACAGAGTTTCAGTCTGTGCATAAGTGTCATGAGATTGACGCCCGGGCTCACAGCAGAAATCAACCTCTTTTTAAGCACTTCAACCGGCAGTGAGAGCGGAACCACTGCCTGGTTCAGTCGTTTTTCGCCTAACAGTTCAGGCACGCTGGTCAGTAAAAGTACCGGATCCTGTCCGGTGATGTGCATCTTACTATTACGCTGGACGTCAATCGCCAGAAATGGCAATGCCTCAAGCCGGGTGACATCAATAACGGACAAACGCCGGAGCTTCAGGTGCATGTTGTTATCCAGCGTCTCACACAGACTGGCGAATCCGCCAGCAAGATAGGTATTGGCTGTAATGATTTGCATAAGTGCCCCCACAGAGTTTGTGGAAACTTTACGTGCTCATTTATTTCTGTAAATGCGTCGGCTCTTCATTTCACGTGAAATCGAGATATCAAGATAAAAAGCATTAAAATCAAGGCTAAAAAGCAGATGTGAAATGAAATTTCACAAAAGATCTCTGCCTGAAAAGAGCCCAGAGAGAAGGCTCGTTAAATACAGTCTTCGGATAATTCTCTGAACCCACCTGAAAAACAGTTTTACACTGTCCATCGACCTTCAGAGCAAACCTGTTGTTGTAAAAAGAGTAATCCATGTCAGATACGGAATACGTTAACTTTAATCGTGCAGATAACAGCATTTCCACCTCTCGTGGCCGGACTGTGCTGAGCGAGACAGCGGCACGCTGTCTCGCATTGTTATCTGAGCATGAAAAGCATGTTGTAACAAAAGAGGAGATTTTATCTGTATGCTGGCAAAGCAAAGGGTTAATCGTGTCCGATGCCTCTGTGCGGCAATTGATCACGCAGTTGCGCAGGAGTTTTCAGAAAATCGGTATGCCGGAAAATATAATCATAACAGTTCCCCGTCAGGGCTATATGCTGCAGGCCAGTACAGTAAAAATGTCCGCTTTTCATTCTGCTGTGCCGACCACTGCAGATCACGCTTCAGGGCAAAAACCAGGCAGGCACCGTGTGCCAGTCCACTATGTTCTGTTATGCGCGCTATTCGCTTCGCTTATGCTTTGTACCGTGCTTTGGTATGGTCCCTTTTCAGACGCGATGACGCCTCTGAATTATGTCAGTTATCCGGGGCCTGAAGGGATTAAGCTGTTTGTGCAGCAGCCTTACCTGCCAGCGCAGGATGAGGCAGATCAGGTTTTAGCGGCCGCTATAAAAGCAGGATTGTCGCCTGAAACCCATACCTATGTGTATCTCAACCACACCGATCTCAGCGAGAACAGCTCTGCCTTTCTCTGTGCAGCACCGCTCGATAGCCCTGTGTCCCGCTGTACCGCACTTCTTATCAACAGAGGCGATCATGGCTATTAAATATCTGTTACTGCTCTGCGCAGCTGCCCCGCTGGTCACAGGGATAGCTAAATCATATTTTGTCACGTCATACACAGACTGCCATATCCGAACGCTGCATGTCCGGGAGGAAGCAGATCGCACCATCATGACGCATGGACAATGGTGGATACGCGCCTCCGCCGGAAACGGCCATGGCCTCTTTTACGGACGTATTCGCTTTTATGATCGCCAGGGCGAACCCCAGCGGAACATGGTGATCAACAGAAGTTTCAGGTTCATCACCCACAAGCAAAATGGCCTCTTTGAAACAGAAATTCAGTCTGTATCGCGCCTCTCGGGTGACCGGTTCAGTGATGAGGAGATCGGACATTTTGTCTCACCGATGTTAGTTAAGGGCTACACCACTCCGGTCGTGCTGTTTCGTACCCGTAGCGGAAATCTGCTGGGTGGTTTGCCTGAGCGGCCAGTGGTTAACTGTGAACCCGCAGCTGGTCCGCCCGTTTAATCAGGCGGTATGGGGCAATCACTCAGGCAATTATTTTGCACGCCAGCGTCGAGATCTCGCGATGCGCCTGATGTCGGTGCCTGCCATTATTCCCTGCATCGTTTCGCGCAGGCGAAGACCCGCATCCAAAAACGCAGAGCGCACGCATGTATGCTGCATCAGCAGGATAACTAGCGACTCCGATGCTGCCCCCTGCCCGACAGGGCTGGTGTCAGCGTTCTGATAAGGAGACCTGCTGCCTTATCAATCAGGAATCGTTGTGTAGCAAGGTCCATGACTTGCTGTGACAACCTGCTTCAGAGTATGACGCGCCTGAGTCGCGGTTTTTGTACCGGAATTACCGTTACACTGGCTTTTGCCGGAACGCTATCGTCTGCCCCGACCAGGAGATCTTTGGGCACCTGATTCCGTGCTCGCCCTATCTTTTCTTACACTTATCGGGCCATCCGCTGAGACATCAATGTCATCGTGCGCGCTTTTAGCGTCATGATAACGACAAAGGTGAGTCTGTCAGCGAGCGATCCCCAACACGTGCGGGAGCCGGTATGCCACAAACGCGGCCCCGGCAGAGCATCACGAACTGAAATTCGCATGCTCCCGGTGCGTCAGGCTTTAAACATTACGCAATGTGCCTCTAAATCAGAGCGTGAATAAACACGCACAAGAGCAAAGCCACAAAGTTTGTGACTTAATCAGCTATCAATCATATAGTTGGCCACGGAGCTAAACATGCGTAAACAGCAGCACTTTATACAGAATGTCTGCCAGGCTATCTGTGAGCCGTGAACCACGCCTGAATAACGACACAGGTCAGCATCGGAATCGCTTTGTGATTGATAAACAGGAAGCAGTATGACTACAGAAACAGGCGTCGGGCAGATTCTGTTCAGTCCTACGCGGGCTGAGGTTATCTNAAAAAAAGCAGCATTAGGGGAAGCGGCAACAGCTTGCCTGAAATTGTTACTGACGCATCAGGGTAACATTGTTAATAAAACGCAGATTTTTGAAGCCTGCTGGGGAACCCGGGGCATTATGGTGTCTGATGCCTCTGTCCGGCAGGTCATTACGCAGGTTCGTCGGGCGCTGGTATCTGTTGGCGCCTCGGCGGATGTTCTCACCACTCAACCACGTCAGGGATATTCTCTGACGCCAGGCGTCGTGACGGAATATGAGGGTGAAACCACTCTTCCCCCCGTCCCCGTCAACGAAAAGGCTGAACCTGTAAACACCAGACAAGCTACGTGGTCAGGATACCGCCTGCTGATTATGTGCGGCGTGATTTCGCTGATCGTCAGCGTCACCATTGTCTGGTTCAGGTATACATCCGTGTTTGACGCAGTGACTTACAGGCTGCAGAACACGACCCCTGCCGGCTCCTCTGTTTATGTGCAATCGGGTTATGAATCGCCCGCCGGTGAAGCAGGTGCTGTTGAAACAGCTGCCCAAAAAGGGGGCTATGCCCCGGCAGCGTATCGGCATATTTATCTTAACAAGACTGATTTGTCTGAGTTTACCTCAGCCTTTATCTGTGAGGCTCCCATGGACCACGCCGATTCTCATTGCGTATCAATGGTCATTGTACGAGGCGATCATGGTTATTAAATCGCTTGTCATCAGCTGCAGCCTCCTGCTGCCTGTCGTGGCATATTTTTATCCTGTTGAAGAATTAGGCCTGTCCTCCCGTACCTGTCATATCAGAACCCTGAACGTCCGCGAAGAGGCCAGGCAAACAGTTATCACACGCGGGCAGTGGTGGCTCAGCTACGGCGGCGAAAAAGGCCACGGACTGTTTTATGGACGAACAAAATTCATCAACGACTCAGGGATACAAACACGGGAAGTGTTGTCAGATCGCAGTTTCACATTTGTGGCCCGGCTGGAAAATCGTCTTTTAGAAACTGAAACGTCCGGTGTGTCACGTATATCTGGTGATAAACTCAGTGATGCCGAAATCGAACGCTGGATCTCGCCGGTGCTGATCAAAGGGCACACCAATCATACAACGCTGTTTCGTACCCCCGGAGGCAGCTTGCTGAGTGGCTTACCGGGCAGGCCCGGCGTAAAGTGCGACGATCACGCCGGACCGCACTCTTCCCTTCCTGATGGCCCATAACTGCTATCGGATGCGGCAAAAAAAAGAAGCCCCTGGGGGGCTTCTTGTCGGGATACTTTATTTGCTTAGAATGTCCAGCGAACGCCCAGTGTACCTGCTGTATTGCTGTAGCTGTGCGTACCTGTTTGCTGGATCACGCCTGCCGTCACCTTCAGAGCCGGTGTGATACTACCCTGCACGCCCGCAGCAACTTCTGCCACGTTGCGGCTGCCTGCCTGACCCACCGTCACATCATCCATTGTCACCGCAGCGTGTTGGGTGTTGTGTACCCAATTCACTTCTGCAAACGGCTTGATCGTGGTATTCGCAAACGTCGCAAACCCTCTTACACCTGCACGTGTGTGCACGTTGTGACCATCACGTTGTTTGACGCGCGTGCCACTGGCTTCTGTGTGGGTATCGGCTTTTACGCCTGACCAGCCGAGGCGTGCATTAGGCTGCACGAACCAGCCCGGTGCAACCTGGGCTACCCAGCCAGCTTCTGCTGACACCTGCAGACCACCTGATTTATATTTTTCAGCAGCCACATCATCGCCGCTTACGCGATTATCAAACCAGCTGTATTGCAGCAGCGTATCCACATAGAGCCCTTCCTGATCCGGCCCCTGCTGATACCAGGTGCCGTACACGCCCGTGGTGTAGCCGGTTACGGTGCCTTTGGCGCCGTAGCCGGTCAGATCTGAATGTGTCGTGCTGCGGTTATGGCCGTAACCTGCCATCAGACCAGCGCGCCAGCTTCCGCCATCCGGCGTGATCCCCGTTGCGACATCGCCGCCCAGCATTAGTGCATAGCTGTTGCTGCGGGTATGGAGCTGGCCGCTGGTGTCATCTGCCCGGTTATGCATACCGGTGTTTTTCATCCACAGGCTGGTGTAACGACGCTCACCCGTAGCAGCATCGGTATAATCCGTTCCAGCCTGGCGATCTGCCAGCCGCACATCAAAAAGCCTCTGAGCGGCCGCGAGGTTTGCTGCATAAGCACCACCCTCAGGACGCAGCACCAGGCTATCCGGGTTTTTTCCATCTGCTGGAGGGGTGGTGCCGCCATCTGGTGGCGGAGTCGTACCGCCATCCGGCGGCGGTGTGGTGCCATCACTGCGTTCACTGCTGAGATACCAGTTACCGGCGTTCGCACCCTTGCCGCGTGCCAGATGATAATCATAGGCACCGGCCACGATCCGGCCCGCCTGCGTAAACTCCCCCGCTGAACGTCCACCGACTGTGATAAGCTCAATGCCGTTCAGGGTCTTGACGCCGCGGCCACCCAGGTTGTTGACCCGGACATGCGTGTTGCCCGCGGTATCACCCTGAATGACAAGTTTGTCCACCAGCGAGTCATCGCCGTTCAGGCGACCGTTAAATACCATCAGGCCGTCGTTACCGGTGTAATTGCCCGTCACAGTCAGCGTTCGACCAACTGTGTCGTCGCTGAAGGCCACCGTGCCGGCATTTGTCAGGCTGTCTACCACCGAGTCACCGGTAACCTGCCAGGTCGCGCTGTCAGCGATGGTCACAGTATCCACACCCTGCATGCTGCCGCGCAGCATGGCGTCATTCATCAGGCTGACATCCGTCGTCGCGTCGGGACCAGAGAGGATATTGCCCGTGATGTCACTGTGACTTACGGTAAGATGGGCGGTGGCATTATCGCGTACCTCGAGAAGATGACCGTTGCCTGCGCGTACTGTTGTGCCATCACGCAGTACGATATCCGCCACAGGAGGTGGCGCCATTCCTGGCTGACCGGTTTCGCGGTAGTTGCCTACCAGAATGGCGCTGCCCTTGTCAGAAACAAGCTGCGAAGATGCAACATCAATCGTGGCGGTATCTGTGTTTAATCCGATATCACCGGACACTGCGATAGCGTGTCGCTCACCCTGCAGAACTGACTGACTGATGGCAGCTTCACCGCTGAACATGTTCATCGCCACACCTGAGACATAGTCAGCTGTCCGCCCTGTCATGCCAGAATCAGCGGCCGTAACCTGGCTTCCCGTCATAGTGAGCGTGGCGTCCATCAAAAGCAGACCGCGACCCACCGCCGTGATTTCTGTTCCCGTAGCCTCAACCAGACTTTCTGATTTCGCTGTCACGCCTGGTAAGAAATCACTTCCATAGGGCGTAGACACCACCTGGCTGCCGCTGAGTAAAATAAGCGTGGCCGCATTTTCAACCAGCCATTCTTCAGCTGCTTCTCCCGGAGCAACCGTGCGTGATGCTCCGGGCCCGGACACCTTTCCTGCAAATACAGAGGATACATTAAGTGCCAGTGCAACAGAAATTGCGCAAAACCCCAGGCTAAATTGTTTTTTCATTTTTCCATCACAAGTGAGTTGTGCCGTTGTAGAAAGGATAAGCAGCGACAGCACAGGCCAAAATGGCTTATGTCAGCGCACTACTGGTATTCATCTTGACTACAAAAATCGGTATACAAAAAGGCCTGCGCTCACTCATCACCTTGAGTAAATTACACCGCACGCCCGGAACGCTGGAGATTTTGAAAGGCGCAGAAATGCATCTCAAGTGAAACAGCAGGAAGAATGTGTGAAATGATAAATATCAGTCGGTTAAAGCAGATTTAATACCTGTATTCGGCAAGGGTTTGCATAATGAAAAGTGCTAAAATCATTGCCTTTCGGCGTCGGGCCGGTATCTGTTTTACAGGTCATCAACCAACAAAGAGCAGACTGAATCCCTCTTTCAAGATCACCTGCGGGATCAGAGAGTCAGCAATATACATTTCAGTAAGCAGATGGTTTGATTTTTATTCTTTTGGGAATAACCCTGTCGTCACGTCAGCATGCGTGCTCATTCACCTTAATAGCGATCAGCGTTTAAGGTATATATGGTCATGACTTCCCTGCCCTGTGATGTAAATCATCACGCTATCGTTCAGGCCACGCGTTTTGTTGAACAGTGAAACCGGAATTTACTAACCGGACAGCTGAAACTGACACTGTATTGTAAGAAGTGCTGGCACCAGAAAAACAGCATGGCCTGTTCTCGCCTTGCGACATCGTGTGCCTTACTGAGCGGCTGAACAGTAGCCAGAAGGCATAATGCCACCTTGAGAAACGAAAGGTATTCTTCTCCGGAATAGATAAAAGTGGCGCAGGCGGGTTAACAGCGGGCCCGGGGAGTAATGAAGCATATGCGTCACGTCCGCACAGTGCCCGGGAGAACTGGCACACATGCACTGATGGGTCTGCGCCAGCTTCAGCCTATGCCTGGCCGCTGTTTCAGCCGCTGCCGGGTTTGCCCGAAGCTGCCCTGACACCGCGCGTTCTGAAAATAATCGCTCAGCCTGGTGCACTCATCGCTAAAACGCACGTCGCTTTCTTCGATTGAAGTGCGATGCCGCGTTGAAAACAGCTGAATAAGTTCCCTCTTCCGGTACCGGGAAACAGTAAGAAGAAGCGCAGGCTTGCGCCATAACCACCTCGCCCTTTCAGCACAGACGCGGCAGCATGCCGGTTTTACTGATACGTCATGGTAAACGTGGCGCTGGCATTCGCCTCTCCGGGTGTGATGGCAGGGCCGGTCTGAATGTATTGCGCCTGAAGAGGGATAGAATAGAGTCCGTCGGTGGTGGTGGTTCCCGCGCGCATCATTGTGCCTAATGCCACCGGCGCGCCGTTAGACAAAATCTGGAGTCCGACACCTGAGGCACTCTGACTGGCGGAAGCGTCAAGTTTCAGGATACCGCGTGCGGCGTCTTGTGCACCGGCAGCTCCCGGATCCAGCGTCACATTAACGTTGGTCGAAGCATCGCAGTCTAAATCAATCCGAAAGTCAGTTTTACCCGCCGTTCCCCCTGACTTTCTGAAATCCGTCTCATTAGCCGGGTTCATGGTCACCTGGATACTGGGGTTTTTAACCGCGCAGGCCACCGTGGTGAGCGTGGAGGGGAGCAGGTTAGTAGTAAAAACACGACCCTCGCCGTTATTGATACCCCGTATCAGGATTTCACCGGCCTGGATCTGGCCGCTCTCTGTTTTTCCGATCTTAACGAGTTCAATGACGTTCGCTCCATTGCCCCATGATGACTGCGCACAGAAGCGAATGGTCGTGGCCGCCAGCGTGCACCAGGTGCCGCTGTATCGTGGCATACGGTTAGTGTTGATTGCCCGGACACGTACAGCCACTCCCGGGACGCCTGTTTCAAACAGCTCCTGCCCCCCGTAGGTCACACGGCCAAACTCAGCGCCGACATCGAGTGAGGCCATGTAGCCTGCATTGCGGGGACAGTCAGCGATATTTCCCCGGCTCAGATAACGCTGCCAGAGGTTTACAGAACCCAGCACGGTGCCTACCGGTGCATCACGCTGGACGATGATATTGCCAAAGCTTACAGACTCTGTACCTGCTGAGTTTCCATTCAGAAAATGGCAGTTAGTCAGTGCAAATGCTTCAACGCTCACACCAGACAGTGCTATAACGGCACACGCTGTCAGCAGGTTGTATCGGATTGTCATGTTCAGTTCCTTATTGATTAACGGCAGCGTGCTGCCAGACTCATCAGGGCAGTTTTTTCACCAGGGAGCGTATAGTCAGCAATACACTGCTTGTCAGCGCCATGCCCCCACCGGGCAGTAAGCTTGCCTGAAGACGCCAGACCGCTGAGGTAGACTTCACCCTGATCGCCGACAATGGCACCTTCCTGCCCCGCTTCGCCGTAGCTGACTGTGGCACCAAATGGCACCGGCCTGCCGTCTGCTCTGCGCAGAGAGATCAGTGCGCGCTGACCCACGCGCGCGCGATAGGTCGCGCGCACCACTGCGCCACGGGTGGGGACCACGTTCTGGCTGGTCACCGCCACATCCACATCTTTTGGCAGGTTCTCGGTACTGACCGCGATTTCATTGTTGCGATAAGGGCTGGTAAAGGGCACCAGCGCATAACCACGATAATCGGTCTTCACGCCGGGCTGATTATTGATGGGCACACCGGCCGCGCCGGGCATTTTCACCAGTGCGAACGTTTCACCGCCGCTTTGCCCCGCCGTCAGGCCATTTTCATGAAGCAGCAGCGTGCCCTGGGCACCGTAGTTCAGGTTATGACTGGCTGCGGTGTAGCTGTAGGCGGCATTCACTTCACCGTAGGTGCCTTTATAGCTGGCACGGGTAGAGCCCGTAGCTCCCTGCCCGCGGCTCCCGTATCCCTGAGAGACCGACCAGTTAAGGCGGTTGTCCTGAAGCGCCGAACCGCTGAGTGAAGCATTCTGACTGGTGCCGCCTTTTTGACCGCTGCTGAAGTTGTAACCGGCGTAAGTTTGTCCGAAGAAACGCGAAAGCGGCACGCTCAGCGACATGGAAACGAGACGATCGGATTGGGCATGTCGGGCGCCGGCAATGTCGCGGTTATAGGCATAGTTCACGCTGAACCCCACCCCTTTTATGCTATTGGTATAACCTGCAGACCAGGATTCTGTTTGACGATTATTACCCCAGTAATTCTGACGCACCGCCGTAGCGGAAAGATAGCCGCCTGCCTCACCCAGACTCTGAGTCAACGTAAGCTCAGCACGCTGCCGACGCCGCGCGTCGGTCAACATATCCCGGCTGTTACGCCCGTCAAATGCATCCCCCAGCGTCAAGAAATCGAACGTGGAGTACCGGTAACCTGCCACCGCGATTTGGGTTCCTGACCCGGCAATGTTTTTGCTGTATCGCACACGCGCAGACTGTCCGGTACGGCGCTGGTCGTTCGTTAACCGGGCATCGGCGTGCGTGATATCCGCAGACATTGCGCCATAATCACCCAGATTTTTCCCGCCCCCCAGCGACAGCGCCTGATACCCTTTTGCTATCTGCACGCCGCCATACGCCGTGACACCCGCCGGCAGCCCATAAATCAGCGAGCCCTGCATAAAATTGTCATGAGAGACGTGCCCCTGATAGTCACGGTAGGCACCCGCGCTGAACGCGTAGCGAAGGTTGCCCGCACGTTGCAGGACAGGAAGCGAGGCAAAAGGCACAATCTGGCTTTGTTCGCTGCCGTCAGCTTCCCGGACAGTGACGTTCAGATCGCCGTTGCCGCCCGTGGGATAAAGATCGGTGATTTCAAAAGGGCCGGCTGGTACAAACGCCTGATAAATCACATACCCCCCCTGGCGGATCGTGACTTCCGCATTGTCACCGCGCGCAATTCCGCGTACAGCCGGCGCGTAACCGCGCAGGCTTTCCGGCAGCATTTCCTCATCTGAAGCCAGCAGTGCACCCCGTATCGCCACGCTGTCGAATACATCTCCGGGCGACAGCGTGTCCCCCAGGACAAGCTGCCCTTTCAGCGAAGGAATGCCGCGCTGTGCATAGGTATAAGCACTTTCCCATTTGTCCGTACTCCCTGCGCTATCAACATAGGTAGAATAATTACGCAGACGCCAGGCACCGACGTTAAGGCCAGGACGCAGGCTGGCATACCGGGAAGATTCCTCTGCCGCCCCGGCCCTGCGCGCCACGCTGTGGCCCGATGTAAGACTGTAATCAAGAATCGCAGCAGTCAGACCATCATCCCATTTTTCGGATGAGACATAGCCGCGCGCGGTGCGGGTCATCGCTATCTGGGGAAAACTCAGGTGTAACACCTGCGCACTGAAATCAAGCCGGGCAGTGGCCTCTGGGAGACTGCTGAACACCACACATCCCGCAGGGCTGACAGTGGCTTTATCCAGTACGTCAGAACGGACACCCAGAGAAGCCAGTTGTGTGACACTCAGGCAGGGCTGCAGCACAGACTGCCCTTCAATCAGTTGCTGGCTGAACGCTATCTCGGTGGCCTCGGCAAAATCGCCATTGACATACACATCGACGCGGTAACGCCCTTCTGCCTGCCCTCCTGATTCAAATTGCGCCAGATCCGGGGTGGCATCGGCTTCGCTCAGGCGCTCAAGCATGGCTGGATTAAAATAATCGGCAGCCCGCGCCTCAAAAACATAAGGCGTCATGAACATCAACAGTATGACAGGACCGCGCGTCAGAGGCCTGGCCGGCTGGCCGCAATGCGTTTTCATACGGGGTTTCACCTGTTACGGAAGCTGACTGCTGAACGTCTGACCGGCTACGCCAAAATCGTTAAAGACTTTCCACTCAAGGCTGCCACCGCCTTTGGCGGGACCTTTGTCAAATGACTGAGAAGATTTGGGTGCCACATACGTCACCCCGTTCAGGGCAACACCATTCAGGGTCACAGAGGAAAAATTCATGTAATAAGGCGTATCGTTCTGAACCGTGACGCGACTGCCCGCGTTATGCCATTTCAGTGACCCGGCAAATTCAGCCGGCGAGGTACCCTGCAGGCTCGCAGGCCGGTAAATGAGTTTGATGCGGGTTTTAACTGAGAGCTGCAGCTGATTCCGGGTGTGCTCGCGCGGTGTAGACGGAATGGCCTTCACGTTCAGCCAGTAGAGTGATTCACGATCGGCAGGCAGAGCAGCTCCACGAAAAAGAATACGTAGCGCATTATTCTGTCGGGCATCAAGCCGGAACAGCGGGGGCGTGACGGCAAAGGATTTGTCGGGTGAGCCGGCTTCCGACTCTGTCCATGACTGAACAAGAAAAGCACGGTCGTCAGGATTACGAAGCTGTACTGACGCTTCTTTATCTTTTTCATTGTAGACAACCCGGGTTCCGCCAATCTGCACACCGGCAAAAGCCGGTGCGGACAAAACTGATGCAACAAGACTAAACAGAGCAATGTTGAGTATTTTCATGGTGTTCTCGTGAAAAAGCATAAAGAAGATGCTGCGCCGCAGCGCCAGCGCAGCATGGCAATCGTCATCAGTTGTAATTCACGGTGAAGTTCACGGTGGAATCAGCATCACCCGCTGTAACGGTCGCCGCTGTCGCGATATAGGCTGCGCTGAAGTTCATCGTGGCAGTGCCGCCTGTAACCGGCACCGGTTTGGAATCGGTATTCAGCGAAATGGGCGTACGGTCATAGTCCCGTAACTGGATACCGACACCTGAAGCGTTGGTTGGTGAACTGCTCAGCGCCAGAATATCCGGATTCCCGTTATCGGGTGCGCCATCAAATTTCACTGATACCGCTGAATGGGATGCCGGGCAATTCGTCATGACAATTTTGAAGCCCGTTGCACCCGCAATGGTGCCCGGCCCCTGAAAGGCGTCACTGCCAATTGTGCCCATATTGATATTTTGAGTGGCTGATCCTGCATCGATATCGCAGGTGTCATCGGTAATTTTTCCGGTGAAGTTAATTGTGCCGTCCACTGCAAAAGCCGCTCCGGAAAATAAAGAGGCTACAGTTGTCATTGCCAGGATAGTGCGCTTCATGATGTTCTCCGCGTTTATATTGCTGACTAAACTCGTCAGTTATTTCAGGCATCACAGCCGGGCATATTCATCAGCCTGATAAAAAACCTGATGAATAGTTTCCTGCCGGTTGCCTGATATACAGTGTGACGTGAAGTGTGATGGAGAGCACTCAGAGCAGAACCAGAGATACTGTAGGCATTAGCAACCTGGTGTGTAGTCCGTTTCTGATAGCAGAAATGCACACGGGGGAGAGCAAAAATTAAGAATAATGCAATCAGAGGGATAAATGTGGATAAACCGTTATCGCTGTATCAGGCAGTTAATGTCTCTTCTTCAGGAAGAAATATTCTCCATTAACCGGCTTGATGAAGCAATATTCCGGATATATTAAACCGTGCTTCATATTTTTGTAAAGCCAAAGTGACGTGTAGGAATTGCACTACAAAAGCAGCGGCGCTGTCTTATATTATGAGGCAATAAGACCGATTACAGTGGCGGTTTTAGGCGGAACATATGCTTACTGTTTTATCTGAAAATATCTGGTTTATAGAAGGCGTGCGCCATCAGCTCAATGCTGAGGGCATCAGTATTCTGAAAAAGCAGGACATTTACCGTCGCGCCACGCTTCTCTCTCGCCTGCGTTCAAAAATACTCATTATCGATCTGTCTCACACCGGGATTAATCTGCAGGATACACTCAGTGGTATACGGGCAGGTATGGCAGTGTGTGCCGATATTCACATTACGGTGATCCTGCACAAAAAAGAGCGCGTGATCAGCGAGACCCTGAGGCGCTATTACCCGGGCGTGCAGATTCTGTCGCCAGAACTCTTTTTAGAGCAAAAAAGCC
Source organism: Pantoea sp. M_9 (assembly GCF_008631385.1). Taxonomy (NCBI): domain Bacteria; kingdom Pseudomonadati; phylum Pseudomonadota; class Gammaproteobacteria; order Enterobacterales; family Erwiniaceae; genus Pantoea; species Pantoea sp. M_9. The sequence continues at coordinate 350,307 of NZ_VWUF01000002.1, read as the reverse complement.
TGTCGGCACTGATATCAGCGCGTTCACGCCCTGAATGCAAAACCCTTCCGCAGCATCATGCCGCCTCATATGTTCTGACACATCGCGAAATTGAACTGCTGAATCTGCTTTCAAAAGGCTATTCGCAAAAAACCATAGGCATCATCACCGCACTTAACCTGAAAACCGTGAGCCACTATAAACGGTCGATCTATCGTAAAGCAGGCTGTGCCACCCTTTGCGACTTTCTGGCGTTAACCCGAAGCATGGGTTATCCGGCGCACTAGCAGACAGGGCTGAAGCCGTGCTTCAGCCCTGTCGCTCACACTTTATTTTCCTTAAGCCAGTAGTCCAGACTGGAATTCAGCATCGCAATCTCCTGTAAGGCGTCATGCCAGAGCGCTGCAAGCGCCGTGGTGTCAGGAACAGGCTCCAGGCAGGCTTTCTCCAGTGCCCGGCAGCTCATCTCTGCCCGGCGTGCACCTATGATCTGTGCTGCCCCCGATATGCGGTGAATACAACTGGCCATCTCCGGCCAGTCTTCAAGCTCATACAGATCCTCTGCCATGCGGAGATCATCAATATTGCTGGCAAGCGTGACCGTGAGTAGCTCATAACGCATGGCTGCATTACCGTTTGTCAGCACCTCAAGATCGCTGAAATTAAGCAGGTTTTCCAGTGGCTCAGGCACGTCAGCGTTCTGTATCGCAGGAGCAGAGGCTTCCGGCACAGCCGGTTTAGCCTGTACGGCGTTTTCTGCCTGCTCAGCCGCTTTTTCCAGGATGGCCTGAAGCTGTGGCAGCTGCAGCGGCTTGAAGAGACAGTCATCCATACCGGCGTCCAGGCATCGGTTACGCTCTTCAGGCCAGGCGTTTGCAGTCAGTCCAAGGATCGTCAGTGGCTTACGCTGATGCGTTCTGATAAGGCGCGTGAGCGCAAGCCCATCCATACCCGGCATACTGCAATCGGTTATCACGACGTCAAACTCCCCGCCCTGCCATTTTGCCCAGGCTTCTTCACCATCTTTGGCTTCGGTTACAATATGCCCGAGATGTGCAAGCTGGTGGCGCAGCAGCATGCGGTTGGCAGGATGATCGTCTACCGCAAGTATAGAAAGTGTCCGGCCTGAAGCCGTGATCTCCTCTGAGGTCATAGCCTCAGGCGTCTGACGCTCCATATGAAAGGTCGCGGGGATCTCAAAGGTGACTTTTGTACCGTGGCCAGCCCGGCTGCGCAGCATGATCTCACCGCCCATCATATTCACCAGCTGGGCACAGATAGCCAGGCCCAGTCCGGAACCGCTCTGCGCGCGTCCGGCACGCGCCTGCACCCAGGGGTCAAAAATGTCCGCCTGCTCTTCTTCGGTCATGCCCCGGCCGGTGTCTTCCACACTCACGCGCAGCCGGGCATCCTCATCAGATTTGCCATAAGAAATATAGAGATCCACCTCAATGGTGCCCTGCTCGGTAAATTTAATGGCGTTGCTGACCAGATTAGAGAGCACCTGACGGAAACGCAGCGGATCCACAAATATTTCATAAGGTAATGTGGCGGGCAGCGAGCTTCTCAGACGCAGACTCTTTTGCCGCGCAAGCCCTTCAAATACCCTGACAATCGGGGGAAGCAGCGCATTGGTTCTGACCCATTCGGGGGCGAGTTCAAGCCGGCCCGACTCAATACGAGCCATATCCAGAATGTCGCCAATCAGACCCATTAATGTTCTGGCTGACTCCCAGGCAACCCGAATCGTATCTTCTTTGTCTGCTTCGGACTGTGTGGTTTTTACCGCAAGCTCCAGCAAGCCAATAATGGCGCTCACCGGCGTTCTGATCTCATGACTCATGGTGGCAAGGAACGTACTTTTAGCCCGGTTTGCCTGCTCAGCCCGCTCACGCGCTTCGGAAAGCGCAGCATACAGCTCTTCCTGATCTGTCATATCAAGCCAGGTACAGATAAAGCCCTGAGGCTGCGCGTTAGCATCGGTGTAGGTCACTGCATAGTGCAGAACGCTGCGATAGCGTTCACCGTCAAAGATGCGCTCCTGACTCGCCAGGGGTTGTGATACATCACCTGACTGGCTGATTCGTCCGGTGACGGTGTGCCATAAGGCATGCAGAGGGTGATTCTCTTTGCCTGAGGTTTTGTCTGATAACGCGTGATCCGGCCCCGTAAAAAAGTTATTTAACGACTGATTGTAAAGCTGCAGATTGCCCTGGAGATCGGTGACGTATACCGGCAACGGCAGGGTATTGATCAGAGCCTCATTAAACTTTAACTGAGCGGCAAGTCCGGTCTGGGCTTTTTGACGTGCCAGAATTTCACGACGCATATAGAAAATCCAGATCAGCGAAATCAGGACAATCACCGCTGCAATACCGGTAACCAGCCAGAATTGCTTACGATAGAGTTCCCAGGTGTTAAGACGCACATCCGGACGGATTTGCCATTTTTTGATGATGTCGCTGATGTCAGAAGGTGAGATGTTCTCCAGCGCTTTATTCAGAATGCCCAGCAGTTCGGGCTGGTTGCGCGAGACAGCAAATCCAAGGGCGCCATCAGGGGCATCAATCGTACCGGTAATCTCAAGCTTGTTTTGAAAATAACGGTTAATCATATAGCTGGCACCGAACAGCGTATGCACTGCAATATCGGCTTTCCCTTCCACAACATTTTGCATTGCCACGCTTGCATTAGCGGTTTCAACAAGCTTAGCCCCCGGATACTCTGCCAGCAGCTTTTCAGCAAGGGGATTTCCCTTTACCAACGCGATACGCAGGTTAGTCTCATTGCCCGCTTTTGCGGGGTCACCCGGACGCCTTACGGTGACAAAAGGTGAGTTAAAGTAAGGTCGTGTATAGAGCATCGCTTCATTGCGCTCATCGCTCTGGATCGATGCACCGATGAAAAGTGCCTCTCCCTGATCCACTTGCTGCTGCATGGCGTCGAGTGATTTAGCTGGCAGCGGTTTGAAATGGATCCCGGTGCGTTGGCTGATCAGCGCCAGCACATCGGCTGTCACGCCATAAAAATCTCCCCGTGCATCGGTCATCGTAAACGGGGCATAAAATGCGTTAACGGAGACGTTCACAACCGGATGTCGCTCAATCCAGCGACGCTCCCGGCTGGTGAAGGCCACATTTTTACGCAGGCGCCACAAATCAGCCCCCTCGCTCCATTGCTGCATAATGACCTGAGCCTGGCTGAGCGGAATAGCCGCCAGCGCGCTGTTGACCGTTTTGAGCAGTGCTTCTTCACCCTGTCGTACCAGAAAGCGGCTTCCGGTATCCCGCGCCGGGTAGACAGCCTGAAACTCGAGATAGTTAGAGTAGTTACGATCCAGCAAGTAAGAGGTCGTGACCAGATTACCTACAAAAAAATCGTTTTTATGGAAGGCCACTGAGGCCAGGGCCTGTTCATCATTTTCATAATGCGTGATTTTGACGCCCGGGAAATTGTCATTTATCCAGGCATCGTCCACATACCAGCGTGCTATTGCCAGATGCATACCGGGTCGATACTGAAACTCGCCTGATGAACTGGTTTTGGCATGCACCAGAACAGGGTGATCGTTAATGAAACGATGAGAGTAGATAAGCTCACTTTTATAAGGCGGCTCTTTGCCGGAGACATCAATCATCATGTCTACTTCCTGCTGACTCAGCGCTTTAAGCGCTTCATCACGGCTGCCATAATCCCTGACCTCAACCTGCAGACCTAAATAGCTCGCCACAAGCATCAGGTAATCTGCTGTCATGCCCTCATACTTACCATCCGGCGTAAATATACTGAGGGGGGGGATCTGGGGCTGCCAGACAGCCACTTTGACCAGCCGTTTTTTTCCTAACCAGCGCCAGTCTTCATCGCTGAGATGAAAGTAGCGAGGATTAAAACTCTCACGACTGAGCAACTGCAGAGGCTGGGCAGACAATGAGTCTGCGGCCTGAGAAGTAAACGCAGAGAACAGAAAAAAGAGGAAAAAAATAAAATATCTCAAGGTTCAGTCCAGATTGTTTCGTCGCGCAAAATCGACAATGTCCAGGGTAGTGTTGAGCTTTAGCTTGGTCATAATACGGGTTTTGTAGGTGCTGACTGTTTTATTACTGATATGCATTTTTTGAGCAATATCCAGTATTTTTTGGCCGCGTGCTAAATATTGCAGTACCTGAAGCTCCCGATTAGATAAGTACTGCAATGCTGTTTGTTCATCAGCAGGCAGTTTGCTATGCAGTGCATCGCGACGTGCAATCGGAAAATAGCTGTATCCGCGTAATACGGTTCGTACTGCATCTCCCAGCTCTTCCAGATTATTTTTTTTGCCAATAAACCCGTCGGCACCTGATTGCTTACACCGGTTGAGATAATGCTCATCATCACGCGCAGTCAGCACAAGTATGCCGCCGCTAAACCCACCCGTTCGTAATTTTTGAATGACCTCAATGCCATTGAGCCCTGGAATGTCGAGATCCACTATAATCATATCAGGCTGAAGTTCTCTGATTAAACGCAGGGCTTCATAACCTTCATCAGCTTCGCCAATAATCTGATAGCCTTCTTTTTCAAGCAGCATCTTTACCGCAAGACGGGCAACAGGGTGATCGTCAATTATCAATATGTTAGCCATAAATCCTTCCTGTATGCAGGCGAGTGGATCTGAAATTACTATGCGCGATTACCGGACCAGGCACAATAAGACTCGACCTCTGAATGTAACCCAGCTGTAAGTAAAGGACTACACATTCCGGGAAATGGATGACAATAAGCGTTATACCCGTGGGTTAAATACACCTGTGGTATTTCAGGGTCATCACAAACACGCCAGATATTCCCTGTGCCATGTAATCCTTTTCTTACAAATACGGTAATGTGCTCTGATTTAATTGTGCGGGTGTATTAACGTAGACTCTTTTCCATGCAAGGCGGGTTGCCTGTTCATGCCTGCTTAATGGAAAAGGAAAACGATGAATCATCTCTCTAATCTGAAATCAAAATCCTCAACAGACGAGTTAAAAGCCATGACCTGGATTGCGATTTTAAGCGCAGGTTGCGCGATCTGGATGCTGATGAGTCTGGTGTGGCTGCTGTATCGCAGCTGATAACCTTATAACCTCATGAGGTTAACAATGAACGTGATGAAACTGTTGTTATCTGCATCGGGAGAGAAATGTTCCCTGCCGTTAACTGTAGCGAGAATAGCTGTCGGACTTTTTTTCTTTGCGTCCGGATTCAATAAAGTGTTTGTTCCGGCTAATCAGCAACTCATGCTGGACACCCTGACGGATGCCGGTATTTTTTTTCCGGGATTCATGGCGCCGTTTGTGGCCGCCTGTGAGATGGTCTTTGGTCTTTTGCTTGCAATGGGTTTTATGACACGTCTGAGCAGCGGTGTACTGATGATTATTAGTCTGGTGGCGCTCTGTACAGTGGGCATTCATCAGATCCCTGAAAATCTCAATCTCCTTACCTGGTATAGCTGGCTGCTCTACTTGCCTGAATCAGGCTATATCCTGATGTGTTTGTTTTTGCTTGTGCAGGGAGGTGGCCCGGTAGCCGTTGACCGGGTCATTGCCCGACGGCTCTGGCTTCGCTGACGATCTGACAGAGTCTGGTGCGAGGCGTGTACACGCACTGGCCTTTTCTGGACGTCACGAAACCGCAGCGTGACGCGGGCTGGACTACACTTGCGATTTGATTGATGCGCAGGCCCGCTATGACCGGATTTAAAGGAAACAAACAGGCATTACCCGTACGCTTCTGTAAATTCTGTCACAGACCCATGACGTGGCGGAAAAAGTGGGAAAAAAACTGGGACGACGTGCAGTACTGCTCGGAGCGTTGCCGTCGTGCAGCCAAAGCGGCGCGCTCAGCAGCAGCAGAATAATCACGTTGCATTGCCGCCCTCTCATATCTGCCCGCCCTACAGAGAAGCCAGCGCACTGCCGCTGGCACCGGATAAACGTCCGGCATGGTAGATCCCCGCCCTGCCGCTGCGTGTCTTCCTGTATTCATAAATAGATTTTTATACATAACACTGAGGCATCATCATGAAACAAACAGTATTAAGCATTGTGCTGCTGGGCAGCATGATTTCGGCTGCAAATGCAGCAACGGGCATTCTGAGCCAGAAAACTCTCTCGCTTGACCTTGCTGATGAACTGGCGCAAAGCGTTATTCAGGCCTGCGCGAAAGACAACTACAATGTGTCGGTCACGGTGGTAGACCGCTCCGGCACGCCGCTGGTGATGAAGCGCATGGATAATGCGGGCCCGCATACTCTTGAGGCCAGCCGCATGAAAGCCTTTACCTCACTGACCACTAAAAACCCTACTGAAAACGTCATGAAAGGTGCACAAAGTAACCCTGAAGCGGCGAATATGCGTGATATTCCCGGCTTTTTGCTGCTGGCAGGCGGTGTACCTGTTAAATCCGGTGAGCAGGTGATTGGCGCAGTGGGTGTCGGTGGCGCGCCGGGAGGGCATCTGGATCAGGCATGTGCCGTGCAGGGGCTGGAAAAAATCAAAAGCGGACTGGCGGCCGGATGAGATGACGCGCTGAAACACAGCGCCGGCTGGCAGGCTGCCGATGCGGATTAATCAGCACAGACTGATGCCTCGCCCCGCCAAGCCTGTCAGCCCAGACAGAGAGTTGTAACACTCTCTGTACCTCTTGCCCTTATACCAGCGACCTACCGCAGAGAGGCGTGAAAAAGGATCTCCACAGATAATTGCCTCTTCTGAGAGGCGTCCTTCGGTGCCCTGCAGCACGGTATCAGCCTGTTCGACGGATCAAGAGCGCTACGGCTCTCCATGTGTCCTGACAAAAATTCTGAAACGGTCCTTTCCCTGTAAAATGTCAAAGAGTCAGGCAATCTCTTGCCTGACTCTTCGCTTACCCCGCATAGCGGTTTATGTGTGCCTGCGCGCTGTTTTTCAGGAGGCAGAAGCCACTTCCTGCTTGCTGTCGCCAAAGCGCTCGCGCATGTGGGTTTCGATTTGCTCCAGCGATTTGCCCCGTGTTTCTGGCAGCTTCAGGGCCACGAAAATCAGTGAGCCTGCGTTAATGACAGCAAAGATAAAGAACGCGTTATTGCCTACCAGTGACAGCAGCGGCGGGAACGCAAAGGCCACAATGGCATTACAGATCCACTGAAACGCCACCGCCGAGCCCGTTAACAAGCCACGCACTTTCATCGGGAACAGTTCTGACATCAGCAACCAGTAAACCGGTGAGATGCACATCTGCATAAAGAACAGAAACACCAGGATGCATGCCAGCGCCAGCAGGCTCTGGGTCAGGCTGTTTGGCATGAACACCAGCACCGCGCCCAGCGCCAGTTGCATGGCAATCACGATGCACAGACCGGTCATGAGCATCTTGCGGCGACCAAAATGACTGATCGCCTTGATGCCCGCAAACGTTGCCAGCACAGAAACCACGCCATTCCCAATGGTTGCGGCAATCGACGCGCTGGTGCCCAGTCCGGTGCTTTTCAGAATGATTGGCGTGTAGTACATAAACGCATTGACGCCGGTGAACTGCAGCACGATGCCCATGCCGCAGCCCAGCAGCAGCAGGCGCACAATCCACTTCTCTTTTAGCAGCTCACGCGCCGCTGGCCCCTGACGCGCTGCGCGGGCATTCTCGCGCATCTCCTTCATTTCCGCCCGGATTTCACGCGGGTTTTCGCGCAGCTTGCGCATAATCCGCATGGCTTCACTGAAGCGTCCCTCTGCCACCATCCAGTGCGGTGAAGCCGGTACAAAGAAGGTGCCGATAAAGAGCAGTACGCCTGGCACCATGGCCAACGCAAGCATGTAACGCCACATTTTCGGATCGTGCAGCAGCAGGCTCATCGCCGCACTGACGATATACGCCATGAGCTGACCCGAGACAATCATGAGCTCATTACGGCTGACCAGCGGCGCGCGGCGTTTAGGGCCGGCAATTTCGGCGATAAACACTGGCACCGTAGAGGACCCGCCTCCCACAGCAATGCCCAGGATAAAGCGCATCACCACCATGATCTCAATATTGGGTGCAACCGTGGTCCCAAAGGCACCTGCCACAAACAGCAGGGCCAGACTGCGCAGCGTAATGCGGCGCCCAAAGCGATCGGAGACATAGCCACTCAGGAAGGCGCCTACGGCGGAACCAAAGGTCAGCGAGGAAGTCACCAGCCCCTCAGTAAAGGGCGTAAGGTTAAGGCCACCTTGTGACGCTGGCAGCGTCATATAAGGCAGAGCACCTGAAATAATTCCCGTGTCATAGCCATAGGCGAGAGCCCCCATGGTGGCCACCAGCACCACAAAGAACAGACGTTGCTGAACAGTAAAATTAAGCGGGCCGCCGTCGTCCGGCGACTCTGTTGATGAGTTTTGCATAGATGCATCCCTGTTTTGATGGCAAACACAGCGTGCTGCTGTGTAAAGAAAGGTATGAGTATAGGAGTGATTTTGGGAATGGGATCTGAATCACATAATTCGTTAAACGCTGCAGGTTATCAGGCATAAACCAGTAAGGTGTGCCCTCCATTTAATGGGCTGAGGGAATGTGACATTTGCTGTTTGCCTGCTGTTCAGCTCTGACCGGTTTATGCCCGGCTAATCTGTTGTGCTCTGAGGATGCTTTATGCCCGTGAACTTTGACCTCAATGATCTCTATGCGTTTCGCGCGCTGGTGGAGTATGGCAATTTCCGCCTGGCGGCCGAGTCCATCTGTTTATCTCAGTCTGCGCTGAGTCGCCGTATTGAAAAGCTCGAAGCCGCACTGGGTACCCGGCTCTTTGATCGCACCACGCGCCGGGTCACGCTCACCTTGTGGGGTCAGAGCTTTGCTGAGCGCTCCGAGCAGCTGTTAGCGAATGTTGAGGCGGTGCTGGCAGATGTGAATCAGGCAAGTCAGGAGCGAACGGGGCTGGTCACGGTCGCCACCGTGCCCTCCGGCGCGTACTACTTTTTGCCGGAAGTAATTCGGCGCTTCCGGGCGCGCTATCCACGCGTGCGCGTAAAAATCATCGACAGCAGCGTGGGTAACGTCATTGAAGCCGTGAGCAGTGGCCAGGCAGATTTCGGGATCTGTTTTGCCAAAAGCCTGCCGCCGTCCATTGAGTTTGTGCCGCTGGAAGAGGATGTGTATGTGGCAGCCTGTCGTCACGACCATCCTCTGACGCGCAAGTCATCGCTGAGCTGGGAGGAGTACTTCCAGCAGGACTATATCGGACTCGATAAGGTTTCAGGCAACCGATCCCTACTGGATCAGGCTCTGGCAGATCTCACCCCCGCCCGCCCCAGTATCTGTGAAACGCGCCACGTTACGACGCTTCTGGGTATGGTGGAAGCCGGCATTGGTATTGCCGCTGTGCCGGCGATGTCGCTGCCGGCCTCCGGTCACTCATTACTGACGTCGCTGCCGCTGACGGATCCGGTGGTGACCCGTTCCGTGGGTCTGATTCGCCGCCGTGGCCGTATTCAGTCTTACATTGCAGCCGAGCTGGAAAAGCTCATTACTGAACCGTATCACCCTGCTTAGCCGTGGCCGGCACCGTATGCATACCGGTTGCCGTCACGGTTTTCTGGGCCTGCGGCGAGGCCAGAAAACGCAACAGGGCTTTTCCTTCATCCGGATGGTGCGCATTCACCGTGACCGCACCGGCAAAGCGGGTGATGTACTGCACGTTTGCCGGCAGCTCGCCAACAAAACTCACACCCGGTACCGGCAGGAGCTCACTGACCTGCTGAAACCCAAGCGCGTAGCGTCCCTGTGCGACCTGTGAGGCCACCGGAATGCGCTCCACCATCTGCGCTTTGGTCTGCATCTCCTGATCGATGCCGAGCTTTTTAAACAGTTCATGGCTCACATACCGGCCGCTTGCGCTGTCAGAATAGGCCACTGATTTTGCCTGCAGCAGCGTTCTACGCAGCTCAGCATCGGTGCCGATGGCAGGCAGCGCGTCCCCTTTTTTCACCACGATGCCGATGGGTGAGTCAGCCAGTTCAGTACGCGTGCCCGTGGCGATGCGCTTGTCCTGCTGCAGATGCGTCAGCGCATCACCGACCATGATGACCACATCGGCCTGTTCGCCACGTGCCAGCCGGTTCGGAATCGCCTGCGGCGTTTTCCCCATGGAAGGGCCCGGGATCACCACCAGATGATTACCGCTCTGCTTTTCATAATCGGGTGCGAGTTTTTCCAGCGCGGCTTTAAAGCCGCCGGAGATCATCACAGTAACCTCTTCTGCCTGAGCCCCGGCGCTGAGCGCGCCAAGCAGCAGTACTGAAAGGGTGGATAACGATTTACGCATCATGTCGTTCCTTGTTAGCGGGCCGTTTGCAGGGTCAATGCGCGACGACGGTAGAGATAGAGGGTGGCCAGCAGCGCACAGACAGCGGCAAAGCTCATCCAGTAGCCCGGTGACGCTTTATCTCCGGTGTACTCAATCAGCGCGGTGGAAATCACCGGCGTAAAGCCGCCAAAAACTGCGGTGGCCAGGCTGTAGGCCAGTGAGAAACCCGCCACGCGGACTTCTGCCGGCATGATTTCAGTGAGCGCCGGGATCATGGCACCGTTATAGAGGCCATAGAGAAACGAGAGCCACAGCAGCACGCTCAGCATCATGGAAAAACTGGGCGCTGCAGCAAGCATGGAGAGCGCCGGATACGCGGTGGCCAGCGCCAGCAGGGTCATGGTCAACAGCACCGGTTTACGGCCAAAGCGGTCTGAGAGCGCCCCGCCTACCGGCAACCAGAGAAAGTTTGAAATGGCTACCAGCAGCGTCACCAGCAGGCTGTCAGAAGCACTCAGCATCAGCACTTTTTTGCCAAACGTCGGCGCGTACACGGTAATGAGGTAGAACGCCGTGGTGGTCATCGCGACCATCAGCATGCCCGCCATCACCACCGGCCAGTTACGCAACAGCGTTTTAAAGACCTCGCCCATCTCCAGGTGTTTACGGCGCGCGGTGAATTCCTGTGTCTCTTCCAGCTTGCGGCGCAAAATAAAGATAAACGGCACAATCAGGCAGCCAAACAGAAACGGAATACGCCATCCCCAGCTGCTTATCTCACCCGGTTCCAGCGCGGCATTCAGCGCAAAGCCCATGGCCGCAGCGACCATGATGGCAACCTGCTGGCTGCCTGACTGCCAGCTGGTATAGAAGCCTTTACGGCCCGGGGTCGCGATCTCAGCCAGATACACTGACACACCGCCCAGCTCTGCCCCCGCTGAAAACCCCTGCAGCAGACGCCCGGTCAGCACCAGTAACGGGGCCCAGAGGCCAATGCTGGCATAAGAGGGGATCAGCACAATCAGGAAGGTGCCGGCCGCCATGATCGAGAGCGTGACAATCAGCCCCTTTCGACGACCCACTTTATCAATGTAGGCCCCCAGCACAATGGCCCCGATGGGACGCATCAGAAAGCCTGCCCCGAATACTGCAAAGGTCATCATCAGTGACGCAAACTCACTGCTGGCCGGGAAAAAAGTATGGGCAATGTAGGTGGCATAGAAGCCAAACAAGAAGAAATCGAACTGCTCCAGAAAATTACCGGACGTCACGCGCAGTATTGCGCCGACGCGTGCCCGGGTGGTCATGGGTGAGGTAGAGGAATGCATAGTGTCTCCGGTTTGTCATGGGCGCTTATCGTTGCGCCTGTTTACGCAGACTGGATCAGAAAAATCGGGTTAATAAGCGCAATAAACTCATGGACTGATGCATTTTGCGCATTAATGACACTACCGGGAGAAAGAAAACTTTTGCTTACAGATATTTAACATTGCAGCTCTGTGCTGACGATGCCTGACGCAGGCTTTTACGGGGTTTGTGTTTTGTGAGGTGCTTCAACTCTGCTTTTAGGGTGTTTTCATCGTTAACTGCCTGCATAAACAGAAACTTTGTGATCTGCATCATGCTCTTTATCTTCATGGACCGGAGTTAATACCGCCCCAAAGAGAAACACATTTGCACGTTTTGCGTGAGGGCGCGTGACATGCGCCGGGCTGACGGAGCACGTCAGGACCCGGACCGATGGGGGCAACACACCTGCTTAGCAGAGATTTTGCTGGTTACGGCTGAGCTAGTGGGGCTGTCCATGGCGCAGCCTGAGCGTGGCGGGCAGCACCTTGCGGTTGGAGGCGGGTTCTTGCTCTGCAATCAGGGCGGTCAGCAGCGTAAAGCACTCCTGCGCCAGGCGCGGTACATCCTGCTCAACGGTATCGATGGCCACAGACAGAGAGTCATAGAGGTAGTGATCGTCAAAACTGGCGATGCGGATATCGCTTTTCAGCAGATGATGCTGGCTCATGTAGCGCAGCACCCCTTCCATCAGCCCGCAGGCGGCGATGAACAGGGCTTTTGGTGGCCGGCCAAGCCGGGCGCAGAGCGCGGCAAACATCTCATAGCCGCTGCTGGGATGGTAGTTGCCGTGAATGATCCACTCCGGTTTTGGCGTGACACCGGCCTGCTCCAGGCCCTGCAGAAAGCCTGCCAGCCTGTCGCGCGTGGGCGAAAGACGTGCCTGCCCGCCTAAAAAATAGATTTCATCCGGGTTCGCACGCGCCAGTTTTTCAACCAGCTCGGCAGTGGGCGTGATGGCATCGGTGATCACCAGCGGCAGCTGCGTCTCATCCATATAGCGGTCAAACAGCACCACCGGCAGCTGTTCGCTGAGCTTCACATAGTCGCTGTCGCCGGACATGCTGGAGGCCACAATCAGTCCGTCGACCTGACGGGCCACCAGATTATCCACCACCACGCGCTCCTGACCGGCATTCTCGTCTGTGCAGGAGATCAGCAGCTGCAGCCCGGCTTCACGGCAGAGGTTCTCCAGCGCATCCGAGAACACCGCAAAGCCGTGGTTGGTGATTTCCGGCACCACCAGTCCCAGCGTATGGCTGCGATTGTCGCGCAGCAGGCGCGCATGGATACTGGCCTGATAATGATGCTCGCGTGCGAGGGACAAAACCCGCTCCCGCGTCTCTTTGGCCACACGCAGCTCTTTGCCCCGGCCATTAAGCACAAGGCTGGCGGTGGCTTTGGAGACCCCCGCCAGCGCAGCGATGTCAGTGATGGTTACGCGTTTGGTTTTTCTCACGTCTTGGCATCGGTTAGGGAAACAATGACTTATTCTACCACGCAGCGCCGCAGCGACCAGTAGCGCACCGCGACTTCTGTGTCCCCGATCAGGGTTATCGCGGCCGGATGTACCGGAAAATAGCGGCTGCTCATCACACCTTCCCCGTGGTTGATGAAAATTTCCACGCTGGAGTGGTCACACAGGATCTGCAGCTGCGTCACCGCGCCCTGCCAGTAACGATAGTGCCACTCACCGCTGACCAGACTGCGGCGAGCCAGGCGCAGCCCGTCATCGCACCACTCCAGGCGCAGCGTATGGGCAAAATCCACCGTGATCCCGCCGGTGCCCGCGAGCTCAAGCTCCAGCCGCCGGGCGGGCATAGCCGGTGCGTCCGCGGCTCGCCCCTGAAAGCGCTGCTCCTTATCTCGCAGCGCCTGCAGCTCCGCAACCGGCCGCTGATAGAGTTTTCCGTTGTGCGTGCCCAGTTCACGTACGCAGGTCATCTGGTGGATCCAGCCGTGTGCGATGGTGGGCTGATGCATCTCTTCGCCATCCGGCACCCCCATCCAGCCCACCAGCAGGCGACGGCCGTCATCGGTCAGCGTGGTTTGCGGCGCATAAAACTCAAAGCCTGCGTCCAGCTCGTGAAAGCCGCCGTGGGTAAAGCGCGCAGTGTCATAATCCAGATCCCCGGCCAGCCACGCACTGGGGTGCGCATTCAGGAAACGCTGTGCTTCAGGGGCGATTCCCTGCGGACAGCAGATCAGAAACGTGCTGTCTCCCAGCGTGAAGAGATCCGGACACTCCCACATGTAGCCCGCCGCCCCCAGGCCGTTGAGACCGCTACCGGCGAGTTCACCCAGATGCTGCCACGCCTGTAAATCCTCTGATCGCAGCAGCAGCACCTTGCCCTGCAGCGCGGTATCCTGTGCGCCCAGCACCATGTACCAGTGCTCACCGTGCCGCCAGACTTTGGGATCGCGGACGTGTCCGGTGTAGCCGTCAGGCAGCGCAACCACCGGCCCCAGTTTGTCAAAGCCGCCCGCCTCGTTCTGCACCGCCAGGCACTGCCAGGCCGTGCGGCCCCCGTCCTCAAACTTCACGTTGCCGGTGTAAATCAGCGTCAGCACACCGTTGTTATCGACCGCGCTGCCGGAGTAACAGCCGCTGCGGTCATAGGCCTCATCCGGCATCAGCGCAAGGGGTTCATGCTGCCACTGCAGTAAATCCGCTGAGCTCCAGTGTCCCCAGCACTTGTGCTGATGCTGGCAGCCCAGTGCGTTCCACTGATAAAACAGGTGGTAGCGCCCGTTGAAATGAATAAAACCGTTGGGATCGTTCAGCAGGCCTGTCACCGGCGCCAGATGCCAGCCCGGATAGTGTGCATCGCTGAGCGCACGCGGCTGACCGCGCATCACTGCCTGCAGGATAGCGGATAATAAGGTGTCAGTGGCCATTACTCAGCGTCCGTTTTGTATTTCAGAAGATACGAGAGGATAAAGGCGGCGCTGAACGCAATCACCATACCAACAGCATAATTCACCAGTGAGCTGGCCTGCACAATCGCCATCCCGGGAATACCGGTGAGGCCCACGGCCGTCATATAAACATGCACCGACACCACCCAGGCGCCACCCAGTGCACCCCCCACCAGGCCGGCGATAAAGGGTTTCATAAAGCGCAGGTTAATACCAAAAATGGCCGCCTCGGTGATGCCCAGCAGTGCCGAGAAGCCCGACGGCAGCGCGATCGCTTTGACTTTGATGTCTTTGGTTTTCAGCCACACCGCCAGACACGCGCCACCCTGTGCGACGTTGGCCATGGCCCAGACAGGCAGCAGGAAATTCACGCCAATAGCGGGGTTACCCAGCAGACCCGCTTCAATCGCGTGAAAGCTGTGGTGCACGCCGGTGATCACAATGACAGAGTAAAGACCGCCAAACAGCAAACCTGCCAGCCAGCCCGCGTGAGCAATCAGCGTACTGAGCACCAGTGAGATGCCGTCACCCAGCGCACGGCCCGCCGGACCAATCACCAGCAGTGCCACAAAGCCGGCAATAATCACTGTGAGAAATGGCGTCAGGATCAGATCCAGGGCATCGGGGATCACGCGACGCAGCTGTTTTTCCAGCACACTCATAAACCATACCGCTAAGAGCACCGGAAATACCGTGCCCTGATAGCCAATCATCGCCACTTCGATACCAAAAAAGTTCATGGTATGGAAGCCTGCCGCTACGCCCCAGGCGTTGGTCAGCGCCGGGTGCGTGAGTATGCCGCCAAGCGTTGCACCGAGAAACGGGTTGCCACCAAACTCGCGGGCAGCGGTAAAACCGATCAGGACAGGCAGAATAATAAATGCCGCCGAACTGCACATATCCAGCATGATATAGAGCGCGTTTTCCGGGTTGACCCAGCCGTAGGTTTTCACCATGCCAAGCAGCCCCATCAGCAGGCCGGAGGCCACGATCGCCGGAATAATGGGGACAAAGATATTCGACAGCAGACGCGCAATCCGCTGGAAAGGGTTGAGCTTGCGGGCAGCAATATCCGCCGCCTCTGACTTACTGGTTTCGCTGATGCCGGCTTCGCGAATAAAGGCTGCATACACCTTATTCACCACGCCGGTACCAAAAATGACCTGCAGCTGGCCGGCGTTGCGGAAGCAGCCTTTTACGCCATCAAGTTTGCCAATGGCCGTGGTGTCTGCCCTGGCATCATCCACCAGCACCAGGCGCAGGCGCGTGGCGCAGTGCGCCGCACTGGCGATATTTTCCCAGCCACCCAGCAGCGGCAGCAACGCGCGGGAAATCTGTACAACGTCCATGATTACCTCTTTTTTCTGTTATCTCTCGGGAAAAAGCCCCCGCAGGGGCCACGTCATCAGAACCAGGTTTCCATCTGCACACCAAAGTTCCATTCGCCGCCGGCTTTAAAGCCGCTGCTGCCAAAGGCATCATCGCTGGCATAGTTATCAAGGCGGTGATCCCAGTCCATCCAGCTGGCAAACAGGCGGATTTCAGGGCGCTTCAGGAAGTCACCCACGTCGCTGGCTTTCAGCGTCGGTGCCACGGTGAGCTTGTAGAAGTTGCCGCTCACGGCGTTGCGGCTGTTGTAGCCTTCAGGGCGCAAATCCATGTACTGGTAGGAGCCTTCATACTGCATCTCAAAATTCTGCGTGAACTCCTGGATCAGGCGCAGGTTTGCGGTGGCCCACTTATAGCTGTCGCCTTTGACGTAGCGATCTTTACTGCTTTGTGCCAGCAGCGCCGGCGCAATGTGCCAGCCGCCGCCCAGCGGCGTAATGCCGTAGCTCGCCAGACGCCAGGTGTCTGCCTCAGGTAAGAGCGCGCCGTCCGATCCCAGGGTTTTCACCTCCGCGCCCAGGCCGTGACCGTAAAGCAGTGCCGTTTTTGCCGATCCTTCGCGCAGGCCATAGAAACTGTCGTTATGCAGCCCCACTAACGCATGCACGCCGTCATTGGCTGCATCGCTTTTCACGCGGTTACCCTCGATATCGGTGCGCTGATCGTTGTCTTTCGCGCGCATGCCACTGACCATGAGCTGCAGCGGGCCAGCAAAATTATTCAGTGAAAGAATGTAGTTCTGCGCAGTGTTCTCGTTGTTTTCGATATCCCCGAACGTGCGGCCATACACCGAGAGGTTGCTGCGCACCCCCTCGCCCCACGTCATGTCATAAATACCGGCCCCGGTACCCGCCAGAAACACCACGTCTGAGTCGATCCAGTGAATATCAAAATTGTCCCGATCAAAGCGTTTTCCCGCCCAGACGGTGGCGTCTTTAAACGCGCCGGTGAACGTTGGCAACTGGCCCAGCTCCACAAACGCCTGACGCAGGTTGAGGTCACTGCTGGCTGCCGTCCAGTCGTTATAGGTGCGCTGACCGTCTGCCAGCATTGCTTTAAAGCGGGTAGTGGCCCCGCTGGCGAGCGTCTGTTTGTGCTCAAGATTGAGCTCTACATAGGTGTCCGGCTCATTGCCCAGCCGGCCAACATGCCCACCGGTTTCCCCCGCCGGCGTGACCGTGGGGCCGCCCTGCGTTTTAGCCGCGGAGCTGTTCATCAGCAGGCCGGAACGGGCGTAACCATGGAATTCGAATCCCTCAGTGGCGCTGCCCGCCGCAGCGGATGCTGCAGGTGGGGTGGAGGCTGCAGGTTCTGCGGGTAGGGCTTTCGCCGTGCGCGCTTCCACCCGGGCGAGCGCCGTCTGGTTCTGCTGTTGTGTCGCGGCAAGCTGCTGCGCCTGTTTTTCCGCCGCGTCTGCGCGATGTTCTGCCACACTGGCGCGCTGCTCTGCGGCTGCCAGCCGTTTTTCCATTGCCGCAAGACGTGCTTCGATACTGCTCATGTCCGTGGCGGCCCAGACCG
The DNA here is from genome assembly GCF_008631385.1 of Pantoea sp. M_9. Taxonomy (NCBI): domain Bacteria; kingdom Pseudomonadati; phylum Pseudomonadota; class Gammaproteobacteria; order Enterobacterales; family Erwiniaceae; genus Pantoea; species Pantoea sp. M_9. The sequence goes on along the minus strand of NZ_VWUF01000002.1, from coordinate 332,873 downwards.
ACCCCGAACTCAACGTTGCGCTAAGGGCAAGCGCGAGGGTGCTTATTTTCATTATGTTGCGTCCCTGAGAGGTAGCCATTATCAGATATTGTTTTTGCTAAACCGGTTTAGTCGTTAAATCCTGACGAGCTTTATCACGGCGCGCAACTGATTTTGCTAAACCGTTTTAAGTGATGTGAAGTCTCTCGCAAAATTGCGCGTTTGGGCGTAGCAAAGGGGGTGTGACACGAGCGGTGATGGGGCGGGAAATGCGGGAAATGCGGGAAAAAGGGCAGAGCCATGCTCTGCCCGAAAGCTTACTCTTTGGCAACGGGCTGCTGGTCAACCGTGACCTTGTCATCGCCCTGAAGCTGCTGGATACGCTGTTCTGTTTTGCTAACGGCATCAGCATCTTTCAGCAGCGTGTAGGTCAGCTCAAACGTGGTGCTCTGGCCCGGCTGCAGCTGCTTTACCCGGCCCTGCTCTTTTTCAATGGTCACCGGATAGGCATAGCTGGTGCCTGGCTCAATGCCAGTGACATACCCTTGCTTCAGCGTGTCGGTGTTTTTCCACATGGTCAGCACCGGCAGCTGGCGGGTATCAAACTCAATGGATGCACCTTTGTCGCCTTTGCTGTTCACCACGGCCGCCAGCGTTTTCCCGTTGCTGTCCGCTTTTGGCACCAGGTTGAACACCATCTCATCAAAATCTTTAGTGGGCGCACCGTAGACATTCCAGCTATCCAGCCCTTTCTGCGCATAGTCATTGAACGGCGAAACGGACTTCAGCGGTGCGATAAAACGCGCATCTTTCTCCAGAATCGGCGTGCCGAAGTTGCTGTGATAGATAATCTGATAATCCTGCGGATAATCGCCGTGGTTGGTTAACACATCATGCAGTGTGAAGGCATCTGAACCCGGTACGTAGCGCAGCTCGGTCCAGGTAGCGAGGTTCGATTTTTTGAAGGTGTGCTCTTTGATGAGCCCGCGAATGCGGATTTCATGCGGGGCCTTGTCATCCACGGTGACCTCAACCTGCGAAGCAGGTGTGTTGCCCGCTTTACCGTGCAGCGTATAGATGCGGCCATCTTCAGTAACCGGATGCCCGGTCCATTCATAGCCGCAGCGCACCATCATCTCATTAAACCCGTCCAGCCAGCCCAGGCCGTTGCGGCTCTCCAGGTTGATGTAGGCCGGGTTGACCACCTCATCCACCGGCGAGTCCCAGCCCAGACGTACGCCGTGCCCGTGTACGTGCAGTAAATCCATTCCGCGCGTCGGACTGAGCGCGATGGTGAGGCCGTCCGGACTGGTGATCGTGATGACTTTTGAGCCTTCCTGTTTACCGCCATGCAGGACTTTCTGTTCAATGCTGAACGGCTGGCCGCCCAGCTTCAGCGCTTTGCTGTTAATCTGCCAGTTCCCTTTGTCGGTTCCCGCTTCAGCATCCGTCAGCACCCATGTCTGTGCTGCTGCCTGAACACTGATCCCTGCCATGACCGCACCGGCCAGTAATGCTACTTTCATCATGATGCATCCTTTGCTGAATTGATTTAGCTAATGTCAGCTAAGCGTACAAACATGAGGAAAATGAAACCGTGAGATGCTTCACTTCAGTCAGTTATCCCGCCAGTAATCTTTGTAAATCTGGGTTGGATCACATTTCAAGCGGTTAAAACGGCGTATCCGGGCGTGCAGAGAGAGACATTAAGCTGAAATGCTGCCATTTGGTTTAATCGTTTCAGCTCAATGAGGATAAATTACCGTGTGCTGGCTGGTGCTTAATAATGAGACCAGTCTGCTCACGGAATGGTGCCGTTAACGGGAAGGGGTTTCGATGTGACATCCGCTCTGTAACTCTTTCCGCGCTGTCATCTTCAATTCCTGCTCACGGCACGATGCGAGTGGCCTTCAAACCCCTTTAATCAGGCAAGCTGCTGCTGCAGCTGATCAAGATAAGGCAGCGCGGTCATGGCGCCTTTCGCCGTGGTCGCCAGTCCGCCGCAAATCTGCGCACGCTCCAGACACGCTCTGAGCTGCGCATCATCCTGCGGTAAACCCTGCCCGGCTAAATGCCACAGCAGTCCGGCAACAAACGCGTCTCCCGCCCCGGTGGTATCCACACTCACCACCGGGCGCGCCGGATAGTGCTGCAGTGTGCCACGGGACCATGCCTGCACGCCCTGCCGGCCCTGCGTTACCAGGACAAGCTTAATCGCATAGTGCTCAGCCAGCTGCTGCATACCTGCCGCAATATCATGGGTGTTACAGATAAAGGTCAGCTCTTCTTCTGAAAGTTTGACCACGTCAGCCAGCGCCAGCGCACGGGCAAGCGCGTCGCGCAGTTCTGCTTCATCCGCCCATAAATCGTGCCGGATGTTGGGGTCAAAACTCACAAAGCCGCCCGCTTCATGCAGTTGCTGCATCGCCGTCAGCGTGGTGTTCCGCGAGGGATCTCTGAGCAGCGCAATCGAACAGCAGTGCAGCCATTCGCCTGCCTGAAAGGCTGGCAGCTCGTGCGTTTCAATAAACAGATCCGCTGAAGGGCGCACCATAAAGGTAAAGTTCCGCTCGCCGTCAGCGTCCAGCGCCACCACGACAACCGACGTGCGCTGTGCATCGTCTGGCTGCATAAACTCGGTATTCACCCGCTCGGCCTTAAGGGTATCCATCAGGAAGGTGCCAAAGGGATCGCCGCCTACTTTACCAATAAAGCCGCTGTTGCCCTGAAGCCTGGCAATACCCACTGCCACATTAGCAGGCGCACCACCGGGACACTGAATTAATCGGTTATCACACTCCGGCAGCAGATCCACCACTGCATCGCCCAGACACCATACCCGTTTGGTCATTTCACTTCTCCTGATCGCGAGCTAAATCGGTTTAGCTTGAATTTATTATTATGCATAAACAGAGGGAGTTAGAAAGGTACAGGTTACTATTTTGCAAAAGTGTGCGGGTGATGCCAGATTTTGGGAATGCAGGGAGGTGACAGGCAGAGTATTGGGAGGGCGGCTGAACTCCGCCTGAGGGGAACAACCCGGCAGCCAGCCGGGCTGTAAATACTGTTACGCTGCCGTCAGCACTGTACGGTCAGGGCCGCTTAGCATCACGGGTTTATCGTTGCGCAATTTTTCGCGAAAGTTCCACTGCATCAGCGGCGAAATCCCGGCACCGCACCACATCATATGGTGGTCATGCCGATACACTGCGGTGGCCGGTAGCCCGGTCACGTTCTCGGATACCTCTACCCGGCAGCCCTGCCCGGTCAGGCGAATGGCTTCAAACCAGATTTCGGTTGCGTCACCGACACTCACCGCCTCAAGAAAAACCGGTACCGTCTTACGCCGCACAGAGGCGCGCATCACGCTGCGTGCATGAAACACCACGGCGTCATGAAAGCGCGTCTGGCGCGCATTGGCACCGGCACTGTGATCGTTGCGCAGCAGCAGATTCAGCGGCTTGAGATAAGCATTCACGAAATCATCACCGCTGTAGTCACTGCCCATCTGTTGCAGACGCTTTTGCAGCGCCCTGTCTGAGCTGTCAAACAACTGGTCAGTCATCTCTTCCTGCCGGCATTGCCAGCAATCATGCGGCAGCGGAGAGCTGCCATGCAGAAAAGCGTAAATTTCGCGCAGCGTACTGCCGGTCGCCGTCAGGTCCAGCACACAATAGATGCGTGTAAGCTGACCAGACGTGTAATTCCCATGTTGATCAGGTCGGGTAATCAGTCCTGCGCGCTGCCAGTTACGCAGGGTGACAGGCAAAATGCCGGTCAGGCCGCAAATAGCGTCGGTCGAATATACGTTCATAAGGTCCCCCGATATCGGGTGTAGGTCGGCAGCACAGAACGCTGCCGACGAACGTCTATTGTGCGCCTGGCAAACGGCAATTGATACCGAATTGACATTGATTTGCATAAAACAGGTCGCTTTTTGCTGTTAAAGCGCAACGGTGAGAAAATGTGGTGATTACGCGCGACGCACAATACGTTTGTCTGTCGCCACATCAATCCAGTCGCGAAACTCCACCAGCAGCTGATCGTAAAGCTGCTCATCACTGATCCGTTCGTAATCATCAATGGAAAAGAAGTGCGTGTTGTCGACCAGACGATCGGTGAATGTATCCAGGCGCTCCAGCACACCATAGTTGTTGCCGCCCAGCCCTAAAAATTTATAAAAAATTGGCAGTGTGGCCGACTCCCTGAGCCTCTCTTTTATCAGCCGGGTTTTGCTGATGCCGCCATCGGTAATGAAGACCACATACACCGGCAACGTGGCGTCGCGGTAGACGTTGTTAATTGCCTCCAGTACCGGTGGCTCATTGTTTGTGCCGCCCAGACCCGGCAGGATTTCCCACAGGGTGCGTTTTCCGTCGTTGCGAATGCGATCGATGTAGCCCTCAAGGTTATCCATCGACACATCGTCGTATTGCCGGAATCGCTCACCAAATGCCCAGACCGGCATACGCCCGTCGTCGTCAAACTGCACGGCCAGTGCCGCTACCCGCTCCAGGACCCTCTGCACGTTTCCGCGCTTGAACTGGCCCGTCATGGATCCTGACGCATCCAGCACAAAGGCAACCTGCGCTTTTACTGCTGAGAGCCGATGTTTCTCCAGACTGACGCGGATGGGTTTTGCCAGGCTGACCAGTTGCGGCATTTTTTCAAGCTTCTTCTCCAGGCTGACCAGGGGGGCGGGGGCCGGTTCTGCCACTTCCACGCCAAAATGCAGCGCCAGCGGATGAAGCCCTCCCTCAAATCCCTGTCCGACCGCACGCAGCTTCCACTGTCCGTGGTGACGATAGAGGTGACAGACAATCAGGGCCTTCTCGCGCCGTTCACCCGGTACAATATCATAGCGATAATCACCACACTGCAGAGTCAGCTGCTGCAAACCACTGACTGTATCGCTGCCATCGATAACCAGCGTGAACGCGATGCGTGTGACGGCGGCGGAGAGTGCAGAAAGCTGAACCTGAAAACGCGCCTCTCCGTCCTGACTGTGCATGACAACACTGCGGTTTTCGTTATGCGGCTGGTTAAAAAAAATCATCGACGCATCATCAAGCACCCTTTCATCTGCGCCGAGCAAAAACGCTGACGCGTCAACGTCACTCCTGAATCCTGGCGGGGTTTTCCAGGTCAGGCAGAGTTCCGGGCAGGCGTTATCAAGGGCAATGTTTTGTCCGGTCATCAGTTCCATGGTTCATTCCCTGTGGGTGGTTAACAGACAAAAAAAAGCCCCTTCGCGGGGAAGAGGCTTTTCTGGTATCCGATGTTACACCGACACGCCGTGCTGAGCGGCCAGCGCTTTCAGGCCACCGGCAAAGCCCTGGCCCACGGCTTTGAATTTCCACTCGCCGTTGTGACGATAGAGCTCACCGAAAATCATCGCCGTTTCCGTGCTGGCATCTTCTGACAGATCGTAGCGGGCGATTTCGCTGTTGTTGTCTTCGTTTACAATGCGGATGTAGGCATTAGAAACCATGCCAAAGTTCTGCTTGCGGGCTTCTGCATCGTAAATGGTTACGGCAAACACGGCTTTCTGCACGTCAGCCGGCACGGTGCCCAGCGAGATTTTGACCTGCTCATCATCGCCCTCGCCCTCACCGGTGCGGTTATCGCCCTGGTGTGCTACCGAGCCATCCGGGCTGGTGGCATTATTGAAGAACACGAAGTGCTGGTCGGACAGCACTTTACCGTCTGCACCGACCAGGAACACGGAGGCGTCCAGGTCAAATGCCTGACCGTCGGTAACGCGTGAGTCCCAGCCCAGACCCGCAATGGCTTTGGTCATGGTGGGAGCTTCTTTGGACAGGTTTACGTTACCGCCTTTTGTCAGATTAACTGCCATGGTGAAATCCTCTTTACTTTAGGCTGATGCCCGGCCAGACCGGGCAGAAAGTAGCTGCATAACCGCTGCAGCCGAATCAGGATGCGTTAATACCGTACTGCGCACAGACCGAGGCCAGGCCACCGGCATAGCCCTGTCCCACCGCGCGGAATTTCCACTCGCCGGCGTGGCGGTAAAGTTCACCAAACAGCATCGCGGTTTCGGTGCTCGCATCTTCCGAGAGATCGTAACGCGCTGCTTCCACGTTGCTGTCATTATTGACCAGGCGGATAAAGGCGTTGGCAACCTGACCAAACGACTGACGACGGATGGCCGCGTCGTGGATCGTGACCACAAACACAATCTTGGTGACGTCCTGCGGCACGCGATCCAGTTCAACGATCAGCGATTCGTCATCGCCCTCGCCTTCACCGGTGCGGTTGTCACCGGTGTGCGTCACAGACCCGTCGGCTGATTTCAGGTTGTTGTAGAAAATGAAGTCGTGATCGCCACGCACTTTGCCTGCATCGGTGAGCAGAAAAGCGGAGGCATCGAGGTCAAAATCCTGACCATCTGTGGAGCGGGTGTCCCAGCCCAGACCGATCTTCACGTTTTTCAGTGAAGGATCGACTTTTGCCAGAGAGACGTTGCCGCCTTTAGAGAGAGTCACTGCCATGTTATTTTCCTCACGTCTTGCATACGGTGTATGCGGTATTCAACAGCGCGGCGAGGCCGCGCCCTGACTTACTCTGCCTGCTCTTCTTTTTTACCCGGGAACAGCAGGCTCGCGATGATCCCCAGTGCCAGCACGCCCAGTACCACATAGAGGCTGGTGGTTGCACCAATGGCGTAGCCGTGGTGGAAGAAGTGATCGGTGGCGTTCAGGCCCAGTTTAAAGGCGATAAAGAACAGCAGCACAATCACCGCTTTCTCCAGGTGCACCAGATACTGCTTCAGACCTTCCAGCACGAAGTAGAGTGTACGCAGACCAAGGATAGCGAACATCATGGCGCTGTACACAATCAGCGGCTCACGACTGACCGCGATCACGGCCGGCACGGAGTCGAACGCAAACATCACATCAGACAGCTCAACCACAGCTAAACAGAGCAGCATCGGGGTAGCATAACGCGCCGCTTTGCTGACCCGCCCCACCTGGACGTCGGCGTTCTCGGGTTTCGCGAGCTCTGCGTCTACCTCTTTCTGACTCAGCACAAAGGCGCTGCCTTTGAGTTTTGGCCAGATAGGGTAAAAACGTTTCACCATGCGGTAGGCAAAGTGCTGTGAGTAGTCTTCAATTTCATCGTCGTCATCACCGCTTTTCAGCATCATGACCGCGGTCCAGCCAACAATCAGCGCAAACACCACTTCCACCCAGGGCCCCAGCGCCAGCAGGCCGGTCCCGATGGCAACAAAGATGCCACGGAACACGATGGCGCCGATGATACCCCAGTAGAGCACGCGGTGGCGGTAGTTGTTGGGAATCGCAAACCACGAGAAGATCGCCATCATGACAAACAGGTTGTCAACCGAGAGCACTTTCTCCAGGGCATAACCGGTCACAAACAGGCTCGCCACCTCCGCGCCGTGATGCACATACAGGAAGCCGGCAAAGGCCAGCGCCATCAGGATCCAGAACACCGACCAGGCGGCCGCACTTTTGAGCGAAATAGGTTTGTCATGCCGGTGCATGAACAAATCAATAAAAATAGCCCCGACAGAGAGCAGTAAAAATACCGCGACTGTTTCGATCGGGAACCCGATGTGGGTCGATTCCATGTGTTCACTCCAGAGGAATAATTAACGATTACAGGCCAAATTCAGCCGGCTGAAAGCCCAGCGCCTGGATAATTTCACGCGCGTTCGCCTGTTCGGTGGCATCAAAATCGCCGTCACTTTTGGCCACAGCAATGCCGACCCGCACAGCCAGCTGCGCCTGCTCAGGTTTGTTCTTTAAGGCCAGGATATATTTCATGGTTTCCCCTTTGCCCACTTCCATGTCGAAGGAGTAGGAGGTCACCAGTTTTTCAAAAAACTGAATCACTTCGGTGGTATCAAAGATACTGAGCTCGGGTGAGGCACGCAGAAAGCCCATCATTTTCTGCTTTTCCTCGGTGCTCACACCGTCGCTTGCAACCGCAATGCGGGCGCAGACCGCCACGGTGCCTTCCAGAAAGGCGCGATTTTTATAGCGCCCTACCTGTTTGGTCAGCTCATCGCGGCCGGCGTTAAATTTGTCTTTGAGTGAGTTGAAAAAGCTCATGGTTGCTCCTGTTTACTTGGAACCGGCGCGCCAGTTAAAACCCCAGCCAAACGCCTGATCGAGTTCCTGATGACCGCTGAAATAGCGGTTGATACGTTCCACGCGAATCGCACCGTTTTCGTTGATTAAACGGGCAATCGCGCACATGTTCTGCCGGTTATTGCCTTCGGTCAGCGCCGTTTCCACCGGCGGCTGCCCCGGCACCTGGATGGTGACGTTGCCGTCCGTGTTCTCCCAGCTCGGCACGCCCTCATAGATGAAAGTAAAAATCAGCACTTCTTTGATCTGCTTCCACTCGCTGCCGTTGATGTGGATCCACTCGCCATCACTCACGGCACCGGTGCGGTCATCCCCTTTGAGCTCCACAAAGGGTTCGCGGCCAAAGCTGCCAAACTTATTGCCCAGCGCCTGCACAATGGTGCGATGGCCATCTCTGAGCTCAACATAGGCGGCCAGATCAAGATCGATGCCTTTGTTGTTGTTGAAAATGCCTTTCAGAAAGCCGCCGCCGCTGTTGCCGGTCGCACGCTGATTCCAGTTCAGGTTCACGCGAATCTGGCCATAGTCATCTTTTTTCGTGAGGCTGATTGAGGGCTTCTCTTTGGTCAGGCTCACTTTGCTCAGATTCACCACAGGCTGCGGTGCGGGTGCCGGTGCAGCGGCGGGTGCCGGTGTGGCAGCAGGGGCAGGCGATGCGCTCTCCGCCACGTCAATGCCGAAGTGTTCTGCCAGAGGCTGCAGCCCGCCGTTGAACCCCTGCGAAACAAAGCGGAACTTCCACTCGCCGTTGCGCCGATAGAGCTCACCTAAAATCAGCGCGGCCTCACTGCGTCCGGCGGTTTCCACCTCGCACTGCACCAGAGTCGATCCGGCCGCGTCTACCTGAATGCTCAGGCGTCCCAGTGAGGCAATCGTCTTGCCGGCATCACAGCTGGCCGTGAAGGCAATCTTCTGCACATCGCTTCTGAGCTTTGCCAGACTAACGGTGAACATTGTTTCATTGCCGGAGGCCGAGAGGCGCACCGTGCTGTCATCGTTCTCGCGCTGACCGTAAAACACCATGTCGGTATCACCGCGCACTTTGCCACTTTCATAGAGACGAAAGGCAGAGATATCGACCGGTACGCCAGAGAGGATGCGCACCACCAGCGATTGATTGGGTACGGGGGCATTGCCCCCTGGCGTCAGGTTCATCAGTAGAGTACCGCCTGAATGTCGGGGATCATGTCCTGAATGGTCCGGGCACGCGAGGCGTTGCCGTGCGCCGTAAAGTTCCACTCACCGTTGCTGCGGCGCAGTGAGGCGATCACCACTGCCGTGTGTGAGCCCTGCTCGGTCAGCGTGAATTTTGCGAGCTCTTTGCCCTGCTGGTCAACGACGCGGCAAAACGCATTCGCCACATCGTTAAACGTCTGTCCGGTAAAGCTGTTTACGGTCAGAACCAGACTTTCGATGCTGGCAGGCAGACGAGAGAGATCGGCATTGATGACCTCGTCATCGCCGTCGCCTTCGCCTGTGCGGTTATCCCCGCTGTGCACAATGGAGCCATCGTTTGAGCGAAGCTGACGGAACCACACGGTGTCGACCACCGCGCCATGCGCATCAAGCAGTACACAGCTGGCATCCAGGTCAATGCTGTCACCTCCGCCCAGAAGCTTGCCAAAGAGTCCTTTCTTTTTGGCAGGATCCCAGCCGAGACCAAACTGAATCCGGGAAATGGCGTTGCTGGACTTGGCCAGCGAAATGGTTTGATTCTTGGTTAACGAGACCATCATATCTCCTTAATGAGTGGTTTACTGCTGCCGTTAAAACACCGATCAATTAAAAAGCATAGCAATCATAACATGAGTTTCTTTTCAGGCAAGAAAACAATCATCATATGATTACTTTTACACTTCATTGTAATGTTTTTAAAAGATTTATGGATTTCTCTTTTGTTTATGCTCTATGTCATTTGTCTGTAATTAAAATCTGATGCTTTATTACGCCTACCAATCATAATATGATTACCTGATTGCTCTGTGTCGACACCAGAGCCCACCCGGTCTTCGTCCGCGAAAAAAAAGGAACAACATCATGAGTCAGCCGGATGCCATCTGGTTTATGGAAGGCGTGTCTTCACAAAAAGATATTCTGGCGCTGGTCGCTCAGGCACGACGTGAAGGCGGTCATGACTTTTTGCTGATCGCCTCACACCGCGCATCGCGTCCTGAAATTCTGGCCGAAGCGGACATTGCATATCAGGAACCCGGCGACGACAGCCTGCTGCCGGCCTTTATCAGCAGCGTCTGCGCGCGTCATTCGGTGCGGGTTATTCATGCCGGCAAACGCGGCGAGGCACTCGAACAGCAACGTGCAGCGATTGAGGCCCTGGGCGTTACGCTGGTGACCGGTGCCCGCGAGCGCGATACCTTTGCACTGGCAGACAACAAAACCCGTTTCAGTGAAGAGATGCGTGCACGCGGCCTGGCTGCGGTGCCGTCCATTGAGGTGCGTCTGCCGGAAGAGGTGGCTGCCGCGGTCGCGCACATTGAAGCACAGGGCCAGCGCCCCTGTATTAAACCGGTGCACGGGATCTACGGGCTGGGCTTCTGGGTGCTTAAGCGCGAGGCACACGTCCTGAGCTTTTTTAACAACCCTGACAGCCGGCAGATCCAGCCAGATGTGGTGATTGAGAGTCTGCGGCGGGCGCAGCAGGCTGGCGACGCCCTGCCGCTGCAGATTGTGATGCCCTGGCTTGCCGGTCCCGAGCGATCGGTGGATATGGTGGTTGAAAACGGTCAGGTCATTGCCGCGGTGGTCCGACGCAAAGAGGGCGCGGTCCAGGTGTTTGAGCAGGAGACGCCGGCCTGGCGCCTGGCCGTGGCCTGCGCTGAGGCGCTTCAGGCCGATGGCCTGATCAATGTGCAGACCCGCAATGATGCAGAGGGTAACCCGGTGCTGCTGGAAGCCAACCTTCGCCCTTCTGGCGGAATCGGTTATACCGCCTTCAGCGGCCTCAATCTGCCCGGTATCTTTGCGCTGCGCCAGCTTGGGCTGATGTCGGTGAGCGATGCGCTTGCGCAGCGTGATGCCTTTATCCCGGCCGAGGTCATCCCGACTAACAGTGTCCAGCCCCTGCCGCACTGCACACCTGTTGCGTTTGACGTCTGCTCAGCCGGAGAAGACGCATGATGCCTGCACAGATCTATGAGCGCGAGCTACCCGGCGGCACGCTTCGTGTGGAAACGCAGAGCCCGCTTCCGCTTGATACCCTGTTTGATATCGCCGCACGCAAAAACCCCAAGCGGGCCTTTTTGTTTGTGAGCAAAGTGCTGGGCCGCCACATTCCGGTGAGTCCGGCGGTGATGCGCGAAAGCTATGAGACACTTGCAGCTAAAATCCCGCGCGACCTTCCGGGGCCGGTGCTGTTTATCGGGATGGCCGAGACCGCCGTCGGCCTCGCGGCCGGCGTATTTCGCGCCGCCCGTGAGTCTATTGCCGAGCCGGTGTTCCTGACCAGCACCCGACATCCGGTGCAGGGCGAACTGTTGTGTGAGTTCAAAGAAGATCACAGTCACGCCACTGACCATCTCATCTATATGCCCGCCGACGCCGCGCTGCGCCACCGTGCGCTGAATGCCCGTACGCTGATCCTGGTGGATGACGAGGCCACCACCGGCAAAACCTTTCTGAATCTGCTACAGGCGCTTCGCGACGCCGGCCTGCAGAGCCTTTCTCGCGTGATTACCGTCACACTCACCGACTGGAGTGGCGAAGCCGTTCAGCGCCACTGCCCGCTGCCGGTGACGTCGCTTTCCCTGGTGGCCGGTCAGTGGCACTGGACACCGCGCCCGGATGCCCCTGTCCCGGTGATGCCCGCGGTGAACGTCACCGCGCAGGGCGAAGTGGCGCTGTGTGCCCGGCAGGACTGGGGCCGCTTAGGTATGGATAGCAGCGACTGTGGCTTTGCCGGTGACCTGACGGTGGAAGCCGGCGAGCGCATTCTGGTGCTGGGATCCGGCGAATTCATCTGGCCGCCTTTCCTGCTGGCCGAACGCTTAGAGCAGCAGGGTGCAGAGGTACGGTTTGGCTCTCTGACCCGCTCCCCGATTTCAGAAGGGCTGGCGATCGCGTCGTCGCTGGCCTTTAGTGATAACTACGGTCTGGGTATTCCGAATTTTGTCTATAACGTTGCGCAGCAGGACGTTGATCGCGTGATTGTCTGTGTTGAAACGCCAGTGACGTCTGTCTGCCCGGCGTTGCTGGCGGGACTGCGCCAGACGGCGCCCCGTGTTGAGGTGATCGGTTATGAATAAGCCTGTTGTACTGTGCGATCTGGATGACACCCTTTTCCAGACGAAACGAAAAATGCTCACGGAGCCCCTGCAGACGCCGGTTGAGATCGGGGCATATGACCGCGCGCTTGAGCCGCGCAGCTTTATGTCACAGGAACAGTCCATGCTGGTGGCCTGGCTGCTGGAGAGCGCAGAGCTAATCCCGGTCACCGCGCGCGGCACAGAGGAGACCGCCCGCGTGGCGCTGCCGTTTCGGTCCTGGAAAGTCATGACGCACGGCGCGGTGATTGCGTCGCCGGATGGCTCGGTGAATCGCCACTGGCAGGATCACATCGTCAGCGCGCTTTCGGCGATGGAGGCGCAGCTGGTGAGCTATCGTCAGACGCTGAGCGATGCGCTGGAGCGTGCCGGCCTTAACGCCTGGTGTCGCATGAACTACGAATATGACGGCGTGCCGGTTTACTTTGTCATGAAACACCGTGACAGCACGCAGATTCAGGAGCTCTATGCCTTTAACGACATCATGCTGCAGCAGCTGGATACCCGTGATTTCTATATCCATGCCAACGGCAACAATATTGCCTGGATCCCGCACTGCATTCAGAAAGGACATGCCGTGACGTGGCTGCTTGCGCACCTGCGCGACACGCGTGGTCCGTTCCCGGTCATGGGACTGGGTGACAGCCTCAGCGATTTCAGCTTTATGCAGCACTGCGACTGGTTTGGTATGCCCGCCCGGAGCCAGTTCACCGACGCCATTCGTACACACATTTTTAAAGAGGCGCTTGCATGATGCCCCCTGACCTGTTGCCATTGCATGGCACTTACCTGCCCGGAGATGTGCAGTTTTTGCTGAGCCCGATGCAGCTTGAAATGACGCCGGTTGATGAAAAAGAGCGTCTGATCCAGTCGGGTGAGAAGCATTACTCTGAGATGCTAAGCCAGGAACCGGCGCCTTCAGCGGCCCACCTTGATATTTTTGATCAGGCGCTGGCGCTGGGCGCGGCGCGTCTGGCGCACGATGTCATCGCTCTGGCAAAAGGCCTGAGTGCGCAGGCAGACGGGCAGCCGATTATTTTAGTGAGCCTTGTGCGTGCCGGCGTGCCGCCCGGCGTCATGCTGCAGCGTGCCCTGCGGGACATGAATGTTGAGTCGCACCATTACGGCATCAGCATCATACGCGATCGGGGCATTGATGAAGCGGCCCTGAGCCTGATTGAGTCAATGCATGGCACGCAGGGCATTGTGTTTGTGGATGGCTGGACCGGAAAAGGCGCCATCACCGGCCAACTCATTGAGAGCCTGCGCGACAGACCCGGCTATCCGCCGCTGCCCCGCCTGGCAGTACTGGCTGATCCGGCAGGCTGCGCCTGGCTTGCGGCGTCAGACGATGACTGGCTTATCCCATTTGGGATTATGGGTGCTCCGGTCTCAGGTATGGTGTCCCGCTCTGTCTGGCGCGACGTGGGGTATCATGGGTGTGTGCTGTGCGATCATCTGCTGGCCTATGACTGCAGCCAGCGCATGGTGGATACGGTAGATGCGCACAGGCGACAGCTTGACGCGGGCAGCATTCCGGCGGCGCAGCCCTGGGCGACCCAGGCCCGCAATCAGCAGGCCATCAGCCAGGCGGTGGTGAATCAGCTGGCCGCGAGATACCAGGTTCTTAACCTCAACCGCATCAAGCCCGGCATCGCCGAGGCCACGCGGGCTGTGCTGCGCCGCGTGCCCGATCATGTGCTGGTGCGCAGTAAATCCGATCCCGACGTGGCCCTGCTCCTGCATCTCGCAGAACAAAAAGCCGTTCATGTTCACGAGATGGGCGACCGGCTGGGGCAGTATCGTGCGGTGACCATCATTAAAAAGGTATCCTGAGATGACCATGCCGCTTTCCCCCTGGATGCTGGGCGCCACGCTCTATATGCCCGCCACCCGCAGCGATCTGGCTGAGGTGATTTTACACGGTAAACTCCCGGCGCTTCGCTCGCTGGTGATTTGCCTGGAGGATGCAGTGAGCGCACAGGATGTGAATCGCGCGCTGGATAACCTCAGCATTCTGCTCCGGCAGCTTCAGCTGCAGACGCCTACCCACACTCCCCCTCTGGTGTTTATACGCCCGCGTGACGAGGCGATGGCGGCAGCGCTGATCGCGCGCTATCCCCTGACAGGCATCGACGGGTTTGTTTTACCTAAGTTTAACCAGAGTAACGTATCGTCCTGGTGGAAGGTCATGGCACCCACGTCGCTGTACCTCATGCCCACGCTTGAAACGCGCGAGGTGTTTGAGAATGACGCCATGCATCAGCTGGCCCGGCTGCTTGAACAGCATCCCTGCCGTGAGCGCATTCTTGCGCTGCGAATAGGCGGCAACGATCTGATGTCGGTCCTGGGGCTGCGGCGCTCGCGCCAGTTCACGCTTTATGAGGGGCCGCTGGGCTATGTGGTGAAGATGCTGGTGGCCGCGTTTGCCTCGCGCGGGTTTGCCCTGACCGCACCCGTCTGCGAGCGTATTGAAGACGAAGCCCTGCTGGAACGCGAGCTGGCGCTGGATATGGCACACGGGCTGGTGGGCAAAACCGCCATCCACCCGGCCCAGCTGGAGATCATCCAGCGCGGGCTGATGGTGTCACCCGATGACTATGAAGACGCGCTGCGAATCATGAATTCAGAGCAGGCCGTATTCAAGTCACAGGGGGCAATGTGCGAACCTGCCACGCATCGTAACTGGGCGGCAACGGTGCTGGAGCAGGCGGCCTGGTGCGGCATTGCCAGCGCCTATAACGGATATTTGTGCTCCGCATCAGTGAGCTGATTTTTTAACCCAAACGGTGAGTTATGTCCCTGAGCGCAAAGCAGTACAGACAATATCGGCTGGTGGTCTTATTAAGTACGGGCAAGCCGGTCAAAAAAGAGGTACTGCTGCAGGAGATGGCCTGCTCTGAGCCAACGTTTGTGCGTGATCTACGCGATATTCGTTTCGCGTATCACGCCGAGATCCGGTTCAGTAAATCAGCGGGTCATTATCAGATGACCAGCGCCGGCACCCTGACGCCTAAAATCATCAAAATGATGCGTGACAGCCTTGATCTGCGTGACAGTACAGCCGCCGGACAGCAAACGCAGAGCGCGGTTGTGCTGGACAAAGAAGCCAAAAAGTCGGTGTCGCTGTCGCTGCGACTCTCAGTGCTGCGCAAAATACAGCTTTACGCTAACCGGCATAATCTTAACCGCAGCCAGGTGATTGAATGGCTCGTAGAAGAAAATCTGGGTAAGCGTCCCAAAAAGCCCTGAGCAACGCATAAGGTCTGGTCCCTGTTCAGGCGGTGGTGAGAGCCGATGCCCGCCTGGCACAGCAGCAGGCGTGTTTTTCATGAGGCACACGCCTTGCTGAGACCTGACAGCTTCTGAACCTGAGGTGCTTGAGGTATGATGTTCACACTTTCCTCACACTCCCCGCACAGAATAGGACTTTATGCGAACTCACTCTCAGCGCCCGTCACGGTCGTCGCTGTTCAGCACCTCGCTTGGCAAAAGCATGATGGTGTTTCTGGTACTGATCAGCCTGTTTGTGGTGGCGATCAACGCCTGGTCGCTGTGGAACTCCTGGCAGCAGATCATCAGCGAAAAGAAAGACGATGCGCGTAACCTCTCGGTGTCGCTTTCCAAACATGCCGAAGACTCTTTTCTGCAGGTTGAAATCACACTGGCGGATGCCGTCAGGCAGCTTCGTCAGCGTGGCAACGACTATGCGGCCACGCCTGCGTTTTTGCACCAGCTCAAAGAGCAGCAGAGCAAACTGCCGCAGCTTCACGGGCTGTTTGTGTATGATACTGACGGCCACTGGATCGCCTCCTCAGGCAATTTTGTTCCTACAAACGCCAGTAATGCCGATCGCGCCTACTTTCAGTGGCACCGCAACCATAACGACACCAACCTGCTGATAAGCCGTGTCGTCCGCAGCCGCTCCACGGGAGATCTGGTGATCCCGGTCTCGGTACGCCTCAATGATGCCAAAGGCAATTTTGCCGGGGTTGCTCTGGCCACCGTGCGCGTGGATTACTTTCGCCAGTACTACAGCTACTATGCTCTGGGCAGTAAAGATACGCTGGGCCTGATCCTCGCCGATGCGTCGGCGTTATATATCCGCCCGTTTTCAGATGCGTATATCGGCCGAATGCTGTCTGCAAGCCCCCTGTTTAAAACCCAACTCAAAGCCGCCTCCAGCGGCAATGCTACCTGGCGATCGTCGCTGGATGGCGTGGTGCGCGTTTATGGCTATGCGCGACTGGAACGCTATCCGCTGATTGTGACCGCCGGCTATGATATCGCAGATATCCGTAAAAACTGGATAACCAGCAACCTGATCAATCTGTTACTTAACCTGACGCTGTTGCTGGCGATTGCCGGCATGGGCTTTCTGGTGCTGCGTCAGGTTGGCACCAACGTGCGTAATCAGATTGAGCTCACCTTTGTGCGGGATGAGCTTACCAGCATCAATCGCACGCTGCAGTCGCTGGCGCTTGTTGATGGCCTTACCGGCCTGGCCAACCGCCGGCAGTTTGATGCGCTGTTAGAGATGGCGTTGATAAAATCACATAAAACCGGCGATCCGGTGGCGCTCATTATGATTGATATCGACGATTTCAAACGCTTCAATGACACCTACGGACATGTCGCAGGCGATGAGTGTCTTCAGGATGTGGCGCAGGTGCTGAAAAGTGTGGTGCATTATCACGGAGATGTCGTGGCCCGCTACGGCGGCGAGGAGTTTGCGATCATTTTACCCAACACCGACTTCTCAGAGGCGCGCATCGTCGCGGATCAGGCGGTTAGAGCGGTTCGGGAACGGGGCATTGCTCATGAGAGCAGCGAGCTGCCAGAAGGCGTGGTCACGATAAGCGCCGGGTATTATGCGCTGGTGTCGCAGGGCGACATGAGTGAAGCAGACACGCTCAAACAGCAGGCTGACCGCGCGCTCTATCAGGCTAAACGCAGCGGGCGCAATCGTGTCAGCGAACCGGTTTCGTAATCCGGATGTAAAGAAGGGTCAGAACAGCGTCTGCCGCGTCGTGACAACCTATCCTTATCACTGGTGGTGAACAGAGGAGACGGGAATGAGAACGGCACGATGCAATTTTACGGTCGCAGGCGCGCTGCTGGCGCTCTCAATGAGCAGTCTGGCGCAGGCGGATAATGCTGACCTGTTCCAGACACTGTCGCCGTCAAGCACCTCGCTTGACGGTTACCGCTGGAAACAGCGACCGGTGGTGATTTTTGCGCCCTCTGCGCAGGATGCCGATTATGTCCGGCAGCTTACG
Source organism: Pantoea sp. M_9 (assembly GCF_008631385.1). Lineage (NCBI taxonomy): Bacteria > Pseudomonadati > Pseudomonadota > Gammaproteobacteria > Enterobacterales > Erwiniaceae > Pantoea > Pantoea sp. M_9. The sequence goes on along the minus strand of NZ_VWUF01000002.1, from coordinate 315,200 downwards.
CTGCTGCAACAGCATCAGCAGGCGCTGCGTGAGCGTGACATGGTGGTGCTAAGTGATACCCGCCCTGCGGATAACGGTGTACTGCGTAAAGAGCTCAATCCTGCTGGATTTGAAATTGTGCTGGTGGGCAAAGACGGTGGCATGAAGCTGCGACAGACCCGGCCGGTCAGTGCAGAGGCCCTGCTTTCGCTGGTAGACAGCATGCCGATGCGAAAGGCAGGCCAGAACTGAAAAAAGCGGGGCACTGAGGCCCCGCTTTTCCGGACGGTTGCTGAGAACGTCTTATTCAGGCAGGGCGTAAACCACCACCTGATCACCCACCTGATCTTTCAGGATGGTATTGCCCCCTGCCACAAACGCCACATACTGACGGCCTTTGTATTCATACACAGACGGGTTCGCCACAGCCGGTGCCTCGACCTGATCGGACCACAGCTCTTCGCCGCTGTCCACGGAATAAGCACGAACCTTGGCATCCATTGAGGCACCGATAAAGATCACACCACCTGCCGTGATAGCCGGGCCACCAATGGTAGGCGAGCCCCAGCTTTCCGGCATAAAGAAGCCGTACTGCTGTGATGCCCCTACCGGACGGCGCCACTTCACATCACCGGTGTGCATATCAATAGCCACGATTTCGCCAAACGGCGGCTGCCAGCATGGCATGCCCAGCCAGTTGTTTGCGACCATCAGACGCAGACCATACGGTGCGCCTTCCTGAGGTGCAAAACCGCTTTCATTGCCCGACCCGTTATCCGCTTTTTCATAGTCTTCGCGGCTGTAGAGCTTTATATACTGCACAATGTGCGAGGTGTTCACGATAGCGATCTGCTTTTGCGGATCGAAGGCTACACCGCCCCACTGTACGCCACCGGCACTGTCAGGATAGGTCAGCACACCTTCGCCTTTGGTTGTAGGCGGCGAATACATGCCATCGTAGCTCAGCTTGTCCCACAGACGTGAACACTGGCCCGCACCTACGATATCCGCCAGTTTCCAGATAGCCGGCTTTTTCGACTGATCCAGCAACGGAGCCGGTTTGGTCGGGAAAGGCTGCGTAGGTGCCAGTTTTTCACCCTGTACTGAACCATCGCCCTGCGGCACCGGGCGCTCTTCGATTGGCCAGACATCTTCGCCGGTCAGGCGATTGACCACAAACAGGAAGCCCTGTTTGGTCGCCTGAACCAGTGCCGGGATCTGCTTGCCGTCCACGGTAATGTCCATCAGCGTAGGCGCCGAGTTGATGTCGTAATCCCAGACGTCATGATGTACCCACTGACGTGACCAGACCACTTTACCGGTTTTGATATCCAGCGCGGTCGTTGAGGTACCCAGCGGAATAGACTCCGTGCGGTTGCCGCCCCAGTAGTTAGGCGATGGAGATGAAACAGGCAGATAGACCAGACCGTTGGCCTCATCGGCTGACATGTGCGTCCAGACGTTGGCAGTACCGGTGCGGGCGCGAACGTTTTCTGGAATCGCTTCAAAGGTCCACTCCAGCTTGCCGGTCTGGGCGTTTACGGTAAAGACCGTGCCCGGAGGGGCTTCCGCATATGCCCAGTCTTTACCTGCCCAGCCAATCATTAAATGATCGCCCACAACCGTAGGCGGCTGCAGAATAGAGAGCGGATACTTCGCGTTAACGGTATTCCACTGATCGATATCTAACACGCCTTTATTGGCGAAGTTTTCGCACGGTTTGCCGGAGTCGGCATCCAGCGCCCAGAGCTTAGCGTCAACGGTGCCCATATAGACAATCTTCTGACACGCTTCGCCTGCTACCGGATTTTTAGCCTGCCAGTATGACACGCCGCGGTTTTTCAGTACCGGCTGCGTCAGCGCTTTACGCGGTGATTTGGTGTCGTAATGCCACTTCTCTTTGCCCGTACCCGGATCAAGCGCAATCAGACGGTCAAAGGGCGTGCCGACATAAATGGTGTTATTGGCAAAGATAGGTGTGGCTGACCAGACGGTAGCTGGTGTATCGCCCTTGCCATCTGACACATCACCCGTGTGGAATTCCCAGACTTTTTTAAGCTTGCTGACGTTTTCTGTGGTGATTTGCTTAAGCGGGCTGTATTTCTGTGCATTGAGCTGACCATGAAAACTATCCCACGTTGCACTGGTGGGCACCAGCGGCGTGCCCGGATGCGCGGCGGACGCAACAGGCTGTCCCTCATGCTTGCCCGTTGAAGCCTCATTGGTGGTTTTTGTGGTGCCGGCATCCTGCTGGTCGGCAGCGTCCACATTGAGCTTTTGCCGCGCGCCCATAGACGCCTCGGTGGCTTTATCTTCAGCATGCACTGAAGACGCGCTGACAAGCATGGCCAGCGCCGTCAGGCTGACTTTGATCAGCGGTGAGTGATGTTTGTTTTGCACAGTTGGCTCCTCAGACTCTGACGCGATTGGCATGATGCCGTGGGTTTTTACACAGCGCGATAAGGCCAATGAGCCCGACGACCATGGCAGCGGTGATAATGTACTGATGCAGTAACGCAGCGGAAAAACCGATGCCAAATAACACAGCAAGCGTCAGGATAATCCAGAACACCCGAACACCCCGCCCTGCAGTGCCACGGACCATAAAGGTCAGTAGCGCCAGTACCACGCTGGCAATTGCCACACCTAAGGCACCAATGGTGCCAGTTACGCCAGTCAATGGCGTCAGCCACGCATAGAGCGCTACGCCAAAGCCGATAACGGCTGCAAGCAGCAGCAATGTGCTGCCCAGCCTTGATGATTGAGAATGCAACATAGCAGGAGATCCCCTGTTGAAAGACGTCATAAAAGCACGCAGGCACGCGGAATTGCGCAAAAAGCCTGCCAAAAAGATAGCGCAACAGCCAGAGACCTATCCGGCCACATTGCGTATCCAACGCTGTGAGTATAGATGAAGGTCAGCAACGTGCTCTGCGAATATAACCCTTCGTTTTCAAAAGCATTATGCAGATGATCTGCCCTGCTTATCGCCTGCACATGTTCGGGCATTTAATAATGCAGCGATCGCTGAGTTAAATTAAAACCTGCTCATACTTTATGTCGAATTTTCAAAGATTTAAAAAATCTAATTGCTGTAGATTGCGAAACTTTGCTGTGGTTGTATTGTTTCTTTACTGCAATTTGTAATAAATAGATAAATATGAATAACGCGAAGCACAAATTTTGCACAGATAAGCCCCTTTTTGTTGAGGCCTAACTGTTCTTCCGATGCATACAACTGCAAAGTTACGAGTTTGACTGGAAATCTTCGATTATCTTTTGATTATAATCATCCAGATAATTTTGCAGTTCGTCTCTGTCGATCAGTCGTACCATGGCTGATTCCGCTAACTCTTTTGCGGAGCGCGTGAAATAAGAATTAGTCACAACCATTGCCTCTTCACAACCATAGAACGTTTTAGCAGAGATCACCTGCTGCACCGCCGAGTTACCAACAGAACCAGAATAGTTTTTTGCCTGAATAACCATATCCTTACCAAATCGAGTGACGAAAAGATCTGCACCCTGATCTTGCGTCCTTTTGGTTTCTTTGACGTCATAACCCATAGTTTGGAATATATTCACAAGGAAATCTTCGAACTGAAAACCATTCATTGCATCGACTAAATACATCGTTACAAACTTACTAGGGTTGAAATACTCGAGCCGTGTAGCTAATCTATTAACCAGAATATCAAAGTAAATATGCTCGCAAACAGCCAAGTACTTTTCAATTTCATTGAATGAAACTAAAGGTACACTAGGATTATTTTCCGCTTTCTCGTTGAAACTCACTGATGAGAACTCTATTTTATTGCTCCACACATAGAACAGGAACAATGAAATATCTGCCCGAAACGTGGTTCCCGCCTCCTCAATCCACGACTTTAATGACTCAGTAAATGTAGATTTGATATGCCTTTTTAGTTCCTTAGCGAAACCATAATATAGAGCGTTAAATGATGTAGTAAGGAGTAATTTATTCAATAACTCAGGCAATTCCTCTAGCTCATGGAACCCTTTCCTGACTAATACCTCACAAAAAAGTTGTAATTCTGAGTATGTACCATTCTCTGATGACAAACCTGATTTCGGTTTGTTATTGTTTGAGAACCTGGAGGTATAAATGAAGTTGGTAAAATATGGGTCTTTTAAGCTGGAATATTTTTCGAGAACATTTTCAAGTAATTGATTAAGCTGCGTTTGCTCTTTCTTTTTCCCAAAGAGATCCTTCAGCACACCTTTTGAACGGTATTGAAACTCCGGATAAAATGATGGATTTAATGGTGTCATATGTTGTATATCGACTTCTTGTGTAGTCGATGAGCCTGACCCCCATGCACTCCTTTTTACAGGTGAAACCACGCAACACCAAGGACAAGCAATCTCAAACGTTGTTCTATTGCAAGCATCGCACTGATAAATCATTCCAAATCCTCCCTTTTATTTCAAAATATGTCCACACGATTTTATATCCACGGCCTTGTCACTAAAAATATAAAAAGGACTCTATCACTGGATGCCATTACTATAAGTTATTATTTTTTCGTCCATCCACTCAATCATGTCTTTGAAAAGTATCAAGGCATCTTTTTTACTTCTCGTAACTCCCCAAAAACTCAGTGTAAGCACTTGTCCCTTTCCTGTAATTGATACTTCGTAGTCTTCTGGACTAGCTGTTGGAATAAAATTTCCAGCACTTAATGCAGCTCGGACTTCTTCTTTTAGCATAACAATTTTGGGAATGTCATCCAAATGTATCCATCCATCAACGTAGAAATCAGCTTCACCTCCTCCATCCTCTGAAGGGCGATAAACCAAGGTAATGCCTGTTTTACCTTGCCCCCAGCATCCAGGCATCAGATGAATCGCCTTATAGTGCCCCTTCCAGTTATTGATACTTGTTGCTATATTTGTATCAGGCAGCACTTCCGACATAATCGATTTAGCTTCCTCAGCAATAGCATTTTGGTAGATTTCCAGCAATTGGACAGACTTAATTAAAGCCGAGAAATTCGCGGCAGTAAATTCTATATTTTTATCAGCTATATTATCCATACCAGCCTTACTTAACTTTTCGAGATGATTTAAAAACTCCTGATAAAAAACTAGCCATTTACTAAGCTCTTGTTTCATCATTTCTAACCCCAGACGTTGAATGGCAACTTCGATCAACGATGAATAATTGACAAGTTGCCAACCTTCCACACCTTTGGCACAGTTACTGTCAGGCTTTAAAATACAACGAAATATCTTTTGATTGTTGTCGCCATAACTATCAATAAGACTTACATAGCTTGGGAAAGGATTATATGTACCAGCCAAAACCTTATGCTCAATACCTATAATAAAATCGTCATGCCTGATGAGAATGTCAAGATATTTTCCATCCTCGGTCCGAGCTTCTCGCGTTAACTCCAGCGACGTGAAATCAATTTCATCAACATCAATTGAATTATCCAGGCAACTTAGTAACGCTTTGAGCAACCATGGTGGTACCATTTTCTGGGATCCCATAAACAAAGCCAACAAATCCGTTGTTGGGTTTTCAAGATACCCAGAGCCTCCCAGTTCAAAAAAATTTAACTCAACAACATCTTTAATCGAGATGCCATTCAGCTGTTCGATAAATTCCGCAGAAAATGCTTCAGAATACAATTAAACCCCCTTATAAAAATAATGTCTGGCATGCCATTTTTTGATAATTTAATTATTGCATGCTGTTTTTATAGATTAATTTCTTCGTAAACAAAAAAAATTGATACTGTGTGCTAAGGTCGTAATGGCTCTCTGCTGACCTACTGCCACATGACAAGATGTGATTGTTGTTTGCTGAAATCTCGCAGTTGCCGATAAATCCAGCGCTCTGACTTTCAGCGCAAACAACATTTCACTCCACTATGCTTACCGGTGCAGAGGCCACAATGCGTCGGTCCGGTTGTACCGCGATGAGTATCTTACTCTTAACGACCTGACGCGGAGCATACTTTACAATGATGATCTCATCACCATAACAATGTGTGACGCCTCCAACGCTGGCAACTGTTTACTCATGGCTTAATCAATATAATGTGCAGGATCTAAACAATGTTTTCCACGATACAGATAACCTTATTCATTCCGTCACTAACTACTCGGCAGCTTTAAATAGTAATGGAAACAGATTAGGATTAACAGCCTTATCATAACCCTGAGAATTCAGGAGGTTTTCAGTGTTTGCCTTAACAATAATGATGCCCCTCAAAAGCAATTTTTATCCACTCATCCTGAGCCTGAGCATCGTTTGCTGTAAAACCTTCGGCAACTCTATTTATATAAATCTCAATATTCCCAAGCATGCTTGTTCATCGTCGGGCATCAAGTCTATTGCTGAGCTTATAAGCTTACATCGGTTTTTCAAACTTGTGGCCTTAGAGGTCATACTTCAGCGGATGGTCGAGCAGCTTTCCAGCCTTCTCGGTACTCTTTTGCACATTTTACCAACTTCATACACGCAATTCGGTTTGCAAACCCTAACATTAGTGACATGCTTATCTAGCAGTTTTCACCTGCTCTCTGCTTATTAGCTTCACCCATTTGCGCAGGCTTGGCATCCGTTTGGGGATTTCTTCATAAAGCATTTAGTTTGATTACGTGCAGCGCTTATCAGTAAAAAAGATGATAGAATGTAGTGCACTACAGACATCTGTCAAAAGCCATTTTTCTGTTTGCCGCGGAGATTTGATGGATGCATGAGTGAACCGAAAGAACAATTTCCTAATGTTCCTCATTTATCAGCCTAAAATTAAAAAAACACTATATCTTTGAAGGCGTTTTTTAAAGGAAGGAAATAAAGAGTGGAGAAGTTGCTGGATGCTTATCAAAAAATATTAAAGGATGTCAACGTTCAATCATTTAACCTGAATGAGGATAAATATTCAGGTGTTTTTTTAACTCTTCCCTTTAAAGAATACTGGCTTTCGCCTGTGAAAATCATGTTGGTTGGACGTGAAACCGCTGGCTGGAACACGCTGAATGGTAAGAATACGATATCACGGGTGCTGGGACTGATACCTGACGTCACCATCGGGCAGGTAGTTGAAGAAGCTGTAGAACGTTACAGGAAACATCTTCCGGTACAAAATGATGGTACCATGAACCTCAAATCAAGGAGCCGCTTCACGCAGTATCATTTTCGGCTGGCTCGGGAGCTGAATATTCCTCCTCAGGCAATTGTGTATGCCAATCTACTGGCATGGGATTACGACGGACTGACCCCTCTCAATCGCCCTCAAAATGAAGTGCAGGAAGTCATATCAGCTTCGCTGAAGCTAATCAAGGTACAAATCAAACACCTTGAGCCTGATTTTATCATCTTTGCATCTGGAGCCCGGAGAACAGATTACATCATAAAAAAGTTGCTTACTGAGCTAGGCGGCAGTAAGACTTCCTCCGTCATTCCGGGAAAGCTATGGGAGTTTAAAGTAAATAATACTATTTGTTTCAGAATAGCCCATCCAAGGGCTATGCACGGACATCAAAAGTACAGAAATGAGGTGATTGCACGAATTAAGCAACTTTGTACTCATGACGACTAGTGCATAACAGTTTGTTCAGCAGGCATTCTGAGCAACTCTTCCGGAAAGCATACTGGGAAACAGTCAAAGTGGCCTTGTTCTCAATACGTGGAGCAATACGTTTGATTCGACATTGACAGACTAGAAATTGCACTATGTTGCTGCTCCTGAGAAGAGGATATGAAAGAGCGTGAATTGCAGACACAAAACTATTCGAAGATGGTTTCACGACACTGCTTGTTGCTTTGATTATTTCTGTGTTTTCCAAGGAACCCGAAGCGGGACCTGAACGCGTGCAGCGCAGACATTGAGGGATTTAGCATTTCCGGCTGATTGTTTTGTCATAGCAACACGTATGCCCGGATATACATTTATTCCTAAACCCACGCGCAGGCGCGTTTCATCGGGCAACCCCATATTGAGGTGCCTTCGTACGCGTTTACTTAGTTTGTCTGTCCATAAACGCTGACCGCGTGAATTGCAGTGAACAATGGGGATTGATAGTCAAGCTGCAAAGGGTATACTCTCCTGACATACCCGTCAGGCCTCTCCATGATGCCCAAATCGACGGGTTTTTTGCTTTTATGTCAGCATGGCTGCAGCTCTTTTCGCTTGCCCCATTCACATGCTTTAGTCCGCGACCGTGCTTACCCTGTTTTTCGTGCGTCACGACGGTTCCTGCAGGGCTTCTCTCAAATGCTCAGGACCGACGCCTTTTCACTATCGCTACCTGTTTCCCTGACACCTCAAGGCATAAAATATCGCAGGCGGACTCAGGCGTTGTTGTACTGTTTCTTATGCAAGACCAGGCCGAATTCATAACCGTTTTTCTGCCGGTGCGAGTTATCAGCGTGGGATAGCCTCAACGCGCAACCCTTTATATGAACCTGTAATTTTTCAGTACATCACGGTAAGATGCCGGCTATCCCGCTAATCCGATCTTTCTGTGTCGCATTGCCGGCACCTGGGCGTAACAGCATTTATGAGTGAACTCTTATCTTCATCAGGCCTGGTGGTCTCTGCCAGTGATGACATCACCCAGCGCCTTAAAGAATTTGTCAGTGATAAAGAGGCGTTCTCGGAGAATACCTGGCGTCAGTTGCTGAGCGTTATGCGCATTTGCCACCGCTGGGCCAGTGAACACGGGCGCACGTTTTTACCCATGGCGCCGGCCTGCCTGCGCGATTACCTGCTCTGGCTGCAGGCCAGCGGCAAGGCCTCCTCGACCATTGCCACTCACGCCGCGCTGATTTCCATGCTGCATCGCAATGCCGGGCTGGTGCCGCCTAACAGCGCGCCGCAGGTGTTCCGCGCGATTAAAAAAATCAACCGCACTGCTGTGATTCAGGGAGAGCGCGCCGGGCAGGCCGTGCCGTTTCGTATTACGGATTTACTGAAACTCGACACGTGCTGGCGTGCCTCCGAGCGGCTGCAGCAGGTGCGTGATTTGGCGTTTTTGCATGTGGCCTATGCCACTTTGCTGCGCGTCAGTGAAGTCAGCCGGCTGCGCGTGCGGGATATCACGCGTGCAGCAGACGGGCGCATCGTGCTGGATGTGGGCTGGACAAAGACCATTGTGATGACCGGCGGCCTGATCAAGGCACTGGGGGAGCTCTCCTCTGAACGCCTCACTGCCTGGCTTACGCGCTCGGGCCTGATCCATGAGCCGGATGCCTATATTTTCGGGCCCGTGCATCGGACTAATCGCGCTGTTCCCGCCACCAGTAAGCCCCTGTCCACGCGCGCGCTGGAAGACATTTTTGTCCGCGCCTGGCAAGAAGCCGGTCCGGGAAAAGATGCGCTCACCAATAAAAAACGCTACCGCGGCTGGTCCGGGCACAGCACGCGCGTTGGCGCCGCTATCGATATGGCCGCCCAGAAATACAGTACTGCCCAAATCATGCAGGAAGGAACCTGGAAGAAACCCGAGACGTTGATGCGCTATATTCGTCATGTGGATGCGCATGATGGCGCCATGGTGAACTTCATGGATGGGCATTTCCCGCCCTCGTAATGGCTGCAGGCGTACAGGGTAAACGCGTACGCTGAAACACGGAACAGGAGAAGAGCATGAAAAAACGGATAGTGGTCCTGCTGATGATGTTGCCTGCTGCGGGTGCTTTTGCCGCAGCGTGTGATAATGCCATGACGCAGACTGAGATGAACCAATGCGCAGCTACGGCCTACAAAACGGCGGATGCGGCCCTCAATCAAACCTATCAGCAGGTGCTCAGGCGCACTGACAGCGAGCAGAAAGCGTTACTGCAAGCGGCCCAGCGGCGCTGGATCGGATTTCGCGATGCGGATTGCGATTTCACCACCTCCAGCAGCCGCGGTGGCTCTATCCATCCCATGCTGGTATCGCAATGTCTGCAGCAAAAAACCGAGCAGCGTACCAAAGAGCTCCAGGGGTTACTGCACTGTGAAGAGGGTGATCTGAGCTGTCCGCTATAAGACACAGTTACTTACCGTTAAGAATAAAACCTGCCTGAAGTTCTGGTCTGACATGCCGATAATCGGGTGGCAGGCCAGACCACACTCTTCTCCTGCTGTCACGCTGTGACCCTGTTCTGTTAACAACAGACACAGAAACCCACACTCTGGCTTACGCGCCAGAGCTTACTTGCAGGACCTTTCTTCCGGCGACAGCGACCCTGTCTGACTGATCGTGTCCCCAATTTTGCTGTGTCACGCCGGCCACAGTATTTGTTTACAGGGGGATTTGGCATGCAGCCCGCACAGCATAATGAAGCCGCTCGCCTTAAGGCGCTTGAACAATATCAACTCATGAACACGTCCTCTTCAGAGGCGCTGGATCGTCTGACCATGCTGGCTGCCCGGCTGTTCCGGGTGCCCATGGCCTTTATTTCGCTTATCGACAGCGAAAAGCAGTTTTTCAAATCGCGCTACGGCCTGACCATTTGCGAATCTTCCCGCAACGTTGCGTTTTGTCATCACACGCTTGAGCAGGACGACATCCTGTGTGTCACAGACACCCTGCTGGACAAACGCTTTAATCAAAATCCGCTGGTACTGGGGTATCCGCACATCCGGTTTTATGCAGGTATTCCGCTCATTACGCCTGAGCAACATCGTATTGGCACGGTGTGCCTGGTGGATAGCCAGCCCAGACCCGCACTCACCGCCGTTGACCATCAGCACCTTACCGCGATTGCCTCGCTTGTCATGGATCGCATGGAAGTACACCGGCTGGAGCTGTTACGGCACAGCAGCCAGCAGCGGCTGGAGGCCATTTCGTCAACCTCCTCTGATGCCATCATCTGTACTGATATCAAGCAGGGCGTGATTTTCTGGAACCCCGCTGCCACGCGGCTTTTTGGCTATAGCGCGCAGGAGATGATGGGGGAATACGTGGCAAACCTGGTCTCTGAGCGTTCTCAGACCGATTATCGTCAGGAGCTGGCGCGCATGATGGCTGAGCAGGCGGTGACGTCACCGCCGCGACGTATGCAGATCTGGGCACTGCGACGCAACGGCCAGGAGTTTCCGGCGGAAGTCTCGTTTTCAGGCTGGCAGGAGGAGCAGGAGCGGCTGGTCGGCATGATTGTCCGCGATGTCACTGACCGGCATGCCAGTGAGGCCCGTTTGTGTGAGCTCGCCTCGCTGGACATGCTGACCCGGCTCGCCAGCCGCAGCGCATTCATGGATCAGCTCACGCAGCTTACGCAGGCTGCGGTGCCTTTTACCTTGCTGATGGCTGATCTGGACGGATTCAAAGAGGTCAACGACATGCTGGGCCACGCCGCAGGGGATGCGCTGCTGTGCCACGTCGCCGAACAGATCCGCACAGTGTGCCGGCATGCCATCCTTGCCGCCCGCCCGGGAGGGGATGAGTTTGTGGTTCTGCTGCCAGAGAGCGGTCAGGCGGCAACGCTGACTGCAGAGGCGCTGATCGCAGCTATACAGCGACCGTTTAACTATCAGGATTCGCCGGTCACCGTGGGGGCAAGCGTGGGGATCGCCGCGTATCCGCAACATGCACGGGATGCCTCTGCCATTATGTCGGCCGCCGATCTGGCCCTTTATCAGGCCAAAGCTGCGGGTAAAGGCTGCAGCGTGCAGTTTTTACCGGTGTTTCGGGAGGCGGAGCAGCAGCGCCGTCGCCTGGAGCGAGAGCTGGAAGTCGCCGTGCGCCAGCAACAGTTTGTGCTGTTCTATCAGCCACAATATTGTGCACAAAGCGATGACCTTATTGGCTGTGAAGCACTGTTGCGGTGGCAGCATCCGGTACGCGGTCTGCTCTTGCCCGATGCGTTTATGGGCATGCTGATGAAAAGTTCGTTGTCGATTACGCTGGGTGAGTGGGTGCTGCGCAGTGCGCTGCATCAGGTCAGCCAGTGGCGCCGGTGCTATCCCGGCTTACATGTCAGTATCAATCTCTTCCCGCGTCAGCTTGATGATATCCGGCTGGACCGGCTGCTGGGCGAATTAACGCAAAATGACGCCAGTTTTGTGCATTTTGAAGTGGACGAGTCCCTGTTTACCTCACTGGTTCAGGAGGTGCCGGCACGTTTTCACGCCCTCAGAAGAACCGGTGCCCGCTTTATCATCGATCACTACGGGCGCACGCTGGGTGCCGTAAACCTGCTGCAATATGACTTCATCGCGGGCCTGAAAATCGATAAATCCCTGACGGCGCAGCTGGCAGAGAGCAGCCGGATTCGCATGATGTTCAGCGCGCTTGCGGCACTGGGCCGGAGCCTTGATCTCCGTGTGCTGGCAGAAGGTATAGAGAGTCCCGCGCAGCGTGCGCTGGTCAATGAGGCGCAGTGTGACATTCTGCAGGGTCATGCGCTGAGCCAGCCCCTGAGTCCTGACGAATTTGAACGGCTGTTAACGGCCAGAGGAGCGGCCTGATGAACACGCCCTTCCTGACTTTTTTTCGCGTACCCGTCCTCCTGATGAGCCTGTCCGGGAGGCGTTATGCTGACTGACCTCACGGACGATCACCGGCGTCATCGCGCGCTGGACGCGCTGCGTGAAGCCGATGAATGCCGCGATGACGTGCTGAACAAATTTGTCCGGCTGGCAAGCCAGGTACTGGGCATGCCGGGCTGCTTTATTTCTGTCCTGGACGATCACGAACAGTACATCCGGGCGGCATGCAACTTTTCACTCAAACAGACCACGCGTGAAGACTCGCTCTGCCGTTACGTGGTGGATGATGACGCGGCCATGGTGGTGCCGGACACCTGGCTGGATGCGCGTTTTGTCACACACCGGTTTGTCACAGGTGAGCCTTTTATCCGGTTTTACGCTGGGGTGCCGCTGAAAAACCGGGAGGGGCTGATTCTGGGCACGCTCTGTGTGACAGACAGCAAGCCCCATCCCTTTAACGCAGAGCAGCTGGATACCCTGACGCTGCTGGCCCGGCTGGTGATGTCGTTTCTGGAAGCCTGGCACGCCTCCGGCTTAACCGATCCGGTGACGGGCCTGCCTAACCGGCAGCGTCTGCTTCGCGATCTGCAATATCTCGCCGCGTCCGGTGACGTCACGCCGCGGCGCCTGGTGTTAATTGATTGCATTGATATGCCGCGCGCCTACGAACTGGCGCGTTCAATGGGTATGGGCCCGGTCGAGGGCCTGCTGAAAGACGTGGCCACCCTGTTGCCGTTGCGCCTGCGTCCGGCGCTGGGAGAGCTGCTCTACACCGTGGCGACGGGGCGTTTTGCCCTGCTCACCCGCCATACCAGCCGCCTGAGCGCAGAGTGGATTGCCGGCCGGATGGAGGGGATCACGGCCGATCTGGATGACAGTCTGACTGTGGCGCTGACCACGCACACAGGCCAGGCGGATTTCACTGCAGATGCTTTTACGGCCCATGACATCCTGCGCCGGGCCGTCAGCGCCTTGCATGACGCTATCGGCCGGGGCGTGCCGTCGGTGACCTACAGCATGTCCTCCAAAGTGTATGACACGCGTGATGACACGCTGATGCAGGAATTTGCGGCGGCCCTGCGTACTGAGGGCGGACTCTATCTGGTTTATCAGCCTAAAATGTGTCTGCAAACCGGCGCGCCCATTGGTCTGGAAGCGCTGATCCGCTGGCGTCATCCGGTGTATGGCGAACTCTCGCCTGTGGCCTTTGTGCCGCTGGCAGAACAGACGGAGCTGCTCGAAGCCATGACCCGCTGGGTGATTGATCGCGCCATCGGACGCCTGGCGCGCCTGCGCGCGCACTGTATACAGCTGCCCATTACGGTGAACGTCAGCCTTAATGATTTTGCCCGCGAGAGCTTTGCGGCCCTGCTTGAAGAGCAGATGCAGCAGCATCGGTTACCCACCTCGCTGCTGGGCATTGAGTGCCTGGAGACCGAACGCATCATCGAAAGTCCGCTGGCCATGGCAGGCCTGGTGCGGCTGAAGCAGCGGGGATTTAATATTGCGCTGGATGACTTTGGCACCGGGTACAGTAACATCAGCTATCTGCGACGCATGCCGCTGGATGTGATCAAACTTGATCGCTCTCTTATCAGCGATCTCTCTTCAGATATGGCGTCGCGTATTATTGCGCGCAGCATTATCAGCATGCTTAAAGAGCTTGATTATGTGGTGCTGGCTGAGGGTGTTGAGAATGCAGAAACCGTGCATACGCTGACGGAATATGGCTGCGATCAGGCCCAGGGCTTTTTCTATGCCCGCCCGATGACGGATGCCGATCTGGATACATGGCTGTTGTGGAAACTGCGCGAGCTGTGCCGCTGAGTCCGGTTATCAGGCTCCAGAGCCCGTGATGGCTGCATCACGGGCTCTGGACGCGGGCGATTAATTGAAAACCATCCCGCCATCGATGAGCAGTGACTGCCCGGTCATGTAGTCAGAATCCGGACCGGCCAGAAAGGCTACGCAGGCCGCCACATCCTCTGGCTCAGAGAGCCGTCCCAGTGTGATGCGTTTTGCAAACTCCTGTGTGCCATAGCCCTCCGGCTGACCTGCTGCGGCAGAAATCTGCCGATCAATCGCTTCCCACATCGGCGTTTTCACAATGCCCGGACAGAATGCATTAACCGTGATCCCGGCGGCGGCCAGATCGCGTGCCGCAGTTTGGGTCAGCCCGCGCACGGCAAATTTGCTGGAGCTGTAGACAGCGAGCTCCGGGTTACCGGTGTGCCCCGCCTGCGAGCAGGCATTGATAATCTTGCCCCCATGCCCCTCTGCCGCAAACGCCTGCACAGCGGCCTGAATGCCCCAGATTACACCTTTCACGTTGATGTTATAGACTTTGTCCACAACCTCTTCGGTGATCTCCGCAATCGGCGTGGAAGGCGCCACCCCGGCGTTATTCACAATCACATCAAATCCGCCCAGCCTCTGGCGTGCCTCTTCAACCGCACCAAACACCTGCTCGCGCTGTGCCACATCAGCCTGCAGCGCAATCGCATTACCACCGGCGGAGACAATCTGGTCAGCGACCTGCTGCGCGGTCTGCGCGTTGTAATCGCTGACCGCCACTGCAAAGCCGTCCTGCGCCAGGCGCCGCGCAATCGCCGCGCCAATGCCCTGACCGGCTCCGGTCACCAATGCCACTCGGGTTTTCATCGCGTTATCCTTTTATAGGTGATTAAAGCAGCTGACTGAGGTGCAATTGCCCCATCAGCAGCGGGTTATCGCTGTAGTCAACAGGCACGGCCACCACCGCCGGGCCCTCCACATCCATAGCGCGGCGCAGTGTGGGTTCAAGCTCGGCAGCACTGTTCACCGAAAAGCCCGCGGCGCCAAAGGCTTCGGCGTAAGCTTTAAAGTCCACCGGACCAAAATTCACGCCCGAGACGCGCTGGTACTTTTTCTCTTCCTGAATCGCCACCATGTTGTAGGCGTTATCCACCCAGATAATGTGCAGAATGTTGGCTTTGAGCCGCACTGCGGTCTCCAGCTCCATGCTGGACTGCAGAAAGCCGCCGTCTCCTGAGACAGAGACCACTTTGCGGGAGGGATCCACCAGCCAGGCACCGATCGCCCACGGCAGGGCGACCCCCATGGTCTGCTGTCCATTGGAAATCATGATTTGGCGGGCACGGAAGCTGTAGAGATAGCGGGCAATCCAGATATGAAAGCTGCCCATGTCCACCGTGAGGCTGACGTCACTGTTGATGATGTCCTGCATGGCGCGCACAATCCGCAGCGGATGCAGGGCAAACTGATCAAGGCTCGCGCCCTGTAGTGCCAGCAGCTGACGCTGATGCTGCCGATCGTCAAGAATAGCGGAAGCCGCGGGGCTGAGCTGCAACGGCGTGGTCACGCGTTCGGCAATTTTGCGTACCGTTTGCGCAATGTCTCCGACCAGTTCGGCATCGGGCAGGTAGCGGTTATCGGTCTCTGCCGGCAGCACATCAATATGCACCAGTATCGCATTGCCGCTGTTCCACATGGCCGGTTCATACTCTACCGGGCTGTAGCCGATGGTGATGATCAAATCGGCCTGCTGCAGCAGACGATCCCCTGCCTGGTTATTAAACAATCCGATACGCCCGGCAAAGCGGGAGAAATGCTCCTGACGCACGGCGCCGGCTGCCTGATAGGTGCTGGTCACGGGAATATGACTCTTGCTTAACAGCGCATGAATGGCCGCGCTGTTTTCCGGCTGACTGGCCATCAGCCCCAGCAAAATCACCGGATTTTTGGCGCGGGCGATTTCACGGCTTACCGCCTCCACCAGCGCATCCGGCGCGGCGCCCAGCGTGACGCGGCCTTTATGCTGCAGCAAGCTGCCGGTCACCGGCTGATCGACGATGTCCTGTGGCAGACTAAGAAATGCCCCGCCTCCACGCCCGTTCTCAGCATGACGAAACGCATTCGACACGCACTCGGCCAGCGCGGCCCCGTCGGTGACCTCCACCGCAAACTTGGTGACCGGACGGAACATCGATACCGTGTCCATGCTCTGATGCACCTGCTTTGCACTGTCCGAGCGTTTTACCGCCCCGCCAATGGCCACCACCGGATCCCCCTCACTGGTGGCGGTGGCCATGCCGGTCACCAGGTTAGAACAGCCAGGCCCGGAGGTCACCAGCGCGACGCCGGCGTTGCCGGTGAGCCGGCCCACCGCTGCGGCCATGAACGCGGCATTTGCTTCGTGTCGCACGGGGATCAGTTCAATGCGTGAGTCCACCAGCGAATCAAACACCTTATCGATTTTCGCGCCGGGAATGCCAAACACATGGTTGACGCCCTGGGCTTCCAGTTGCGCCACGACCAGATCGGCCCCGCTGCGCCAGGTTGTGTGGGTTTTCAGCTCTTTCATCTCTACCTCTGTCATTAACTCTCAACGGAGCGGATAGCTTCATCCAGGTTGTCGGGATTTAAATTGGCCTGCAGGAAGTCGCGATCCTGCGGTAAGTCGATCACGAGCTTGCTGATGGCACCGAACGTCAGCGTGCCCCTGGCCAGTTCGTAGTCGAGGATGTGACCACCCCCCTGACGATCGCGGGTGATAAAATGCTCGTGGTAACCCGCCACGTTGATGCCCTGCATATACTGTGGCGTGCGAAAGCCAATGAGCTCGCCAGCCTGCTGATGAAACGCAAACACAGGCTGGTTGCCCAGGACTTCGGGCATTGAGCGATAGGGCCGGCACTGACAGGGCACGGTGCGGGTCTGCACGGCGGTAAACTCGCCGCTGATGCGCAGTGCGCAGAAGTGGTTATCAGAGGTGATGACGCTGTCGATCACGCGATGCACCGCTTCCCGGCTGGCGGTCTCACTGAAGTGGTGCTCATATTCAGGGGTGAAGAAGGTCATGACCGCGAAAGGAGACTGCTGTTCCGGATGGGCCGGACGGGCGCTGCCGTCGGCACGGAGCTGATAAACTTCACGATCCAACGCCACCAGTTCGCCATCGAGCTGATTGAACGTGCCCAGTCCAAAATCGCCCCGCTCCAAGAGCGCGGCGACGGTGGTGGCGCCGTCGTACACGCCGTGCAGCAGCGCGCTCATCAGTGAGGTCTGATAGATAACCTTTTCTGCTGAATGCGTAGCCAGTTTACGGACGGTGTCGGTGAGTTGTTCCTCGCACGAACAACCGGATACAAAATCATACATTTCCTGCCTCACAAACTGATAGTTAAGCCGTGTTAATATCAGGATGAGCCAGCGTGCTCACAGAATCCAATAGCGAAAGCTGCCAACTTTGAGACGTTTTTGATATGGAACTGCGCCATCTACGTTATTTTGTTGCCGTTGCGGAGACGCTGCACTTTACCCGTGCCGCCGAAATGCTGGGCATCTCGCAGCCGCCGCTGAGTCAGCAGATCCAGCGCCTGGAGCATGAGATAGGCACCCCGTTACTCCGGCGTCTGACGCGGGGCGTGGAGCTCACCGACGCGGGCAGCGCCTTTTTACCGGACGCCATGCAGATCGTGCAGCTGGCCGATCACGCACTGGAGAAAGCCCGCGGCGTGGCGCGCGGCATGAGCGGCCAGATGT
Organism: Pantoea sp. M_9; assembly: GCF_008631385.1. Classification (NCBI taxonomy): domain Bacteria; kingdom Pseudomonadati; phylum Pseudomonadota; class Gammaproteobacteria; order Enterobacterales; family Erwiniaceae; genus Pantoea; species Pantoea sp. M_9. The sequence continues at coordinate 297,222 of NZ_VWUF01000002.1, read as the reverse complement.
CACTGGGGTTTGCCAGTTCAGTGGCTTTTGGCGCATCCGTGTTTACGCTGCTTGAGCGCTTTACCACGCGCTACCCGGCGATGGAGCTCATTACGCGTGAAGAGAACATGGCGCTGCTGATGCAGGATTTGCGTGACGGGCAGCTTGATGCTGCGTTTATCCGGCTGCCGTGTGAGAGCAGCAAAGCCTTTAATCTGCGGGTGATCGAAACCGAACGCATGATGATAGCCCTGCCTGTGGGGCATGCGCTGAGTGGTGCGGGTACGCTGGCGCTGGCGCAGCTGGCCGATGACGCGCTGATTATGTTTCCGCGCGAGGTCGCCCCCAGCCTGTATGAGCTGATTGTCAGTACCTGCCTGCGAGCCGGCTTGTCTGCCGCGCGCTTTCAGCAGGCTCCGCAGATAGCGGCCTCACTCGGCATGGTTGCCGCCGGCTGCGGCATTGCGCTGGTCCCCGCCTCGCTGTGCTGTATTGGTCATCCGCAACTGCGGTTTTGTGAAATCGAAAACAACACGCTGTTTACGGATATCGCCTTTGCCTGGCGGCGCAGTCATCCGAGCCGGAGCGTGCTGCACCTGCTGAGTCTGATCAACGAGCAGTAGCGCTGCGGATGCGGCGCTGCGTTCAGGGCGTGTCGTCTGTTCTGAAGGCATTGACTTTACAGACTGGCCTGAAGGCCAGGCTGATAAGCGGCCCCCGGTTAACTGACCGGCCCCTTCGTTGCACGGAACGGGCCCCAGGGGTCAGGCGCGTCAGTATCGTGTTGAGCCACATTGTTCCCTCCGGCGTCTCTTTATCACCGGACTGGTGTCCGGCTAAACCTGTGCGCTGTTAACCCGGCGCCCGATGTCTTTGAGCTGGGAATATTTTTCCAGCAGCTGAGGCGCGTCGTCAAGGCTCATGGCAAACATCCACATGTAGGTCATCACAGAATAAACATGACCCGCCTCAACGTGCCCCCGCAGACTCATGACCAGAATGGTGCTGCCAAACAGCAACGCCGCCACGCTGCCAATGGCGAGATACCCCAACGCTTCCCGATCCGAGAGGCAGATGCGCAGACGTGCCAGCACGCTGTAGTGCCGCACCAGCGGTGAGGCGGGAGCATCACTCACCATGTCCACCTCTTTTTCCAGCCGGTTATTCAGGCGCAAGAAGAGCTGCTCGTTTCGGCGCGTGAATCGTTTAAAAAACAGCGCAAAAAACACTAAAATGCCCAGACACGCTATCCCTGACCAGAACTCAATGATCAGCAGCATGCTCGCCGCCCCCACAATCGAGGCAACAGAGGTAATCAGCACCGGCAGGTGCTTCTCAAAAAAGTCCACAAACTCTCGCGACAAGGTCACGCGCGCCGCCACCATGGAAGCACGGTTATTTTCCTGACGCTGAGCCAGGATCACGGGCACGGCCATTTCAGCATAAATGCGCGCAAACGTACGCGTATCAACACTGCGTCGCGCTGCCCCTATCAGCCACATCGCAAATACCATCACCGCATAGAGCACGGCATGTAAGGCATTGCCTGCCAGTATGGCGTTCACCGCAAAGCCCGCTAAAAAAGGATAAAGCAAATAGAGCCCGTTTTCAGCAATCACAAGCCCGAGTGTAAGAATGAGTTTTTTGCTGTGACGCCGTCCCAGCCTTTTCAGCGTGGCAGCCGCACCTGCAGGCGCCTGCTGAGTGTGTTGTGTGTTCAGAATAGTCATCGTATCTTAACATTATTTTTTGAGCGATTGCTCAAACCGGGTGTGAGCTTATTTGAGCAACCGCTCAAAGTCAATGGCCTATCTGTCTCTCAGGACAGGGCGCATCAGAACCCGACTGAGTGCTCATGACCCCCCAATGGTCCCGCATCCACCTGAAACGCGGCACGCAGACAGAGAACACCGTCCGGCAAACCGGCTTCTCTGCACCTCATCCTGTCCTGGCCAGAACCCCAACAAACAGCAGAAATCGCTATGAGTTAAAGACGTTCATGAGTACAGCCAGCCTTGCAACGCTCTCCTGACACGACGCCTGACGTTTCTCTGAGGCGGGAGCGGGCGACGGTTGCCAGTGGGTGGCATCCGACACGTTTTTGCTTCCGGAAGACTCTGCGCGCCAACAGGCCTGGTCGCCTCCAGAGGTAGCCAGCGTGAAGCCAATAAAAGTTTTTACGAAATAGCCTGAAATTAATTAAGCGATGACCTTTGGCATTCAGTAAATCAGTAGTGAATTAGCTATTAGCAGGCTAATAAAAATACGTTAAATTTTCTTGATTCTGTATATTTGGCCTTTACTCTTATCAAGCGACAGCTATAATTTACGCAACATAAAAACAGGAGAAATACGTTGGACAGTCACCCTAAATCATTTTTTCAGGCAAGCTGACACGCTTTTTTCTGTGCTGCTTGCCACCATGGCGGGCAGCAATCCTCTTATATCTGATGATTGCCTCCCTGTAGATATATTCACAGCAATGTGAGGCCAGTTGTCATGTTTATTTTTCAAAGCGCCCTTTTTCCTCCTTCCTTTTACCACTGACGTTGCCGTAACCGGCAACACCTGTGGTGTGCTTTTCAGGCACAGTTTCATTCTTTCTGGACAGGGAGGAACTTAAATGATGTTCCCTTATATTTCACATCTGCTTGCCGCCATGATGTTAGGTGCGCTTATTGGTGCAGAACGGCAGTGGCGGCAGCGTATGGCGGGCCTGCGTACCAATGCGCTGGTGGCAACCGGGGCTGCTGTGTTCATCCTGAGCTCTGTGTCCGCCTCACCGGACTCGCCAGGCCGCATTGCAGCGCAGATTGTTTCAGGGATCGGCTTTCTCGGTGCCGGCGTTATCATGCGTGAAGGCATGAATATCCGGGGCCTGAATACCGCTGCCACCCTCTGGTGTTCTGCGGGGATAGGTGTGCTGTGCGGCGTGGGCAACTTCTGGCATGCCGCCGCTGCCACGCTGATTATTCTGTGCGCCAATATTCTGCTGCGTGAAGCCGCACAGCGTATTAATCAGTTTCCGGGCGCGACAGAAGACGAAAAACGGTATGTCCTTAAAGTCACCTGCCATGATACGGATGAAAATGCCATTCGCCGGCTTTTATTGACTCTTGCCGCAGAGATGACGCTGACGCTCCAGGGACTGGAGTCCGTTTCCGCAGAGGAAAAAGGATACCAGGAAATTCGCGCTGAGCTTATCAGCAATACCGATCCCCGAAAAACACTGGATTGTATTATGTCCCGAATTGGGGGACACGAGAATATTTCTGCTGTGCGCTGGAGTCCCAAAAACGGTTAACGGGTTCGCGGTGAATTAAAAAACGCACCAGGAGGGCAACATGGATATTCCCTTAATTTAATACCTTCACTTATTAAATAAGCGCGATGCACTGAAATCAGGTGCAGGGTTAATATTGTCCCGAATACGGAGAAACATCATGACTGATATGCAAACCCTCTTCCGGAAATCACACCGGACGCAGTCAGCTTCGGATCATTCAGCCGCACCGCTTGCCGTTGAGCACGCGGCTTTTCTCAACCCCGAGCAGGCGCTGCTCCATGTAAAGAGCAGCCGACAGGGCCTGACGACAGAAGAAACCGGTAAACGGCTTAAAGAGCATGGCCTTAATGAAGTCGCACATGAAAAAGCGCCGCCAGCGCTGGTCCAGTTTGTTCAGGCATTCAATAATCCCTTCATCTATGTCCTGATGGCGCTGGCGGCGGTAAGCGCGGTGACGGATGTGTGGCTTCCGCAGCGGCAAGGCGAGGATATCGATGTAACCGGCGTGGTGATTATCATGACCATGATCACGCTGAGTGGTGTGCTGCGCTTCTGGCAGGAGTTTCGTACCAACAGAGCGGCCCAGTCGCTGAAATCCATGGTAGGCATAACCACTACCGTGCTGCGCAGGGCATCAGACAATGTCTCCCCGGTTCAGACGCTGCTGCCCGTGGAAGAACTTGTGCCAGGGGATGTGATTGTTCTGTCAGCCGGTGATCTGGTGCCAGCCGATTTCCGCTTACTGGAAGCGCGCGACCTTTTTGTGAGCCAGTCGATTCTCAGCCGGGAGTCCCTGCCGGTGGAAAAAGCCGATGTAGTGGCAGACGGACGGCCTAAACTGCATGACCACACCCCGCCGCCAGAGCGGAAAGCTGACCTGCTGGAACTGAACACTATCTGTCTGATGGGCACTAATGTTACCAGCGGATGCGCACTGGCGGTTGTGGTCGCTACCGGTAAACATACCTGGTCTGGCACGCTCGCTAAATCCCTGGTAGGGACGCTTTGAGTGCCGGTAACTGGTAGTCACCATCAGTACTGCAGCAATAACTTTTAGCGACGATTCAAGTCGCGATGGTGACGATAATCCGTGTGAAAATCCTTATGCTATTGATACCGATGTTTCTAAGGGTGGCTTCGATCTCGATAGTGCGTGGCTTGGGTTTACCCGTGGTTCCGGGCTAAAAGGCGCAGCTTATGAGTCCACATTTGTTTATCAACATGCCAAACGTTTTGTTAAATCCGCGTTATAAGTTCCTTACAGGATGTGTCTGCCGTAGCCATTCACTTTGTACTAAGCCGTATTGCCACTGCCTGCAGCGCTGATAATGGAAATGATGCTAGCAGGACTGACAAATTTATTTAAAAAACAGTTATAAGCTGAACAGTCGTTTAGAAAGCACAACTTTGTGTGCTGTAGTCTGCAGGCAAGTGGTGATAGCAACGTGGTACAAAATAAAGTAAGGTAGGCAGTTATTAAACAAACCTCACGAATGGCACTTAGCATAATGACCACCGCATTAATTTCAGTTCTTACATGGATCATTAGTTTCTTAGTTTATAGACATAATAAAAACAAAGATAAAAGCTCTTTGGTTTTAGATTTTAACAAGGAAATTTCAAAAACCAATAGTAGCAAATTAGTTATTGAGTATCTTTTTTCGGCTATTTATGGAGCCAAAGGAACGGACTACACTGACATTAAAATGTTAATAAAACACCCGCTACCTCAAAAAGCAATTTTAAACTACCTGTCTGTTCAAAGATACATTAACGCCCTGGAATTATGGGATGAAGATGGCGAAATCCGTGTTATTGTTACTGACGCATGGAAGAAGGGCTGGAGAAGAAGAGCAAAAAAAATAGGCTTTCTCATAGTCATTCCTGCCATGTACTTATTGACAAAAATACTTAGTGATATATCCTATGCTTACTTTATCACCATATATGACTCAACCTCCTCCTCTATAATTAAAAACGGAGGAATTATAGATTTCATCATGGAACTTATTGTCAATATAGCCTCGCCTGTAATGTTTTCAATAGTAGGCTATTTAGCATTTAGAACTCTTTGCTCTTCAATGATGATTGATTCAACAGCAAAATTCCTTGACCCTACCTATTCATCGAATAATAGCTGAGGGACATAGAATAATGCTCGGTTTTTTCAAAAGAAATGCGGCTACAATTGTTGCTACTTTTGCATGTTTAGTCACATGCTCTCAGTTATGGCTTCAGCGAGAGTTTTATAAAACCTCACTTAGGCCGCAAATCACTGCTTATTATTCCATTGATGGAAGAAGTAAAACAAAAAGAAATGGAATTTATTTTTACAATGGGGGGTTAGGAAATGCAATTGTTCATAAAACCTTAGTAACTATCGATGGCAAACCTGTTGGAAAATCGAATTTTGGTGATTTTTACTCTGCAGTGAATATGCTTGGCCTTGATGCTAGATGTTTCCTATACGCGACACCAAGGCAAAATGATTTCCTCATAAAAGATAAGGAGAGTTTTTTTATTGAAGCTAATGAGAATGCTAAAGGGCTCTGCGGCTTGAACCAAGCCATATTATCTTTAAAAGAGCAACTCCTACAAAATGAACGTTTCAACTTTAAAATTCAATTCTCTTCCTCTTATGGTGAAAAATTTACTTACGATTATCGCAAGAATATGCAAAGTAAAGGATGGAATTAAAAATCGATAAATAAACGTAGCGTTAATATTGATAATGTTAAGTTGAATCAGTAACACGGATTTTGACCGTGATTTCCTGTTTTCCACAGTGCAACATGTCTTATCACTACCACGCTGAGTTTCAATATGCTTGAGAAAGACGGGCCGCTCACTGCCTCAGGGAGAGCCGCCAGTTGTTTTATTGCGAAGTAATGATACGGGCGCTGCAGCGTGCTGCGCCCGGGTGACGATCGTTACCGATCAGAGGAAAGGGTTTGCAGAACCTTGAGCTCATCAACGGCTGCCTGCATGGCATCCATGCCTGCGGTAAGCGTACGCAGACTCTGCAGCTGCTGCGAGATATCGGCCCGTTCGCTGCGCGTCTGCTGGCTCATGGCGGCGATGGCATCCGCCGCATGCAGACTGCGATCGGCCATGTCACTGGCGGTCTGCACCGTGTGGCTTGCCACCGTGCGGATGCGCGAAATCGTGCTGACCGCATCGCTGATGTTGCTGGCCGTGGCTTCAGCCTGATCCTTAGAAGAGTGCGCCAGCCGCCGGACTTCGCCGGCCACCACCGCAAAACCGCGTCCCGCTTCGCCGGCACGTGCCGCTTCCACCGCCGCGTTCAGCGCCAGAATATTGGTCTGAAAGGCGATGTTACTGATGCCGTGCGTGATCACGTTGATGCCGTCAGAAATCCGCTCCAGATCGTCAAGCCCCTCCCCCAGCTGGCTCTGCGCCTGCTGGCTGTCGCTTGCCAGCGCGCTGATGGCGCGAATACTGCTCTCGGCCAGGCTCAGCGTCTCGCCCTGACTCTGCGTCGCCGCTTCCAGCGCGGGCAGCGCCTGCACAATGGGCGCAAGCTCCTGCTGATAGCTCACCACTCGCTCCAGCACCCGCGTCTGAATGGCATTAAGCGCCTCCCACCGGCGCAGTGCGCGCTGCGCATAGTGCGCCGCATAGCCCGCATACTCAACGGGAAACTGTGTCATGGCTTTGACGTCGCGGTTAAAAAACACCAGCGCGGAGAGTGTCTGGTTGATGGGCACGCCCAGAATCTCACCAAAGCTTGAGAAGCCCGCCGCCGGAATGCCTTTAAAGAAATGCGCCTGCTTCAGGGCACCCAGGTTACCCTGACGACGCAGAATGCAGTCGTTCATCATCACGGCAGCCGGTTTACCGTAGCGGGCGGTAAAGGTCGCCCAGTCCTGCAGCGTGGCCGCTTTGAAGTCCCGCTCCTGCATAAGATAGAGCCGGTCACCGAACTCCAGATCGCAAAAAAAGTGCACGCGTCCGGCCTCGATTTTGGCCACAGAGCGGATGAAAAAGGCCTCACCTACTTTCACTGCAAACGTGAGCCCCTGCAGACGTGTGCTCAGCTGCGACTCACTGCAGTCCAGCTGCTCAGCGAGTGCTGCCGTAAAGGGCTGCTGCTGGCCCTGCGCCGTAAAGACCGAGGTTACAGTGCGCGTCATAGGGTCCGCTTCTGCAATCAGCCAGCTTTTATCCAGCGGCGTGAAATTCTGGCTTTTAAACGGTGCAAACGATTTTCCGGCCGCCATACGGCAGAACACCACCACGGCTTTGCCCTGCAGCACCTGTCCGCCCGCCCCAATCCAGGTGCCGTCAAAGGCTACGCGACCACCCGCTGAGCCGCCAATGGCCAGACACGGAAAGCGGCCGCTGTCATACCAGGCCTGCATAAAAAAGCCTTCAGAGGCTGACAACCCGTCGCAGTAGATCATGGCAAAGGTGCGATCGGCAGACAGCGGCATACGCAGGGGCAGTGCCGCCAGATCCCGCTGAATGGCGCGGATGCGCGCGGTAACGCTGTGTGTATCCTGCAGGTGCAGGTCGATCACGTGGGTCTCATGTTCCGCCACCAGCGTATCAGGCAGCCAGAGCCAGCTGCCTTCCTGTCCGTTTCCGTCACAGTAGGTGCTCTGCGCACCACTGGCGCTGAGCGCCCCGTTGGAGGAGAGCGTGATCACCGTGCGTGACGCAGAATTAAAGCGCTGCCAGGCCTGGCTGACGCGATGAAAATCGGCTTCCGGCGGCACAAAGGTCAGCAGGATCCCGCACGCACGCGCGGAGAGACCGATGTCGCCGGGTGCGGCAGGCAGACGCTGGCAATCATAGCGGCCGTCGGAGGGCTGTGCGTGTGAGTTGAAACGAGCACGCGTGAACATCGTCTTTAAAGACATATTTTTATTTCCTGCATTTAAGCTATCGCGCAATACACTGCGCATCCTGGTGGTGTCAAAGAGGGCTAAAAGCAGGGTCCGTTCGCAATCAGAACTCATCTGTAAGCTACCTTCCCGGCAGACTGTGCGCTGCTGAGATGGCCCCGGGTTATCGGCGAAGCCTGCGTAAACTTCAGTAATCGCTGATATCGGTCACACCAATGGTTAAACGCGGCAGTTCCGGTGATTTCTGCTACCCTGTGCCGCAGAGATTCCCGGATTGCAAAACGCCCCCGATGAAGAAAAAAAATGATGAGTTAACGCACCGTATTCTGGACACGGCGGTGGCGCTGTTTATTGAAAAAGGCATTGCTGCGGTTACGACCCGCGAAGTCACAGAACAGCTTGGTCTCTCGCGCAGTCATATCTATCACTACTTCAGCAACTGGCAGGCGCTGTCGCTGGCCGCGGTCGAGCGCTTTATGACGCAGGAAATCACGCAGTTTACGCAGGAGATTGAGGGGCTGACACCCGAGCAGCAGCTCTGCCGGCTGGCTGACATCTACCTGCCCGAGGCGGCAGACGCCTCATGGAAGCTCTACGACTCGCTCTGGCAGATGGCCGCAAACAACCCCGCCTATGCCGCGCTCGCAGAAGAGAACATGGCGAGCTGGTGTGCGCTGATTGGCGGAATCATCCAGCGGGGCGTGGCGTTGCAACATTTTCGCACCACGGATGTGGCGCAGGCGACCCGCCAGCTCAGCGCCATGCTCAATGGGTATGCTGAGCGCCTGAGCATCAGCCCGTCCGCCGACAAACATCAGCAGGCGCTGGCGGATATCCTCGCGTTTATCCAGCTGGTGCTGCAGCCCGGCTTAAGGCGTTAACGCAAAGGCCAGCGCGGCTTCACAGTGAATCAGCGTGGTGTCAAACACCGGCACAGAGACATTGCCCTGATTGAGCAGCATGCCGACCTCGGTACAGCCCAGAATCAGCGAGTCGGCTCCCTGCGCCACCAGCCGTGCAGCAACCTGCTCAAAGGCCGCGCGGCTGGCTGGCGTGGTGATGTCTTTGCACAGTTCGCCATAGATGATCTGATGCACCAGGGCGCGATCGGCCGTCGCCGGCGTCAGCGGCTGCAGGCCGGCGGCCTCAAGCCTTGCGCGATAGAAGGTCTGCTCCATGGTAAACGCGGTGGCAATCAGACCCGGTGTGCGCAGGCCCGCCGAGACTATGCGCGCAGCCGTGGCATCTGCGATATGCAGCAGCGGGATCGTGATGCCCTGCATCATCGGCTCTGCCAGCTTGTGCATGGTGTTGGTGGCGAGCACAATACAGGCGGCGCCACCGCGCTCCAGCGCATGCGCCTCGGCGTTGAGGATGTCACCCGCTGCCGCCCACTGCCCTGCGGCCTGCAGCGCTTCGATGCGCGCGAAATCCAGTGAGCGGATCAGCAGCTCCGGCGAGTGCAGCCCGCCCAGCTGCGCCTGCGTCAGGGCACACAGCTGCCGGTAGTAAGTCTGGGTGGAGGCGGCCGACATGCCGCCCAGAATGCCAATGGTTTTCATCTCGTGTGATTTTCCTCTTATGGGCTGCCGGAGCGCTATACACGCGGTATGCAAATTCGCTAAGGTGTTTTATCGCACACCTGAAAGGACACTGTCATGCGCGAGTCTGCACTTTCTGTAGGATTACTGCTGTTTCCGGGCGTCACTCAGCTGGATCTTACCGGCCCCTTTGAGGTGTTTGCCCGTGCGCCAGATACCCGGGTGCATCTCATCTGGAAAACGCCTGAGCCGGTGATCTCAGACCGGGGATTAGCGATGTTGCCCACCACCACCTTTGACACCTGTCCACCGCTGGATGTGATCTGCGTGCCGGGCGGTCCGGGGCAGATTGCCCTGATGACGGACAGCGCGGTACTGGCGTTTATTCTTGAAAAAAGCGCGCAGGCCTCACTCGTGACCTCGGTTTGCACCGGCTCGCTGGTGCTGGGCGCGGCGGGTCTGCTCAACGGCTACAGGGCCACCTCCCACTGGGGGTCGCTGGATCAGCTGGCACTGCTGGGCGCGGAGCCGGTTAGCGCGCGCGTGGTGCGTGACCGAAACCGCATCACCGGCGCAGGGGTGACCTCGGGCATTGATTTTGCACTGAGGGTCGTGGCTGACCTGCAGGGTGAGGCAGTGGCGCAGATGATTCAGCTGCAGATGGAATACGATCCTCAACCTCCCTTTAGCAGTGGCACGCCGCGCACCGCACCGGCTGAACTGGTAGCGCAGGCCACCACCCAGATGGCGTCATTCATTGAGATGCGCCGTCAGGCCACTGTCGCAGCCGCTCAGCATCTCACGTCGCCTGACTCACACAAGGATGACCACTGAATGCCTCACATCAGCGAACTGTTGTTAGTGTTTATTACCTACTTTGTAGCCACCGCCAGTCCTGGCCCCAGCAACATGGCTATTATGGGGACAGCAATGCGCAGCGGCCGGCGGGCTGCGCTGGCGCTGGCCGGCGGCGTCATTGTGAGCTCCATGACCTGGGCCCTGCTGGCCGCCGGAGGCATTCTGTCGTTTATGGCCACGTTTGCAGAGCTGCTGATCGTGCTAAAAATCGCAGGCGAACTCTATCTGCTCTGGCTGGCGTGGAAAGCCGGGAAATCAGCGCTGCGCCCGGCACCGCGCGTGGACCCCGCTTCGCAGCCTGTGGTGCACTACGGCAAGCTGTTCCGGCAGGGCGTGCTCATGCACATATTAAATCCCAAGGCTATCCTTACCTGGGTCTCTATCATGTCCGTTACGCTGACACCCGGTGCGGATGCCAGCGTGCTGCCTGACGTGATCGGCGGCTGTGCCGCCATTTGTGTGGGGGTGTTTGGCGGCTATGCGCTGCTGTTCTCCACGCCCGTGATGGTGGCCCTTTACCAGCGCGTTCAGCGCACGCTTGATGCCGTGCTGGCCGCGTGTTTTGCACTGGCCGGCGTGCGCCTGCTGCTGAGCCGCAGTTAACCACTTTGATGACAGGGAAGACCATGTCAAAAACGCAATGGGTGTTACGCCAGCTGACCAAACAGCTCTGGTTTCGCAGCTCACTGTTTGCCGTACTGGCTGTGATCACCGCGCTGGTGGCTATCGCGGTCAAACCGTTTATTCCTGCCTCCGTATCCGGTCTGATCGGCAGTGAAGCGGTGGACGAAATTCTGGCTATCCTGGCTTCCAGTATGCTGGCCGTGACGACGTTTTCACTGAACATCATGGTGACTGCCTATAACTCTGCGAGCAGCAGCGTGACGCCGCGGGCCACCAGCCTGCTGATGGAAGATCGTACCACGCAGAATGTGCTCGCAACGTTTATTGGCTCGTTTCTCTTCAGCCTGGTGGGGATCATCGCACTGGGTATGGGCGCCTACGGCACACAGGGACGGGTGGTGCTGTTCTTTGTGACGCTGCTGGTGATCGCCATGATTGTGATCACCCTGCTGCGCTGGATCCAGCATCTCGCTAATTTTGGCAGCCTGGGTGAAACGTCTCAGCGTGTGGAGCAGGCCACCCGCGCGGCGCTGACGGAACGATTACAGAATCCGTGCATGGGTGGCTCGGCCTGGCAGGGTAAGCTGCCCGCAGCAGCAGAATCCCATCCGCTCCTGCCAGAGACGATTGGTTATCTGCAGCATATCGATTTGCAACGGCTCAGTGACTGGGCTGAACAACAGCATGCTTCTCTCTATCTGGCAGCTCAGCCCGGCAGCTTTGTGCATCCTGGCGCACCGCTGCTCTGGTGCACGCAGCCGATTCCCGAAGACGAGCAGGGCCATCTGCAAAGTGCTTTTACCGTGGGTGAACAGCGCTCGTATGAGCAGGATCCCCGTTTTGGCCTCTGTGTGCTCTCAGAAATTGCCTCACGCGCGCTTTCACCCGCTGTCAACGATCCGGGTACAGCTATCGATATCATCGGCCGTGCGGTCAGGCTGTTCGGTGAACCTGTTCCTGCTCAATCAGGCCCGGTCATCTGGCCACGTCTCTTTATTCAGCCTGTGCAGGTCAGCGATATGTTTGATGATGTCTTTACCGCCATTGGGCGTGACGGTGCCGGTCTGATTGAAGTGCAGATCCGCCTGCAAAAAGCCTTTCATGCGCTGGCCCTGATAGCGCCACATCGCTATGCCACTGAAGCAAAGCGTCATGCCAGTCAGGCGGCAGAACGTGCAAGACAGGCATTGACTTCAGAAGCGGACAAGACAGCGCTAGCGCGACTCACAGACGGGTAAACTTGTGTAAAACGCCACACAAATTGCTTAAAATTTAATCACATGCTGGCGCATCGCTTTTACTCTTCCATACTGATTGTTACATTTGGTCTTCATTCACGATATGCAGGATACCTATGCCAACATCAGAAACGGACCTCCCGAAAAAAAGAAGCCACATCAATCCCCCGGTGTTTTTTACCTCTGCGGCGCTGATTTTCATCCTGGTGGCCTTCGCGGCCCTCTTTCCTGAACAGGCCGATACACAACTCACCGCCCTTCAGACGTCGCTGTTCGCCAATGCCAGCTGGTTTTACATTCTGGCCGTTGCCCTGATTTTGCTGACCGTCGTCTATCTGGGGGTCTCACGCTACGGCGATATCAAGCTCGGTCCTGATCACGCCGAACCTGATTTCAGCTACCACTCCTGGTTTGCCATGCTGTTCTCTGCCGGCATGGGCATCGGCCTGATGTTCTTTGGCGTGGCTGAGCCGGTGATGCACTACATGGCACCGCCATCGGGTGAACCCGAAACCGTCGACGCCGCGCGGGAAGCCTTGCGCATAACCTTCTTTCACTGGGGTCTGCACGCCTGGTCGATTTATGCCATTGTGGCGCTGATTCTGGCGTTCTTTAGCTATCGGCACGGACTGCCGTTAACGCTGCGCTCTGCGCTCTACCCTATCATCGGCGATCGCATCTATGGCTGGATGGGGCATGCCGTGGACATTTTTGCGGTGATAGGCACCGTGCTGGGGGTAGCGACCTCCCTGGGGTATGGTGTGCTGCAGGTGAATGCCGGTCTTAATCATCTTTTCGGCCTGCCCGTGAGCGCCACCATGCAGGTGATCCTGATTGTGGTGATCACTGCTCTGGCTACCCTTTCCGTGGTCTCTGGTCTGGATAAAGGCATTCGCATTCTCTCAGAAATTAACCTTGGGCTGGCCGTGCTGCTCTTGATTCTGGTGGGTACCCTGGGACCCACGGTGCTGCTGCTGAAATCCTTTGTGGAGAACACCGGGGGCTACCTCTCTGAGCTGGTTACCAAAACCTTTAACCTCTACGCCTATGAGCCAAAGTCAAGCAAGTGGCTCGGGGGCTGGACGCTGTTTTACTGGGGCTGGTGGCTGGCCTGGTCGCCGTTTGTGGGGATGTTTATCGCCCGCGTTTCACGCGGTCGCACCATCCGTGAATTTGTCACCGGCGTGCTGTTCGTGCCGGCAGGCTTTACGCTGCTCTGGATGACCTTCTTTGGCAACAGCGCAATCTGGATGATCATGCAGCAGGGCGCCACCGATCTGGCGCAGACGGTGATGAGCGATCAGACGCTGGCGCTGTTCAACTTCCTGGAGCATTTTCCCTTCAGCTTTGTGCTGTCCTGCATTGCGGTGGCAATGGTTGTGGTGTTTTTTGTGACGTCTGCGGATTCAGGGGCCATGGTGGTGGATACGCTGGCGTCTGGCGGCACCGATCAGACGCCGGTCTGGCAGCGCATTTTCTGGTCTGGTCTGATGGGTGTGGTGGCAATCACGCTGCTACTGGCCGGCGGGATGAAAGCGCTGCAGGTGGTGACGATTGCCAGTGCGCTGCCCTTCGCCATTATTCTGCTGATGTCGATGTACGGATTGCTCAAGGCACTGCGCATTGATGCCTGGAAACGGGACAGCAAGCAGATTGCCACCATTGCACCCACGGCGGCCCGCAACCCCATTCCGTGGCAGCGTCGTCTGCGTAACATTGCCTACTTTCCCAAGCGCTCCCAGGTTAAACGTTTCATGACCGAGGTGATTTACCCGGCGATGGAGATGGTGGAGCAGGAGCTGGCGAAGCAAAATACGCTGTCGCACACCCGAGGTGATGAAGACGACCGGGTACGGTTCGAGGTCGATCTGGGTCAGGAGCTGAACTTTGTTTATGAAGTTCGTGCGCGCCCTTACCTGCAGCCTGCCTTCGCTCTGGCAGGCATGTCAGGCAGCGACAAAGCGGAGGAGCAGAAATACTACCGCGCGGTGGTTTATCTCAAGGAAGGAGGCCAGGACTATGACGTGATGGGCTGGAATCAGGAGCAGATCATCAACGATATTCTCGACCAGTACGAGAAGCACCTGCACTTCCTGCACATTGTGCGTTAACGTATGACATGACAGAAGAGGAGCCTGGCTCCTCTTTTTTTTTATCCGCTGGCGGTTTTTTTTGCTGCTATGATGGGGCTCTGCCCATTTCAGGATGAAATCATGAGCCGTTCGCTGACGACCCTTTTACGTTACAAATTATGGATAGATGAGCTGACCCTGCAGGCGATTGCCCGCATCGACGCCGGAAAGTTTGCAGAGCAACGTCATCTGGCCGTGCGCCTCATGAATCATGTATTCGTCGTGGATACCATTTTCAAAGCCAACCTCACTGGTCAGCCGCATGGGTTTACCGCCCTGAACACCCCGGATACGCCCGCGATTGAAACCTTGATGCGTGCGATGTCCGCGACCACCCGCTGGTATCTGGCACACGTGGCCACCCTGACCGAAGCCGACCTGGCGGAAACCCTTCATTTTCGGTTTGTAGACGGCGGACCTGGTGAAATGCAGGCTGAAGAGATGCTCCATCACATGCTGTTTCACGGTACCTACCATCGTGGTGCGGTGGGCGGACTGTTATCAGCAAGCGGCGTCACGCCGCCTAAGGATGTGCTGTCGGTGTTTTTGCGCGATCACGCAAAACAGCTCTGACTGTCAGAACCTGGCACGGATACGTGCCTGATTAACAGACTCACAGGACGAGGAGGCATGAGTGATTTCAACCGAGAATGCTGAGCACTACACCTGGGGGGATCACTGCGATGGCTGGTATCTGCTGAACCGGCCGGATTTAATGATCATCCATGAAAAAATGCCCGCGGGCACAGCTGAAGTGCGTCATTATCACGCCCTTTCCCGTCAGTTCTTTTTTGTTCTGGAGGGGACACTGACCATGGCGCTGGAAGACCAGGAGGTTACCCTCAGCGCGCGGCAAGGCATTGAGATTGCCCCGGACAGGATGCATCAGGCGCGTAATGACAGCGACGTTGCCACCGAATTTCTGGCGATATCACACCCGACTCCACGCGGCGATCGCTTTGATGCAGCGCCTCAACACCTAAATATTCAGGAGGCGTAAACATGACCGATCTGGCTACCCTGCAGGCAAAATACCCGCGCGCATTAAACTGGGCATTTGGCGACTCACCGGCCCTTGCCGATACGCTGGCTGCACTGATTGCCCAGGGTAAGAAAACAGCAACCTGCGGCTCGCTTGCAGCCTTTGAACAGGATGCTGACGCCCCCGCGCCGGGCCGTTACTGCATTGTTCTCGATGGGCAGAATCAACCCACCTGCGTGATCCGCATTGTATGCCTGACATTAATGCGCTTCTGCGATGTCACGGCAGACTTTGCGCGCAAAGAAGGCGAAGGCGATTTAAGTCTCGCGTACTGGCGCCGGGAGCATCAGCGCTTTTTTGCGTGTACCGGCATATTTGATGAGCGCATGGAACTGGTAGCAGAAGAGTTTGAGCTGATTGAGGTGTTATCTCGCTGAACCTGCATAGCAGATCTGCTTTGGCCTGTGTGCTTTGTATGCCAGCGGACTGCTCAGGTTACATCGCGAGCCCAGGCCAGTCCTGTTACGCCCCTGACTCTCTGTTTCCGAATGGAGCACCAGCGAAGCCCCTGCACGTTCACTACGGTGCGGTGCGGCAAACGATAACACACTCAGCGCTATGGGATCGCACCGAGGTGTACTGAACAAGCCATACGCTTATCAGGACAAGCAGTTCAGCGAATACAAAGGAAACATTGTGAGCATCTTTTTCCCCCTGATTTACCTGTTTGCAGGCTGGCTGGCTGGCAAAACTGCACTCGACTTCAAAACCGGGGCGTCGTGGGTGCTGACGCGTATCGCGATTCCCGTTGTCATTGTTTTTAATATCTCCACACGTTTTAACAGCATGAGCCCCATCATTATCACTACCGCGCTCTGTATGCTGGTAGTGATGATGGTCTGTCAGCGGCTGATGCGCGATCCTGTGAAAAGCCTCTGCTTCAGCTACCTCAACATCGGGTGGCTGGGATTGCCCGTTGCAGGTGCACTGTTTGGGAATGATGCCTCTGCCATTATCATTGCCGCGTATGTTGGCAGTTCTATTGTGGGAAATTCAGTGGGGGCCGGTATGCTATCAGGCAGCCGGTTCAATTTACTGAAACTGCTGCAGACGCCGCCGGTCCTGGCACTCATTGCCGGCGCAGTGCTTATTCCTGTCAGTCAGGACGTCAGCCATTGGGGATCTGGGCTTTACACCGTTTCAAAATTCATGATGAGCTTTCTGGGCATGGCCATACTGGGGATCTGGCTGTCAAAAATCACGCTGTCGCCTGGCGATCTCTTGCAGGCGTTCAGGCCATTTCTGCTCAAAGCGGGTGCGATGGCCATTGTGTGCTCACTGCTACTGGCGCTTGCCAGTACATTCAGTTTTCAGTTGATCACAGACAATCCAGCGACCCTGTATCTGTTTTGCCTTCTGCCCCCTGCCGCCAATATCATCGTGCTGGAGACGCACTACCTCGGTACGGGCACCTCGGCAAAAGCCATCACCTGTGGAACCTGCATCAGCATAGTGGCGATAAGCCTCTATGCGGCTGTTATAACAGGATTCAGGGCATGGGGTATCGCAGGCTGATACGGGCAGCGTCTGGCTTCTTTCACTTTTGTCATACTCAAAGGACGATGATGAAAACCCAACAAGGCAATCTCAGCAGCCTGACCATTGCTCAGAATGAGACAGAAAGTATCCTCAATGAGATAAGTGACTCTCGGACAGCCGTATGCACCTGTAAAAGCGCCTCAGGTTTTAGCTAAGCAACACAGGCGGTGAGGACGTTTAGTCGTTGCCTGATAACGCTACCCAGGGTAGTGCATCGCACCGCAGAGACGTCCACACAGCCATCAGCCTTGCGCATCCAGCCTGATCTTATGCTCCAGCAGAGCATAATCGTCATGTTATGACCATCTGGTAAAATCAGTCCGCCTTTAAGAAATATTCTCACGGTTAACGCAAGTGCAGAGTGAGCAAGCATCAGCTTCAGGCAAGAAGGCACAAAAGCAAAGACAACTGTCAGTCAGACGTCCCACAGGCTGCGGGTTTACAGGCCGATAATGGCCTCGATCTCAACGAGGAGATCCGGTGAGAACAGGCGACTGACCTCCACCAGCGAACTGGCGGGTAGGTGATCGCCGTAGTGCTGATAAAGCACGGTGCGCAATGCGCTAATTTCGTTGAAAGAGGTAACGAAGATAGTGACTTTAATCAGCGCGGAAAGATCGGTGCCTTCAGCGCGCGCAATGTACCGGATTTGCCGGAATATCTCTTCAGCCTGCATGGCGATACCCTGATGCTGCGCCGGGGTGCCAAACGCTGTCAGCCCTGAGATATAAAGCATTTCGCCATGCTTTACGGCGTGAACGTAAGGCGCGGTAACCTCACCGAGCCTGGGGTAGGTTTTTCTTATGACTTCACGCATGTCGTTATCTCCATATCAGAACACTGATTGCCTTTTCGCGTGCCGCATTGCGCTGTCGCTGCTGCTTCAGATGCTCAGCGCGCCGCTCCCTGTGTATCCAGCAAGGCATAGCCCTGATTTTGCAGCGTGGTCAGGGTCGTCAGCGCCGACGGCGTACGAATGACGGGGCTTGCCACCCAGCTGGGATCGTAGTGATGCCAGGCCAGGGCCTGACTGCACAGCGTGACTTTTACCCCGGCGGCATCCAGCGCCCTGATCAGACCCAGGTTCGGGTTGGCGGTGTTGAACAATTTCCGGTAATGCGGCTCATCCAGCAGGGCCTGTGTCGCGCCGCCGTTCACCGCTACCACGGCCTCCACCTGACTGGCAGGCACGCCCGCCCGGGCATAGAGATTGATGACGCGGGCCACTTCATTCAGCGCGGGATTAAGCTCTGAGGGGTGACTGGCAGCGTCACTGACTTTGAACACCAGCTTATAACGCCGGGTGCTGTCAGGCTGAAAAGCCGCATCCGGCGTGGCGAAAACAGCGCCGTAGCCTGCAATGCGCGGCGTCTGCTCGCTGGCGGATGTCTCTGCGCTGGCAGGCAGTGCTGTCCCTGACGCAGCAAGTAAAAGAAGAGAGGATACAATCGGTCGTAGCATGAGTGCTCCGGGTTTAAAGGCAGGCAGCAGGTCTGCCAGCATACCGCTAAAAGCCGCGGCACAAACCGGCAGAGCTGTTTTTAAGACAAATGCACCACGCAGGCCCTGATTAGATCCGCGCAGCAAATCGTGCGGTGGCCGCTAGATATTCGCACGTTTTTCTATTCCCGCTCCATAATTCTGTTGACCATAAACGGAGCCCGACAATGAAAAATCCAACCCTGCTACAGGCATTTCACTGGTATTACCCGGAAGGTGGCAAACTCTGGCCGGAACTGGCAGAGCGCGCGGCACACATGAGTGAATCTGGCATCAACATGATCTGGCTGCCCCCTGCGTATAAAGGTGCCGCCGGCGGCAGTTCAGTGGGCTATGACAGTTATGATCTTTTTGACCTGGGTGAGTTTGACCAGAAAGGCACGGTTGCCACCAAGTATGGCGACAAAGCCCAGCTGCACGCGGCCATCGATGCGCTCAAGCAGCAGCAGATTGCGGTACTGCTGGACGTGGTGGTCAACCACAAAATGGGGGCGGATGAGAAAGAGCGTATTCTCGTTAACCGGGTGGATGAGCAGGATCGCTCGCAGATCCATGAAGAGGTGGTAGAGTGCGAGGCCTGGACGCGCTACACCTTTCCGGTGCGTGCCGGAAAATATTCGGAGTTTGTCTGGGATTACAAATGCTTCAGCGGTGTGGATCATATCGAGAATCCCGATGAAGACGGCGTGTTCAAGATAGTCAACGACTACACCGGTGAAGGCTGGAACGACCAGGTGGATAACGAGCTCGGTAATTTTGATTATCTTATGGGCTCAAACATCGATTTTCGCAACCGCTCTGCCACCGAAGAGATCAAATACTGGGCGCGCTGGGTCATGGAAACCACCGGGTGCGACGGGTTTCGTCTGGATGCCGTGAAGCACATCCCGGCCTGGTTCTATAAAGAGTGGATCGAGCACGTGCAGGAGGTTTCAGAGCAGCCGCTGTTTATCGTGGCGGAATACTGGTCCTTTGAGCTCGACAAGCTGCAGCAGTACATCCATCAGGTCGAAGGCAAAACCATGCTGTTTGACGCGCCCCTGCACATGAAATTCCATGAGGCCTCGAAACAGGGCAGCAGCTATGACATGCGTCAGATCTTTTCCGGTACGCTGGTGGAAGCCGATCCGTTCCATGCGGTGACCATTGTGGCTAACCACGACACGCAACCGCTGCAGTCACTGGAAGCGCCGGTGGAAGCCTGGTTCAAGCCGCTGGCGTATGCCCTGATCCTGTTGCGTGAAAACGGCGTGCCGTGTGTGTTCTACCCTGATCTGTACGGCGCGTCGTATGAAGATACCGGCAGCGATGGCGAGATGCACAAGGTCGATATGCCGGTCATAGATAAACTCGATCAGCTCATGATCGCGCGCCAGCGCTTTGCGCACGGCGTACAGACCCTCTATTTTGATCATCCCAACTGCATCGCCTTCAGCCGCAGCGGCACAGAGGAGCAGCCGGGCTGTGTGGTGGTGATGTCCAACGGCGATAACGGAGAGAAAACCCTTTCGCTGGGCGAACATTACGCCAACAAAACCTGGCGTGACTTCCTGGGCAACCGTGAAGAAACCCTGACCACCAATGAGCAGGGTGAAGCCACCTTTACCTGTAACGGCGGCAGCGTCAGCGTATGGGTCATTGAATAAACCCGCTCTGGGGGCTGCGCGTGAATAACGCCAGCCCCTGTTTTGTATCTGCACCGGAATGCGTGCTTCAGGAGGCCAATGTGACCCCGCGCAATACCGTACTGGTATTTGATGTTAACGAAACCCTGCTGGATTTAACCTCGCTGGCCCCTTTTTTTCAGGAGACGTTTGGTCATGCGCAGGTAATGCGCCAGTGGTTTGCCGAACAGATCCTCTACTCACAGACGCTTACGCTGAGCCATCGCTATGTGCCGTTTGGCGAGCTTGCGGTTGCCGTGCTGAACATGGTCGCCAGAATACACCACCTGACGCTGACTGCCGCACAGATTGATACCTTTAAACGCCTTATGGCTACCCTGCCGCCGCATGCTGATGCACAGCCCGCGCTGGACATGCTCTCCGAAGCAGGTTTCCGGATGGTGACGTTCACCAACTCCTCCAGTGAAGCAGGAAAACGCGTGCTGGCCCAATCAGGACTGGACCGTTATTTTGAGCAGCAGTTTTCCGTGGAGGCCAGCAGGAGCTTTAAACCGGCTGCGGCAGCCTACCGCTGCGTGGCCGATCAGCTTAAGCAGGAGCCCGCCCGGCTCAGAATCATTGCAACCCATACCTGGGATATTATTGGTGCCATGGGGTGTGGCTGGAAAGGTGCCCTGCTTACCCGACCCGGGAATGCGCCGCTGGATCTGGGCGAACAGCCCGATATCATCGGCCCCACTCTGCAGGCCCTTGCAGAGAGGATCGTCATGCAGGACAGTTAAGGCACCGGCAAGCGCCGGTCAGGGTGAAGCCGCTGGCGTTCAGGCGGCCAGCGGCAGCATACTTACATGATGCCTGCGACAGATTTTGCCAGCTGGGCTTCCAGAACAGGTTTAGCCTCTTCAAACTTGAGGTTGACCTTGTTGGCGTTTGACACCACACGCGTCTGGTACTTCATGCGGTTACCCTCTTCACTGCTGGTCTGCAGCTTGATGCCTGAGGTGCCCTGGCGCAGGGCAGCAATGTGATCGGTGGTCACGGCTTTTTTGCTGCGCTCAGAAATCTGCAGATCGGTCACCATGGTGTAGTTCACATCTTCCACCAGCGCATCCGCTGCCATGCCTGCCAGTCCGGCCGCCAGGCCCACGCCTAACATCGCGCCACCGGAATTACTGTTATAGGCGGTGATACCCGCGCCCAGTGCGGCACCGGCCACTGCGCCCTCATAACCTGTGGACAGGAAACCCTGAGCCTGACGCAGATCCATTTTTTCCGCTTTCAGCACGTTTGCCTGAATCCAGTAGTACGCCGCATCCGGAGATGAGGTCACAGTGTACCCTTTAGCCTGCAGATCCCGCGCCAGCAGCGTCTGAAGATCGCTCATGTCTTTGTCTGAGGTATTACGCACCTGCAGATACACGGTTTTCTCACTGGACGGCTCAAGCCAGACGGTCTGACTCATCTGGGTTTTGACGTCAAGGTTGCGCTTTTTAATGGCGGTGGTCATGGCGCTGCAGCCGGATAACACAAGACAGGAGGCCACAACGGCCGCCAGAAGGGGGTTACGCTTCATTATTTACTGCTCCCTGAGAAAAACTGCGGCGCACGCTTGCCCGCAGCACACCCGCATCATCAGGCTGCGCCCGATGATGCACTAAGGTGGCAAGTGACATATCGGCAATGCATGAGAAAAATTTACATTTTTCTGCAGGCCGGGTTCAAAAAGGTCAGGGAATTTTAAAAACTGAGGTGTGGAGAAAAGTTGATTTCGATCAAAACGCGTGCACAGAGTAACTGGAAATCACACGGTTCCGGGCAGATGCCCGGGCAGCACAATGGCTGCCCGGAAGATAGCCTGGTCAGACGGGCGGTGTCAGGCAAGGCGGAAGGTGGAGACCGAACGGGTCAGGTACTGCACCTGCTCTTCCAGCGAGGCGGACGCCGCGGCAGACTCCTGAACCAGTGCCGAGTTCTGCTGCGTCACGGCGTCCATTTCCGTGACCGCTTTTTCAATCTGTTCAATACCGCGGCTCTGTTCGCCGGATGCGGTGGAGATATGTTCCATCAGCAGATTGATGCGGCTTACTGATGAAATGATGGCGCTCATCGCCTCACCGGTGCGGCTGACCTGCTCTGAACCGGTGTGAATAATCGACACAGACTCCGCAATCAGGGTTTCAATCTCTTTGGCTGCGAGCGCACTGCGCTGTGCGAGATTGCGCACCTCACCTGCCACGACCGCAAATCCTCTGCCCTGCTCACCTGCCCGGGCCGCTTCCACAGCAGCATTGAGCGCAAGAATATTGGTCTGGAAGGCAATGCCATTAATCACCGAGATGATCTCTTCAATTTTCCTTGAACTGGCGTTGATGAGATCCATAGAGATAATGACGTCGCGCGATACGGTTTCACCGGTTTCTGCATTCTTCACGGCCTCCCCGGTCAGGCGACAGGCTTCAAACACGTTATCGGTATTTTGCTTAACCGTGGCGCCCAGCTCTTCCATGCTGGCCGCCGTTTCTGTCAGCGCTGCTGCCTGCTGTTCGGTTCGCGATGCCAAATCGATATTGCCGGCCGCGATTTCACTGGACGCCGTTGACACCGTGTGTGCTGAGTCGCGCACCTGACGAATAATGGTGGTTAACGCGCCGCGCATGGACTCCAGCGATCGCATCAGGCTCTGGATTTCACTGCGCGATGCGGCGGTTGCCGGCACAACGCGATCAAGCTCGCCTGCGGCGATCAGGTCACAGTGATGCGTCGCCGCATTAAGCGGCGCCAAGACAAAGCGGTGCATCAGCAGTGAAATCACGATGATCACACCCACAAACAGCGCACCAAAGAGAATAAGCAGCAGCAGGCCTGAGGTGAAATGGCTCTGCGCATCTTCATTGAGCTGATGCGCGTACGCTTCGTGCTGAGCCAGCACCTTATCCAGCACTTTTTCATACTGCCTGTCGAGGCCCACCACCACCGGGATCTGCGCTTTGAAGCGCGCCTGATCGCGCGCTTCCGCTGCGGCAATCAGGGGAGTGATACCGTTATCTCTGTAGGCCAGATAGGCCTGCTTATAGGCATCAGCATTCATTGCTTCTCCGGGCAGACGGGGGGCGTCCATGTATGCCTGAAACGCCGCATCGGCTTTAACCGCCACGGCTTTAACACTGTCGAGCGACGCCACCGCCGTATCGTTGTCCCCGACGGCTTCCATATACTCCATTACCCGCACGCGTAATGTACGGCTGTGGTTGATAGGATCAATCACTGAAAGCACCACGCGGATTTCTTTATTAACGGCGTTTAACGACGCATTACTGCGCACCAGCAGCCAGCTGCTAAGGATAACGCTGGCGAGGAACAGCATCAGCATAGTGAGGAACACAATCAGGGAGGACTTTTTCAGCGACATAACTAACTTCCGGTTGTAAGGGAGAGTTAGTTATATCGGCCTGATAGTGCCACTCCTTAGATCAGAAGTGGCCACATTTTGGGATAACGATTATACCTGATGAACAGGCTCAGCCGTTATCGCGGAACCCCGGATAGAGGCTCATTCCGCCATCAATAAATAGCGTCGTGCCGTGCACGTAGTCAGAGAGATCGCTTGCCAGCCACACCACTGCATTACCCACATCTTCCGGGTCCCCTACCCGGCCATAGGGGATCAGCTCCAGAAGCTTTTTCTCTGCATCCCCTTCCGTCGCCTCTTCATTGATCGGCGTTCTGATGGCACCGGGCGCCACAGAATTGATCCGGATACGCTCCTCACCCACTTCCTGTGCCAGACTGCGCATCAGCAAGTCTACCCCGCCTTTGGATGCAGCATAGTTAACATGACCCGCCCAGGGGATCAGCTGATGCACGGAACTCATGTGAATAATTTTTCCCGCCGCCCGGCTGATTTCAGGACGGGCCGCCTGTTTGCGAAACTGACGCAGTGCGGCACGCGCACACAGAAACTGACCGGTGAGATTGACCTGAATCACTTTGTTCCACTCTTCAAGCGTCATTTCACCCACCGGCGCATCGCGCTGCAACCCTGAGTTAGCCACCAGAATATCCAGACGCCCAAAGGCGTTGAGTGCTTCTGCAAACAGCGCGTCTACGGCTTTTTCATCAGACACGTCGCCTTCCACGGCAATGGCGCGACCGCCCCGCGCCTGAATAGCCGTGGCCAGCGCGTCAGCCGGCTCCCGCTGGCTGTTGTAGTTGATCACAACGGCCGCACCTGCGGCGGCAAGTGCTTCCGCACAGGCATGACCCAGTCCTGAACTTGCGCCCGTGACCAATGCCACCTGCCCTTCCAGTGATATCTGCATGCTGTTGTTTCCTGTAATGGAGATAAATACCCAGACCGCCTTGGTGTGCAAGTCAGTCAGCGACTACAGCAAATCATAGACAACGTCAGCAGGTTGTACCTGAAAGCCCCTTAAATATTTCATTCTGTAAATAACTGGAAATCTGCAGATTTATGACCAGACTTAAGCAGTCTGACAGCACAACTGCTGCATTTACATCAACAGAACGGAGGCAATATGGTAAACAAATCAGAAATCCTGGATCACGCACAGGTTGTTGACGTTAACGGTGAGCACGTCGGTATCGTTGATCACTTTGAAGGCGAAGATAAGATCAAACTGGCAAAAAGCGATCCGGAAGCAGGTGGTCAGCATCACATCATTCCATTTAGCTGGGTAAAAGAGGTGGATGACAACAAAGTCATTCTGTCTAAATCCAAATCAGATGTCGAAGCTGAGTGGCAGAGCGCGTAAGTGATGTGCCGGCCGCGGTGGTAACGCTGCGGCCGGCAGACTGTTCCTGCACGACTCACAAACCTGATGCCTTGTTTTTTATCAGCTTTTTTAAAACCACCTCATATCCCTCTGATTCGCCAGTGACTCCTGCATAATGCAGACGGCGGTATGTTCCCCTGACGCTGTTCATTTTCTTTCAACCCTGTCTGCACTATAAACTGTTATCAGGGCGCTTATCATATTCTTGCCGAATCAGGCCGCGTGAGATCTGCGCAGGTTTCTGAATTCCCTGTCACGGACTGCATTTCTGCACCTAAAATCCGGGCATCAGCCCCCCTGCTTTCCTCAGAACCTTATCCACGCGTTGCGTCTCTGAAAAAGGTGAAGCAAACAAAAGCATACAGGCTTTGGTTTCCGTCTTGCTCTTGGCTATGATGGCAACAGATTCGGACGTAGGTAAGGCCGTAAAGCGTCAGAAAGAACGAGGAGAGCATGATGCTTAGCGACGAACGCCTGCAATATATAGCAGGCCACCCTGATAACAATTCACCTGAAGCGGTAGAAATGGCGCGTGAAATCCTGCGTTATCGCGCTGCGCTGGCGGAGCCGTTTGCCATTATTGAACCCATTGGCATGCACTATATCAGTGATGGCAACGGCGCCATGATTTATCCGGCTAAATACCGGGAGCGCAATGATATCTACCTCTATCGGCTCAATGAGGAAAAAACAGAGCAGGACTGACAGACGGTTCGCTCCCGATACGGACAGGGTGATGGGGATGACAGTCTCCTGAATAATCGAGCCGGTAAGCCTGCAATTTCCCCATACAGACACGACAGTTGTGATGGAGTTTTATAAATTTGTGGCCGGATAGCGTGATGAAGAGCTCTTTTGACGAAAAACTAATGGAAGCAGTGCTTGGCGAAGCCGTAACGGAACTGCTTGAAGCGCGCGAAACTGTGACATGGCATGCGCTGCTGGATAAACTGCACATCAAAGTTAACACCACTGCTGACCCGCACCGTCTGCAGGCCAGCACGCAGGCCATTGAGCACATCAGAAATGAAATGCGCTTACGCCTGGCGTTAGCCGAAAAGACCGATGACGATGTGTTGATTTCTTCGTCATGCAGCAAAGCGGATTAGCCAATCCGGTTTACTGTCTGACCGTTCAGAATCGTCCTGTATCCCGCTGTTATTGTTGCAGATCAGCAAATTCGTGCCAGGCTTATTTGTCTACCCAGTTAACACAGAACCAGACGGAGGACATGATGAAAGTGTGGATAGCGATAACATTGATTGCGGCGGTGAGTTGCTCTGTATGGGCCTCTCAAGATGGGTTTGAAACCACAGCGGCCCGTTCTGCTGTGCAGACTGCACAGCAGAACTGAGCGGTTATGTGTTAAAAACCTTCATCATCAGGGGTACGGCCAACCACGATTTCCAGCGCATTGCGAAGCACATCAAGATGAACAACATCTGTTGTGCTTTCCAGCTCAGCAATCAGATACAGAATAATGGTTTTGCTGGTGACACGTTTGCCATGAATCACGATATCGCGAATGACAGCATCCAGAACTGCTGTTTCAGCAGAGAGCGCATCGCCGGCCTGCCGAAAATGATGGATGATGTCAGCTTCAAGGGTAGAGGTTTGCTGAGTGTTCTGCTGCTGCATATTGATTCCGTTTAATCCGCATCAGGCGGCTGAGTTGCCAGGCTAAACACCTGAAATAAAAACGGCCATCCTGAGATGACCGCATCCTGCGGGCTTCATGCCACTTTCCGCGTGGGCGGAAACTACTCCTTGCTTAATGACTCTTTTTCATGGCCACTATGCCGGCATCCGAGCCCAGTGCTGAGGCATCATCGCGCGTCCGCGGAAATTCCTGCTGAATTTCCTTCAGCGCGCTTTTTATGGCGGCCAGTCGTTCCGGATTGGATTCTGTAACAGCCATACGTTTGAGACTGGTCACCAGCGCGTTTGCATTAATGCGATCGGCATTATTTAGCAATACTGTAACCGCCTCGCCAATAACAATGTCTGTGAGCCGTTCTAAATTATTTCGTTGCATAATCGCTTCTTCACGGTGTGCGCCTGCTCCGGCAAGGATATCTGATGGCCTGTCCAGACCATCCTGAAACGCATTTAACAAGCACAGGCACATTAATAAGTGAACTTAGCGGTCAAACAGCAGTCCAATAAGTACCTGATAATGGCGCTCTTCCTGCTGGCTGGTGGCAGTTTCAAGGCGGCGCAATAATTTGCTGCAAATCGCTTTGCGGTTTAGGTTTTTACCTGAACGTAGAATCTCCACCACAACCTGGCCCAGCGTTTCCTGCTGGCTGGGCGCTGAGATATTGTTAAAGTACTGAGCAATATCCTGTGCAGATGATGGATAGTTCGCGATGTTCTGACGCATGGTGAACCTCTGATTGTCTGTTCTGATTGTGTATAATGTAAGCACTACTGCATGAGCGTAAAGTTATACAACTTGAGAAAACTTGTACAGCGATTATTTGTATGTACATATTGTTTTTTTTGCAAAAAATGCTTAATTTGGTATTTCAAGGACTTATAACTAAACCAGAATTAGCATTTTCATCGTTAATCTGACTAACTTGTACAAAGTATGTTTACAACGTTGCATCAGATAAAAGATATGCAATCTGGCCTGAGATAAAAGCCTCAGATGAAAAATTCACTCTTATGCGGAAATAAAAAATCATTTATCTTTATGAAATATCTTCAGTTTTATTCGTACCATTGGTAACTTACACAACATGACGAAAAGAGCGCTGTACAGACCTTCTGACATCGTTTACTTTGCGCACAACTTCACTCACACCTTCAGGTAATAATATGTGTCAGGGCTCACCCCCTAACGAATCTGCCATCGGAATGACAAGCTACTTCAGCAAGGTCACCCATCCTTCTCAGATTGAATTACTGGGCAGAATCACAGTCGACATTTTGCGTCAGGATCGTCGGCTGACACGCACCTCAGTGTGTCTGAAACTCATTGGAAAACTCGACTGTGTAGAGGATCCAATCGAGGCCGCTCATCTTCGTGAATTGCTTGGCATGCTGTTCAGCAAGTAATCCTTTCCTGGCTTCAGTTCTTCGATGTTAAGTCTCAAAGCCGTAATTTCTGGCAGTAAGCTCAGCGCCCAGTGTGCTGCCCTACTTACAGCAGCTCTGACAGGCTATACAGGCTCGTTTATCTTCTCAACAGGCAAGCTGCACAGTAAGAGAACACAGACTGCATTACTTAACTCTCTGCCACGCGTCATCAGGCGTTTTTGTCCGCACGCATCATTGCTATCACGCGATGTCGTTTAGCCTGCCCGTTATGAGATGTAATTCGCGCGCATTTTCGGACATTGCTGCCTGACCAACGGTGATTTCCGCTTTATTAACGTACAGTGATCGTGCGTAGAAAAAGTGTTTGCGGTGTATTTAGTTTACCGGGCTGGGAGCCTTTCAGAGCCGGTTTAAGCACGAGCTGTACTAGCTGCTCAGGCAGAACATTCTTGCAGCCACAATGACCGCAAATGCCATGACACAACCAGTCGCAGCGTCGGATTGGCAGGGCTGAATACGCGTTTATTGCGACTGAGCACTGCGTTCTGACATAGACAACACAATTACAGACTCTTTATTGAAAGCACGCCGAAACCAACGTCTGACATACGCATGGGCAACATTGCCCTATCGGGCAGCATGCTTGGGTTATTGATGCGCTATAATACCTGGGCTGGCTAAAGATGTTACGGGCCGATCGCAGTCAGTCAAAAGTTGAACGCTGATATGGAAGGTTCAGGAACATGTGTATGCTTGTATTAAGCTTTTGCGTTCGTCTCTGTACTGACAGTAATACAACCGGATGTCCGGAAGCAGGCAGAGCGTTCTGGATAACGTTTTTTAAGCAACGTTTCATTAAAAACACATGGAGGAGTGGGAAAATAACGTGTCCCTGCCCTGTACTCAAATGTGCGCACAACCGATGAACATCTGACACGCCTTCGCTGTACCTGCATTGTGAGGAAACATCCTTTTAACGGCTTCGGTATGATGTCGGCAGGGGTACCAGATATCGCTGACTGTTTATATTAGTGCCAAGACATGCGGGTGTGTTAACGCCCTGGGATGCGGCTGACCGGCAACACTTCAATTATTTTCACGAGCTAAAATACCTCAACCTTAATGGGGTCAGATAACATTACAGAAACGTCCTGTCCGGGCCGCATATAGCGTGGCCATAACTGTTTTCAGTCAGCACGCTTTGCAGGCTCGGGAATTTCAATGTGAAATAATCACTAAAATGACAATAAAAACATAGTGTTAGGCATGAATATGCATGGGTACTTTTTNCTGATACTACAACCGATAATGTGTACTGACCGCTGAACTTACCCTGATAAGAGCGGCCTTTCAGGCCATATCAACGTGTCCCCCTCAGTCACTGGTTTTATGTGATAATCGTGATCATATCCAGCTTTGCATAACCCTGGTCTGGCAAATGTCCTGCATTGTGTTTACATCGAGACATGTGTGCTGCCGGGTAACACGCCAAATCGATCAGACTCAGTCAGACACCCCGGTATGCTAAAGACCAGACAAATGAAAACGCTCTTCAGAATATAAAGACGATTGTGTCCTTAAAACGTCAGACTGCATCGCCGTTATGTTAGTTACATCGGGACATTTTGCGGGTGACTACTGACGCGTCAGGAGCTTTTACCGTCATGGCCATAAGGTAGTCATGCTCAGACACAGTGTGTTATCAGTCAGCACACATCTTCAGGCATGCCTGTAATGTGCTTTCCCCCTTATGTGTTTAAAAAGAGACACCAGCATGCTTGATGTTCTGCTCATTCAGTTGCTGCCTAATCTCTGAACCGGCACAACCTGCAGGCCACTAAATACGCCTGTATCTTTGCCACCTAACATACCTACACCGACCACCTGCGCAGAGGCGCACTGTCGTTAATAGCATTGCGCGATGGCGCATACATGCCCGGTAAACAGGACAAAAGCAGCGCAGCAACGCGCCGCTCAGCAGATTTATAAGACAAGCCGATTTTGCCAGGCACTTTGACGTTAAAGTTCTCTGCTGCAGACAGCGTGGCGCCATCGGCTGGCTACCTTTCGAAACGCTTACCGGGCAGGCCTGCTCTCTGGCTCAGGAAGCAAGCGTCACAATCAGACGGCTGCGCGGACCAGCAGGGGAATCCGTAATCTCTTTGATAAAAGAAGCTGCCTAGGACATGTACTGGCGTGCTCCATTATTCTCGCGCCGCTTGCTGGCATCGTGTGCGGACATGCTGGATATGGCTGCGCTGTATTATGCACATCTGAGCCTTTCTGCCAGCTATACCAGTGAAGGTGGATATTTATGATGTCACTGATGAGTGTGATGTTGATGCCGGATGCAGTGCAAACGCTTCGCACCGGTTGATAAGCACTGACCGCAATACACGGATGCGTCATGACCAATATACCGTAGTAAACCGGCTCAGGTTATGGCTGACATGGGGCTCAATGTTGATTTGTGGGCCAGTGCGGATACGGGGCAGGCAAAGAAATGGATGCAACCATCACGAATAACAGTAAAACCGACGGGCTAAACGTATTCAATCGAGAAGTCTGTGAGTCCTGAAACTGCTTGATGCGGCTTTGGTTTGATTTCAGGTTGTTTATCAGGAAGGCGCCGTGTTCTGATACAAATCCTATGTTGCGCTCAGACAGGTGTTCTACGGTAAGCCGTGCCTCTGAAGCATCGGATACTGGCGTACCGCTCGTTAAGGTCAGAGGCTTATAAGAAATTTCCATAAAGCTGTGCTTATGTCAGGTACAGAAGCTGATACAGCGTGTCGGCACATCCATGTCATACATTAGCACGAAATATTTTAATTAACTCCAGACGGCAACCTCACAGGCAGAGCTTTGAAAAGGAGATGTGCTGACCCTGGTTACATTACGCTTAAAGCAATACGACTGCGGTTTGGCCTGTTGAAGGTGAGACAGCAATACCGATCCTAAGGTGTATCCCGTTGCAAGCCACAGTCCAGGCACGTTCAGGAAACGGTTAATTAATGCGTACGGCTGTATACAGGGTTAACCAAACCGCTTTACCTGGCACTCTTTCTGCCATAGGGTCATCAGGGCCTTCTACGAATACTTTTATAAAGCCTGTCTGTCGCGCGCTGTGCGAGCGTGCATCATGTACAAAGCGTTAACTTTTCGGTAGGGGTAATAGTTCGCACTAAGAAACCAGTCTAAAGAACAGGAAAGTATCAGAGACTTCAACACCGTAAATCCTGCCTGCGTCAGTTCTGGTTGCGGTCTGTTTTCTTCCTGTGGTTACCTGCTGCAATAACTTTTCGCCGACAGTGTCTGCGTTTACTGCATGAAAGAAACCTTTTGGGCTGGGAATTTCAACCTGAAATAATTACATAAAATGTATAATATTCAATTACTTAAAGGAAAAATTTTAAGGGTAAATTTTTCACTATGCGCAAAGCAAAGCGCTTCACAGTGGAGGGCTGGCAGTGACGGCTTAATGCGCATTTACAATGCGTTCAGACTTTTCTTGCCATGTACAATATTTTTCTGAATTGCAAAAAATGTTGCACATAACATTTCAGCACGTACACTGGTACAAAATTTGCCAACGGAGCGGAGTAATGAAAAGTAATTATGGTGGTGTGGACGAAACGGCGCGCAGAGCCAATGCCATGTTGCGCAGCATGAGCGATGACATCATTGATAAGCGCCACGAATTTGGACTCGATCAGTATTACCAGACGTTTACCCGCAACTCCGTAGCAAACCTTCCAAAACTCAGTCGACGCGCGGTCGAGCAAGCCATTGATGAAATGGAAGCCCGTGGCCATGTGTTTAACCGCAAAGAAGCCGGTAACACTCGCCCCTATGCACTGACCGTGCAGGACGTGGTAGACATTTATGCGCATCGTGATGTGCCTAAGTACCGCGATATTCACAAAGGCGAAGGGCCCTTTGTAATCTTCGTTGTGAATCTCAAAGGTGGCGTCTCTAAAACTGTCAGCACGGTGACACTGGCTCACGGGCTGCGCGTGCATCCTGATTTGCTGCAATACGATCTGCGCAACCTGGTCATTGATCTCGATCCGCAGGCATCCAGCACAATGTTTCTCAATCATGCCAACAGTATCGGGTCCATTATGGAAACAGCAGCGCAGGCAATGCTCAACGATCTGGATGCAGAACAGCTACACCAGCACATCATTCAGCCAACCATTATTCCGGGTGTGGATATCATTCCAGCCTCAATCGATGACGGCTTTGTGGCAAGCCAGTGGAACGATCTGGTCCGTGAACACCTCCCGGGTGTGCTGCCCTCAGAAGTCCTGCGACGTAATATCATTGATCGGGTCGGGGATGATTACGACTTTATCTTTGTCGACACCGGACCGCATCTGGATGCATTTATGCTGAATGCCATTGCGGCAAGCGATCTTCTGCTGACGCCTACCCCTCCGGCACAGGTCGATTTTCATTCCACACTGAAATATCTTACGCGTTTGCCTGAAATGCTTGAGCAGCTGGAGGAGGAGGGAATCAATCCGCGTATTAAAGGAAACATTGGCTTTATGTCCAAAATGACCTCCAAGCGGGATCACGAGATGACGCACGGTCTGGCACGTGATGTCTTTACCTCTTACATTCTGGATGCGGCACTCCCACGCCTTGATGGTTTTGAGCGGTGTGGCGAAACCTTTGACACCATTGTCAGTGCCGATCCGCAATCCTATCCTGGCAGTACGGAAGCACTGAAAAATGCTAAGCGCGAAGCCGAGCGTTTTACACAGGCTGTGTTTAAGCGAATCGAATTTATCAGGAGCAGCAAGCCGTGAAAGAAATGAAAAAAATGGGCCGTACGCTCGGCAATTCCAGCTTTTCCCGCATGCTGAGCGAAACAGAAAACGCCCGCATTTTTGTCCTGAAATCGGGTGCAGAAGCGCGTTTCACTCTTACTAAAATTCTGCACGATGATATTGAAGCACACACCTATGTTGATCCGGCGATCAACGGTCGGGATCAGGCATTCCTTACGCCTGAGTCTGTGAGCGACATTTCGCGAACCATCAAATTACAGCAGTTCTTTCCTGCGATTGGCCGGGAAGTAGAGGGACGCATTGAAGTCTTGGACGGATCACGGCGACGCGCCGCGTGCCTTTACAGCGGGATGCCATTTGAGGTGCTTATCACGCGAGATGCGCTGACACTGGCTGATGCCCGCCAACTGGCTATCGATATTCAGACTGCCCGTGAGCACACACTGCGTGAGCTCGGAATGCGTTTAAAGACCATGTACCCTGCAGACATGACGCGTGCTGATATCGCCGCCGCTGAAGGTCTGTCGCCGGCAAAAGTCACCCGGGCTTTTCAGGCAGCCGAGGTGCCGGATGCCCTGATTGCGCTTTTCCCGGCGATGGCTGATTTGTCTATCAGCGATTATCAGACATTACTGGAGAGTGCAGAAAAAGCCCATCTTAAGGGCATGACACCTGAGGCGCTGGCCGCTCAGGTGCGTGAAAAGATCCCCACAGGTGGGTCTGAAAGCATCGATGAAAGTGCGCTTAAAACCCGCATACTCACTGCCGTTCGCCATGAAAGTATGGCTGCCGTCGCAGCGAAATCTGCTAAAAAAATCACTGTTGAGAAACTCGCAGGTTTTGCTGATAAAAAGCAATTTGCGCGCAAAAAAACAGATGCAGAAAAACGCCTTGTGACCTATGAATTTTCCCGCCTTCCTGCGGCATGGCAGGCAGAACTTGATGCAGCTGTTCAGGCTGTGATGGAAAAAATGGCCGCTGAGGCATCCCACTGAATTACCTCTCACATAATTCATTCTGTCATTTCATCTGAGGTGACAGAATGAATTTCCCCGGACTTTTTCAAGTCTAACCTGCTGAAATAACACTGATAACCCACATTATTTCAACCTGAAATTCCCACATCATTCTCATCTATTGTTACTGCAGGCCGTGCGACCCCATCAGAACGAAGCGAGGTACAGCCAACTGTGCTGCCCCCATCTGCAGGTGCATCTGCCAAATACACCACAGCCCACACCGCATTGCCTTCAGACCCGCACAGCTATCTCCGGATACCCAGCTCTGATGGTTTGACAAAGGCGTGTGCGGTTGCAAATCCTGAACGCAGCTATGCCATTTTAAAGGAGAAAACCTTGAGAAGGTTCCCATGCGTTTTTGTTTTTAACTTATTGTTTTTTTCTCGTCAAATGTCATTTATTTCAACCTGAAATTCCCGGTTTTCATGCTGACAGCGCTAACGCTTAAGCAAGAACATCGAGACCGCTATAAGGCATAACGCCTGAAACAGGTGTGCCCGGCAGGGCATGATGAGCCAGGCGCGTTTACTGAGGCGGCAAATGCCACACTGGATATCAGCCATGAAGACAGAGTCACCGTCTACTCAACATAACCGCGCTCACGTGCCAGTGCCTGACGTGCATAGGTTGACGTTTCATGCATTAACCCGGACCCAATAAACTGTTCTCATTATGCGAACTTACGTTGAACGCTTCCCTGCGCCTGATTTGCAAAAACCCTAAGTAGGCGAAACCAGGGCTTGCGCGGGGCGCTGAGCGCAATCGCATTGCTCAGCGGATTGTGTCTTCAAGACACATCTGTGCTGTTCATCGCTCATGTGCAAAATAGCACCTATTCAGGTCAGCAACACAGGGCAGTTACACTGCCTCAAAAACAGGTTTAAGCGGCTTCAGGCTCGGCCATCTGTATGCCCTTCCTGTACAGAACTCTCAAAAGACAACTGGGTGTATCGGGTATTAGTCAACGCTTATAAAGGGACAGAAATAACGGATACTTTACGGGACTGTAAATGCACCTGTGCTGCCCGGGAAACTGCGGTTCTGCTGTAACAATACACGCTGGCAAAGCATGCGCATGACCAGTTGGTGAACGCGTAAGGATTAAAACAAGCTGCCTTTTGACAACAGGTTTGCAAAGAAAGGCTGTTAGCAGCTTAATATTGGTCTTTTCAATGTCAGCGCACTGACGTTCAGCGTGTTTTTTGTTGCTTTGCTGGTTTTTAAAAAAGCAACGCGTCTCTTTGCTGAGGTGCTCTGGTGCATCGTTCATTCAGGAGAGAAGTTATTTCCTGCATCTTCACCAGCACGTGCTTGCCGTTCACCTTTGCTGCGAGGAGGTGGGTATAACATGGCAGATAAACCGGAACAGCTGAAGAACAGATACATTGATGCGTAATCAGACATGAATGCAGGAAAGGGCAGAAGAGACTGTTTGTCATCTTGACCATAAGTTGAGCACGAGCCAGCAACAGGCTTAAGGTCTGAATGCATCACTGGCTTCGGAATGCCTGATGAAAATATGTACTATCGTATTTTTGATGAGCAATATCACCCGTAAATCTCCTCAACCAGAACGCCAGTGATGGTCAATTCGTCAGGATGCCCGATGCCTGTTAATAGAATGCTTTATTGTTAAAGTACCCGCAGTTCAGATTGCTTTTCCAGTCCCCCCAGGCAGCTGATGAAAACATGCCTGATCATATTTTTCTGTGTTGTCGCAAATCATCAGAGCAATAGCCTGCGCTTCACCAGCCTGTTGTGTGTGGCATTCAGCAATTACGTCCACAATGAAGTCCTGCGTTTGTCTCTGCTGTTATAAAGGTCAACCGCACCTGTTTAGGGATGTGCGCTGACGGGAAGATTCAGTAGTGAGTCAAAGGGGGGGCCGCTCTGCATACAATACCCGGATGGCAGCCAGTCAATATTTATGGGTACCTGGATAAAACCATGACACAGCTGTTTGTCTTTTTGAGTGTGATGCGTTGAAAAGTAAACACAAGCAAAGGAGCGGGTCACAAATATAAATTGTTCTTCTGTTGCCTCTATGTGCAGAAAAAGAGTCTGCATACTGTGGTCGCGCTTTAAGCCGCGTACAGAGTACTTTGAGAGACTTTTCATCAAAATGGATACCTACAGCTTAAAAGGTCCTAAAGCGCGTTAAATCAGCTTACAGAGCGATTAAAAACCTATCAGAGCTTCCAGCTCATTTAACTGTAAGGATTTTCAACACGCATGCGCTTTACATCACGCTTGAGGAATACCATAGCGACATGCAGCACAGCCTTTGACTTTCGGATGGCCATTTTCAACAGCAGTAGACAGGCAGGCAAACATCTGGTGCTACAAAATCGCCAAAACCAAAAGACCAGCCCTGCCAGACTTCAATGATCTTCACATGATCAGAACACTATTTGTGATCCAGTTGCGCTCTATAGCTATCTGGGCCCCCTGCATGATGTATACAGATATCGGGCTTCAATATCCCGTTTTACGCACCGCTTTCATAAAAGCGTCATGAAAACATGGAATTATCTTTACCCGAGTTAATCAGCAGCAAGATTTGAGTTGTACTGATGTGTGCTGGAGGGAAAGCAAAAATTTGGATCGATGTGTGCTGGCGGGAAAAGCAGATCTCATCGATGTGTGCTGACGGGATAAAACGATCTAATAAATGTGTGCTGGCGGGATTGGTGCGCGATAAGTGTATGTGGGTGTGCGCTGGCAGGTTTAATGAGCAGCAGGATTATAAAGAGAGGAGGAGGGAACCTGCAGCGGCTCCCTGAATGTGCGCTGGCGGGTAAACTACGTTTAATAATCCAGCAGGCGCGACAGGCAAATTGAATATTGCAGGCCCTCTGGAAGCAACGTACCCGCCAGCGCACATACAGCACGATCGTATCCTCCCAGCACACATTTTCATAAATCCAAAGGCTTAAGTTTTGGATTACGTTTATGAATAATAAGGTGATTTTCCCGTTCTTTCCTTACCAGAGAAAACTCCAGGTAGCCAATTTTCTGCAACTGATCCAGCGCTTTTTTGATCGTCCGGTTCTGTTCACTCACCGAACTGGTAAGGGAAAGCCGCTCACGAAGGCGCGCAAACGCAACAGGAACAGGGTTGGCAGGCAGGCTTTCGATAAACGTGTAAATGGCCTGCGCAGCTTCCTTTTTAGGCAGTGCCCTGATGGCATGATGTTGCAGCAGAACCCGATAATCCAGCTGGAATAATTCCCACAGCTTTTCATCAGCTTCCAGCCTGACGATATCTTTATCCGCGTCAAAATAGCCGGTTTTGAGCAGCCCTGTTTGATAACTACCGCGTACGTCTGCACCCCGTTTGAATGACACGGATTTATTACGTAATTTCCCCAGTGACTCATGGATTGAGCCCCGCAGGCGCGCGTCAATGCGTTTAGAAGTGAATCCGCAACCTTTGGCAAATTCAGTAAATTTGAGCTCTATCTTATTGGAATTAAGGCCATATTTACTGAATGCATAGATAACGCCTATCCAGACTTTGAAGTCACAATCCATATCCAGCCTGGGTCCGGAGATGTTGATATTGTCATAACCTTCGGCTTTGGCGATCTCCAGCTGTGAAAACAATTCAGAGGCATCCACAACGTTGTTCTCACCCTGAGATTTGGTCGGTTTGGGAACGAAAACCCCTAAGCGCATCAAAGCAACTGGCTGAACTGTGTTGTTGGAATTAACAGTGAGTTGTTTTCCTTTACTGACCATGTCGCTATAGAGCGCATCGGCTATAAATGTTTTATCCTTCATAAGGTTATCTCAGTTTATCCTTCAGCAGTGCCTGTTGTGGATTAAAAATAAACCAATCCCACCAGCACACACAATAGCTCCCACCAGCACACATTGCCAGCCCGCCAGCACACATCTTTTTCCTGCCAGCACACATCAACTTCCCGCCAGCGCACATCACGATCGGGGCTCAGCCCAGAGATGACGCGGCTTTGAGCCTACCGGGATCTTTTAGGAACTATAAGGATCTGTATGGAAGATCTATTGGATCTGTCCTGTGGATTTGTGAATAACTTAACGCTTTACGCTCTTTATCGTGTTCTACCGCGCCTGCGGCTTGCTCAACGCCTGCGGGCGCTACAAAAAATTTGCAACGCCCGCAGGCGTTATCTGTAGCAATTCTCCTGTATCCATAGCAGAGAGATCTCATCCTGAAGGCTTAATAAAACATTTCGGTTTCACATTACTGACCTGAACCACTTAAAAGACAAACGCATGAATTGTTTGATCTCATAGTGCTTCAAAATAGTCCCCTCTGTCGCTGAAAAAAGCATTGCCTGTATTCATAAATCCTTAATATTTTTCATTTAAATACAGAGCAGTAATCAAACCGCGGAGGATATCGAATGGCTTCCAGAGGCATTAACAAAGTCATACTGATTGGACATCTCGGACATGATCCAGAGGTACGTTACACGCCTGCCGGTAACGCCGTCACAAACCTGACCCTGGCAACGTCTGACACATGGCGTGATAAAACCACAGGTGAACACAAAGAAACCACTGAGTGGCACCGCATTGTACTGTTCGGCAAAGTCGGAGAAATTGCGGGTCAGTATTTGCGCAAGGGATCTTTTATTTACATCGAAGGCCAGTTACGTACAAGAAAATGGCAGGATCAAAATGGTCAGGATAAATACACAACTGAGATCGTTGTAAACAGCACCGGCACTTTGCACATGCTTAACAAGCGGGACACCAGTGGCGATATCGATCAGCCCTCACACACTTCACACTCTTCAGAAAGGGTAGAAACGCCTTTTACTGAAAACGTTCAGCCATCTTCATTTGATGATGACATTCCATTTTAAAATTCTGTGCGTTTTTGCAAAAAAACGGGGAGTACGGGAATCACACCTCCCCGAGCAGAAAAGGCTGACTGCAACTCTGCAGTCAATACCACTGCCAACAGGTCAGGGCAGTCAGGCCCGTGTTTTGCGATAGCCTAAACGTTCCAGCTGCCGAGGCAGTTCTATCCACGTGCGACAGTTAAGTTTACGCATAATGCTTTTTCGATGATGACTGATGGTTTTAATACTCAGTTTCAACACTGTGCTGATATCAGTCAGGCTGCGATGAGTGGCCAGCAATCTGAGTAATTCAAATTCCCGACGCGTAAGCGCGCCGCTTACGCGAAGCTCCTTATCAATGCGAGTGTGTACGGGACTAAGGCATTCAGCACCAAACACATGCGTCGTTAATGTCGTCATATCACTGCGTTTTGAAAGGATAGGCACGCCGGGTAAAACGCATTGCAGATAGCCCAGCAACGCCGCTTCCTCACTGTCTGTGAGAATAACGAGACGTGTCAGAGGCGATATGCGCCTGAGTTCAATCAGTACCTCTGTCAGGGCTTGCATATCCAGTCCACATGCACAGACTTCACTGATAACCACATCTGAACGTGCAGCAATGGTTAAAATATCCTGAGGCTGGCCTTCTGAAAGCAGCGTGGTCTGAATGTGACGTGCATTGAAATAGTTTGCGATGCCGGCGGCAATCCACTTGTCGCTGTCTATAACCGTTAACGTAAACATGACTCCTCCTGTCTGCATGGAGGTAGTTAACCTTACAATCAGAAGGGATTAAATCGGATAATATTTCAGCAATTTGTATGAAAGCTCTGTATTGCAATGCCAAACAATCCTGTAAAAATCATTACTGATAAAACAGGACAGCCATCCGGAAACCATTCGTCTCTGAGTTAAAGACGTCCAGCGAGTGAGGCAGGGAAGGTATCGTTTGTGGGATTCAGGCAGAGGCAGCGGGCA
Source organism: Pantoea sp. M_9 (assembly GCF_008631385.1). NCBI lineage: Bacteria > Pseudomonadati > Pseudomonadota > Gammaproteobacteria > Enterobacterales > Erwiniaceae > Pantoea > Pantoea sp. M_9. The sequence goes on along the minus strand of NZ_VWUF01000002.1, from coordinate 257,521 downwards.
AACATAGCCGCGACCCAGGGCGCACTACAGCAATACTATACCGCACACGGTACCCGTCAGAGCACCATCAGTCCAGCGCATGACGCCGGGCAAAATCCAGTAAATCCCGATGATTTTCCAGATTCAGCTTGTGCATCAGTCGGGTCTTATAGGTACTGACCGTTTTATTGCTGACTTGCATGCACGATGCAATCCCACTGATATCGATCCCTTTGCTGAAATAGCGTAACACCTCAAATTCACGCCGCGATAACGTATTTAGCCGCGCTGTATCGGGGTCTGGTCCCTGGCTAAGACAAGCCTGATGTGTGTGCAGTGGAAAATACCCATAGCCTGAAAACACTGCAGACACGGCGCCGGTGAAATCCGAGAGATGATTTTGTTTGCTCACAAATCCATTTGCGCCTGCTTTCAGGCTTTGTGCCGCGTAGTGCTCCGTATTCTTACCGCTTACCACGATAACCGGAATATGAATATCTTCAGCACGTAAAGATGCAATAGCCTGAATTCCATCGATACCGGGTAAATCAATATCCATGACCAGCGCCTCTGCGGCAAACCTGCGTACAAGATGCGTTGCATCTTCACCTCTGTCTGTCTCAGCGACGACAGTATGACCGGCTTGCTCCAGTAAGAGACGCAGGGCAATACGAGCCAATGGATGATCATCAACAACAATAAATGCAGCCATAATTCACCTGTTCAAAAAAAACACACAAATAATAATCCGCAATTTGAAATCGGCAAAGTTATTATTTTTGTCGTCAAAAGACTACATAAAATGTCATGTAATTTTAAAATATAAGATCAATGATCATTCCTTTTTAACCAAGAAAGTTCTGTAGTCAAATGACTACAAATGTCTCGCCCCAATCTTATTTATTGATGACTAAGAATTTGACACAATAAATTTAAAATAAGGCAGGGTAGAATTTAAGAGGAAAGGAAAATGAAAATTATATGTAAAGATAAAGTGAACGATGAACTTATTCGTCCATTGACATGGACGGCTGTTACCGCCTTTTCGTTGTTCATCTGGAGCCTGATTGCTATAGTTTTTTTAGCTAAAACAATAGGATGATGACTTACAAAGCGCAACCTGTTAGCCTTGTGCGAAGATATCTACAGATTCCGGTGCTTAACACTCGATTGCTCAGGAAAGTTTTTACACTGTGGCTGATCTAAAGTCTGCACGCTTTTTTTGTAATCTCAGTTAGCTAACTATTTTGATAAAAATTCAAAAGCATAGGTCGGCTTTACCCACCGAGGCAGAAGGTGTGCACAGTGCTAATAAATTAGCAGCCTGTTTTGAATACAGCCCAAAAATTTGATGAAAAAGTAAAGCGCCAGTCAAGGCGCTTAAATTTGTTCCGGCTATTATGATGCCGTCTCCTGTTGCTCTTGTGTTCAGAACGAAGCAGGTTGTTTATCGTGGGGAGTATTAAGGGCTTTGTGTGACGGAGGTAAATGTTCATGACATTTTACCGGTGCGGTTTCTGGCGTTTTCAGCGCACACCACGTTGATAAAACACCCAGCAGGGAAAAAATCACTGCGGGTCCTGCCCATCCCACCATGCTGTATACCCCGGTTGCAATGAAAGGCAACAAACCTGCCACCACGGATGCCGCGTTGTACCCCAGTGAGATGCCGGATGAACGCAGATGAGGCGGAAATTGCTCTGAAAACCAGCTTGCTTCCACAGCAAAGATTGGGTCATGACTGAATAACAGAGAAAGAGAGATCGCCACAATCACCAGGATAACGGCACCGGTATTAATCAGCATAAACATCGGAATGCCAAAAGCTATGGTAAACAATGCGCCAATCAGGAACACTTGCCGGCGGCCAATCCTGTCACTCAGCGCACCGTAAAACAGGTGGCTGCCCAGCCCCAGCGCAGAGCCTACCAGCGTGCCCCACAAAATATGGCGCGTATCCGTTATTTCCGCGAGAACCACATACGAGAGCATAAAACTCGTGGTGATATAATAACCGCCGGTTTCTGCCAGCCTGAGTCCCACAATTTTCATGATAGTGCGCCAGTCGCGGCGTATCACTTCAAGCGCTGGCTGCCGGACGATCTGTTTTTCTGCCTTGGCTTTTTCAAACGCAGGCGATTCCGCCACACTCATACGAATAAAGATGCCTATCGCAACCATGACAAACGAGATCAGAAAAGGCATACGCCAGACCCAGTCGCCGTCAAACAGCGCACCAGACAAAAGGAACGCGCCATTTGCCAGCAGCAGGCCCAGAGGAATACCTAACTGCGGCACGGCCCCATAAAAACCGCGTCTTTTCGCTGGCGCATGTTCAAAGGCCATCAGCACCGCGCCTCCCCATTCTGCCCCAAAACCGATGCCCTGAATCATACGTAACAGAATGAGTAACACAGGCGCCAGGATTCCGGCCTGTTCATAGGTGGGCAGAGCGCCAATCAGTACTGTGGCGAGCCCCATCGCCAGCAGAGACCAGAACAAAACGGTTTTCCGGCCATACCGGTCACCAAAATGTCCGGCAAGATACCCGCCCACCGGGCGCATCAGAAATCCCACCGCCAGTGTGGCAAAGGCTGCCATGATGCCAATGATGGGTTTATCTGTATGAAAAAAAATCTTACCAAACCAGGCTGCAGCGGCTGTACCGTAGATAAAAAAATCGTAGCTTTCTACCGCTGATCCAATCATGGATGCAATCGAGACTTTAACCGGGTTGCTGTCCGGTTTTGCAGATGCCATATGCGTATTCATACCTCACCTCCGTTTTTATGCTGAGCGCAGACGCTGAATCATTGCGCCCAGGTCTCAATAACCCGACTGTCATCGCATTGCCCCAGACCTGCCTGCGCCGCTGCCTGATAACGGGCATGAGCGACCTGAAGAAGCGGTACTGCCGCCCCACAGGTATGGGCGGCCTCCGCCACAAGGCCGCTGTCTTTGACAAAAATATTAATGGCACTGGAGATGGATACCCCTGTATCCTGGAGCATCCGGGGTCCTCTGTCGGACAGCATCCAGGATCCGGCCGCGCCGCCTTCCACCAGCGACAGCACCTTAGCCGGATCCAGCTTAAGTGCGCGCGCGAGTTGCAATGCCTCAGCCGCAGCCACAATATGCACGGCACATAAATGCTGATTGATGACTTTGATACCCTGACCTTCACCCGGCTCGCTGCCCACGATTTTTACCGTGCCCATTGTCTCGAGCACAGGGGTAACGTGGCCTATCGCCGCAGCGGCACCGGCTGCAAAAATCACCAGCTCGCCTGTACATGCGCGCGCGGTTCCGCCGGTCACGGGCGCATCAATGACACAGGCACCTGCCTGCTGCAACCGACACGCCGCCGCTGAAAGTGCATCCGGTCCCACCGTAGACATAATGATCCAGTGCTGGCCTGAAACCGTGGGTAACGCCTCTTCAAGTAATGCGGCCAGCTGCTGCGGGGTGGCCACCATGACAATTACCGTCTCTGCACGCGCGGCCTGCGAATAATGCGCGACTGTCTCTATACCTTGTCTGCGGGCTCGTTCGCGGGAGGCGTCAGCCACATCCACTCCCAGTACCTCATGCCCGGCTGATTTAATCTGGAGTGCCATAGGTAATCCAATGGCGCCTACACCCACAAAAATAATGCTCATGACGTGCTCCTTACTTAAGCCAGGTTTTTACCGTGTTTACGATGGCGGAGACGGAAATGCCATAACGGTCATGCAGGGTGGGCAGGGCGCCCGCTGCCAGAAAAGCATCAGGCAGGCCAATGTGCCGAAACTGCGGCATCACCTGCGCGTGGATCAGGGCCAACGCGATTGCTTCCCCCAGTCCCCCGACAACGCTGTGATTCTCCATGATCACAACCAGCCGCCCCTGCCGACGGCACTGGGCGATAAGGGTATCGGTATCCAGTGGCTTGATCGTGGGCACATGCAGTACGCCTGCGTGAATATTGTCCTGGGCCAGCGCTTTAGCCGTTTCCAGCGCGCGCATAGTCATGATGCCGCTGGAGATAAACAGCACGTCGCGGCCATCCTGCAGCAAATGGGCTTTGCCCAGCGTGAACGTATAGTCATACTCGTCCAGTACCAGCGGCACTTTTCCGCGCAACAGGCGCATGTATACCGGCCCCTGATGCGCTGCGGCGGCCGCCACTGCCTGTTCCGTATCCAGCGCATCACACGGGTCAATGATGGTCAGGCCGGGAATGCCGCGCATCAGCGCAATATCCTCTGTGGCCTGATGACTGGGTCCATAGCCGGTGGTGAGGCCGGGCAGAGCGGCACAGATTTTCACGTTCAGGTGCTCTTCTGCGATGACCTGATGAATAAAGTCATAAGCACGACGCGTGGCAAAAACTGCATAGGTTGTGGCAAACGGGATCATGCCTTCTTTGGCCATGCCACCTGCGGCACCCATCAGCAACTGTTCGGCCATGCCCATCTGGAAATGGCGCTCAGGATACGCCTCAGCAAAAATATGCAGATCCGTGTATCTGGAGAGATCGGCTGTCATCCCTACAATTTCAGGACGCGCCCTGGCAGCTTTCACCAGCGCGTGCCCGAACGGAGCCGTGACAGTTCTTTGTCCTTCTGCGGCAATTGATGCAATCATGGCGGAGGTTGTTAAACGGGGCTTTTTCTCTACAACGCTCATTGGTATGCCTCCCAGGCCTGATCGAGCTCAGCAATAGCCTGTTGCCATTCATGGGCTTCCACCCGAATAAAATGATTTTTTTCACGCGTCTCAAGAAACGACACGCCTTTGCCCATCAGCGTATCCAGCAGAATCACGCGCGGTACAGGCATCCTGAGCGCACGCGCGCGATCAAATGCCGATTTAACGTCCGCAATATCGTTGCCGTTTATGCGCTGAACATGCCAGCCAAAGGCCTGCCATTTATCTGCCAGCGGCTCGAACCCCATCACTTTTTGCGACGGACCATCTGCCTGCTGCTGATTAATATCCACGAGCACAATCAGATTACTGAGCTGGTGATGAGCGGCGGACAGGGCGGCCTCCCAGGTTGCGCCCTCATCAAGTTCGCCGTCAGACATAGAGTTATAGACAAAGGCATTGCTGCCTTTATGACGCAATGCCAGTGCCATCCCCACACCGATGCTCAGTCCCTGGCCCAGCGATCCGCCGGACATCTCCATGCCTGGTGTATAGGTAGCCATACCGGACATCGGTAACCGGCTGTCATCAGCCCCATATGTGTCGAGTTCGGCTTCCGGGATCACGCCAGCTTCGATGAGTGCGGCATAAAGGGCTATGGCGTAATGGCCATGCGAGAGCAAAAACCGATCGCGTCCCTCCCACTCAGGATTTGCCGGATCGATGTGTAACGCATGACACCAGGCCACGGCCAGAACATCTGCCAGACCCAGCGCCTGGCCGATATAACCCTGTCCCTGAACTTCTCCCATCCTCAGCGCAAAGCGGCGGATACGCCAGGCGTGCCGGGCCAGTTGACGGCGAACGTCATCCAGCGTTATGTCAGATTCAGCCAGTGTGCTCATGTACTCTCCTTACTGGTTGTAGTAGTCAGGCCGACGCAGATAATCGCTGACGGGCCGACGGCGTGTTAACGTATGCATGCACTGTTTTCATCCTGTGCTACACCGGTAATGAGGTAAGGGTTTTCGCACATGGCCAGCGAGCACGGGAATTCTGTCTGAGGTCATGAGGTTATGCCGCAGGCAGCAGGCCTGACAAAATCAATTTTTACACCTGCAGGTGAAAAGGATTCATGAATGTCGCTATTGCGAAAAGCGCCTCTGAATTTGCTGCGTGCGTTTGAAGCGGCAGGTCGGACCGGTGCGTTTAGTCTTGCTGCTACAGAGCTGGAACTGTCACCCAGCGCCGTGAGCCATGCCATTCGCAAGCTGGAAATGCTGCTCAACATCCGGTTGTTTGTGCGCAGTACGCGTGAGATCACGCTGACAAAAGAGGGGGCCCTACTGCTTGAACATGTTCAGCGCGGGTTTCATGAAATGCAGCAGGGTCTGTCGCTGATCACTGCCGATGAGAGCCGGCCGCTACGGGTGCACACTGCACCCAGCTTTGCGCATCAGTGGTTGCTGCCCAGACTCGGTAGCTTTATTCAGGCGCATCCGCATATTGATTTGCGGCTTTCAGCCAGCACTGATTACGCCCGCTTTGAGCAGGACACATATGATCTCGATATTGTCTATGGTGAGCCCCGTCCGTCACCCTATGCAAAAATTCCACTTGCAGTAGAAGAACTTACGCCACTTTGCTCACCGGCGCTGGCCGCGCAGTTGAAAACACCTGATGATTTGTATGCGTTGCCGCTGATCCAGTGCGATGTGCAGCTCTATCAGTGGAAAGGCTGGTTTCAGGCAAACGATCTGACGCCGCCCCGGCATTATGGGCTGCGTTTTGATCGCAGTTTTATGGCTATCGCGGCGGCCGTGGACGGGCTGGGTGTTGTGCTGGAATCCACACTGCTGGCCGAGCGAGAGATTGCCAGCGGTAAACTGGTGTGCCCGCTCATCAGCACCACCAGTGAAATTCACTACATTGGACATTACCTGGTATTTCCTCAGCACCAGCAAACGCATTTTGCCCGGGATACGTTCAAAGCCTGGCTGCTCAGTGCGCTGAATCTGGCGCATCTGCGATGATCGGGTTCACATTCTGGCGGGAGAGGAGATAAGCATGACGCTGAAATGCGTAAGGGGTTTTGTGAGCCAGCTCTCCTGTTACACCGGCACTGCCGTTCTTGCTGAACAAAGAGCGGCAATTTCAGCACGACGCACAAATCAGGTGACCTTTACTGAGCGCAAACATGACACGGGTCTGCGAGGCGGCCTTCACGCTTGCCCTGGTATTGGCCACGTTGCCGCCTCGCATTCACAATTCAATAATAACATACAGCAACGACTTCGCGCGCAGAGGCAGATGTCAATGTGCAAATATCATACGCCAGAGAGTGCTGCCCGCGCCCCAGGCATCGAATGGATGAGCCGCATTAACGAGCTGTGACTACGCAGTCTCTGCCTGCCCGTTTAGCCCGGTACAGAGCATCGTCTGCCGCAATCAGCGCCTCACTGCAAGGCTCGCTTCTGCGCTTACGGGCCACGCCTGCGCTGATCGTAATACTGATATCCTGATTATAGGGCACCGTCAGCGCTGCCTTGATGGCTCTGATAGTGACTTCTGCATCAATCCTGTCGGAGAGGACAAGACAGAATTCTTCGCCGCCTGACCGTGCAATGAATACATCGTTGCTGATGAAGTTATTAAGGATTAGTCCAAGTGTGGTCAGGACCTTATCGCCGGTCTCATGACCAAAGGTGTCGTTAATGCGTTTGAAGTGATCGATATCCAGTGCACACACGGTGCCGGCTTTGTTTTCAAGCTCCCGGAAAATAAGATTCAGGTAACGACGATTAGGCAGGCCTGTCAGCTCATCATTCAGGGACAAGTCTACGGCAGACTTGTAGCTCACGTTGATATAGGTAATAAAATGATTACATGCTGTAATTATCATTATCATGGACGGCACAAACAACAGAGATGAAACAAGGATGGCATGATCCAGCACAACCAGTTCAAGTCCCCCTGCCAGCATGACAAAAAGCGCGTTGAGCAACAGAAACAGGCCCAGCCTGAACGCAGTGACATGTTTTTCCAGCGGCTGTGTACGAAACGATTTTTCAATAAACCATGTCAGCATCAGGGCCGTGAAAAAAACCACATATACATATGGCTTTGACACTACGTTGTTGTGGCCTGACAGCGCCAGCATTGCTGTCCCACACAAAATGACTGCTGCATAAGCCAGAAAGGAAAGGTGGTACAACCGGTTAGGTTTGCCTGCAAATCTGATTAAAAAATCCTGCTTGTCAAATTTCATTATTTGCCTCTTACATTTTAAGGCGATTTTATCATGAGTAAAAGTCAGCTTTGGACCTGAAAAAGGCAGATACTCCCTGTTTATTTAGCCGTGAGGCAAAGGAGAGAGCTTGCTTATGCTTGCGATGAACCTGATTTATCTGCAGCTAAACTCAATTTGAAGGTATCTTAGGATATGACGTCATCGCGTCTTCAATGCTGTTTGTTTAAAGCAACGGTATGCTGTTTCGGCATGCAAAATAAAGAAATCAGTTACACACACTTAACATCCTTAGCTATTGTTGTTATATAGACATTACTTAGGGAGAGAGTTATGCGATGCCCAGGATGCCAATAAGAGTCGTTTTTATCAATTTGCGCGTAAGACCTCGCCCAATCGGGCGGGGATATAAGCGCGGTAACTGCGTAACATTCCGTGACCTTCTTACATAATGCGCCGTAATATGTAAAGCATGAAACGCGCATATAAATACAGATTCTATCCAACACCCGATCAGGTTGAGTTATTGGCTCAAACGTTCGGTTGTGTGCGTTTTGTCTATAACAGCATCCTGCGCTGGCGCACCGATGCTTATTACGAACGGCAAGAGAAGATCGGCTATACACAAGCCAGCGCACGACTAACCGCACTGAAAAAAGAGCCAGATTTTGCCTGGCTCAATGACGTTTCCAGCGTGCCACTACAGCAAGCCCTGCGCCACCAACAAGCCGCCTTTTCTAACTTCTTTGCAGGTCGGGCAAAGTATCCGACATTCAAAAGCAAGCGCCATAAACAGGCCGCTACGCTGACGGATGCCGCGTTTGAATACCGCGACGGCAAGTTGTACATGGCAAAGAGCAAAGCGCCTTTAGACGTGCGCTGGAGTCGCCCTTTGCCGTCCGTGCCGTCTACCGTCACCGTGTCCAAAGATTCAGCGGGGCGCTACTTTGTTTCGTGCCTCTGCGAGTTTGAACCTGTATCACTGCCGGTCACCGCGTCCACGGTCGGCATTGATGTTGGTTTAAAAGATTTGTTCGTCACCGATACCGGGTTCAAAACCGGCAATCCCCGCCATACCGCTAAATATGCGAAGCGATTAGCCCTGCTACAGCGCCGTTTGAGCAGGAAACAAAAAGGCTCAAAGAACCGCGCCAGAGCCCGCGCCAAAGTCGCCCGCATTCACGCGAAAATTGCTGATTGCCGCCTGGATAACCTGCACAAGCTATCCCGCAAACTCATTAACGAAAACCAGGTTGTTTGTGTCGAATCCCTGAAAGTGAAGAATATGATCCGCAACCCGAAGCTATCCAAAGCGATAGCAGACGCAAGCTGGGGTGAATTCGTGCGCCAGCTTGAATATAAGGGCGAATGGTCGGGGCGATCCGTGGTCGCCCTTGACCAGTTTTTCCCGTCCTCAAAACGCTGTAGCGGTTGCGGCTATACCATGCCAAAGATGGCGCTTAACGTTCGTTCGTGGATCTGCCCTGAGTGCGAGGCTAATCATGATCGTGACGTAAACGCCGCGAAGAATATAAAAGCGGTCGGGCTGACCGCGTTAGCCCACGGAGCGACTGTAAACCCTAAAGCCGCGTAATGCGGCTTAGGTAGGTTGCGTTGACGTGGGAATCCCCGCCCTTTAGGGCGGGGAGCAGTCAAACGGTACACGTGATGTATGCATGGATATAAATGATCTCGAAAATGTTGTGCTCGCCGTAAGAGGAAGTCACTGCCTGACATGCGGAAGGGTGATTATAGATGGAGCGGAAACTGCAACGTTTGATGCGAGGCGCCAGGCGCGAGAAGTGATTGATGCATAGTCACGCTGTTCGGCAGGCTTTGAAACGTTATCAAGGATATTTTCCTGCCAACCTCATTCTGTTCAGTTTTGCCTGATTAAGCCTGAAAACCCGCAAGCGCGGGTTTTCAGAGATTAAGCTATACCGTATCAGCCCTTTACAGACACTATTTTATGCACCTAATCTAAGCCCCCAGAATGTTGAGTTATAACCCTGAGAAATCTGTTGCCCTCACTCAATCATCAGGTCAGCGGGCCTGATCTCAGTCAGGCGATCGATCAATCGCATCAGCTCATCGAAACAGTGATGAATATACAAACCGGGTTAATCTGAAAGTGTTGCTAACTCCGGCAGATAGCTTTTATTAAGCCTTTTAACCAGCACTCAATTTAGGGTGGCCTTCCACCAAACGGACATTTCCGAGCGCTTAACGTTTTGATATCCAGAGATAAAGCCTAAAGACATGATGTAAAGTCTGACAAGGTGTGAAACAGGCGAAATCTCAACAAAAGAACAGACCACCAATTTCCGAGGTAGCTGAATATTTTGTATTCATTGTTTAAATGAATGCTGCTTATTTATACCATTGAAAATAAGCCCTTTGGCGAGTTTCCAGATAGGCGCTGATAATCAGGAATTTCCTTACTGTTATTTAAAAAGTGTCTGGATATGATTTTGCCGCTAAGCCCGAACCACTTATCCATATTGTTCATGCTTACAGCATATTCTTAACTGTACATTTATTTACTTCTATTTCTCGCAGGCTTGTACGGGGCGCGTGCGCACCTGTAGCAGTTTGTGAGCTTTAAATTCAAAACGGATTTTCAAAATGAAATACAGCACACAGCAAATCATTTTACATTGGCTCTCAGCCATCATTATAATCTGGTCAACCCTGAGCGGATTTTATGTGGCATTTTTTCATCCCGCGCTGCCTGTTAAAGAGTGGGTAGGTTTTTTTAACGTTTCGCTGACAACAGTATTTATCCCGTTTTTTATACTACGGGTATGGTACCTCTTTAAACATGGCAGCCCGGCAGAAAGTCTGTTAACCCGCCGAGAACAGCAAATTGCGCATCTTGGACATCTGGCTTTGTATGCAAATATCAGTGTAGTGCTGATAACAGGCGTGCTGATGATGAATCATGCTATCGATGTCTTCCATATGTTTCACGTGCCGCAACCCCTGCATAATGCGAGCATCATTACGTTTTTTAACAAGGTGCACGTTCTTGCATGCATGACGCTTGCGCTTCTCATCGCCGGACACATTCTGGCTGTGTTAAAGCATCAACTTAGCGGAAGACATATATTACGCAATATGTGCCCCTGAAGCGGAATGCCTTGTCGTGTGAACATTTTCAGTCAGGTGCAGACAGTGGCAGTGCTTAAGTGGTTGTCAGGTCTGGCATGAGAATTAAACCTTTACTCTCTGGTTGACCACTGCAGGCGTTTTCAGACATCCAGCCCGATGGTGACCGGGCTCGGTGTCTGTAATTGACATCTGCAGGATTAAAAAGGAACAAAACGTTAGGCATTCGATCTTCTGCAGTCGTGCTATCGCTTATTAACATTATAAGGGGACGCTAAGTTGCCCGTAATAACGTTCGCTTCAGGCGAAGATAACTAAAAGCATGCATGTTTCTATTCTCACTCTACTGAAATTACCTGTCTCTTTAGTTGAATGATAATCAATCTTATTATCGCCATGTGCTTAAATGTTTAACGGGCTGGTATTTTTTTTCCGGTACTTTTCGCTCAGGCCTTTTAGGCGGTGTCAGAACTACCGTTCTGGCTTTACTTGTACGCGGTGCCTTTTGCACGGAGGGCAGGGCGGCATCAAGACAGAATGGACATTCGCTGACACCTGAGAAATGCATACTGGCAACGGTACGCGCCTGATTCACCGTATAGCAACTGCCAATAAACGTCCGTTGCTCAATTGCTGGTAAGTGCGGGCAGTTACTACAATGTAATAACACGCCGTGTGGATAGTGATCGCTGATATAATATTTCTTTGCTGTGTACATGAGAGCGCCTTTCGCTGTGAGTGAGATAATTCAAATAATATGAATAATTATTCGCTTAAGGATTTTTTAGAGTTAAGTATGTAGTTACATCCGGAAACTTCTTTGAATCCGCTGGATGGGAACGATACCATTTACCGAAAAATCTCGAAAGAAAGATTTCAAAAGCTAAATTTAGTCATAANAAAAAAGAAAGAGCTTACTTCAGAAATCTTTTTATTCCATAAGATATTGATTTAAAACTATTTTTTCCAAATTTATTAACTTTGATTTTGGCATTTAGGTCAAAAGAACAGTCTGCCACACCATTAGTTACCGCGAGGTATTGATTAATGCTTCGCGCACGACATAAGTTGTTCATAAATTTTGATGCTAAAACCGCATCTCCAGCAATAAAAATGAAAAATATATTCCTATTTTATAGTTTGATTAAATAAAAGAGTGATAGCTAAAAATTGCGCGGATTTTGTTGTGTCTTTGCAAATGAAAGTAAAGCGAAGGCGCTGACGGTTTATATTGGCAGGGATTGCCTGACCGGAATACAAATAACAGGTAAGTATCTAGCGCTGTGTCAGGCAGGAGTCAGTATCGTTGGGAAAACAGCAAGCCACTCTCTTCTGTGCCAGCTGAAAATTTAAAGAATGGGCGCGCGTAAGTTACATTTATATCTTATGGCTGCTCAAGCCCCCTTGACGCATAAACATCCGGAAGCAAGATGCTTCCGGATGCCAATATGCAAGCGTGTTTGCTACGCTGGCAGGTCATTAGCTAGCCACTGTGTACAGACTTACCGAAATGACACGCCCAGTTTCACTGTGCCGTAATAGCCACCTGACTCGCTGCCGTGCAGCGAGTCAGACCATCCGGTCTGCACGCCCAGCGTAACGTTCTGACGGATCTGCGCATCTACCCCGCCATTAATGCCCACACCAGTGCCTGACAGCGTGTTTCGGAACGACGCTTCGGACCCGGTTACACCCGGCACCGCTGCTGAGACTTCGCTGTGGCCGTTAAACGTCTGCATGACAGAGGGCGTCACCCACCAGGCTATGGTCTGCTTTGTATCCAGTGGTGTGCTGAGTTTCACCCCTGCCCGAACCGCCTGACGACGGCTGTCTGACCAGCTGACCGCTGCCGCATTGTCTTCCCCATCCTTCAGGTTCAGACCCTGCACGGTATACTGCACCTGGGGCTCTAGCGCGAACTTATCCGTGAGGGCAAATGCCTGCCCCACTTCTGCAGAGGCAAGCCAGCCTGTGCCGTGTGTGGAAAGTCGCGTGCTGTCGTTTGAGGCGACAGAGAGGCTGTGATGACTTGCCTGTAACACACCGTCGAGACGTAACCCACTCTGCGTATGGCCTGACAGATAGGTCCCGACGGAATAGACCGTATCACGGTCGGTGCCCGCCGCGTGTGTGCCACCGTCACGCCAGACATCACTGCGCATCAGGCCTACTCCGCCGTACATACCGGCTTTCCAGTCAGCATTCGCGCCCTCACGCTGCCAGAGGTCACCGCCGAGCTGCGCAAAACTGTAGGCGCTGCTGCTCTCCGGCACGCTATTGTCTGTGAGGCGCCCGCTGTCAGGATGATGCAGATGGCCTGCTTCGATACGTCCCCATACGCGGCTGTCAGCAGCATAGTGGAAGCGCGTGTCAGCTGAGCCCGCCATCAGACGATCGTAGTCAAGCGAAAGTGAGGGCAGGGCTGCATAGCTCCACATTCCATCGCGATAGTTCACCGTGGCAGGTGTAGTCACCGGAGAGACACCAGGCGTTGTGCCGGGTTTAATACCGGTATCGGTAGCTGATGCCGGGATTTGCTGCGACGTCAGATACCAGCTTTCATCGACATTGCGGTAAAGCGTGTAGTTATAAGCGCCAGCAACCAGAGGCTGACTCAGGCGAAACGCTCCTGTCTCAGTGGTTGCGCCATTCACTGCCTGCACGACCCCAATGCCGTTGCCGGTGGTCAACGCGCCAAGTCCGCCCCGGTTCAGGATCCGAAGATTGGTGCGGCCTGTTGCCTTGCCGCCATCGATGATCAGTTTGTCAGTGAGTGACTGGCTGTTGCCGGCCAGGGTATTAAGCGTAATGGTGCCGTCTTTGCCTGAGAGACTTGCAGCCGTCAGAGTATGCGGAATAAAAGCGCCTGAAGATGGGGCGAACACAATCGTACCTGCATGTGTCAGCGCGTCCACGAGAGAATCCCCGGTGATGGTCCACGTACTGCTTTTATCGATGTTCACATCTGTGGGATCAATGATACCGGTGAGCGAGGTGTTATTGACCAGGGACAGTGTGGTACCGGATTTTGCAATGATGGTGGTGCTGGCCTGCAACCCGTCCATCACCAGGGCGCCATTATTAAGATTCACCTGTGACTGGCTAAAATGGCCACCCAGCGTGAGAGTGCCTATGCCATTTTTTGTGAGTTGCCCGCTGCCGGTAATGTTGGTTTTCAGTGAGGCGCGGGTGCTGGTGTCGTAGGTCGTCATACCATCGTTCACAAACGTATTGTTTGCCAGCGTCAATACGCCGCCATCTGCAATATTCAGCAAACCGCCTTCACTGACAACGGTATCCGTTGCAGTGCCGCCACTGGTGACGGTTAAAAGCGCATCCCGCTTGATAAGTGCGTGAGAGGCCGTGCCGCCGTCAAAGACCCAGAGCTGACCGCCTGCGTTCACGGTGGTGTTGATGGCAGTACCTTCGACATACTGCCCGCCGCCTGAATTAACGAGCGTATTTTTGGCGATGCCGCCCTGACGGACAGACTGGGTACCACTGCTGTTCACCGTTGTCCCGGTTGCCAGTCCGCCAACCGATTCCCAGCCTCCCCGGTTCAGCACGGTTTTCAGGGATGATCCGCCCGTTTCCACATTAAGGTAGCCATTGTTTTCCAGCAGTACATTACTGGCTTTACCCGCACTCACCGCAAAAGCACCCAGTGTGTTAGTACCGGAAAGTGTGGCGCCTGTTGTGGTTTTTAGCGACGCACCGGTATCCAGTAAAACATCAGTGATGATTGAACCCTGATCGGCATACAGCGTGCCGCCGGACTGTATCAGGGTGCCGGATGCCATTCCGCCGCTCTGTACGTTCATGAGCCCGCTGTTTTTCACCGTGGTACCCTTTGCGCGCCCTCCGCTGTACACATACTGCGCACCCTGTGCCTCAATCGTGGTGAGGCTGGCCAGGCCGCCTACACCCTGGGCAGTATTACTGGTGATAAGGGTATTTTTAGCGATGCCGCCGTCATTGACGTACTGGACCCCACCAGACAGTAACGTGGTGTCTGACGCCGATCCCCACACCTGCTGCATTCCTCCTGCAACAGTGGCTGAAACGACTCTGCCATTGAAATCCACGGTCTGGTAACCGTTTTTATTGAGAGTAGCTGCCGTGCTCAGTCCGCCTGAAAGCACGTGTTCTGACCCACCCGAGTTGATAATGGTTGAGTCTGATGCTGCGCCGCTGAATATAAAGGCTTGCGCATCGCTGTTAAGTGTAGCGGAGATGACATTGCCGTAAGTATTGAGCTGACCACCTGCATTGATAACAGATTGTGTTGCCGTACCGCCTGCAGAAACAAACTGCACCCCGCCAGCCACAGTGGTCGCATCGGCTTGCCCGCCGCTTTGCACGTATTGCGTTGCACCGACATTCACGAGCGCAGACGTAGCTTTACCGTAGACATCCTGAATGCCCGTGGTGTTGAGAATGGTGTTAGCAGCCAGACCCCCGGCGTTTACGGTCTGAGTCCCGTTCTGATTAACTGAGGTGCCGATTGCAAGGCCTTCAACTTTCTCCTGCCCACCGTCGAGCGTTGAAAAGGCGCCGACGCCACCGGCGTTGATGGTCTGGAGGCCACCGCTGGTTATAAGCGTGCCGTCTGTCTGGCCGCCAGCATAAACAATCTGCTGGGCATTCTCTGCTATGCGGGTGGCATGCGCCGTACCACCCTCCAATACCAATGTGCGGGCACCTGAACCCAGGGTTGTATTATTCAGGCTGTTGGCGGACAACACAGAAAACACGCTGTTACCTTCCAGCACCAGGTTTTGGGCTACACCATGGCTGATGGCAAACTCACCCAGGCGGTTTATACCAGACAGCGTCGCACTGGTGTCGCCGCTGAGTGTACCGCCTGCCTGCTGGGTAATACCGGTCACTACGGCACCACCCTCTGCACTCAGATATCCGCTGGTATTGAGCATCACATTTTCAGCGGAAGCGCCAAAAATGTCTGCCCGCGCGCGCGACATAATAACGATGCCCGATGCAGAGGTTTTTGGCGTCAGTATCAGACTGCCGCCCTCATTTAATGTCGTATTAGTTATAGTGCCGCCGGCATAAACATACTGCCGGCCCTGACTATTAACAACGGTGCCGGCAGCCTTTCCGCCGCTTTGAACATACTGAAACGTTTTCTCCCCGCTGACCGTGGTAAATGACGCATACCCCCCGTCATAGATAGTCTGATCCGCGCCGCTTGTGGCCTGTGTTCGGGTGGCTATCGCGCCACTGCTGACATACTGCTGGGCATTGTTGGATAAGAGCACATTGTCTGAGGTGTCTCCAAATACCAGCGTTTGCGACACCCCTGGCCCGGAGACAGTGGTACCCACATAATCCTGAGCCTGCGCTGACAGTGAGACCAGGCCTGTCAGCATGACCATGGCGCACGCTGACCGCTTAACAGCTAACGACGGACGCCCGCCACTTCCTGCCTGTTCAGACGCCACAATCCATGCCTGACGTGCCGCGCTCCAGACAATTCTGTATGCTTTATTCATTTCCGTTTCTCTCTTAATTTTTACGGGCGGATCCTCGCCCTGCGGTAAAGGGGTTCAGGCGTGCTGTAACTGCGCATGTAATCGGTCAATCACACCGCAGACCTGTTTTCCTGTGATAAGACGTGTGCACTCAAACTGTCTGTCGGTGCCCTTATGGCGGGGGCACCAGAAAAAATCCTGATGATCAAACGTATCGTGCGTGCTGTCCCAGCATCCGCGACAGCCGTGACTGCTGGACACCCGCCAGGGGGTAAAGAATTCGGCGCCAGGCAAGCTGAAGCCGCTGATCAGCACCACAGGAATGCGTGACGCCCAGGCAAGCCAGGACAGACCGCTGGCAAGACCAATGAAAAAGCTGGCATGCCGAAGCAGGTCAACACGCTGCTGAAGGGGCAGATTGCCGGTATAGTCTTCAGCGCCGTAGGGGATGTGATTCCAGACAAATCCCTGCCCGGTACGCGCTTCGCGATCTATGCAGAGCACCCGGTATCCCTGATTTTTAAGGTGTGTCACGACCTCGGCCCAGCCATGTCCGTTGTTCCAGAACTTGGCCTGACAGGTGGACTGCACCGCAATGCACACATAGGGCTCAGAAATCGTGCGGGGGGCGCTGAGATTCAGGCGCGGTGCCTCTTCCCGCGGGTCGACGCCCAGAATATGCCCTGCGATACGATGAAAGCCGGTCTGGCGGAAGTCGAGTGGCTGATGCGTTGTATTGCCGCCAAAGAAGAGCCCGATGCGGTAGGTGGCATAGGGCAGGCGAGGCGAGGCAGTATCCGGTGCTGAAAAGCAGATGTCCGGATATTGCGTTTTGAGCAGATCAATAAGGTTTTGCGCCATTACGCACTCCAGCCGGCACTGATGCAGCTGACGAAAGCGTTCAGCGTAATGAAACCAGCCCAGCAGGTCGCCCAGTGTGCCACTGGGAAACGAGATCAGGACGTCGCGCCCGGTCAGTGACAGCGTTTCATCCAGCACGGGCTGTATCTCAGCACTGCGCCAGACTTTAATGCGGAAACGAACATAATATTTTTTCGCAGAGGTCACCCAGCCCGCGCCCGTTTCACAGCTGAAGAGAATATTGTCGGAATCATCATCCAGTATCATCACGCGCCAGCTTCCTTCTGGCAAAAGTACCCGTACGCCGTCGTTGAAGTCGTACCGGATCCCCGCCGGACCTGCTATGGCAGGCTGTTCTGGCGGTAAGATGAAGGGATAAATAGCACCAGCCTCACTCTGATGAGGCGCTGCATGCATTGAATTAATCGCGGGTATGATGTTGTTCATCACAAGCTTCCGTTCACGTTGACTGATGACACAAACCGGCAACATCCAACAGAAACCGGGCGTGATACAGACGCGCAGTCAGACGGACAGGCTGGTTATTTTTTTGATACGTAGGTGCATAACAGGGGTTATCGGAGAGGGCGTGGTTTTCAACAGGGGGAGGAAAAAATAAACTTTGCAAAAATCAAAAAAGAGTCTACGCAGGGCGGGAGATTAGCGTATCCGGCCGGATCCGTATTATTCCGGCATGGTGAGGCAGAGTCATATTCCATTCTTTTTTTGAATGGTCTGGTATGCAGAAAAGCTTTATTAAGGCGTCGGTACTTTAATGGGGTCAATGAAAAGGCATGACATCACTTGCCGCTGCAGAGTGTTCTGTGAAGCGCCTGCCTCTAGGTACTTAGAAACAATTCAGTACTCCTTTTTTGAAACGTATACGCCTCATTCAAAAGTGCCTGCATTTCTTAAACTGTTTCTCGCAAGTTTTTGGGGCAGGGCTTGTGACATGGAGAGATTCACTAACGACTGGCTAGGGGCAAAAAAAAGGATTAACACTCCCCTAAGTTTTCGGGCTTCGCAGTATTGCTACACTGACGTTTTAAGTGCCCTCTGGGTTACCAAGCGCAGGAAAGTTATGACGCGCGTGGAAAATTCACATGCCTTTATCCACGCCTGGTAAATCTGTTTCCTGAATTACGTGCTGTTTATCTCGCCCGGCAGTTGAAAGGGTAGATCCGGGCACGTAGCGGCTGCTGCGTCACAGAACAGCATCCGGTGAAGCGCTCAGTGCGGCCTGCCGCCTGAAAATCTACAGACGTTGCGCTGCCGATCTGAATTATTTTCAATCCAGATTGGCAGCGCAATGTCTTGACCGGTTTCATTCTCCCGAATGGGTGACAAGGATAACCGGGCGTATTCTCAGAACGCGGGTATCCAGACTCTCTCGCAAGCGAAACCTAAAGGGATTGCGTCTGACCAATAATCATCTCAGGCTCGCCTGGGGGGGTTAGATGATCGCCAGGCAGGCGATAACATTTCACGCTTTGCAGCCCACGCCTGCACCGCAAGCCGACAAGAAAAAGTGTGCTGTCAGGGTTTTCTCCTGTCGGCAATCTCGCACGTCGCCTTGCGTTGCCGGCGCAGGCTGAACGTGCGCTTTTCAGTTGGCACCGTGATGATACCCAGACATGCAACAATCAGGCCCACGCCTGCCCATCCCCAAGGCGGGAGCCTTTCACCGACAAGCAGAACGGCCAGCAGCGCAGCAACAACCGGCTCCAGAAGCGTGAGGGTGGTGGCCATACTGGCCGGAATGCGCGCCAGCCCGTAGCCATAGCAGAGGTAGCCCAGAAACATCGGCACCAGTGCCATATACAGACCCACCGCAGCGTTGTTCCAGGCCGTCAGAAGGGGGGCGCCTGTTATCAGGAACACAGGCATAAGCAACAGACCGCCAGCACCAAAGGTCACGCCCATCGCGGCACGGGAGGTTATGCCGGCCTGCATGAGTCGCCGTGCTGACCACGAGTAAAAAGCATAAGTAAAGCCGGCCAGCAGGCCCAGAACGATACCGGTCAGGGCATGGGGATGAGCGGTACTGCTTCCATTGCTTTCGGCAAGACAGAGTAATCCCATGCCTGTGACACCCACGGCAGCGCCCCACATCCACTGCCGCGTCAGACGAATTCCATCAAGGCGGTATTCGATCAGGGCGGACAGAATGGGTGCAGAGCCGATGGAAATCACCGTACCCACCGTCACGCCGGCAGAGTGCATGGAAGCATAAAACGCGAGCGGGTAAATGGCCACGGCCACGGCGCCGGTAATCAGAAAGTGCCGGTTCTGACGAATCAGAACGCGCTGACGGAGAATCATTGTGGCCGCGATAAGCCCCTGCAGCAATCCCCCCACGCCCATGGCTACCGCGCCCACGGCCAGCGGGCTCAGGTCCGGGGCATAGGTTGCCGCTGTGCCAGTGGTTCCCCAGAGAACCGCAGCGATAAGCACACCCGCTATGCCGGCAGGGCGTTGTTCAGAACGCATCAGTATCCCTCCATCATCCGTCTGGCCATGTTACCGGCCTGCGTTACACAGCCACTGTTCCCTTCAAGCCCGGCCCGCGACATGCTGCCTTCCAGCAGAAAGGCAAAATGCCGTGCCATGTCGCGTGCGCGTTCAGCTTCTCCGTGCAGGAGTTCTGTCAGGTGCGCACACAGTATCGCTTCCACTTCTTCTTTATGCTTGCGCACAGCCTGTCGTCCCGGTGCCCCGGCGGGCAACTCTGCCGCCGCATTCAGCAGGCCGCAGCCGCGAAAACCGTTTTCATAAGCATATTCAGCATGATCTTCATAAGCCGCAAATACTGCCATTACCCGCTCCCGGGGCGTTGTGGTGTCGTTCAGCCTGTTTTCGTACAACGAGAGCCACTCGTCATGGCGTACCCTGAGATAAGCCGCTACCAGTTCATCTTTAGAGGCAAAATTGTTGTAGAGGCTTTTTTTCGCCACGCCGGCTCTTTTCACAATGGCGTCAATGCCCGTGCCGTTGATGCCATGGTTGTAAAAAAGCACGCGCGCTGCACCGAGCAGTTTGTCATAGGCGGTTTCAGAGTCTGCAGATAACGCTGTCATGTTTAGCCCTGTTGAAATGAGAGTAGGTAGACCAGTCTACCTACTTCAAGGGCAGGATCAATTCTCCGCTTTTTTTATCACAAAAAAACAGATGCAGGAGGAATGCAGATACAGGGGGCCGATCGCGGGCAGGAGAGTGTACAGAGACAAGCGTTGTAGCCGGGTGTACGAGGTTAAATTGCATACCGGCAATCCCGATAAAAAGAGGATAGGGGCGTTTGATACAGGGTAAGCATTTTTTGCAGCAGCCCTGTTCTGCATGGGGTCTGTCTTTGTGCCTAAGTCTCTATGTTCAGCATGAACTCCGCAGATACACGTCCGCTTGTGATATAAAGCGGTTGGCCGTAAGCGAATAATCAATAGCAGTCAGCGTAAGTCTCGTGAACTGAACTCATCGAAAGCTTGTCTGGATGCCCGAGAGATGATTATGTGTAGCTCTTCAATCAGCAGTGAAAGAATAATAAATGAATGGATCCTGCCTGTGTGGCACAGTCGAATTTGAACTCACCGCTAACCCTGCACGTTTTTATCGTTGTCATTGCTCGCTTTGCCGAAAACAGAGCGGCACAGGTTACAATCTCGCGACCATCGTGAACAGCCATGCGTTTCGCTGGGTGAAAGGGGCAACCTCTATTGCCTCCTGGTCCAGGCCCACGGGCTACCGCACTGACTTTTGTACAGTATGCGGCTCAACCGTACCGAACCTTCTGCGCGATATGCCTTATATCTGGATCCCGGTAGGCTTGCTGAACGAAAAGATAGCCATGACATGTGCAGGCGACTTCTGCCTCGACGATGCCATGCCCTGGGATAAGACCCGTTCAGACCAGCAGCACGCAGGCCCGGTAGACTCGCTGGCCTGTCTTTTAGAGAGCCTGCAAGTAGCCCTTTGAAAATATACCGCTGACCGATGCTTCGATCTGCGGTGAGGTCTGCAACACACCCGCGTTTTCCATTTAACTTAAGTGCGCACAGTGAACCCACGCGAGCGCCGTGATGTAAAGCCCGCACCCATACGCCAGATGCGACAAGGCACTAAAGAGGCGCGCCCGCCAGGGATGCGGGGTGCGTGCTGCCGCGATGCCAAAACCCAACGCAGGTTGAAGAATCATAAACGGTGCAAGCAGCGTCAGGAAAGCGGTAAACACCGCCGTGAATACTTCAGGCTCGTGATACCAGCTCGTCCCTGTCAGTACAACGGGTATGCAGGCAAACGCGATGCCCGTGAGATAATGAATGACCCAGCCGGCAAGTCCTTCTCCTTGTATTGGAGGGGTTGTCAAAATGGTGTTGTGTCTGACTTTTCCCCGTAATAACCCTAAAAACAAGCGGCCCACCAGCGCATACTGCAGCGGCGGCACCTTGAACAGGTACCGCTGGCACAGCGACCAGATGTCCATCGTAAGCGTTGCACCGATACCTGCTACGGTCGCCTGAGCGACGATCTCTAAATTCATTTGTCAGAGCCTCATTGATCAAAGATGGTAAGCTGCTGTGCAGTGTGCAACTTCATCTCAGGTTCAAGTCAACCATGAAAGAACTGGATATAGGAGACGTAGCGAAGCGGGCCGGTGTGCCAGCCTCAACGTTGCGGTTTTATGAAAAGATAGGATTAATTCGTCCAATTGGTCGCCGTGGTCTGAGAAGACAGTACGCTGAAAGCGTGCTCCGCACACTTGATCTTATCGCGATGGGGCAGGTGGCGGGATTTACGCTCAATGAGATTGCGACGATGTTAAATAAAGATGGCCGCACGGCCATTGATCCTACACGTCTTGAGCAACAGGCCCATCACATAGACTGCACTATCCAGCGGTTGCAGCTGCTAAGCAGGGGCCTCAGGCATATTGCCCGGTGCACCGCACCTGAGCATACAGAATGTGATCAGTTTAAACAGACTATGGCCAGAGGCTTGCGGCTTTTCAGGCCGTGAGCACAAGCTATTTTACGTTTGCGGCCTTGTTCAGTGGTCGATGCGCACTTCAAGACGCGTACGCGTGGTTTTGCCAGAAAGCGCAGCCGCAGACCGATCGCTACGGTTGTCGCAAGGTTAAAACGTATACCGGTTACCAATGCAGAGGCATACCATCCATCCGACGGCAGAGAAGGTTCTGTCAGTGCGCTGTTAAACAGACGGCCGGCATTGGTAATGTCACCCCGGTTTGCTGAACAGCAGCTTCATACGCTAAATGGCATAAGCAGCACAGATGCCGGGCGTCACAGGCTAGATTGTTCTGGCATAAGCAGATCGGTCTCATGCGGGTCTCCGCCAGGAATAAGAATCAGACATGACACTCCTGCAATAGTATTACCTCTTTCATCCTACAGACCATATCGAAAAGCCAACTGGCACAAGGACTAAGGGGTGACCCGGTTGCCCGGGCGTCGTTTTTCCGCAAACATGCCTGGCTTAGCAAGACTCTGGTTGCATCGCTATCACTCATTTTCACTTTCAATATTAATCCTGCAGCCGGCCAGTGCCGGCGCCTGCACTGGCGGCGCGTGCGCCGCCGCTGAGGACGGACGGTGGAAGCCTCCGTCCGGGGTAGTGCCCTGTTCATCTCCCGCGCTGATTCTCCGACTCCTTTCGCCGTGCACAAACCTGCCACGCGGGCCGCACTGCGCAAGGGCCGCACGCTAAACGTCTGCGCCCGGTCCCGTTGGGCTGCGGCCTTGCCGTTTCCCTTGCTGGTGCGTACCTGCGTGCCGGTTTCTGTCGCACGGCGACGGAACTCGGAGAAACATCATATGCACAGCAGGAGACATAACATGTCACAGCAACACCTCAACACCCCGGCTCGGGAATCTGAAGAATCATCTTGCGAAAACACCTCTCGTGCCCGCTTTTTCAGCCGGCTCTACGCGCGTGACCCGCAGGGAAACTATGTTATGGCAACCGACAGCCAGGTGCTGGCAGAAGCGGCGCTGGCCATTGATTACCGTTATCCCTCGGGGACCAAATTCACCTCCTCTGCGGCGTCCGCGGCCTATTTTCGTCATAAGCTTGCCGGGTATGAGCGCGAGGTGTTTATGGTGGCTTTTCTGAATAATCAGCATCAGCTGCTGGCATGCGAAGAGATGTTTCGCGGCACGCTGGCCTCAACAGAGGTCTCCCCCCGCGAGGTGGCCCGTCAGGCGCTGCTGCACAATGCCGCGGCGGTAATACTGAGTCACAACCATCCCTCCTTTACGCCTGAGCCGTCGCGCGCGGATATTGACATCACGCTTCGCCTCACACAGGCGCTGGCGCTGGTGGACATCCGGGTGATCGATCACATTATTGTGGCCGGTCACACCACCACGTCGCTGGCCGAACATGGGCTGGGTGGGCTGTGAAGTTTCTGTGCGGGGCAGGGCTGCCCCGCAGGCTAACAGCAGACACCATGGTGTCTGTGCCTGTCTGTTGACTGCAAAACCCGTCAAAGCGTGCCGAAAAGTGCACAAGCAGAAAGCATGCAGACATAAAACCTGTATCAGGGGGCACCAGCTCTGCAACGACGAGGTATCGTATGCTGTATACTGCCTGCCTGTGCATCCACGCCCGCACAGCTGTTTTTGCCTCTTGCGTATCAGCATTGCCTGCCAGTTTTTATCTGTTTTAACAGCAGCAATTTCACCTTTTCAACATCCCGGTTTTGAGTCCTGTTTTGCTAACCTGTTGCTGAGGCATCAGACAAACTCGTTTGGTTTTTGAACAGATAAATGACAGATAAATCGGCTCGCTCAATGTCCGTTTCAAGATGCATGAGACGTTAGCAGGCTCTGCCCGCGGTGAAAGGGCGTTAGCAGACATTTAATTCAGTTAAGTACTCTCTGTTTTATGTTGCAGGGTATGCGTTTCCGCGCGCGTCACCAACCAGATACCTACTAAGGAAACAGCCATGCCCGCAGCCAGGTGCCAAGAGAGCGGCTCGTTAAACATCGCCCAGGCCCAGAGCATCGTCAGCGGCGGACTCAGATAGAGCACTGCAGCCACGCGTGTGGCAGAGCTGCGGCGCAGGCAGAGCCAGTAAAGGCCATATCCTCCAAAGGTTGGCAGAGTTGCCGTCCACAACACGCTCAGCATGAAACCTGCCGAGGGCAGGGGAGCCAGACTGCCCTGGCTGCTGCCGGCAATCGCAAACACTACGCTGGCCACGCAGCACTGTACCCAGAGGCCGGGCAGCAGCGGCATGGCGTGCTTAGCCGGGATGCGCTTCTGCCACAGGGTGGCCACGGCAAGCGAGAGCATGCCAGCCACAGGCAACCCATAGGCCCACAGGGGAGCCTTGCCCAGGCTCAGCACGCTGTGCATGACCCACAGCATGCCCGCTAATCCCACAATCAGCCCCAGCCAGACCCTGCAGGCAATACGCCCGTCCAGAAACAGCGCTGAGAGCAACGCCATTCCCACCGGCAGCAGATCCGCGAACAGGGCTGCGAGCCCGGCGGGTACGCCCAGCGCGATACCCAGTATCACACCGGCCATATAGCCTGCCATGGCCAGCAGGCCAATCCCGGCCTGGATAAGTAAGGTATCAAACGGCGTGTTTACCAGTGTTTTACAGACAAAAGGCAGCAGCAACAGCGTCAGCACGGCGAAGCGCCAGAACACCACCAGCAGCGCGGGCGCATAGTCAATCGCGAAGCGGGCACCGACAAAACCTGAACTCCAGGAGACCAGTAACCCCGCTTCAAGCAGCGGCAGCGGAAGAACATAAAGCCAGTGAGCACGCATGATTTTTCCCGGTGAGACGCCTGAGCACATTTCCAAAGGCTAACCGGCAGGTGTAATCTGGTAAATCAAAATAACCTGCAGCAATGATTCAGGAAAACGAAATCATGCCCGATACGCTTCCCATTGAGCTGTTACGCACGTTCCACGCTGTGGTAAGAACCGGCAAATTCAGCGCGGCAGCAGAACACCTTTATAAAAGTCCCGCCGCGGTCAGCACGCACATTCAACGGCTTGAAGCGGTGGCGGGCGGCCGGTTACTGCACCGCGATAACCAGTCTGTGGCCCTCACGACGCTCGGCAAACGCCTGCTGGCCTCAACGGCTGAGTTATTACGCGCGCACGACAGAGCACTGGCCGAGCTGCAGGGCACCCGTCTTGCCGGCCGACTTACGCTGGGCGTGCCTGACGAATACGCCGCCCGGATCATCAGAGAGATTCTGCCCGTGTTTTCAGCCGCCTGGCCAAACGTGGTACTGGCGCTGAAAATGGGCACCAGCGACATGCTTAAAGAAGAGGTGGCGCGCGGCAAGCTGGATATGGCGGTGGTGGTACAACCGCATGAAGCGGTCATTCCGGATGCCCTGCTACTGATGACCACCACCCCTGTCTGGGCAGGTCCGGTTAACGCCGATCTGACTGTGTGCAATCCACTGCCGCTCGCCGTTTACGATACGCCCTGCGTGTATCGCAAAGCCATGACCACGGCACTTGAGGCAGATGGACGGGACGCGCGCATTATCCTGGAGAGCCATTCCAGTCAGGCGGTTCATGCCTGCGTGGAAGCCGGTCTGGCCGTGAGCGTTATCGATCGGGCAAAGGTCACTGAGCGCATGCAGATCCTCGATGGTCTGCCTGCCATTTCTGACCACCACATTCTGCTGTTACGCAGCGACACCGCCGGTAAGAATGAAGCCGTGGCACTACTTACTCGTGCCATTAAGCAGTTCTTCCGCCTGTAAAATCTGTGGGTGTGCGATCAATGCCTGATAAGGCCGTTTCTGTCATGCGCTCTTCAGAGAGTGTTGATCTGTTTGAACATTCAGGCAGGGCAGGCGATTGCTTTTCAGCACACAGCGCGAACCTTCCCTGCATGATCCCGGAAACGGCTACGTAGTGTCCTGTTCCTTAAAATGCAGTGAGTAAAAAAGAAAATTCAGCTGGTTGATACCGACAAGCGTACTGACAGGTGGCCTGCTGCGGCGCAGGCGAATATTGCGCTAAGACCCGCTCCAATTAAAAGGCCCCATCAGGCAGGGCTGCATAATACGATAGAGCACAGCATCAGAGTATGTCTGCATCTTGACTGCGGTACGTAACCGTTACATACCGCAGTCAAGGTGCAGGGTACAGTTAACGTAATATGCATACCGCAGTCAATATACAGGAGCGTTTTGCCGTTATCCGCATACCGCAGTCAAGATAGTAGCCTCACTGATACCCGCTGCATACCGCAGTAAAGAAACGCGGAGAGGGATAAATCGTTCAGGGCAGGTCTGGCTGACACTGGGGTCTATGCATACCGCAGTCAATATTGCATACCGCAGTCAAGTTTTAGTGAAAGCTGATGTCAGGTCTTTGATTTTGCGAGGGCTTCAGCCAGTTTGACTGGATCAATACCGGCTGTTTTCAGCGCTTTAATCACCTCATCATAATTCTCATCCGTTGCGCTGGGCGCTGGCGTATCTGTTAACGCTTCTTCGTCGCGCTTTGACAATCTGGCGCGCTGAATAAGTTTAGGGTTGCGGTGGTGAACCACAAAATAGACTGCATTACCGCGTTTGATCTCGGTGTAATCCAGATAGCCAATTTCTTTGAGCTGCTCCATGGCTTTTCTGACCGTGTGATTCTGGGTATAGACGCTGGAGGTCAGATTCAGCCGATCCCGTAGCCGCTTCATGGAGATAGGGGCAGGGTTTTGCGGCAAACTTTCAATAAACGTGTAGAGTGCCTGAGCGGACTCTTTGCGGGGCAGGGCATCGATGGCTTTTAGCCGCAGCAGCACGCGCCTGTCCATGTCGTAGAGTTCAAACAGCTTCGGCTCTGCCTCAATCTCGACAAGGTTCTCCACCACATCATAAGAGGCGGACTTCACCAGATGCGTCACCCAGCCCTTGGTCTCGTTCTGAAATTTCAACGTAACAGACGCCAGTTTGAACAGGGAATTGCTGATGCGATCGCGCATTTTCTGGTTAGAGCGCCGGCTATCGAACCCGCACATTTTCATGAACTCAACAAAGGTGAGTTTAAGCGCGCTGTTTTTTACGCCGTGTTCAGCCATGGAACGCACAATACCCAGCCAGACTTTGAAATCGGTATCCATGTCCAGACGCGAGCCGGTGATTTTGACGTCGTTGTATCCCTCACTTTTCGCGATAGACAACTGCACCAGTTCTTCGGTGGCATCGGTGACGCTTTTACGGTTGGTTTTGCTGCGACTCGTTGATTTCAACGTGGGAACAAAGAGACCCAGGCGCATCAGCGGGACTGGCTGCACCGTGCTGGATTTGTTGATATCCAGTGAAACGATCTCGCCCGTGGACTTGTTGGTTTCTTCGAGATTTAGCGGTAACGGACTGGATTTCTTTGCCATTTTGCCTGCCAGCAATTGTTCACAGACAGTGAGTCTACCTGCATACCGTAGTCAAGGTAAACCCATACCGTAGTCAAGGTACTTGCATGCCACAGTTAATGGCAGTACATACCTCAGTCATGATGTTGCATACCACAGTCAATGGCGACACCCTTTCAGGGCAGAGCTGACGCGGCCTGCAGAGGATCGGGGATCTCTTTGGGATCTTAGAGGATCTCTATAGGGATCTTATTATGGGATCGAGCTGGTGGAAAACAGGGATAAACGCGGTGAGTGACTGTTTAGCTTGTATGATGACAGAATTACGCAGGCGCTGACTGCATGAGCCTTAAGAAAAGACGTGTTGTCATTGACCTTACATACCGCAGTCAAGATCCCTCTTCTGATGTGACGATACGTTTTTTACAGACAGCCCGTGCACAGTGATTTTTCAGGATCCTATACATGTCAGTGCTGATACGCCCGGCGTAATGATTTTCATGTCATACACCTGGTTCAAACGACATTGCAGGGCCAGTGCCGGCAGCTGGTTTGGTCTTTATTACAAGGCTCTGATCTGCAGGTGAGCTCCTCACCTGGTTACCTGAGTGCTCGCGTTAATGGAATCGGCCAGACCGGGGTGTCTGGCTGATGCGTCTGATGCAACCTACACGACTACGGTTTAACGCACTGTGACTGCTACTGGCTGCAAAATCTGAGGCAAAAACCCTGCTGATGCGGAGACCAGGCGACTATCCGTTGTGGTCAGCACAGTGAAAACTTGATCTGGTGGAATATCTAACGTGCATCAGGGGCTGGCAGGCAGCACTATACATACTGTTTTTTTATCGCAGCGCACAGAATTGATCGATAAGTAACCAGATGAGTGAGCGTTTTTCAGCATACGACTCCGTGCTGTCTATCCACAGGATTTCGGGCTGGCTGTACACGTGATTTGTTGATACCTCCAAGTAACCGTGTCCGGCAGAACGTTGATGCAATATTTCCTCAAGGCATCGCTTGTCCTGCATGGCTTAAGGCAAAAAAAAGCCTCTACAGGCAGAGGCAAAGGAGTTCAGACTGGAATTACATGTTACAGAGGTAAACCACGCAGTGATAATAACACCCAAAAATTATATGGATAAAATGAATTTTTTGTTATGTCTGGCCCTGATCACGGGCAAAACTTGCTTTGCTGTATGCCCTAAAGCGGCCTGTATTTGAAAAGGGAGTGTACGTGCATACTCTGTTTACACCGCTGCAGCACATAATAAAAAGATGCGTTACGCCTCTCTTTACGCCATGACTGCCATAGGGTCCCGCTCTTTACTGCATCCTGCTCCCATCGTCAGTGTCCGTGCGGTCATCGGTTGAACGCGTCAGATCCTCCCACTGACTGATTTCCTGATTCAGTGCGACAAGTTTCTGTCGCACCAGCGCCAGGGCATCACTGCCTAATAACAAATGTGCAGGCGGGTTCGGGCTCTCAATCAGCGTCAGTATGGCCGCTGCCGCTTTGACCGGGTCGCCGGGTTGCTTTCCGCTTTTCTCCGCCCGAGCCTCCCGAATGGGTCCGAACAGCGCGTCATAGTCCGCAATGGTACGGGTGCTACGAACCATTGAACGCCCTGCCCAGTCAGTGCGGAAGGAACCCGGTGCCACAGCGGTCACATGTATGCCGAAAGGCGCAAGCTCTTTGCCCAGCGCCTCTGAGATGCCCTCAAGCGCAAACTTGCTGCCGCAGTAGTAGCTAATACCGGGAAGGGTAATCAATCCACCCATTGAGGTTATATTGATAATATGCCCGTGACGACGCTGGCGCATGCCCGGCAGGACCGCTTTGATCATGGCTACTGCGCCAAACACATTGACGTCAAACTGATGACGCAATTCGGCAAGGGATGACTCCTCCAGAATGCCTTCATGACCGTAACCGGCATTGTTCACCAGCACATCAATCTGACCTACCGTTGTCTCAACTTCTCTGACAACCTCGTGAATACGCTCAGCGTCGGTGACTTCAAGCAGGCGACCTGTGGCACGCTGTTCATCCAGTGCTTCAAATGCCTGACATGCTTCGCGGCTGCGTACGGTGCCGATAACCCGGTGCCCGGCCCGGAGGGCCTCCCGTGCCAGTGCACGACCAAAGCCGCTGCTGACGCCTGTGATCAGAAATGTTTTTGATGACATAACATGAACTCCCGTGAACTGTTGAGAGGGCATGGTATTCTCGTCACGGGCGTATTTTTAGACCCTGTCTTCTCGTTTCCTTGCCTGATTTTATGAGGTGCAGTGATGTCCGGCATGCTTGACCTGATTAAGACCCTGGCCCCGCAGGAAGGGTATAACCTCACGGCGTTGCCCGGCGTACGGATCCTGCGTGCCGATCGGCCCCTTGCCCGAACCCCTGTGCTCTATGATCCGGGTATCGTTATTGTGCTTCAGGGAAGCAAACGCGGTTATTTTGGTCAGCAGACCTACTTATATGATGAACAGCACTACCTGGCGGTTTCAGTTCCTGTGCCGTTTACCATGGAGACTGATGTGTCCGCCACGCATCCCTTGCTGGCAATTTACATCCATCTGGATTTTCAGCTTGCAGCGGAACTCATCCTGCAGATCGACCAGCATAAGGCATTTTCGCCGCCCGCCGCGCCACAGAGTATGATGTCGAGCCAGATAGATGCGTCGGTCAGGCAGGCTGTACTGGGGTTACTTCACGCTCTGAACAGCCCACTTGAGACCGCTATACTCGGACATGCCCGGCTGCGTGAACTGTACTTTCGTGTGCTGACGGGTGAACAGGGCACCGTGATGCGTGCCGCGCTGGCTCTGCAAGGACAGTTCAGCAAAATTGGCAACGTGGTCAGGCATATTCACCGCGCTTATGCAGAGCCGTTAACGCTGACGCAGCTGGCAGGCAAAGCGGACATGAGTGTCCTGACGTTTCATCTTCATTTCAAGGCCGTTATCAGGATGCCGCCGATGCAGTATGTCAAACTGGTCCGTCTGCATCAGGCCCGCATGCTCATGGTGCGCCAGCACGTGACTGCTGCCGAAGCAGGCTACGCGGTGGGATATGAAAGCCCCTCGCAGTTTACTCGCGAGTTTAAACGTCTCTTTGGTCTGCCGCCGGCGGCTGAGAGTAAACGCATGCAGCGCCACTTCACCGTTCCGCCTGAGCAACAAACCACGATCTTTGTGTCATCGCATTAGGCGTCACTTGAGCATGCAACCGGTCAGCCTGCCCGCAGAGCAGAAAAACCAGGAGACGACATCAAACGCGAGTTTTTACAGAGGCCACATGACGATGCTTCAGTGTTAGTCGAAACCTTGCGCATAGCGGTTCGCTATCTGGCGCAGGGAAGAAGTGGCGCACGACGCATTTGTGGTAAGCCTGCATACACAGGGCCGGTCAGGATTGACGGCAACGCCAGCTCACTCCATGCCCTGTCAATACCAGATGGTTGAAGGAGAGACTCCAGCTTATTACCGCTGCCCCTCTTGGGTTTTCACATGTTAAGCCGTCTCTGCTTCGGGCTGAACGCCGCCCGGGCTCCAGTGACTGTTCTGAATCACAACCCGGTACCCATCTCTGTCCCTGAACGTCACGCCATTGTGATCCCAGTAGGGGTTACAGGAGGTAACGCGGATAAAGCCCGCGTTATCCATATCGTTACAGAGGGCGTGCCAGCGCTCGTTTTCAGGGACGTATAACACCAGAAGATCTTCCTCAGAAGGTGAGGGCAACACCGGATGGTCATGACACAATGTAAACTCCAGATGCCATGACGACCCGCTCTGTCCCAGCATGCATCCGCTGAATCCCTCGTGATCCGTAAACTCGCCCAATTTCTTTAATCCCAGTCCCTTGCAGTACATCTCACAGCTTTTGCTGAGTGTGCTGACGGGTCTGGCAATTCGCAGATGCTGCCATGTCATAAACATTCCTTTTGGTCGCGATCGTCTTAATCTGTCGTTTTGGCCAAGACGCAAGACGAATGTAACAGGTTTCGACAGATCAGGAGCCGATCCACTGTTACCGGCATACTGGCTCCTGTTAACCACATTAGCCGGGCAACTGGCAGGTGGCGCAATAACTGTAATCTGAGTTCAGGTATAGCTTTTAAGCGAAAGGGTGGGTGTAGCCGCATCCTTATCTTATTATACCCATCAGCATGTAATGTAAGCTCAGCCGATGCGACTGATGCACGATGGCCGGGAGTTATGTGTGTAAATTCTACATCTGGCAGTCACACTGCCTGCCTGTTACCCGATGCAAGCGCGAAGGTTTGTCAGAGGTGAGGAGTCACCAGCAAGACCTGAGTGCAATGCCTGGCAGCCAAACAGTGTATGTTTAGTACAAAAAAAGCCTCTGGGAACAGAGGCTAAAGAGTCAATAGCAGATAACAGGGAATGGAAGTGTCAGAGGATATTCCACAGAACAATAATAACCCATGTAAAGTACAAGGTTAAGTAACATTTTTTTGAACGTTGCATCTGCCCGCCCCTGTTGCTGATTGCCTGACTGCTTTGGCTGTCCAGTGCTCTGCTGTAAACCTGCCTGCCACAATATCAGCACCACCGCATTTGTTCTTCTGCAGAGCAGGACGATTTCATTCCAGGCTGACAGTCTTCAGTACACCCTCTGCAAACAGCAGTACTCGAAAAGGCACCCATAAAGGAGGATCGCAACCGGGAGATTTACACGCAGGACAGGCAGAGGTAAAACCCTCTCGCTGGCGATACAAACAGGTCAGACACGGATTCGTTCTAAACACAGAAGGGTAACAATCAAAGTCAATGCGTTAAGTAGCGATTAAGAAACAATGGACATCACTTACCCATTTGGACAGGGTTGCTGGAGCTTTGTGTTTAGTGTTTTTACTACTTTTATGAAAGTCTTTTTTCAAGATCAGGCTGTTGAGGGTTAAGCAGCCGTTCCTGATTACACTGTTTAAATATCCAGATTATTTCTTTCCCTCTGGGTCATATGAGTGATAGAGTTTCACCCATAAGACCCTATGGAGGCATTATGTCTGAATTTGAGTTGCTGGCACAGGACCTGCTTGAGAAAGCAGCAGTAGAAGAACAACTGCGTCAGGAAAATGATACAAAGCTCATCCGTCAGGTTCTGGAAATATATGACCAGAAATACGTGGCTGAGCTGCTCAGAAAAGTGGGTAAAAATGAGTGGAGTCGCGAGACGCTCAATCGCTGGATCAATGGTAAATGCCCGCCTAAGTCCCTGACAACCACTGAAGAAGCACTTCTGCGAAAAATGCTGCCAGAAGCGCCTGCGCATCATCCGGACTACGCCTTTCGGTTCGTTGATCTGTTTGCCGGTATTGGTGGTATCCGAAAAGGTTTTGAGGCCATCGGCGGTCAGTGCGTGTTTACCAGTGAATGGAACAAAGAGGCGGTGCGCACCTATAAAGCGAACTGGTTCAATGATGAGCAGGCGCACACGTTTAATCTTGATATCCGTGAAGTGACACTCAGTGACAAACCGGACGTGCCAGAAACTGAGGCCTATGCTTTTATTGATGAGCACGTGCCGGATCACGATGTCCTTCTGGCCGGTTTCCCGTGTCAGCCATTCAGCCTGGCTGGCGTGAGTAAGAAAAATTCACTCGGCCGGGCGCACGGGTTTGAATGTGAAGCACAGGGCACGCTCTTCTTTGATGTAGCACGCATTATTCGCGCCAAAAAGCCGGCTGTCTTTGTGCTGGAAAACGTCAAAAACCTGAAGAGCCATGACAAGGGTAAAACCTTTAAAGTCATAATGGAGACCCTGGACGAGCTGGGTTATGAAGTCGCAGATGCCGCCGATATGGGTAAAAGCGACCCTAAAGTCATCGATGGTAAGCATTTCCTGCCTCAGCACCGTGAACGTATCGTGCTGGTGGGTTTCCGTCGCGATCTGAATATCCATCAGGGCTTTACTCTGCGCGATGTTAGTCGTTTTTACCCGGAACAGCGCCCGTCCTTTGGCGAGCTGCTGGAGCCTGTGGTTGACAGTAAATATATCCTGACACCCAAGCTCTGGGAGTATCTTTACAACTACGCAAAAAAGCACGCGGCTAAAGGGAACGGTTTTGGTTTTGGCCTCGTTAATCCTGAAAACAGGGAAAGCGTTGCCCGTACGCTTTCTGCCCGCTATCACAAAGACGGATCTGAAATTCTGATAGACCGTGGCTGGGATATGGCTGTGGGTGAAACAGACTTTGTAGATGAAGTAAACCAGACTCGTCGACCACGCAGGCTGACGCCACGTGAGTGCGCGCGTCTTATGGGCTTTGAGAAGCCTGATGGCAAGCCTTTTCGCATCCCTGTGTCGGATACACAGTCTTACCGGCAGTTTGGTAACTCTGTCGTCGTGCCGGTGTTTGAAGCGGTTGCCAGACTGCTTGAACCTTATATTCTGAAGGCCGTATCTGCCGATGATGATAAGGCAACAAAGATCTGAGCTTATCTCCCGGCATAGTATGCCGGGAAATTATTTACGACAGGTTTGCATAAAGCCCTGTTAGTTCGGCTATAAACGCACCCAGCGTCATTAGTTCTGCCCTTACTGCTTCCGGATATTTTTTGTGTAATGACGCCGGTACAACCAGCCTGACGCCTTCCGCCTGCATTTCCCTGTAC
Source organism: Pantoea sp. M_9 (assembly GCF_008631385.1). Lineage (NCBI taxonomy): Bacteria > Pseudomonadati > Pseudomonadota > Gammaproteobacteria > Enterobacterales > Erwiniaceae > Pantoea > Pantoea sp. M_9. The sequence goes on along the minus strand of NZ_VWUF01000002.1, from coordinate 223,194 downwards.
TGTGCCAGTGATACGCCTTCCTGCAGCGTAAACAGGTGCACTGGCGTGATCCTGTTGGCTTCATTAAGTATCTGACGCCATCGATCTTTACAGGTGGTTTTTACTGCCAGCATACGCAGATTTTCTGCAGGAAACTCAGCATCGTGGTAAGCCTCTGCGGACGGAAACAGGAAATCAGGTTTTTTATTACCCTCAGTGACGGCTTGTGTGGCAAAGTGCCGCAGACCGTGCTCAATAAAGAGATGCTCAAGGTGCAGTTCCAGTGATTTTCCGGCCCGGGCTTTACGGCGATTACTGACAGAGTTGGCCAGTGCAATGAATTCATCCACAGAACCAAATCCCTTGCGGATGATATCCAGAACGTGGAGTTCCTCCACTAGCAGAAAGATATCGTATTCGACACGCCGGCGATCTATCAGCTGCTCATCCGGATCAACAGAGTGCTTCGCATAATGGCCAGCGGCATATTCAATAATTTCATTGCCAGTAGGAAAGCGCTGCTGCCAGGGCTCTGGAATAGTATACTTGCGATTAACAGGCGTTTGCTGCAGAGACAGACCGCCAAGAATTCGCCCGGCTGGCCCGGATATCAGCGTGCCAGGGATGACTTCACCGATGGTACTTTCAATGAGGTCTTCTTCATCCGGGTTCGCACAAACCCAGATGTCCACATCCGGACTATCAATGCCCTGCTCATTAAGTCTGAAGGCCAGAAGTGTCAGGGCACCGGTATTTTCAGGATCCTGAAGGGGGCTGCCTCTTCCCCAACGGGTGATCCTTTTCTCGTTTCGGGTTTTACCAAAATGGCGATTGTTATAATAAATCGCCCGCGCAATGCTGTCCGGGCAGTCATGTGAGGAGACATGTGCTGTGAGAAAGACGGAGGGATTGAGCTCGCGCGCATGGTTGATAGAAGGAAACAGCGTTTCAACGATACTGGAAGGAATATAAAGGCCTACCTGATGCCCTCCTGTTGCGCCAGTGTCATTGGCAGAAAGGCGTTTTACGTACACAAAGTAATTGCCGCTTGCGATCTCAAGTAGCCAGTCATGAAAGGCCGACATACATATCCCTCTGTTATCCTGAAATTTAAGCGGTATTTTTTCATAACCAGATAGAGGAGCGTTATCAGTTTTTATCTTTTGCTAGCTAGTTGCTCTGGATCATCCGGAAGGTAGCCCGCATGCTGCCTCTGGTAATTACTTCGGAAGTATCCGTAGCAGAACCCCAGTCACAGCACGTATCAAATTTCTGAGCCCTACTAATTACAAATCACAATGCCCTGTGTTCAGCATTGCAATAATAGAGCAGGTGAAACTCTACGGAATTTTGCCGTGTTGTTTAGCCACAAAGCAACAGAGCGTGATCGGTAAGTGCAGTGTAAAAAAATGCCAATGGAAGATTTTAACGTGTGTTTTACCCCGAAATAGGCCGTGCTATCAGGAAACACGTAAGCGGTAGTCTTTTTCAGTAAAAGCAATTTGTCCCACAGAGTCTGTTGGATTAAAAATGCCAACAAGTCAGCGCGTGACTTTCCCGTTTTTCCGCAATCTTTATCTCTTATTCTCATTTGTCAGTAAAAGGTCTCTGCCCACAGAATCAGACATAAGACAGGGCAGGAGTTGAATTATCTACGATAAAACCCTCTCTGGTGACCTTGTCTCTTTTAACTGATCTCTTTTGTGATATTCGCAGGTTTTAACCAGGAAAAGGCTTTTTATGACGTTATCTAAATTACTGCTTCCGTTGCTGATTGCCGGTAACCTTTCTTCTGCATGGGCTGCGGAGGAAAGTGTTCCGTCCTCCACCACCTTTCAAATCACGGCTGATAAGACCCTGAAAAGTAAGCTTCCGCCAGATATCGCCAGACGCGGATATATCGTTGCAGGCACCAATCCGAATACGCCCCCAACCACGTTTTTTCAGGAAGACAACAAAACCCTTGCCGGGCGTGAGATTGATGTCATGAATGCCGTTGCAGCAAGGCTCGGTGTGGCGGTGCGCTGGCAGGATACCGGCGGTTTCGACAACATTATTCCGGGATTAAAATCCGGCCGTTATGACGTCGCGCTGTCCAATATTAATGCTACTAAAAAGCGTCTCGAGCAGGTCGATTTTGTCAGTTACTACGATGCGTCGCGCTTAGGGGTCATCTCGCGTAAGGACGCCAATATTGCGCCATTCACTTCTTTTGATGCTGTATGCGGGCAGGAAATCGGTGCCGGCGCAGGCACCACGCAGATTGGGCGTCTTGAAGCAGCCAGTAAGGGTTGCAGTGATGCGGGTAAACCGCCGATCAGGATTGCCGTCTTCCCCGATCGTCCTTCAGGCGTGCAGGCCGTGGTGAGCGGCCGCGTACCGATGTTTTTCGGCCCGTATGAAGGTCTGACGTATCAGGTCAGTCAGGTTAAACCGCTTACGCTGACCGGCACCATTCATGTTAATGATGCGCCTGTGTCAGTGGCGTTCCCTAAACAGTCGGCGCTGGAAGAGGCCGTTCAGGCCTCCCTGAACTCACTGATCAAAGACGGCACTTACCAGAAAATTCTCGATAAGTGGTCTATCGGTTTTGGTGCAGTCAAAGAATCAAAACGTAATGAAGAGATCTTCGGATGAGCAGTGAAACCAACGCGCAGCAGCCAGAAGAACTGCGAATCATCAGTAAAAAATATATCGGGCGCTGGATAAGCGCGCTGATAGTACTGCTGATATTGCTGGCTATGGGCAATTCCATGATCAGTAACCCGCGTTTTGAATGGGCGGTGATCGGTGAAAACTTTACCGGTCCGTCAATCATTCAGGGCGTACTCATGACGTTGCAACTCACCGCCATTTCCGTGATTGCTGGCTTTGCATGCGGTACGGTTCTGGCACTGATGCGCCTGTCATCTAACCCGGTACTGGTCGCTGTGAGCTGGGGATATACCTGGTTTTTCCGGGGTGTGCCGATGCTAGTTCAGTTATTTCTCTGGTATAACATTGCTGCGCTTTACCCGAATATTTCGATTACGCTGCCTTGGTTTGGTGAGATCTGGCGTGCCTCCGCAAATTCCCTGATCAGTCCGTTCAGCGCGGCTGTCATTGCGTTGGTTATGCACCAGTCTGCTTATGCCGCAGAGATTATCCGCGCTGGTATTCAGAGCGTTGGCACCGGGCAAGTCGAGGCTGCACGCGCTCTGGGTTACCGGCCGGCACACATATTTCTCTACACCATTTTGCCGCAGGCCATGCGCGCTATTCTGCCTCCGGCCGGGAATGAAGTAATCGGTCAGCTGAAAACCACTGCGGTTGTTTCAGTGATTTCGCTACAGGATGTGCTGTTCTCTGCACAGATTATCTATCAGCGCACCTATGAAGTGATCCCACTGCTGCTGGTTGCCACCTTATGGTACCTGCTGCTGACCTCACTGCTTTCTGTGATTCAGTATTACGTAGAACGACACTTCAGCCGCAGCAGCTACCGCAAGGTAAAACGAAAGGCCTGGAAAGCGTCTGCATCCTGCGCGGTAAACACCCCCACTATCAGTGCAGGAGAAACCAGACATGGGTGAAGCCATTGCATTTCGCAAAGTCACCAAACGTTTCTCCGGTAATACCGTTCTGGATGACATCAGCCTCGATATTCCGGCCGGATCGGTGACTGTGATCCTCGGGCCTTCCGGTTCAGGCAAATCTACCTTGCTGCGCTGTATCAACCATTTAGAGAAACTGGATGGCGGCACGATCCGTATTGGTGGTGAACTGGTCGGTTACCAGCAGAAAGGGCAGGCGTTGTATGAACTGAGCAGCCGCAGAATCGCCGCGCAGCGGAGTCGCACTGGCATGGTATTTCAGCAATTCAATTTGTTTCCGCACCGCACAGTTTTGCAAAACATTACCGATGCGCCTTTGCGGGTAAAGAAGCAAAACCGTGAGCACGTACTCAGTAAAGCCCGCGCGTTGCTGCGGCAGGTGGGGTTAGCCAGTCGCGAAGATGACTGGCCGCAGCAGCTCTCCGGCGGGCAGCAGCAGCGTGTAGCCATTGCCCGTGCGCTGGCCATGGATCCCGAGGTGATGTTGTTTGATGAACCCACTTCCGCACTTGATCCTGAACTGGTGGGTGAAGTGTTGCAGGTGATCAAAAAGCTGGCGCATTCAGGCATTACCATGGTGATTGTTACACATGAAATCGGCTTTGCCCGGGAAGTGGCAGATAACGTCGTCTTTATGGAGGAGGGTAAAATTGTGGTGTCGGGACCAGCAAAATATGTACTCGATGAGACGGAGAACGTCCGTGTTCGCCATTTTCTGTCAACGGTTCTGTAACGACGCTGCGTGAAGGTGCTTTGCAAAGAGCATATCAACCAACCGCGGCAGACTGCCGTGGTTTTCCAGCCTGCTCAGCCTCACCATCTCTGCCCGATTTGCGTCTGTAATATCGGGCAAACAGACGCGCAGTTTCGCCGGTAAATCAAACGGAATGGCCAGACTTTGCTGGCGGGTGAAGCGCTGTTGCAGCACGCTGCCATCATGCAAAATCACCGTGACCTGATGAAAACGCGCGGCCGGATTCAGCTCGTCCGGCGGTGCAGAGCGGTCCGGGCAACGCGCCACTTTTTCTGCCAGCGCTGCAATATGTGCGACCACCGGCGCCGGTGTGAAATCCTCCAGGCGCAGTTCCCCGCGCAGTAAACACGCTGCAATGACGTATTCCAGACTGAACCTGGCTTCTACGCCGGTTCCGGGTTTTCGCACCGACGCTGCAGTGTCCCCCCCCGGAGGAAAAGAAACTTCAATGCACTTAATGGCCGCTATCAGTGTGTCCGGGCTGTTGCCCTTTTGCAGCCACGCCTCACGAAGTGCCCGTGCGGCATCGGCGGCACTATGCGTGCCTCCGCAGGTAGGATAGGGTTTGAGCTCAAGGCCTGGGGAGATAATCCGCCAGGGCACTCCCCAGTCTGCAGTCAGCTTTTCTGGCTGCTGCTGACCGGCACCATACGCCAGCAAAAAGCTCTCCAGCACGTTGTCTGGCTGGCCGTGAAAGCCTGCCAGCGATAGCTGGGTGGCAATGACGGCGCTCTGTGCTGCCAGACCCGCGTGCAGCGGTTTAACATCACTGCCAAATTGCGTCCGCAAACCTGCAGATTGCGTCGCCGCTATACCCAGCGCCACGGCCGTTTGTTGTTCAGTGCTTTTCATCAGCCGCGCGCAGGCAGCCGCGGCGGCAATCGTACCGAGCGTGGCGGTATTATGAAAACCCAGGATGTAGTGCTGAGACCCCATGGCCAGTCCGAGGCGTCCGGACATTTCCACGCCTATCGCATACGCTTCAAGAAAGTGTGCACCATCGATATCGGCGTTTTGTGAGGCCAGCGCCAGAAGTGCAGGCAAAATCACCACGCTGGGGTGGCCACGAAAGTCGGGATGGAAATCGTCAAAATCCAGCGCATGGCCGGCATACCCCAGCAGTAACGCGCGGGTCGGAGGATCGTCAGTGCGGTAAACCTGATGCAAAATCGTCAGTCCTTCATCAGGAAGGGTGCTGCGTAAAACGGGCAGGGTTACTGCCAGAAAATCCAGTAACCCTTCACGGGCTGCTTCATGAGCCAGGGGGCAGGGGGCCGAACTGACGATAAGTCTCGCCAGCGATTGCGTTAGTGTCATGCAATTTTATCTCTGATCGTTGTTTCAGCACTGAGCGTGCGTAGCGCTTGTACCGCCAGCTGCGACAGATAATGCGCTGTCGGAAACAGGGCACGATCATCCACGCGAAACTGTGGATGATGCAGAGCATGAGGGCCTCCGGATCCAATCATAATGAATGCTCCAGGCAATTTTTGCTGATAAAACGCAAAGTCTTCTCCTATCGGGCTGGCCTCCACGCGGCGGGCATCGAAGCCAGAGTCTTTACCGAGCGCCAGCGCGAAATCCACCCATTTCGCTGTGTTGACCACTGACGGCGGGCCTGGCTGCCAGTCCAGGCTGATAGCGGTATCAAAGGCCGCCGCAATGCCCGCTAAAATCTGTCGCAAACGGCGTTCAATCAGATCTCGCGTGTCATGATTAAACGTGCGGACGGTGCCTTCCAGCCAGGCAGACTCCGGGATCACGTTCCAGGTGCTCCCGCTGTGAATCTGTGTGACAGAAACCACCGCATTGTGCGCAGAGGGAACATTGCGGGCGATCAGGGTCTGCAGCGCAGAAATCACCTGGCCGGCGATAATAATCGGGTCGTTGCCCTCATGTGGACGTGCAGCGTGACTGCCGGTACCTGTGATAGCGATTGCGAACCGATCCACGCCTGCAGTTAATGCGCCGTCTTTGCTGCCGAGCACACCTACCGGCAGAGAGGGATCGTTGTGAATGCCGAAAATGACGGCAGCCTTATCAAGCGCGCCGGTATCGATCAGTGCCGAAGCACCATGACCGGTTTCTTCAGCCGCCTGAAAGAGAATGCGTACCGTACCGGACAGGGTATCTTCCTGCGCTTTGAGCAAAATCGCTGCGCCAAGCGCTGCTGAAGTATGAAAGTCGTGGCCGCAGGCGTGCATGACGCCAGGGTTTTGCGAGGTGTACTCCACGCCAGATTTTTCTTCAATCGGCAGAGCATCAATATCCGCACGCAGCACCACCATCTCTCCGGGCTGAATGCCGCCAATTTCTGCCACCAGGCCTGTTTTAAGCGGCAAATCCAGCACGCGAATTTCATACTTCTCCAGCGCCGCCCGGATAGAAGCAGTGGTCTTAAACTCTTCGTTGGACAGCTCCGGATGGCGATGCAGGTGGTGGCGAAAATTCTGAATAAATGTCGCCAGTTGCTGATGCTTTTGCGTAACGTCTGACATCTAAACTCCTGTAGAGGGATAACGTTCCAGCCAGCGGGTGTGGCCTTCTTCGTCGAGAATTTTTTTCAGGTATAGGGTGGTATGTCCTTTGCCAAGATCGCGTTCAAACACAGGCTGAAAACCCTGTTTTAAATACATATCGCGCAGCCACGGATGGCTGGTGGCCGTGCCGAGTGAATAAGCCGGCGCTTTCAGTTCCCGGACCAGAATGTTGTCTTCCAGCCAGCCCAGCAATTGTTTGCCGAGGTTCTGACCCGCGTAAGCCGGGTGCGTACCAAACCAGCCAATATGCGGTAGCCCCAGGGGGCCAGGCAGTGCGCCCCATGGAAAACGCAAGGTAACGGAAGCCACCATTCGCTGATCATCAAAGCGCGCAAATACAGCATGATCGGCGAGGTGCTGTGTCACGCGTGCCAGATCGGCGGTGGCAGCATCAAACTGAATCCCAAGTGCCCTGATTGGCGCATAGGCGGCCAGCATTAGCGTCAGATACTCGTGTTTATCGTCCAGGGTCAGCCGCCTGACATGGTGTGTCATACTTCGCATTCCTCAGTTGAAATCAGATGACCGGACTGCTCAGCAAAGCGGATGACGTCATCAACTTTTTGTGCGGCGCAGCCGGTGTAATAGGCCGGATCGAGCCAGTGATCAAGATCCTGTTCAGTGATACAGGTCGCCAGCACCGGATGTGCAAGCAGCCCAGATTTGAAAGCGAGACATTTTTCAGCCGCCTGCATGGAGCATGCATAAACCAGATGATGCGCGGTTTGCTTTCCGAATTTTTTGCCCACCTCAAACATCACTTTTTCAGACAACAGCAAGCCGTTCTGCATGTGCAGATTCGCAAGCATACGGGCGCTGTTTACCGTCAGACCAGAGAAAATCGCCCGGGCATTTTGCAGCTGAGCAGACCGATAAATCGAAATCTCCGGCAGGGCGATCCATTCGGTGCGCCCGCTCATTGCATCGCGTTCATGCTCCACGTACAGAGACTGATAAATCAGCGATGCGCTGTGCAGCAGCGGCTGTGTCAGACTGACGAGGCCTTCGAGCGCGGCAGGATTGCGTTTGTGCGGCATGGTGGTTAAGCCGGTTTTCCCGCTGCTGAAAGGCTCCCCGACTTCATTAATTTCAGTGCGCATCAGGTTGTAAAGTGCATTGCCGATTTTACCCGGCGTGCCGCTGATCGACATTGCCACTAAGGCGTATTCCGTAAAGCGGTCATGCGCTGCCTGCCAGCCAATATTAGGCGTACTGAAATTCAGCATCGCCAGCGTGCGACGTTCCACTTTCGGGCCCGTTTCGCCAGGCGCAGCATAGGTACTGATCGCACCGCTGATATTGCCGGGCAGCAGACGTGGCCTGAGAGGCGTAAGACGGTCGGGATGACGGATAAACTCATCCAGCCAGACGGCGACTTTGAAGCCAAACGTCTTGGGTAACGCCTGTATGCCATGCGTGCGACCCGCCATCAGTGTGTACCGATGCTCACGCGCCAGCGCTTTTAGCTCATTTGCCACGGCAATGGTATCGCGCACGAGCACGTTGAGCGTTTGTGCCAGCTGCAATACAGTGGCGGTATCAATGATATCCTGCGTGGTTGCGCCGTAATGAATGTATTCCCCTGCGTCGCCGCATCGCTGTTGCAGGGCAATAAGCACCGGCATCAGGAAGTACTTCATGCGCATGCCGGAGGCGGCAATGTCCTCAACATTCAGCTGGCTGGCATCGGCCAGCTCCGCAATGCGCAGTGCGGCCTGATGTGGAATCACCCCCAGTTCACCTTCGGCCAGTGCCAGCGCAACTTCGACCCTGGTCTGCTGCGCCAGGCGATTTTACTCTGACCAGATGTCCCGCATTCCTGGTGTGCCAAAATAGTTACCAGGTAAAAGAAAATCTATTGGATGCGAAGACATATTATGCTCGTCTTATAAAAAGTGTAATTAACAGGAATGTAATACTGCCATGAAAGATACATTAAATAATCAGCAAGTCAGGTACAGGAGTGGGGCCTTTTTTATTTTCTCGCCTTACATCAGACCTGTTTGACACTATCATTTCTTTTATTCAGCGTAGTAAGCAAGAAGTTTATGAGCCATAGCAAAAATCCATATATGCTATGGAGAATAAGTTAATAAGAATGCCCATATAAAGCTTTGTGTGTTTTTTCAATCCTCATAATATGACGTTAATAACGATTGAATATATGCCATATCACATTCCTGTTTAATCACGGGTCGTTCTTTTTTAACCAGACGGAATACAGGGTATCGATGTGTTCGCCATAAAATCACCGCAGACTTATTATCATCAGCCCGGCCTGCTTTCGCGCGCCGGTGAGCTGCTTGCCGTTCATTCCTCTGATATCGCGATCATTACCAGTCCGAAAGCGTGGCGGGCGGTGAATCCAGAACTTGAGACCAGCCTGAAAGCAGCTGGTATTCGCTGGCAGGTCAATTTTCTCACTACGGAATGCACCGATGCCGCTATACGGACTCATCTGAATAGCGCGCTGGAACAACATGCCACGCTGGTGCTCGGTATTGGAGGCGGGCGGGTACTGGATTGTGCTAAAGCCGTGGCAAACCTGCTGAACAATGTCGGGCTGGTGACGCTACCCACGGTTGCCGCAACCTGCGCCGCCTGGTCGCCGGTCAGCATTATTTATAACGAGTACGGCGGTCATGTGCGCAGCCAGCCGTTGTCACGTATGCCACTGATGCTGCTGGTCGATCCGAATGTGATTGTGCAAAACGATGTGCGTTATCTCAAAGCCGGCATCGTGGATGCGCTGGCTAAATGGTATGAATTTCGCCCGTATCAGCAGAAAAGCGATGACAGTCTGGCGCTGAACCTGAAGGTTCAGGCGGCTAAACTTGCGGTTGACGTTTTTGAACAATATGGTGCTCAGGCCTTGCAGGATAACGTCCGCCATGAAGTCACACCGGCATTGATGAAAGTTATCGATGCCACTATCGCGGTGGCCGGTATGGCTAACAGCATGCGTGATAAAACTCCCGCGCCGGGCGTGGCGCATGCCATTCATAACCGTTTCACCCATCAGCCAGAACTGCATGACTGGCTGCATGGTGAGAAAGTCGGTTTCGGGCTGCTTGTGCAGTCGATCATGGAAAGTGGTAACGGTCAGCCGGAGCTGCAGCTGCTGTCTTTGCTGCGTAAATATGACGCGCCACTGGCACTGCCGTACCTGAAGGGTGACAGGAAAGTGCTTATCGCGGCTATTGCCCGCGAAGTGATATTTCCCGCTGAAAATGCCGCCCGTTTACCGTTTTCACTCGCGGCGGAAAATATCGAAAAAGCCCTGTTGGAAACCGAAGCTCACGATTATTCTCAGGGATTACGCCATGAGTTCTGATTCATCTTCAGGAAAAGCTAAACGTCAATTACGCCTTGGCCTGTTTGTGCAGCCGCTTGGACACCATGTCAGCGGCTGGCGCTTAACGGAAAACCTGGGTTCGCCGACTGACATCGACTGGCTGGCAGAAATCGCTAAAAAAGCGGAAGAGGGCAAGTTTGATATGTTCTTCGTGGGGGATGCCCTGGCGACAAGCGTCTACAGGCTGCCTTCCACCATGGCACGGCTTGAACCACTGACCTTACTGTCGGCGCTGGCTGTCCAGACGCGCCACATCGGGCTTGCCGCCACGGCATCAACAACATTCAGCGATCCGTTTAATCTGGCTCGCAGCTTTTCTTCGCTCGATCACATCAGCCGCGGCCGGGCGGCATGGAACGTGGTAACGTCGTTCTCTACTGACGTTGCGCGCAATTTCAGCCGTGACGATATGCCTACGCATGCCGAACGCTATGCCGTCGCGCATGAGTTTCTTGAGGTCACGTTTAAGCTGTGGGAAGGCTGGCAGGAGGGCGCGGTACAGCCAGACAGTGGCAGCGGCCAGTATTTCATGAACGATAAAATTCAGCCGGTTAATCATCAGGGCCACTATTTTCAGGTACAGGGGCCGCTAAATATCACGCGTTCGCCGCAAGGTCGCCCGGTGATCATTGAGGCTGGGTCTTCTGCTGACGGCCAGAAACTGGCTGCGGCCACCGCCGAAGTCGTGTTTACGGCGGCCGCCACGCTTGAAGAGGCTCAGACGTTTTATCGAGCGCAGAAACAACAAGTGAAAGAGGCCGGACGTCATCCCGATCACGTGCTGATCTTGCCCGGTGTAATGCCCATTGTGGGACGCACGCTGGAAGAAGCGCATGAAACCTGGCGTGAACTGAATTCACTGGTGGACATTGATAACGGCATCCGCCAGCTCTCTACCCGCTTTAATATGGATCTGAGTGCGTTTCCTCTCGACGGCCCAGTGCCGGACGTGCCTGCCGGTGAAGGTAACCAGAGTCGGGTGAAACTGCTCACCGATCTGGCGTATCGCGATAATCTGACTCTGCGTGAACTGGCGGCGATTGCTGCGGGTTCGCGTGGGCACCGCGTACTGATCGGGACAGCAGACCTCATCGCCGATGATTTACAGCGCTGGCTTGAAGAGGGCGGCGCAGACGGTTTCAACATCATGCCTGCTGTGATGCCAGAACAGCTTTCGCTGTTTGTTGAACTGGTGATCCCCGAGTTGCGCCGTCGCGGGTTGTTCCGTGAAGAATATGAATTCAGCACGCTGCGTGAAAATCTCGGCCTGCCTGAGCCTGACTTTGTCTCCCGGTTTTAACTTGAGTGTTGGAATATGACCATGACGATTGCTTTGTCAGACCGTGTTCAGCGCGTGTCACTTTCCGCCAACGCGGCGGCAAAACAGCGCACCAATGACCTGAAAAAGGCCGGGGTGGATATTTTAGATCTCACCACCGGAGAGCCGGATTTTGATACTCCAGCTCACATTAAACAAGCCGCATACAGGGCGATTGCGGAGGGTGAAACTAAGTATACGCCGACGCCGGGTACGCCAGCACTGCGTGAAGCAGTGAAGCAGAAGCTACAGCGGGAAAACCGGCTGTCATTCACTGTGGACAACATCATGGTAGCTAACGGTGCCAAGCAGGTCATTTTCAATGCTTTTGCCGCTACGCTCAATGATGGCGATGAAGTCATTGTGCCGGTTCCCTACTGGCCAACATTTCCGGACAGCGTGCGATTTAACGGCGGCACACCGGTGTTTATCGAATGTCATCTGGAACAGGGCTACAAACTGACGCCGGCGCAGCTGGCCACCTGTATTACGCCGCGTACCCGCTGGCTGGTGCTTAATCATCCAGGAAATCCAAGCGGTGCGGTTTATTCCGCTGCTGAACTGCAGGCGCTGGCCGCTGTGCTGCGCAACCATCCACAGATACTGATCATGCTCGATGACCTCTATGAGCACATTCTCTTTGATGACCGTGTACATCAGAACCTGCTCAATGTGGCTGCTGATCTTCAGGGGCGCAGTCTTCTTGTGGGTGGCGTATCCAAAACATATGCAATGACTGGCTGGCGGATCGGTTATGGTGCCGGGCCCCAAGCGCTCATTACCGCCATGATCGTGGTACAGTCGCAAATCAGTTCCGGTGCCAGTTCAGTGAGTCAGGCCGCTGCGCTGGCAGCCCTGAACGGTGGACTGGATTTTATTGCACCACAGATTGCGGCTTATCAGCAGCGGCGTGATGTGATAACCACTATTCTGGCGAATATTGACGGGCTGGAATTGCAGGTGCCGCAGGGCGGATTCTTTATCTTTTGTCGCTGTGCCGGATTGATTGGGCGTTACCGACCCGGTGGGGCGAAAATCGAAAACGAAGCTGACGTGCTGGATTATCTGCTGGAGAATGGCGTATCAGGCGTTGGCGGCAGTGCATACGGCTTGTCGCCTTATTTCCGGTTATCAATTGCCACAGATAATGCCACTGTAGCCGAAGCCGGGCGACGCATTGCATTAGCCTGCGCGAAGCTCAGTCCCGCTGAGTAAGTTTTAAAAGACTCATTGAGCCGCTTGCGCCCGTGTCCCGATAGAATGGGCATGATGCAATTTGCTTAAAACGTTATGCAGGCGTTCAGTGATGCCAATCGACACATGATTTATGCCAGTATCAGCAACATCTGTTCATGGTAAGCCTGCATTACCGGCAGTACTGATATGAACTGTCTGATATGGCTCCTGAGCCCGTAAGGTTAGGACAAGAAGGGTGTTAAGTGAAATTGGTAGCTTCATGCTTTGCATAAAACCGCCTTCAGCCCACGGGTTTCCAGACGGGCGCAAAATCTTTTGCTTGTAATAGCCCTTACGGCTGTACCACTCACTGCCGCAGGTCATGCCATACGACCGACTTCATTGACTATGTTACCAGTCGTCAACAGTGGTTGTTAGCGAAGCCGTTAATGCTTCCGCCTCAGAACGTTGCGCATGATTTGTTTGCAGTATTGATTAGCAAAAATCCACAACAAGCTCTATAGCGATTTTTATTGACCAATTGTAGCGCGTGCAGCCAAAGATTCTGATTATTGATGCATTTTTGATTTTAATTGCATCAATAATAGAATCAGGAACGGAGGAAATCATGAGAGCTACTGTAACTATTGACGATGCGCTGTACACGCTGGCGCTGGAAATGGCTGATCCCGACATGGATAACGCTGATATTTTCCATGAAGCCATGAAAACCGTTGTTCGGGTACACGCTGCTAAAAGACTGGTCTCGCTCGGTGGTGCGGCACCGAATATGGAGTACATTGCCCGATGCCATCAGGAGCCTTCTGAATAATGGCTATCCTGGTTGATACCTCTATTCCAATAACGTACCGGAACAGAAGGACTGCTATCGGGACTTCGAAAACTACGCAGCAGTTGTCACAGAGCTACGCGAAAAGTGATACGCCAACAGAGAGAAATTTACCGATTCGATCACCAAGAATGCTTTGCAATCTGCAATCCATGAAGCTGATAAGATTATCGGCGTTGCTCCCTCTCTGCCTGATGTCGTAAGCCTGAATAATATCTGGCGGGACAAATGGCACCCTTTACCTGAACTGGTGCCAATTGATGATTATCTTTTATGGGATAAAGAGTATCTGCGCGCACTGGCCGTCATTCATCAGCTATCTACAATCGTTCAAAATAATATGTCCGAACAGAGTTAGCCTTTCATCTCAAAGCGGGACTTTTCAAAATCATGGTATACCGCCGGGTTGTTAAATGCAGGAAAAGTGGCATTCCGAACGGCTGATTTCAACGCTTCGCAGTAGGCGCTGTTGCCTTCACTGGTTCTGACGCGGGTAACCGTGCCGTCCTGCTTAAATTCCAGATGCACCCGGCAATACTTCCCTTTCCACTTTTGCGGATCGGGAATATTAGCGTTAATGACGTTCCTGATTGCCCGTGCCTGCGCGCCCCATTCATCCTGGTCATCCCAGGTGCCGGAACCACAGCCGCCCAATGCTGTTGTCTTATGGCAGCCTGAAGGGTGCAACGCAGAGCAGCTTGCAGCGAGGGTGCCTGAAACCACCAGCATAGCGATCTTCACTGCTGCTTTAACTGATATCACGTATTGCTCCTGACGTTTAATGAGCCCGGACCCTGCAGGCTTTTTACTGTCTTACCGCCACACCAGCTCAAAATCCTGAACATCCTGCAGTGCGGTCCGAAAGGCTGCTTTCAGGCTCGCTGGCTGCGCGGGGTCTGTCCAGAATGAGGTAACCTGTAAGCGCGTAGCCTTGCGGCTTACACGCTCCACCTGAACCGTTCCGATAACCTTATGCCGCAAATACCCTTCAATGTTGGATGTTCTGGCTTCCATCAGGGCAATACGCCGTGTTTTTTCATCGTAAATGATATGGCATGGCGCACCGGCTGATTCCAGCGAGGCGATCCGTTTAAAGCAGCGTTCTATGGTATCGGGACTGTATGAGAAGGGCATAACGGTCATAAGCGGCTCCTTATTACCTGCGCCTCACGGGCTGATTTGAGCATAATGCATTGGCTTATAACCCCACCAGCGTTATATGTTTCTTTGTCGTAATCGCCTCATAGAGTGCCGTTGCCAGACAACACGGTTCCACAAAGCCAGCTCCTGACTGCACACCATCTGGATCGGCCCAAAATGTCTTGGTGCGCAGCAGGGTGTTTATGCCGCTTACGTGTTCCATTTCCAGAACCCATCGTCCGATAGCACGCCTCGTCACCCGTCTCACAAAGCCAGCCCCTGACAGCGCTCCGTCCGGATCGGCTCAGAATGACTTAATGTGCACCAGAGTATGTATGTCGCTCACACGCTCAAGCTCAAGTGCGGCCAGCGTCCGGTAGCACGTCCCGCCGTCCATCTGCGTGGCGTCCATGTTAATGACGGCAGCACTGGGTGCCGCCCTGTTATAGATAACGTGACAGCGCGCACCGTTTAGAGTAGATGTGTCGATGATTTCATATAGCTGCTGTACGGCTTCTGCACTGTAGGATGCAGGCAGACCATCATGATCTGCCTTAACCTGCTTCCGGTACATGCTGAGACAGATCGGGTGCCCCATTTACCTAAACGCATTTGCTGCGGTCTTGGGATCCATGCAGCTTCCCTAAACTCTGTTTCCAGAACAAAAAATATCGTCAGCGTTAAATGTTGTTCCCCGGAATGATTGGCATGCCCTTGTTCCGGTTCTGTCCAGCAGGGGTAGGGTGGCGCCGCCCGATCACTATGGAAATTGCCATGATGAACAGGGTAAGGATGGCTGATAAAAGCAGCGTGCCGGGTACGCCATATCGCTCCAGCAGCATGGCGTAAGCTGACGGCGCGAGCGCTGCGAGGAAAAAAGCGGGCGGCAGCAGTACGCCTGTTCGACGGGCATACTGCTGCGGATCAAACAGCGCAAGAGGCAGGGCGGCCTTAACCACCGTACTCAGTCCGTTCACAGCGCCGTAACTCAGAATAAAGATGGCTGTAGCCACAGGGGTAATATTCCCTGCAAGGCCCGCCAGAAAGCAAAATGGCAGCAGAATGCCGGTAATCAGGCTCAGACGGATCGCTGAAGTCGGTGCGCCAGAAGTCACGTCCAGCAGTCTGGCGCTCACCTGTCCCACGCCCCACAACATCCCCGTCACGGCGGGCATACCATAAGCGGCCAGTATCTGAGGAAAATGCGTGGACACGCCGGTGGACACAAAGCTTATCAGCGCAATGAGCGTGGCGTACCACAGGCCGCTGATGAAGGCTTTCCGGTCTTCTGCTGGTCCGATCGCTGGAAAAGCGGACTGCCTGGCAACGGGAGGTTGACGCTGATGCGCTGCCGGAATGGTGGACAGAAAAAGCAGGCTCACAATGCCCGCAAAGCCGTAAACGATAATGGCATGCCGCCAGTCAGTGAAGTGCAGTAGTGCAGCGCCAGCAGGCCAGAACGCGACTGACGCGAGACCACCCAGCAGTGTGACCAGGGTAATTGCCCGACGGGCCCCTGCGCCTGAGGTTTCTACAAGTAGCGCAAATGCGGCATCATACAGGGCTAGTCGCATGCCAGCGCCCATCAGGAGCCAGACGGCAACCCACGACGTTGTTGAATGGGTAAAAGCCATTAAAAAACAACCGATGATAATGGCGAAGGTTCCCGCCATCATCATTGTACGTCCGCCGGTACGGGCTATAAGGGCACCCGTAAGCGGCGAAACAAGGCCCATCACAAGCATGGCAATAGTCAGCCCGGAGAATGTCACAACCGGCGACCAGCCTGTATCCAGCATGATGGCTCCCCCGAAGACTCCCGGCATATAGAATGTGATACCCCAGTTGATAAACTGCGTCATGCCAACGCAGAAAACAGTGCGGCCTGTCAGATACCCGTCAGTCACCGTGTACCCTCCGGAGGTGTGCTGTCACCCTGCCCAAGCGTACGCTGCATAATGACCGTATCAAGCCAGCGTCCGTGCTTGAAGCCCACGGATTTGAGCGTTCCTGTAATGCTGAAGCCTGCCGCGCGATGCAGGGCAAGAGAGGCGGTGTTTTCGCTGTTGCCAACGACGGCCACGAGCTGGCGAAAATTACGCGCCTCTGCCCATGCTATCGCACTTAATAACAAATTTTTCCCTATCCCTTGCCCCTGAGCGTCGGGAGCAATATATACAGAGTCCTCCAGGGTGAATCTGTAGGCACACCGTTCCCGGTAGAGTGACAGGTAGCAGTATCCGCAGACCTTGCCGTCCTCAACCGCCACAAACCAGGGCAGCCCTGCTGCCCGCACCTTTTTCAGACGGATTGTCATTTCAGTCGAATCTGGCGGTTCGGTTTCAAAAGTGGCGGTGCCATGCAATACGTGATAAGCATAAATCTTCTGGATGGCAGGAATATGTCGTTCATCTGCCTGGGTTATTTCCATTGATACGTCTCCTTCTGCGTCAGAAGCTGAGACTAACCCGAATGAAGCATTTCAGACAGGCAGCAGGACTTATCAGCAGCATAAGGAAAATTTTGGGATGGCAAACCTGAATCTCGATCATCTGGCTACTTTCAGACTGGTTATCAGCCGGGGCAGTTTCTCCGGCGCAGCTGAAGCACTGGGGCTGTCGCAGCCGGCAGTAAGCCTGCAGATAAAACAACTGGAACAGGCGCTTCAGGTCCGCCTTATTGAGCGAACCAGCCGGGGAGTAAGACCCACCTCTGCCGGACAGACCCTCGCTGAGCACAGCCTGAAAATTGACGCCGCGGTCAGTACAGCAGTTGAATCAGTGTGCCTGTATTCCGATGAGATAACCGGCACTGTTACTGTCGGCACCGGCGCAACGGCCTGTATTCATCTGCTGCCTCCCTTACTGCAGCAACTGCGACAGGCCCATCCTCTGCTGAAGGTGGATGTACGTACAGGTAACACTTCCGATATTGTGCGGGGCGTAGAGGAAAACCGTATAGATATTGGCCTGGTAACTCTGCCAGCCGCGGGTAAAAACCTGAGCATTACCCCGCTGGGTACGGAAGAGTTTGTTGTCATCATGGAAAAAGATGCATCAGAGCCGAGCACGAAAATATGGACTCCGGGCGCCTTGGTGCCGCTGCCGCTGATTATCTTCGAACCAGGAAGCGGGACACGTACCCTGATTGATCAGTGGTTTCGGGAGACGGGACATATTGCCTGTCCGGTTATGGAGCTTGGCAGTATTGAGGCTATTAAAAGAATGGTTCGGGCAGGTCTTGGCTACAGCCTTGTTCCCCGAATGTCCGTTGCATGCATCGAGGAAAGAGCAGGGCTCGATCTTTTCTCGGTGACGCCCTCTCTTCACCGGACGCTTGGGGCCGTTATGCGAGAGGACCGGATTGTAAGCAGAGGAATCAATGAAGTGCTGAAAAGTATAAACAGCAGTTTTGCAAAAAACGAAAACAGATAGATATTGTTCAATACCTAAACCAGACAGGTCCGATCTATTCTTTCCGGCGAAGTATTGCTGCAGCGTTTATCTGCAACCAATCTCCGCTTCTGACACGAAGCGGACTCACATCTCAACCCATGCCCACTATCAAACGTAAAGCAGACGTTGGCGTGGTTTATAACATGGCGGTTTTTACCATTTTACCCTGGTTCAGAGGCGAAAATATTTCATTGGTGATTAACCCAGCACGGTCTTACCATCATGCTTTTCAGTGATCGGCTATCTGCACGTTTTCTGCAGTGAGCCTTTACCCAGGTTTATCAACGCACAGACGTAGGTAAATCTGTTCAAATTGCAAAATGACCTTTCTCGACAAGATGACATGACTTGATTTCGATCTCAGCTGATATTCGCAATACGCTGGGAGCTTGTTCCCTTCAGGTGTGAAAGAATCCACAGGCTTTACCAGACTCATCTCGACGCCAGCGAACTGCCTGTCGTTCGCGGTGTACGGGCCTGCACTAGAGCCTCCAGCCAGCGGCATCCTGCCGCAGTAGATATCTGGAGCAGAATCAAACTGTGGAACCCTACAGGGCCTGCAGCCAGCACGTGAAGGGCGCGAACCGCAACGGTCTGAATCAGTCGGCCAAACGTCGCTAAAATATATCGAAGAAATTAAACATTATAGTGTACAGCGGAAATTGATATTGAAAAGCCGGAACAGGTGAGCGAATATGCATTGCTCGCTGAGGCTTAACTGATATATTTCAAACCAAATGTAACTCATTTTAAGGAAGAATATATGCCAGAAATCGTTATTAATCTTGCGGCAGGACGTGACAAAAAGCAAAAAGAAAAACTCATGCAGGAAGTTTTTATCGCAGTTAAGAATAGCCTGGACGTGAAAGATGAGTACATTGTCATTTCTCTGAACGAGACTCCCAGAGATAACAAATCTCGCGGTGGGAAACTGTTCAGCGAAGAGTAACCCGTAATCGCAAGCTGCTACGTAAGATTACTCTGTTAATGCCACAGCAGTTAGCGTTAGTGTTATGTAATGATTGCTTTAACACAAAGCGGACAATGGATGACCTGACGTTTTCACTGCTGCTCTGATCCAATCAGACTCTAACGCCAGAACTGAAATTAAAACGGGTGCAGGGGCAGGTGCTTCATATGCCTGTGCGCGTTGAAGCAAGTGTGCTTTCTAAAATCAGGCTGGATTGCCGGGCTAAATTGCACATTTGTACAGTGCTTGTAAAAGTTGAGCCCGATGCCGTGGAAAAATGCCGAATCAAGGCATTTCTGAATCGTTTAAAAGCAGGCACCCAGCGGGCGGTTAGCTATAAAGAGCCAAGCTGGATCCGGACACTAACACTCTACTCCCGGCAAAAAAGTGTCAGTGCAGGTAACAAAAGCGTGACGAATGCGCTTATAAAGATTTAATGCGCGAGGTTTTTTCTTTACTGTTCGTAAATCCAGATTTTAAGTTCTTTATCAGACTTTCTGACCTGTACAGGAAAAGCAGGAAGAGGCAGCAATGTTAATCTGCGCGCGGGACTGGCCTGCGATTAGCTCTTATATCATCAGTCTCACATTTATCTACTGTTCCTGCTGCGTGCTGTGCATGCTGACAATTGTGTTTTCACGGGCACCCGGTCAGTGCAACCGGGCATTTATGTGTTAATGCTGATCTGCGCCTGAACAAATCACTTGAAGAGCCATCACGTGTACATAATATGAATGTCATGACTGTGATAAGGCGGGGTCAGGCACCCATCACTTTTGCAAACCAGAACTTACACACCCCTTCACGCACATTCCAGTGTTTAGCCGGATGATCTTTGTACTTATCGTAAATTTTATCCAGATCGTCGTTTTGTGACACCGGCAGATCCTGCGGTATTTCCACAACACCTCGCGAATCAACACCTACATAACGTTTACCTGCTTCCGGAATAAATGCCACACTACTGTATCGCCGCATGCTCTGAGAGTTATCTATAACATAGATTGACCAATATTCATTGGGTTTGATTCGGCTTTCTAACAAGCGATTCGATGCGCCGTCCAGAAGATTATTGCTGATATAAATTGTCTCGGTTTTCTCGTAGCAATCGCTTTCTTTAGTGTATCGCTGCAAATAAACCAGCCCCTGATGTTTTTCATTGACCTGCGTGTAAATAACTGCGGCATCTGCTGAAGAATAGGGCTGATATCGCTTCGTACCCATAGGACCCGGGGCACACGCAGAGAGCAGCATGGAAACGCTGATAACTATGCCGATATGAAAGTGTTTCATTAATTTCCCTTTAAAATATTAATATGAAATGCAATTAATCCAACAGAATTTTAGTGTGTCAACCGTGAAAGGTGCAACGGGCTCAACGATATTTGACCGGCTCTGGGCAGCCCCTCAACCTGAGTCATTAGTCAATACATCAAACCCTTCAAGAATGAAGCTGAAATATTATATCTTTTTTATGCTTGCAATCAACACCGGCAGCTCAATACTGATGAGCTGATTAAATTGGTTTATGGATGTCATTCTTGTAATTCCTCTTTGGTATTATTTCAGGGTGAATAGTGTGGTCAACTGACATTACGGAATTTACACCTTGCTCATTTGATTTGTCGGCTTGAAAGAAATCAGGTATTTTTTTTTGAATGAGAATTGCAGTAATCTAAGCAGGATAATGATAGATATCAGTTCAGGTGCATCTAAGTGAGTTGAGCCGATATTCGTCCTAAAAGAGCCGTTTGATAGGATGTTAATAAAATGAGCAAGGATAAGACAGTGAAACGGATTTTAATCAGTTGTGTATGCAGCAGCCTCCTGTTGGGCTGTGCTCAGAAACAGGAGCGTAGGGTGCTTCTTTATCAGGATGCCACCGGAGAGACAGCGAAATTGCGCGTGATCGGTTTTACTGACTATACCACGCTGCATCAGATTAAATCGTGTACAGACTCATCTGAACTGGGCTACCTGCGCGATATGAAGAATGAAAAGCGCAATCCTGCCCGGGTGGTTGATAAGGGCTTCAGGAAAGCAACGCCGGCACCGGGGAATGTGCCACTGGATTATCAGGAACGCCTTCTCCCGGCGGAAGGGTGGATAGATATCCGGTCAGCGCTATTTGCCAGCGACGGTGGTATTTGTACTCTCAATACAAGCTGGTTCAAACCTAAAAAAGATGCGCTGTATGAAGTGCGTAACCGGCTCAACAAAAAGGGCAACCTGTGTTCTATGGAGTTCGTCCAGATTGATCAGATGACAGGACGCGCAGAACGTGTTGAAACACATAAATATGTTGCTGAGTTTTTACCCTGCCAGACCCTGACGCAATAGCTGTTCATTTGTTTAGTCATACTATGACGGGCTGTTTCAGCAACGGTAAGTTCTGTCGGTTCAGGACGTCTTCAAGGGATTTGCCCTCACCGACGATGTACGGCCCTGACTCAAGGGTGAGTATCAGCTGAAAGGGACTGTGCTAACCTGGAAAGCCAGTTAGCTCTGCCAGACCTCAACGCGCCCATAGCTAAACAGACAGGTTCTCAGCAACGATCAGACTAATCTCGTAGCTGGATTAATGCCTGCTATGAGCGAGAAGCGGACGTCAAAAGCATGGCGACAGGAAAGGTTTACCACATTAAACAGAATAACCCGATCACGAATCACACCTCCTTTGATCCCAGGTTATGGTTGAAATCCTTTTACAACATGAGGGGAGACATATGATTGTCAGAACATGGCACGGATGCGTACCGCTCAAGCATGCAGAGGGCTTTGCAAATCATCTGCAAAGAACCGGTGTCAGGCATTCAGAAAGAACACCTGGAAATCTGAGGGCATATGTACGCAGAGAAACACAGGGTGAATGGGAGCATTTCTTCCTGGCTACTTACTGGGAAAATCTTGAGGCCGTAAAAGCATTTGCAGGCGAACAATATCAGGTTGCAGTCACCTATCCGGACGATGAGCAATTTGAGCTGCGATCCGATCCTTACGTCTTCCAGCACGATGTGCAAGCCGTATCCTCTCTGTAATCAATTGCTGGCCGCAGCCATGATGCGGCCACTTCCTCTTCTGTGTCTGCTTAGCACTCACATTTAACAGAAAACTACTATTATGTACCGATCTCCGAGTCTCTCCTCATGAGGAACTCGTCATAAAATATCCCGTCTACATATAGTGCTGCGGTATCTGTTGCCCACTCGGTGAATCCGAAGGTACGATATAGCGCATACGCAGACCGGTTAGTGGTAACCACTGAGAGTTTCACAGTTTTAGCTGAACTGGCGGCTTCCAGCGCTGCTTCCATGAGGCCAGACGACAGGCCACTCCCTCTCATCCCGGAGCGAACATACATTCCCCAGATATTTGCAACATGGCTCAGTTTAGGGAGCGAGCTGCGGCTAACGCCAATCATGCCCTGCAGGATATTATCGTGATCGTATCCACCAAAAACATGGCTGGCTCTCAGCTGTTCGGCAAAGAACTGTAAAGGCTTATGGCTGCATTCGTCGTAGGATGCGCCAAAGGCGTCAGGATGAAGCCGTAAAGCCTCCAGCCTCAATTCTCTGAAGTCGCCAAGATCGCTCTCGATGATGCGCCGTACCGTAAATCTTTCCATTGCGGCCTCCATGCTGTCATTGATTTAAATTGCCATAGCCCACTCAATTTAACATAAGAGTTTCTGGCTGCGCGGCCTGAAGGCCGTTTCCGGCATCTTACCTGCCCGAGACCTGAAAAATGACCCTGATGATTCCTGGATATCTCTATGATTAGGCAGTAAAGCTATACTTCACGAATTAGGGCGTGCAGATGTTGAAAACGTCCGATCCTGACACAAAACGGACTCAAGGCAGGCTGGTGTCTGCTATACGTAAAAAGTGAACTTCACTGTTGGTGACTGGCTACTATGCATGCGCATTCGCAACTCACAGCCGGACGCAGTGCCTGTTATTTTCATATTGCCTGGCGCAAACAGGGAGGTCGGGCGCTTTTATCCCGGGGGACGGCATGGGCATCGGCGGGCAGGGTAATCTCAAGGGATTTCTGCAGTTTCTGAAGGTGCATTGCTCCGGCCTGGATATTGACAGTCACACCAGTCGGGAGGGCAGCGCTTATCCCGGTAAACGATCGGCACTTCGTGGTGCAGTTTGATTCCATAAACACGGCAATATAGACAGAAAGCCGTGAAATGGATGCGCACCAATTTCATTGTGCTCATGGTACAGGTCATGGATGCAGTGCAGGCCAGCAACACGCTGGCGGAATTCAGCAAAAGCCGGAACAAAGCCGACGCGAAGGTGGGAGAGAACGGTAGCGTAATGAACGGATCAGCGCCCGACGTCGACGTTCCGAACGGCTGGAAATATGAGGAGCTGGTGGAGTTTGCCCGGTATGCTGTCAGGCCGGAAAGTTAATTTCCGGAAAAACTAAAAAGGCCGCACACAAATTCACAGGGGAGTGTGCGGCTTGATGAAACCAGTCATCTAAAGCAGATATAAAAACTGAAGGAAAATATATCTGCGCTCCGGGATGATTAATGTTCCTGCCGTCAACTGTTATCCAGATGCTTCACCGGTCTGAATATCTTTTTTTCAGCAGGTTTTTTAGGTTTCTTCGGGGTATTAAGCACCAGATATTCATTTTGCCCTTCTTTTTCGTCCGGCTTAGAAATACAGAATGGACAAACCTTAACACCCGAAAAGTGTATTCCGGCTACGGTCAGCGCCTGATTCAGCGTATAGCAGCTGCCGATAAAGGTGCGCTCCTCAATGGACGGCAGCTGCGGGCAATCTATGCGGTGCAGAAGCAACCCGGACGGGAAATGGTCGCTGACATAAAATTTCATAGCCTTATACATGCTTCATCCTCTTGCTGCGTGCATAAAACCTCCATGTTGAATATGAAACTTTCAGCGTAAATTTACGCGTGAAAGCTTTCGCAAAAGCTATGTGATGTTTATTTAACTCCATCAACACATTAACTTATTTGCGTTAACTGAAAATAGCATCATTAATTAAATTTAAAAAAGCACTTTTTTTGGGGCTAAATTAATTGTCAACACTAAACCTGAAGGGGTCAAAATGTCTCTTTTAATGGTACACAATTTATAAGTGTATGATTTTTACCGCTTCGGTTTATATCACTGATCAGAAAGAACCGGAATCATTAGGAAAACTCCTGTTTAAAAAAACCAGGTGTTTGCTGAGTGAATTTTTTTCATGTAGTGGCGTCGGCTTGCACCATCATTATTTCTGAATAAAAAAAATAATTATGCTCAGAATATTTGCCGCTTCGCTTTTTTCATACAGTGGTGATAGTTCACCTCGGCAACAATCTGTAAGCAAAACAGTTGTGTGGTCAGACCATTTGATTAGAAAAATTTTTGACTCAAGAGGTCAGCCTGAGCGCGCGATGATCTGCCAGTCAGTTGAAGGCATATCTTCAGGCGATGAGTAGCAGAAAAACAGTTCCCCGGTGTCATTCATGAAAACATGCTTCATATCGGGATCTACATCCGTCTGTCTGAAACGTAGCAAGCCGATGGCCTCACTTTTACCAGTGGCAAACAATATCGGCAATCTGGATGATAGTTAACATGGTATCAGCAAAAGTGTACGCCTCAGAGAGTAAAAGGAATACCAGGCATGGTGTGCTTTCTATGCTTCAAGAAGTATCGCGATGAGTGGTTCTAATCTCCGGGTGATGACGTTGACGAGGCTGTGACCATCTTTGCACAAGAAAACCAACTTACCCGAAGGTAGCTCCATTAGCGCCATCATAGATAAGGCCGGAATGATCAGGACGAGCTAGCAACAAAAGCATTGTATGCCAGCGCTCATGCTTTATCAGATTCCAACCCTTCTACTTTTTGCAGCTGCGCACGTCCTGAACCTACCATGTTGATCCATCCAGCATGTTCAATGCGAAATTACCCACTGGTCATCATATCCACGCATGGCTCAAAAAAGTTACCTACGCAAATTACAACTTTTTTATGATTACTGAACAGCGACAACCGCCAGCATTGCTGCCACTTTGAATATATTTTTTGGCATCACCATCGACTCATTTAAGGAGGGAGGGCATGCAGCACAAAGCGAACTGTGCGCAGGCCGATGTCCGTTAGGAGCGAAAAGCAGACGTCAAAAGATGACGATAATGTAGTTCTGATGTCTGAATTTCTAACGGACTGGTGAAACGGACAATATTAAGAAAAACTAACTGACATTACTGACTGATGGTGTACCAATCCTGGGGCAGGTCGAGGTTACCATAGCCTCTGCCTGGCTCGTCAGTGAGACATCATTGAGGTGACGTTCGTTACTATACCGATGTGAAAACTCAGGGATTCAGAAAAAATGAAAGATTTAGCATGAAACGTCAGTTACCTCATCAGGTTTGTTGTTGTTGCAACAGGCCTAGCGGCAGGTCTGGCAGGGATGGCGCTGGGGCTGATTTTATATGCTGTGCAGCACCACGCGTTTGGCTACAGCCTGTCGCATGTTATCGGTACGGTCTCTTTTCTTCAGGGCGTCAGTGATTCTTCCTTCGTGCGACGCATTGCAGCTATCGTGACTGGCGGTGTTATCGCGGGCTGCGGATGGTGGTTGCTGGGTCGTTATGGTCAGCCTCGCGTCTCGATCAAGGACGCTGTCTCTGTGCCCTCCCGGGCAATGCCCCCGGGCACCACGACCGTTCATGCGCTGCTACAGATCATGACTGTTGCGCTAGGCTCCCCACTGGGACGTGAGGTTGCCCCACGTAAAATGGGGGCGCGCGCCGGTTGGGTTTAAACCAGGGTGAGGTCCGGATCCTGATTGCCAGTGGTGCAGGCGCTGGCCTGGCGGCTGTCTATAATGTGCCACTGGCAGGAGCCTTGTTTAGTCTGGAAGTTCTGCTGATCGCTTTTAGCTGGGAAAAGCATTCGCCGCCGTCGTCACTTCTGCGCTCGCGGCCTGGATCGCCACACTCGGCCTAGGGAATGAATCGCAGTATCATTTTCTGTCCGTTGCGCTTCCTCACACCCTTATACTCTGAGCCTGTATTGCGGGCCCGCTGCTGGGCCTTGCGGCATGGGAATTCCGGATTATCACAGGTAAAGCCCGCGCCGGGGTCAAAAGTAACTGGCAGATGCCCGTTATCTGTCTGATTGCCTTTACTGTGCTCGCTGTGCTGAGTCTTTATTATCCTCAGTTACCGGGTAACGGTAAGGGACCGATGCAGATGGCCATCAGTGATGAACTTGATTATCGCCACGCTGCTGTTTTGCTGGGACTGAAACTTCTGGTGATCCTGGCCGTTCTGCGGGGCGGCGCGGGGAGGGCGGCCTGCTGACACCCGCCCTTGCGGTCGGCGGGCTATTGAGTCTTCTGCTTTGTGCCGGATGGCAGCTTGTTTTTCTTGGCGGTAATGCCCCCAGTTTTGCACTTGTTGGAGGCGCGGCATTTCTGGCGGCATCCATGCAGATGCCCCTTCCCGCAGTCGTCCTTGTGATGGAATTTACCCAGATGGAGCACAGTTATTTTGTTCCGGTGCTGTTATGTACGGCAGGCTCTTATCTCACCTGCCGCATTCTTAATGGAAAATATCAATATTGAAATAGTGAGCACGTCAGTTAAGAGCGAGAAGCGGACATTCAAGTAAGCGTCAGAATTACATATGGGCCGGAAAAATCGCAAGATGGATAAATATTATTTGCTGTCTTTAGTGGTTATTACTGTTTGAATTCTCGAAGATATTTATAGACAGTCGTGCGGCCCAGGGACAGCACGCCGGCAATATAATCGGCTGCATTTTTAGCGCGAAATGCGCCTTCCAGATGCAGACTCTGAACCAGCTTTTTTTTCTGTTCTCGCGTGAGCGCGCTGAGCGAGGTATTTTCTCTCCGTATCCATTCATGAAGAAAGGTATTGATATTTTCCTGCCAGTCATCCCGAAAAAGCTGTTCTGGTTGTGGCTGAAGGCGCGTGACTGAAAGAAACATTTCGAGGGCATTTCTGGCCTCTTCAAATACCGTTGTACTGAGGTTGATGCACAACAGGTAGCCTGGCGTTTTTTCATCCCCCGTTGCGATCGTAACGGAGCGCATTTTCTTTCCGTCCCAGTTGAGCTTTTCATAAGGACCCGTTACCGGCGCCAGCGAATTCTGCTGTAAATCGTCCAGGCCGGCATCATCGCCTGGCTTGCGCTTTGACAGGTTGTTAGCAATGTAGGCTACAGTGCCGGCTTCAACATCATGGATGACGACTTCCACGCTGGGGAAGAAAAGCGCGGCAATACCGTCAGCAACCGACTTCAACAGCCGCAGTTGTGCATTTTCCGGGACGGGCTTCTTTACCATTTTTATCCTCATGCAGTGCCATTCAGTCAGATTTGTATTGTCCTGATTTTCAAAGCCCGTACTTTATCACGTTATGTCAGAAGCTGGCGGCATCGCCAGCTTTAAAGGGTTGCGTTCTGGCTCTGGCCGCAGGGCGAAACCATACCCTGCCTCCTGGCACTTAATCGGCTTCGGGCAGCAGTCTGATAAAATCATCTTGTAAACAAATTGTTCATAATGTACTTTTCAGTACACATTATATCACATGTCAGCTGTTTTGCAGGCCCGACAGGAATACCTATGCATCCTACCGCCATTCCCGTTATTACCGCGGAGCAGACCGCGGACATCCTCCAGCATATTGACGTAAGAGAGGCCATGCGCCGCGTGTTCACCAGCCTGGCGCGCGGACAGGCTGTACAGCCGGCACAGAAGGTCGTGTTGCTGCCCAACAACCAGGGGGATTTCATTAACTACTTCGGCGTGGACATGTCCCGCCAGCTGCTCGGAGCGAAAATTTCGCCTTACCTGGTGACGGAGCAAAAGCCGGTAATTACCGCGTGGACGCTGCTGATGTCTACCGCTGACGGCATGCCGTTAATGCTGTGTGATGCCTCCCTGCTGACAACAGAGCGCACTGCGGCAACGACGGCTCTGGCTGTTGAACTGCTGGCCCCAGCGGAGGCGCAAATACTGACCGTAATCGGTACAGGCCCTGTTGCCCGGGCGCATATTCGCCATGCACTGGCGCTGCGTAAGTGGAAAGAAATCCGGATCTGGAGCCGGAGCGGCTTTCACACAGCAGAATCATTTGCGCATGAGGCTGGACTGCCAGAACGGCTGCTGAGAGTCTGCAGAAGCGCAGAAGAGGCGGCAAAAGACACGGATGTTCTGATGCTGTGCACCTCTTCGGCAACGCCTGTCATCAATGTGAAGCAGTTAACCCGACCCTGCCTGATTACATCCATCAGCACGAACGCACCGGGCGCGCACGAAATATCCCCTCAGGCGCTGCTGGAAATGGACGTTTACTGTGATTACCGGCAAACCACGCCCGCTTATGCCGGTGAAATGGTGATTGCAGCCCGGGAAACCAGCTGGAGCGCGGAAAATATCCGGGGAGACTTACCGGAACTGGTTACCGGGGGCGCCGTAAAGCCGTTTTACAAACGACATGTGTTTTTCCGCTCCCTGGGCCTGGGACTGGAAGATGTCGCCATCGCGGACAGCGTGCTGTCTTATCTCAGAAAACAGGATAAATAAGATGAAAATCAGACCGTTTGGTGTAGAGCAGTGGATGAATGAGTGGGAAACCCGCTGCGAATATAATCTTGCCGAAACCTGCGTTGAATCCCTGACCATGCAGCAGTTGCTGGATATGACAGGCAAAACCCGGGAGGTTCTGGAGGATATGCTGAACATTAAAATGACATACGGGCATATCACCGGTTCAGAGCGTCTGCGTCAGCTCATTTCTGAGCAGTACAGCAAACAGTCGTCAGAAAATATTCTCATTACACATGGTGCAATCGGCGCCAATGCCCTGATTTATGAAACGCTGGTGGAACCGGGCGACACGGTAATTTCCGTCCTGCCGACTTACCAGCAACATTATTCCATTCCGGCGAGTTATGGCGCTGATGTAAAAATCTTACCTCTCCGCGAAGAGAATGGCTTTCTGCCGGATCTGGCTGAGCTGAAATCCCTTATTGACGATAAAACGAAGCTCATTGCCATCAACAATCCCAACAATCCGACCGGGGCGCTGATAGACGAAGCGCTTATGCGTGACATTGTAGAGGTTGCGCGTTCAGCAGGTGCCTGGCTGCTCTGTGATGAGGTCTATCGTGGCACTGATCAGGACGGTGACGGTTATACTGCGGCCATGGCGGATTTGTATGAAAAAGGGATCAGTACGGCCAGCATGTCTAAGGCCTACTCTCTGGCCGGACTGCGTCTGGGCTGGATCGCGGGTCCCGTTGAACTGCTGAAGGAAGTTGAAATTCATCGGGATTACAACACGGTCAGCGTGGGCATTCTGGATGACTACTTTGCCTCTCTGGCGCTGGAAAACCGCGACAAGATACTGGCCCGCAACCAGAAAATGCTACGTGACAATCTGAAAACGCTGGATGCCTGGGTCAGTAATGAACCGCTGGTAAGTTACGTGAAACCCCGCGCCGGCACGACGGCGCTGCTGAAATACGATCTGCCGCTCAGCTCACGTGAATTTTGCGTCCGTCTGCTGGAGCGTTACGGGGTCATGTTTACGCCGGGAGAAGCACTGGATATGGAGGGATATCTGCGCATTGGCTTCGCCAATAACAGTGAAGTTATGAAACAGGGTCTGACCCTGGTCAGTCGCTTCATTCGCGAGCTGGCAGAGGAAAATCAGTAAAACACGCCCGCCGACAAAATTCTTTTTGTCGGCACGATCATTCCGTCTCCCTATACAGGCGAGGCTTTAGAACAACATCTTGATTACTAGGAGCTGTGTATGAAAGTCAGAGGTATCTTACTGTCTGTGTTGCTGGCCCTGGGCGTGACGCAGACCCTGCATGCTGAAGTCCCTCAAAATATCCGTCTGGGTACAGAACCCGCCTATGCACCCTTTGAATCCAAAAATGCTCAGGGTGAAGTGGTGGGTTTTGACATTGATCTGGCAAAAGAGCTGTGCAGACGAATAAAGGCAAACTGCACGATTGTGCAGACCGAGTTCGATGCACTCATACCTTCACTGAAAGCCCGAAAAATTGATGCCATCATTGCTGCTCTCTCTATCACGCCAAAGCGCCTCAAAGAGATAGACTTTACGGATAAACTTTATAGCGCTAATGCGCGACTGATTGCACCGAAGGGCAGTAAAATCCAGCCTGAACTTGCGTCTCTTCAGGGTAAAAGCGTGGGGGTTCAGCAGGGCACAATTCAGGAAGTTTACGCTAACCGATACTGGTCGCCGAAGGGCGTGAATGTTGTTGCCTACCAGGCGCAGGACCAGGTTTACTCTGATCTGACAGCCGGTCGCCTTGACGCGGCGTTTCAGGATGAAACCGCAGGCAGCTATGGTTTCCTGAAGCAGGACGCGGGCAAATCCTACGAATTTGCCGGACCGGCAGTAAAAGATAATGAAATTTTCGGAGTTGGCACCGGCATCGGACTGCGAAAAGGAGACAAAGCTTTGCAGGACGCTTTTAACACAGCTCTCGCTGATATGTTAAAAGACGGCACCTATCAGAAAATTGCCTCGCGCTATTTTGATTTCGACATTTACGGAAAATAGCGTATGAGCGCGCCAGCTTGTTCCGGCGCGCTGTTTTCTTTTTTGTTGAACAGCCTGGAAAGTGCATGAAAACAAAACGTACAGAACTTCCCTCTCTGGTAGGCGGACAACCCCTCTTTCTTGACCGCTATTCTTTTGGTGAGGCAGACAAAGGGCACAGCGCCTATATCCAGGCCGGACTTCATGCAGATGAACACCCGGGCATTCTTGTTATGCAACACCTGATCATCATGCTGAAAGAGTATGAAAATCAGGGCAGTATCACGGGGAAAATTACGCTTGTTCCGCTTGCCAATCCGGTTGGTATGATGCAAAACGTGCTGGGTTACTGGGCAGGCCGTTTCGACCTGGCAAATGGCGAAAACTTTAACCGGAACTTTCCTGAGCTCAGTCTCGCTCTTGAAAAACGACTTCTTGCTGGCGAAACCGATCCTGCCATGCTGATACAGCAGTCTCTGGCTGATACTGAACCAATGGACACGGTGGGGCAGATGAAGCATCTGCTGCTGTCCGAAGCCCTGAAGCACGATCTGGTGCTTGATCTTCACTGTGATACTGACGCTGTTCTGCACCTTTATACCAACCGCTTACATACCGAACGCGCACGCAAGCTTGCTCATGCACTGGGTGCAAGCGTAGTGTTTGTTGAGGATTTTGCTGGCGGACAGCCGTTTGACGAAGCCATCTTTAGGGCATGGAAGTGGTTTTCCGACAGGCAGCTGCTCGAAACAGCGGCTATTCCTTTCTCCGTTACCGTTGAGCTGCGCGGCCAGACGGATGTCAGTGATGAACTGGCGAAACAGGATGCGCAGGCAATCATCGACTTTCTGATAAGTGAAGGTCTTATTTCAGCGCAACCTGTAGCTTTTGAAAAGCCTGAGCGGGTGACAATTTTTCCCCTTGAAGGCGCAAGCCATCTTCTGGCTCCCGTAAGCGGCATTCTGGCCTGGCGGAAGAAACCCGGGGACGCGGTTACCAGAGGGGAACATATTGCTGACATTGTTTCTGTCAGTGACGGACAGCGGACGGACGTATGCAGCAATGTAAATGGTGTCATGATAGCGCGACCTGTCACGAAGATGATCAGGGCAGGCCAGCGTGTTGCGCTTCTGGCCGGTAATGAGCGTCTTGATGATCGTGAGGATGGTGAACTGCTCAGGCATTTCTGAGAGGATGCCTGAGATACAAGGCCACCTTCAGGCTACAGAAATTACTGTAGAAGCTTATGCGATACATGGCCGGGATATTCGATGATAAAGTCTTTGAATGCCTGCCTCTGGCACTGAGCGGGCCTAAAACCGCGAACTATCCGCTTTGAAGCGAGAAGCTGGCAAAACTGGTTCAGTATCATGCAGATAAATCCAGCACTGCTTTTACGGACATCAAATTATGCAGGGCATGAAATGGATATTCAGGCAGGATAGTGGCTCATTCAGTGAGACGAACAAGGCAAATGATGAGTGTGTAGTCAGCCTCTCAGGGTGGACTTAACGGCTTCATCAGGAGCGCCGTACGCTGCGCTCCTGAATCAGGTTATCAGTCCAGGTTACTTCCGTTAGACGCGATAACTTGTTTATACCAGTTAAAGCTCTTCTTCCGCGAACGTTTAAGCGTCCCTTTACCCGTATCGTCCTGATCAACGTATATAAAACCGTAACGTTTGGACATCTGCGACGTACTGGCGCTTATCATATCGATGGGCCCCCACCAGGTATAACCAAACAGATTGACACCGTCGCTGATCGCTTCCCGCATCTGCTCAATATGCAGACGTAGATAGTCGATACGGTAATCATCCTGCACAACACCCTCAGCATCCGGAACATCAAGCGCGCCGAGCCCGTTTTCCGCCACGAACAGCGGTTTCTGATAGCGATCATAAAGCTGATTGAGCGCAAGACGCAGACCTTTTGGGTCAATCTGCCAGCCCCAGTCACTTTCAGGAAGATAAGGGTTACGTATCCCGCCAGTAATCAGGTTACCCTGCACCCCTTCCAGCTTTTCCGGGTGAGCGCTAATAGTGCTGGACATATAGTAGCTGAATGAAACAAAGTCCACCGGATACAGTCGAAGGATTTCATCATCACCACGTTCTTTTTTAAGCTTAACGCCCTTTGCCGCGAACATTCTGTCAGTCCAGGCCGGATACGCACCGCGGGCCTGTACGTCGCTGAAAAAGAGGGAAACACGCTGAGCCTCTTCACAGGCCTGCAGGTCATCCGGATGACAGGTATGGGGATACAGGATCTGGTAGCTGATCATGCATCCGACTTGGGATCCCGGAATAATCTCGTGGCAGGCTTTTGTCGCCAGCGCGCTGGCAACAAACTGATGGTGAGCGCCCTGATATTTGGCCTGTTCAAGATCAGGGTGATCCTCTTCGATAACACCAACGCTGACGTAAGGATGATGTTTGACGCAGTTAATCTCGTTAAATGTCATCCAGTATCTGACTTTGTGACGGTACCGTTGAAATACGGTCGTGGCAAACTGAAGGTAAAAGTCGATCACCTGGCGATTTGGCCAGCCGCCATATTCCGTCACGAGAGTCAGGGGCATCTCGTAATGGGACAGTGAAACCACGGGTTCAATGTTATGGTGTCGGAGCGTATCAAACACACGGTCATAAAAAGCCAACCCGGCTTCGTTTGGGACTGTTTCATCCCCGCGTGGAAATATACGAGTCCAGGCGATCGACATACGAAAACATTTAAAGCCCATCTCCGCAAACATCGCAATATCTTCTTCATAGCGATGATAAAAATCGTTTCCCTTACGCTTGGGATAATATTTAGTACTTTTTGGGTCCTGGGCCTCTGCAATCTGAGCATGCGTCATACCCGCCCACTGATCGAGCCAGCGCTCCCTGGGCGCCTCGCTATCGAAGATAAACACATCTGAAGCAGACAGGCCTTTGCCGTCAACGTCATGTGCGCCTTCCAGCTGGTTAGCCGCGGTGGCGCCACCCCATAAAAAATTTTCCGGAAATGACTTTGAAAAGCTCATATTTTTTCCCCTTAAGCAGCCGTAGTTGTCAGTTTTAAAAATGCATCTTGCGTATCAACCTGTCCGTTTGAAATCAGTTCTATATCGCGATAACTGTCAGTGTTGGTAACAATGACAATGACGCTGGGGTCCACTTTCTCCGCAATCAGGGCCTCCAGATCAAAGTTGATAAGAGGCTGGCCGACGGTAACCTCCTGCCCGTCCTCAACAAGTCGGGAGAAATAGCGCCCGTTGAGCTTCACCGTGTCAATACCGATGTGGATGAGTACCTCTGCGCCAGACTCACTTTCAAGCGTAATGGCATGACTGGTTGCAAAAACAGAACCGATGCGCCCGTTCACCGGGGATACCAGCTCTCCCCGTTGAGGAACGATAGCGATCCCTTTGCCAAATACCTCGTCCGCGAACACGGGATCGCTGAGCTCGCTGAGTGGCATGAGCTGACCCGAACAGGGTGCATACAGTTGTTCAGACGGATGAACATTCACAGGGCTGATGCCTGCCTGCAGCGTGATGTCTGGCGAAACAGGAACGGTGCCAGCAGAAAGAACAGCAGGCGATACGGGCTGAGCGGGTGCAACCGGGGTGCGGTCTGAGGCTGACTGATCCTGTTTCTCTTCAAAACCGATCACCGCCGTCAGCACGGCCGCGACCGCAAAGGCCAGAGCCATACTGGCCAGCGCCCAGACGAATCCGGCGCCGGCAAGGGACGGGAGCCCGGAAAGCCCTGCAAGGGCATAAGCATAAGCTTTTGCTCCCATGGTCATGGCCAGGCAGCCTCCGGCGGCTCCGCCGATTAACGCGGCTGCGAAGGGTTTTTTAAACCGGATATTGATGCCATACATGGCCGGCTCGGTGACGCCCATCAGCGCGCTAAAAGAGGTGGAAAGCGCCAGTGACTTCGTCTTCTTATTGCGGGATCGCAGGAATACGCCGAACGCCGCACCCGCCTGGCCAAAGTTAGCGGCAAACATGATGGGCTTGATGGGATCGTAACCCAGGCGGGTAATGTTATTAATGATGATAGGGACCAGCACGTAGTGCATGCCGGTAATAATCATCAGCGACAGGGTGCCTCCCACGATAATGCCGGCGAAAGGTCCCATGTTATTAACAAGCCAGATAATACCGCCCGAGAGCACATTGCCCACAGAAATGCCGGCAGGCCCAATAAAGATGAGCATGACCGGCGCCACAATCATCAGGCTTAGCAGCGGAGAAAACATCGTCCTGACCGCCGCCGGAACAATGCGGTTAAAGAAGCGTTCTACGTGGCTCAGAACCCAGACGGAAAGCACAATGGGAATAACCGAGTTTGCATAGGAAACCGGCGAAATGCTCAGTCCGGCAAATGAAATTGATTCGCCTGCACGAAAAAGCGTCGCCAGCGTTGGATGAAACATCGTTGCGGCAAGCGCAACGGACAGATAAGGATTGGCCCCAAACTTGAGTCCCGCGCTGAAGGCCAGCACCATAGGCATAAAGTAAAATACGGCATCGCTTATCGCCACCATCACCTGATACGTCTGATTTGTCGCGGCGACCCAGCCCAGCGTGACAAACAGCGACAGCACACCTTTCAGGATGCCTGCACCGGCGATAGCCGGAATGATTGGTGAAAAAATGCCTGAGATAACTTCAAATACGAGGGACACGGGGTTGCGGCGTTTTTTAACCTCCGCATCTTCGCTGGCCGGCTTATCAGATGCAGACAGCGCCGGTACCTCGTCCTGTATTGCCCTGAACACCTGCGTGACCTTGTTGCCGATGATAACCTGAAACTGATCGCCTGAAAGATTGACGCCCATTACGCCATCAATGTCAGCCAGGGCATGCCGGTCTGCCTTATCATTGTCCACGAGACTGAAACGCAGTCGGGTAATGCAGTGAAAGACGGACTTAATGTTTGAGGCTCCACCGAGATGCCGAATAATCTGGCGGGCTGTTTGTTTAAAATCCACTGAATTTTTCTCCAGAATCTGGGCAATAAAAGCCCGTAAACAATTGCCGGAATTAACCGGACACCTTGCTTCCTCTGGGGTTTGCCTGATTTAACAGTAACAAGCCTAAATGGAATGGTTCTGACGGCTTACCACGTTGCCGATATGCACCGTCAGGTATAACTTCTCTGAACTACTCATTTTATGGCGGTAGTTTTTTGCCACGAATTCGCTTATCGCCTCCACACAGCCGAGCGTTTTTTCATACCGTTCAGGCATCTGGCTGAAAAGTTCGGCGTCATCGTTATCAATGATCTCGCCTCGCATTACGCGCTGCGCGAAAAACTTCAGGTGAGTGACAAAGCGCTGATAGTTCAGGCTCTGTTCATCAATGCTGATAGAGAACCAGTATTTAACGATGTTCTGAATCTGGAAAATCAGCCGGGTCATCTCCATGACCTGACCATCCGGCGCATTCATGCCCGCATTAACGATATGGAGCGCGATACTGCACGCCTCTGCATCTGGCAACAGCTGCCCGGTACGCGAGGCGATTAGCGCCAGCGCCTGACGACCGATGAGATACTCTTTTTTGTAAAAATGGCGGACTTCCCATTCCAGCGGGTTATGGAGTTCCTGACCCTGAAGGTGACGCTGAAGCGCAAAATGCAGGTGATCTGCAAGCGAAACATACAGTGCTTCACTAAGGGTGTGGCTCAGGGCCTGCTGCGCCTGGCTGATGATGTCATCCGTAAGCTGGATGACATCAACAGGAATTTCGTTCAGAAGAACTTTGAACCGGCTGGATACTGCATGGTTACTGAGCTGAAACGTCTTTTCGACCTTTGTTTCATCAACCATATCACCGGCGCTGGCGTTGAAACCAAGGCCACGTCCGGTCAGGATAAACTCAGCTCCATTGGGATCTGAAACGCTGACGACATTGTTATTAAGTATCTGTTTTATGATCATCGCCAACTCCGAAAAACAAAAACGGGCAAAACATAAGCACAGTCAGGGCGTACCCTGTGACTGCATTTACGTTTTGCCCGCCGAACGGTAACAAGCTTAATGCCTGATAATGAAATTAACATTGGGTTTCGTATAGGGTCAACTTACAACCTCCTTAATGACCGACCTGAGTTCATAAATGTGATCCTGGTAATAGAATTTACCCTCTATTACGGGGATAGAACTTTGCAAACATAGAAAAGTGGTCGTGATCGATGGCTCACCCAGCGCTCCAACTTAATACCACATTTATTTTCATAAAAAACTTGCCGACAGCGGGTGTTAGTATCAACAGCATTATGGCTCCCTCCGGCTCCCCGGCGTTGCCGGGTCGTCGAGCCCTACTGCGCTAACCGGCAAAGCCGGTAAGCTCCGCCGGACCGCGAAGCGTTCCGGGCCTGACGGCTAGGGTCTGATGGCAACCGCCAGGTCAACCCCTGCAGCCGGCTGGCGCCGGCGCGCTCACTGGCCACATAAAGACGTGGCCGCTGAGGACCGGCCCGGCACCGTGGTGTGCCGTTCCGGGGCCGTGCCCTGTTCATCCTTCCGCGTTGTGTTTTGTTCCCCTGAGCCCCTTCGCCGTGCGGAAACTTGGCACCCGGGCGTCTTCACGCAAGGGTCGCGCGCTAAACGGCTGCACCCGGTCCCTGCGGGCTGCGGCTTTGCCGTTTCCCCCTGCGTTCAGCCTGATGCCCGGTCGTCCGTTCTGCCCTCACGGCGAGGAACTCAGAGAAACATCACTTAAACCACACGGGAGACACAACATGTCACAGCAGAACGTCAACACCACGGCTTCAGAATCTAAAGAATCATCATCTTTAAAGGCAAGGACCACGCGTCGTCCGGCGAAAGCGAAAGCTGACAAAGCGTCAGCGGCGGCGGTTAAGCAGGCGCTGGAAAAAGTAGACATCGAGATGATCCCACTCTCGCGCCTGACGGTTTCCCCTCTCAACGTACGCAGTAAGGTCTATGTTCAGTCGCGCATCGAGTCGCTTGCTGGCACTATCAAAAATGTCGGGCTGTTACATAACCTGATCGCGCATGACATGGCTGACGGGATGCTCGGCGTAGCCTGCGGCGGTCGCCGTCTCACCGCCCTGCAGCTGTTGCTGTCGCAAGACGTGTACCAGCCCGATCAGCTGATCCCTGTCAAACGCGTGACGGAAGAGCTGGCACGCGCAGCCTCGATGGTCGAAAACGGCGAGCGTGAGGATATGCACCCAGCCGAGCAAATCGCCGGATTCCGGGCGCTGGCAGATGAGGGCAAAACCCCGGCGCAAATTGGTGACCTGATGGGCTACAGCTCGCGCCACGTTCAGCGCTGCATGAAGCTGATCGACCTTGCTCCTGCCATCCTTGACGAGCTGGCCGCCGACAACATCACGCTTGAGCAGTGTCAGGCGCTGGCGCTGGCCGACACGCATGAACGCCAGCTGGAAGTATGGGAGCAGGCCTCGGTGTATTACAATGCCTCCGCTGAAATCATTCGCAAGCTGATCACCTCCACTGAGACGGCAATCAGCCACTCTCCAAAGTTCGCCTTCATTGGCAAAGATGCCTATCTCGCGGCGGGCGGCTCCATTCGTGCTGACCTGTTCAGCAGCGACGACGAGGGCTACATCGACACGGTGCTGGTCGAGCAGCTGACGCTGCAGAAACTGCAGCAGATTGCCGAAGCCGTGCAAAAGGAGGAAGGGTTTGCCTGGGCAGAGGTCAGGAGGGACAGCCGTTTACAGAGCTGGAGCAGCGAGGTGACAAAAACGTATCACCTGCTGCCGGAGCGCTGCCCGGAGCTGACGCCGGAAGAAGACACCGAGTTGAGCGAGCTGCGGGCACAGCTGAAGCTTTCAGAAGATGACGCGCTGGACGTGACGCTGAGAAAGCAGATCGCCGCCCTGGAAGAAACGGGCCTGAAGCGCAGCTGGGCAGGTGCGGACAAGGATAAGGTTGGAGCGATGATCTGCTTTGAGCGCGGCAGCTGCTTCATTCAGCGCGGGGTTCAGCGTCGGGCCGATCTGCCTAAAAAAGAAAAACCCGAAAGCAAAGGCGATCTGCAGACCCTTTCCGAAGACTACTCCGCGACGCTGGTCCGCTCGATGTCCTGCGAGCGTTCGCTGGCCGTACAGGCGGCGCTGAGCACGGAGCCGGAAATTGCGCTTGCCATGCTCACCTGGACACTTTGCCGCAGCACCTTCAGCCATAAAAGTTATGAAGGGACCCCAATGAAAATCAGCCTCACGGATAAAAGCACGGCGCTGGTAGCCGCAACGGTTGCGAAGGAGGAGACAAAAGCCTGGCAGTTTCTTCAGGCGCAAAAGGCGCAGTGGGAGGCAAAGCTCCCTGAAAACTGGTCGCAAGACTTCCGCTGGCTGATGGGCTGGAGCACGGACGAAGTGCTGCAGCTGCAGGGATTCTGCAGCGCCACGGCGGTGTGCTGCTTTCAGGGCCGCGTCTATGGGCGCAGCCAGACCAGCAATCTCGATACGCTGGAAACGGCGCTGGGCTTTGACCTGGCGGAGTGGTGGCAGCCGACCGCTGAAGGTTTCTTTAAGCGCATCAGCAAAGAGCAGATTGCCGGGGCACTGACGGAGGCAGGCAAAACGGGCAATGCCAGCGACGCGGAGAAAATGAAGAAAGGCGACGCGGCTGAGTTTGCCGAAGAGGTCATGAAGGACTCCCGCTGGGTGCCCGCGTGGATGAAACCTCTGCGGCCTGCAGCAGAAAATGACAGCGCAGACGACACGGGCAGCGAAGGCTGACAGCGACAGACCGCCCTCCGGGGCGGTCATTAAAGACAAGGAGAAAAACCATGAACATGATCCCCCGTCATTTATCGCTCGTTCCCGCCTGCCCGTATACTCTTGCGGTCAGTCTGGCCGTCGCCGAGGTTGAAAAGCGCCTGCAGGGCAGGGCAGCACGCGGCGCACACCCCTACGCCAGCGCGTTCATGCGCCATTACTGCGGGACGCGTACCATTAAGGCCGACCAGCTGCGCCGGGTTATGCCTGAATACTCGCCTGGTGATCGTGTCGCGCCACCCGCGCGGGATTATCTGACCGCACTCGATATGCTGATCGCCTCCAGGGGAGAGCGTTGTCTCTCGCCACTGTCGCAGGATACCGACTCACGGCTGTTTCCCCTGACTGCAGCCCGTTTTACTGAGCGTCAGGAGAAACGCCTCACGCTGCGACACAGCAGGGCGAACAACCGGGAGGCTCGCTAGCGCGAGCAGAAGCGCAGACGCTATCAGAATCGCCTGGCGCAGGCGGCGCTGGAACTGGCGTTTCATACGCCGCAAACGGCAGGGCGCTGGTACGCCCAGTGGCAGGACCGGGATATATATGAAAGCGACCTGCGGTTGCTGGTTCTGACCTGGCTGAAGCGATTTGTGTCATGCAGGCATATCGATCCGTGGGATTGGCACGGCGAACCGCTGTGGCGCGTGATGCTCGACATCAGCATTCTGGCAGGTGAAATGAGCGCCTTCAGCGGAATGACAGACCGGTTTGCGCTGCCCGTGCTGCTGACATATCAAGCCTGATCCTGTTCAGCCGGGCGCAACACGTCCGGCTTATTACCTGCATTGGGCACGGCTGAAAAGCGGGCGGCCCTGCGGGCCGGGGAAAAACCGGTGCTGACGCACCGGTCATCTCCCTTCGCCTGCGCTTTCTCTTTCCGGGAAGCTGTCTCACCGTCTTCTCTCTCCGCTTCCTGCTACTCTCCGTTCTGCTGCTGTGCTGCTGCTCGGTCTTCTCCTTCCTGAAGGTCAAAGGCATGAACAGCCTGATGGCCCCCTTCGGCTTCCCGGTGTTGCCGGGTCGTCGAGCCCTACTGCGCTAACCGGCAGAGCCGGTAAGCTCCGCCGGTTAGCGATGCGTTCCGGGCCTGCCGGCTAG
This sequence comes from Pantoea sp. M_9, assembly GCF_008631385.1. Classification (NCBI taxonomy): domain Bacteria; kingdom Pseudomonadati; phylum Pseudomonadota; class Gammaproteobacteria; order Enterobacterales; family Erwiniaceae; genus Pantoea; species Pantoea sp. M_9. Next base: position 182,605 of record NZ_VWUF01000002.1, on the reverse strand, counting down.
GGTCTGATGGCAAACGGAAAAGTAGTCACAGCAACCTGCTTACAGTCCGCTATGAGCGAAAAGCGGACATGACAATATTGCAATAATTGTCAGAGGTAACAAAACGCCTGGTATGATAATCACATGAATGATTATGACGGAGGATAGGCTAATGAAACTTACTATTAACAAAGAAAATGGAACATCCGAAACACAGAATGTTGCATCTTTAATAATTACATTAAATAGTGGTGAAACAATTGAGATTACCGAAGAAAGTTCAGAGCGGCCGCCTCATCTGTCGGAGGGCGTTACTGTATGGGGAGGACGAATGCCTAAAGAAGGCGCCTCCCTTGACGAACTCAAGGTTTCAACACGCTCGTTAGGTGTGTATCCGTTAGCAGCTAACTTAATACACATTTTCCCACTTCCTAAATAGCAGCTTTGACCTGCTCCCAGCAAACTAACATAGCATGAGCAGTGTCCGCTTCCGGCACAAAGCGGACGTTGCACAGGCCCATGTCCGCCATGAGCGAAAAGCGAACATATTAATAGGTATATCAAGGCCTGCCTGAGGTAGTATCAAAAACAATTGCATCGTGTCTGGCTCATTATGTTGCAGGCATTACCTTAATGATTGGTATCAGGACGGAACCAGTATGCTCACTCTGCCCCCATGTGATTCCAGCTACAGACATGAAAACGGCGGTACCGGCAACCTTGCAGAATTCTGGCGCGATCCGGCTATGCATTTTGTAGAAAGCCGTCGTGCCTGTCACAGCCGCGCCTGTTACAGGCTACACAGTCATCCGACTTTTTCTCTGGGCGCAGTTGATGCGGGCAGCAGTGTGTTCACAGGGGCAACGGAAGATACCTGCTCTCTGCAACCGGGAATGATGGTATTCATTCCAGCCGGCGCTGTTCATTCCTGTAACCCTTTACCCGATCAGCACTGGAGCTACCAGATGCTGCATATTGATGCCGCGTGGTTAAGGGCTTTGGTTGCTGACATGCAGACGTTTTCAGGCAGTCTTATTGGTAACGATACTGTGCGGGTGACGGCTGATGAAGGCGTGTATCGTCGCTTTTGTGAACTGAATACCACCCTGTTTTCAACGGTCAGTGCAGAAGATAAACAGGTGGCGTTAATCGAGTTTATCGCCGGCTGCACCGATAACACCTGTGTGGCGGACGCCTTTCCGGTCATCTCGCCTGGGGTAAAGCGGACGTTGAAAAACGTTATAGAAGCGATGCAGCAGACCGAAAAGCCGGCGTGGACCTTAACGGAGCTGGCAGCGTTGTCAGGCATGAGTCGTTTCCAGTTCATCAGGGCATTTCGCGCTGAGACCGGGATGACACCCCATGCCTACCAGCTTAATGCGCGCATCAATCAGGCGCGGCGGTGGCTGCAGTCAGGTCATGATATAGCCGATATTGCTTACCGGCTGGGTTTCGCTGATCAGAGTCATTTCCTGCGTGTATTCAAAGCGCATACCGGCGTCACGCCAGGCTGCTATCGACGCTGAGCCCTGCAATTTTGTTCAATACAATCCCGTCCGGGAAATGCACCCTGTTAAAAACGTTTAAGAGGGTCATACCTGGATGCAACAATTTATTTTTGTGGCGGCAGCGCATTTTCTGGCGTTGCTGTCACCCGGTCCGGATTTTTTTCTCGTTGCGCGTACCTCCATCCGAGCCGGCTGGCGTCATGCTGCACATGTCTGTCTGGGAGTAGCGATAGCGAACGGGGTGTTCATTATTGCCGCCTTCAGTGGTATCACGCTGTTTCGTCCTGACAGCATCAGCTTCATGGTTCTCCAGCTCACGGGTTGTGCATATCTGCTCTATATAGGGGTGCTTTTTATTCGCTTTGCGGGGGCACACTCTGTTTCTGAATATAATGTAAAAAAACCAGGCTCAGATACCGAGTCTGCTGGCGTATGGACACACTGCCGTGCGTTCAGCATGGGATTTTTATCCGGGATTCTCAATCCAAAAAACGCGCTGTTTTATGTCAGTCTGGCCACACTTGTTGGCGGTACGACCGCGATAAGTCTGAAGGTCGTCTATGGCGTTTGGATGTTTAGCATTGTGCTGCTGTGGGATTTACTGGTCGCTATCTTCATTGGTAACTCCCGCCTGTTGAAATACTTTTCGCAGATATTGCCCTGGCTGGAGCGTGTCTCAGGCATCATTCTGATCGGTCTGGCATTAAGTGTCATTGTGGTCAACCTGATCGCACTGGCCTGACAGCGAGTGGCTTCATGTTTTCGCGAAACCGGGACGTTCGCTCCCGGCGTAAAGCGGTCTGACGTGCAGTTAAAACCCGATGCAGGCGAATAAGAAAGCCTGATGGCAGTGTTTTATATGGAGCGAAAGAAGTAAAGTCTGTACGGAACAAGCCAGCCTGTTATCACGCACAGCAGGGCGTCCCGGTTTCCTGATGCATAAGCCTCTGATCCACTGTCTGCTGGAGGTTCAGGGCCACCTGTGCCTGCATCAACCCTGAGCGCTGGCTGGCGGCAGAAAGGATGTTCGTCGCGTCGGAGGCGATGGCGGAAGGTGTGGTGCCGGTATCCAGAATATGATTAAACGGCAAACGACCTGACGAAATGCCCCTCCGGGATCAAAGAGCGTACAGCTTCACGTTGCGACAGGTCAGAAGCGCGGCGCAATGCGCCGCTCAGCAGCTAAGCGGTGCCGGAAAGAAAGTATGCGCTCAGCCACCTTACTGGCCGGGATTGTTGTCAGCGCAGAGCACGTCACGATCTTTCCCTTAGCCACTCTTTACCCCGTAAGCCAAAACCCGTGCCTCATAATCATTTTTCTGTCATTTACACCCCTTAGGGTGTCAGCCTCTCTCTCAGGATGATTATCAAATGAAAAAAAACCGTCTTGCGCTGTTCATGGGGTGTGCTCTGTCCTTCTCCACGCAGGCAGCGCCGCCGCAAGTGGAACGCGATAGCGTGACCTTTCCTGAAGGCACGCATGTGAGCTATCGCGGGATGTTCGCCAGCGCCTTTCCCGCAGGGCTGCCGGTGGGAATTGGATCCGGTCTGCTTTTTACCGGCCGGGAAGGGGATACGCTTCGCTTCGTCACCCTCACCGATCGCGGACCCAATGCGGATTCGCCAGATGTGGGCAAGCAGGCGTCGAAAATTTTTGTCACGCCGGATTTTGCCCCGATGCTGATGACGATTCGGGTGCAGAACGGCAAAGCCGACGCCACCGATGCCCGGCCCCTGCACGATGATGACGGCAATATTAACGGGCTGCCGCTGCAGAAGGGCGTGATCGGGTCAACCAACGAAGTTGCACTGAGCGACACACTGACTGTGCTGCAGGGCGATAACCGGGGGCTGGATACAGAAGGCATCGCGCCGGATGGCAAAGGCGGATACTGGCTGTGCGATGAGTATGGCCCGTTTCTGATCCATGTTGATCAGCACGGCAAAATACTGGCGATGCACGGGCCGCAGGCTCTGAATGGTGAAACGTCTCTCGCAGGCGGCCTGCCGAATGTGCTGAAGTGGCGTCAGCCAAACCGGGGCTTTGAAGGCGTTACCCGCATGCCCGACGGCCGCATCATTGCCGCAGTACAGAGCACGCTGGATATCAACGGTAAAAGCAAAAAGCAGGCCCGTTTCATCCGACTGGTGAGTTTCGATCCGGCAACCGGACGCACGGCGATGTACGGCTATCCGATTGATAGCGAGGCGTACAGTAAAAACAGCGACGCAAAAATCGGCGATATCGTGGCGCTGGACAATCAGCACCTTCTGCTGATTGAGCAGGGCAGTGATAAACATGACGTCCTGCGTAATCTTATCTACAACGTGGATCTGAGACAGGCAACTGATCTGGCGGCCTTCGACAAAACAGGTGATTATCCGGAGTTCGATGATGCAGCAAAGCTTGCGCAGCGCGGCATTGTGCTGGCCACCAAAACGCAGGTAGTGGATCTGCGTCAACTCGGCTGGCAGCACGAGAAGGCAGAAGGGCTGGCGCTGATTGACAGCAAAACGCTGGCGGTCACCAATGACAATGATTTTGGTGTGAAAACGGTGATGCAGAACCCGGTAAAAGGGATCAAGCGCAAGGATTACCGCGTCAGTGCACAAGGCGTGCTTACGGTGAACGATAAGCCGGTCGACACGACGCTCAGCGTAGCGCCGCTGGCGCCTGCTGACGCAGCCAGTGAGATATTCATCGTGACACTCGACAAACCGCTGATGTAAGTATCCTCGCGGCCCCGGGCAGGGTAAGCGGAAATAAGTATTGAGCCGGGGCCGCCGCGCAGACTCATAACCCCTCAGCGCGACGGGCATAACGCCAGGACACATATATGGAGCTCGCCGACCCTCTGATCTGCTACTAAGCGATACAAGGCGCGTGCTGAGAACAGGCGCCATAGCGGGACTGGGTGCCAGGGGCGCGAAACCTGCCTGCATGCTTATCTGAACGGGTAAAAAAACGCCATCTTATCGGGCCAGTTGCAGACGGGAAGAGGTAGCTTTCAAACCGCCAACGCCCAGCGACCCCCATCTCTGTGGCTGGCGGAAAGCAGGGTGCCTGCCCGCGCAAACAGTGAACGTGTGCGCACGGACATCCGGGACTGCACATAACGTGGCAGAGCGGTTCATGCTGCTGATAGCACTAATGGCATTACTGCATCTTCACAGGGGCGAGTGCGCTCATTGTTTCAGCGATAAATGCCCTCATCCAGCGGTGGCCTGGCGTGGCCGGATGGCTGTTATGAAAGCAGGCAGTCAGAACATAGGGTGAGACCGCAAACGGCACGTCAAAATATGCCAGCGCAGGCGAAGAGAACAGGGTGGTCAGCGCCTTTTCAGGCAGCGTGGCGATCAGGTCTGAACCAGCGACAATGGCAGGGGCAGACAAGAGGCTGGGGAGCTCAACCACGGTGCGCCGGCGAAGATGCATGGCGGCCAGTGCCTGATCGATGGTGGCGAGCGGGGCATGCCAGGGATTGACCACCACATGACCCTCCGCTAAAAACTGCGCCAGCGTCAGTTCTGTTTTGATTCGCGGATGATCGCGATGCACCGCCACAACATATCTGTCTTTGAAGCCTTCCGTCACGCCCAGCTGACTGTGATGTCTGGTCTCAGGTGTCTGAAACCCGATTGCAAAATCCACGTGTCCTGATGTCAGCTCTTCCAGAGAGTCCGGGTTGGCTGAATAGCGGATGTGCACAGAAATATTGGGCGCGGCCTGCTGGAGTCGGGTCATAAACGCCGGTAAAAACACAGCTGCGGTATAATCCGTCACGGCAAAACGAAAACGCTGCGTGCTGGTGGCCGGGCAAAACGTGTCCACGGATCTGAGCGTGTCTGACAGGGCATTCAGGGCGGCGGATAAGCCGGGTGCCATAACGTGTGCTCTGGCCGTGGGCTGCATAAAGCTGCCCTCCCGAATAAAGAGCGCATCCTCAAGGCTCGCTCTGAGCCGCGACAGGGCATGGCTTAACGCGGATGAACTCAGCGCCAGCTCAGCCGCCGCCAGGTTGACGCGTCGATGCCGGTAGAGGGCGTCAAAGACCAGCAGCAGGTTCATATCCAGCCCACGCAGTTTGCGATGCACAGGGTTCATTGTTGTCCTGAAGAAAATGCAGTATGTGCATCATGTTAATCGCGTACAGTAAGGGCGTCCAGAAAGCCAACAAGGAAGCCCATGAACAGACTTATTTTCCGTGCGGTCTCGCCGCAGGATCTCGACAGATGTTATGCGATTGAACGCGAAGCGTATGAGGGTGATGAAGCCGCCACGCGGGATAAAATTGCTACCCGTATCCAGCAATATCCGGAAGGCTTTCTCTGTGCAGAGCTGGACGGCGAGCTTATCGGCTTTATCAATGCAGGGTGCGCCTGGAATGTAGTGATGTCTGATGAAGCGTTCAAAGAGCTGGTGGGCCATGATGCAGCGGCACCTAATGTGGTGATCATGTCTGTTGTGATCGACCCGGCTTATCAGGGCAACGGGTACGCCGGGCTATTGATGCGCGCCTTTATCCGCGCAATGCAGGACAGGGGCAAGCAAACCCTGCATCTCATGTGTAAAACACACCACATCCCGTTCTATCAAAAGTTTGGTTATGCGTACATCGCTCCCTCTGCCTCGGATCACGGCGGCATGGCCTGGCATGACATGCGCATGGCACTGTAAACGGATGCTCTGCCTGCTGTACTGACACAGCAGGCTATCAATCACGCTCAGGAAAAGGCGGTTTGCCCTGAATGAACAGCCGATCAGAGCCGATCGGTATACCGAAGGTTATGTCCATCGCCCCGCATGCTAAGCGGGGCGAGGTATTCAGAGCGAGGGATGGCGCCTTTTACAGGACTTATTGCCTCCAGTAGGAAGGCAATATGCAGAATGGTTCTTTCGTTATGCCAATTGCCCCCGATCTGAATATTAAATCGCTGCCCCTTATGGCTTTTTCCAATCGACAGGGCGAGCCCTGTGACGTTCAGTGGGACCGTGGCACCCTGCAGATAGGTGGCATCCACTTTCTGGCCGTCAATCATGAATCTGTCTACGCCGTATCTATGCGATGAAAAAGACAGTACATGCGTGATGAGCGCGCCCTGGTAGGAAAAGTATTCTGCAAACCCATCACACAATCGTTCAGCGGTTTGCTCCGTATCAATGCTAATCGAGTCAAGCTTGACATATAGCGGTCTAAAGAACAGACCGATATCCGTTTTGAGCGAAAAGCGGACGTCCCATGCCAGTAATAACGTAAAAAAACCGCCTCACGGCGGTTTAGGTATCCAGTCAGGAAGTTGCGCTTGCGAGTCTTGCTGCAAATCCAATGAAGAACATCCCTACCAGCGCATTTCCGATGGCAGATAACCTACGGTTGCCTTTTAGGCGGCTGAGCAGGTAAGAGCCGCAGAAAACAAGAAAGCCAAAATAAACGAGAGTAATTGCGAACATCACCGCGGCGAGAATGATAAATGCCATCCAGGAGTGTTCAGCCTGGACATTGATGAACTGGGCGAAGAAAGAGATATAGAACAGCAGCGTCTTTGGATTCAGTAGCGTAACCAGCATTCCGCGTCCAATGATCCCACCTGCATCAGCTGAAGATTTTTTTTCCTCACTCGTTTCGACAGTTGGCTTAAAGACAGCGCGTATCGTCTGGACACCGAGGTAGAAAAGATACGCAGCGCCTGCATATTTGATGGCGTTAAATAAGGCCGGGGTTGAGCTTATGACCGCGGCAAGTCCACACCATGCCAACAGAACCAGAATAACGTCGCTCAGGAGAATGGAAAATATTGCAGCGAAGCCTCGCTTGATGCCGCTGGTAATGCTCGTTTTAATCACGAACATGGTTTCAGGACCAGGCACAAGGACTATCAGCGTCGCACCAAGCAGGTAGGTCCAGAAATTCACGACACCAAAATCAGCAAACATCTTCACTCCTGTTCTCTCGTTTTAACAAGGCTATTCTAACGTAACCAGGGTTAATGAAAACACATCACGGCTACTTTCTTAGTTAGCCAACGTCCGCTACTGGCACTAAGCGGACATTAGCATCAAAATTCTAAGGTTCGCAATTTTCCGGTTTTGCCGGCCCAGATGGCACACTTTAGATCAACCCCTGTAGCGGGCCAGCAGCAGCGCGTTCAGACCATAGAAAGATTTAGCCGCTGAGGGCTGGGCCGGTAATGACGCTGCAGGTTTACACTAAAGGCCCGAGTAGCGAGGCGGCTCCGGTCTGTCCAGAATTTGTAACAGAATCCGCCAGCAGTAAAGCCCACCATCACATGCCCAAACAGATACAGAACAGCGTTGAAAATATAGACTCTAATATATATTCTATATAGATTGTAATTTATAAAGGTGGGCCTGTGTAGATTGTTGAAACCACGGATTTGTTCGCTGAATGGCTGAAAGAGCAGGACAGAGCAATGCAGTTAGACATAATTGCCGCGCTGAACCTTTTGAAGCAGGAAGGCCCACACCTCGGGCGGCCGCATGTCGATACGCTGTACGGCTCGAAAATCCCCAACATGAAAGAGCTCAGAGCTCAGAGTACAGAGCAACGGCCGGCCTGTAAGAGGATTCTTTGTATTCGATCCTCTTCGCAAAGCCATCATCCTTTGCGCGGGTANAGAGCTCAGAGTACAGAGCAACGGCCGGCCTGTAAGAGGATTCTTTGTATTCGATCCTCTTCGCAAAGCCATCATCCTTTGCGCGGGTAACAAAGAAGGCGCTGATGAAAAGCGTTTCTACAAGACCATGATTGAAACGGCTGAAAGCGAGTATCACCGACACCTGGACCAACTGAAACGGAGTGGAAAATGAAAACGCTGGATGATCTAATGGCTGATTTGACACCCGAGGAACTGACTCAGGTGAATGATAAAGTTGCAGAAATGCGACTTGATTCTCAGCTGTATAAACTTCGCGAGGCGCTGGCTAAAACGCAGAAGCAGCAGGCAGAAGCTATGGGGATCGCGCAACCTTCCGTGGCGGCTATCGAAGGGCGCGGCGAGGATCTGAAAATCGCGACGCTCAAACGATATGTTGAAGCGCTCGGCGGCNTGAAACGGCTGAAAGCGAGTATCACCGACACCTGGACCAACTGAAACGGAGTGGAAAATGAAAACGCTGGATGATCTAATGGCTGATTTGACACCCGAGGAACTGACTCAGGTGAATGATAAAGTTGCAGAAATGCGACTTGATTCTCAACTGTATAAACTTCGCGAGGCGCTGGCTAAAACGCAGAAGCAGCAGGCAGAAGCTATGGGGATCGCGCAACCTTCCGTGGCGGCTATCGAAGGGCGCGGCGAGGATCTGAAAATCGCGACGCTCAAACGATATGTTGAAGCGCTCGGCGGCAAGCTAACTATCGGTGTCAATATGCCCGGCGGCGAGCATGTCGATTTCACACTTTAACTGCACCCGTAAGTCTGGCCCTTTACGGTGTTACCCGGAAAAAATGCGACTGACGTACCGGTTATTTCCCTTCGCTTGCGCTTCCTCTTTGCGACGCGCTGTCTCGCGGTCTGCTTTCTTCACTTAATGCTGCTGTGTGACAGCTCCTCCTCCGCTTTTCTTCCTCTGATGGTCAAAAACATAAACATCCTGATGGTACCTTCCGGCTCCCCGGCAGGGCCAGGTCATCAACCCTGATGCACTAACCGGCAGAATCAGTAAGCTCCGCCAGACGTCACAAGCGTCNAGGGCCAGGTCATCAACCCTGATGCACTAACCGGCAGAATCAGTAAGCTCCGCCAGACGTCACAAGCGTCGCCAGAGGATTCCGGCTGGATCTGATGGCAAACAGCCCTGTAGTTGGCCTATAGTCCGCTATGAGCGAAAAGCGGACTTTAACGGTCTCAGATTGCCAGGATTTCAGGCTGGCAACTTGCAGAGTATCTGATTAGAGCTTTCTTAAAAGTCTGGCGGGATTACCCGCATACACGCCTTTTACCAGCACGGGCTTTGTAACCACGCTACCGGCACCAATCACCGCACCACTGCAAATGTCCGTGGTTAAGATCGTTGCCCCGCTCCCCACGGTTACCGCGTTACCTAATACGATATGTATCCAGCTTTCTGCTGAAGCATCAGGAGCGCCACTCTTAAACAAGTCGTTAGCAAAGGTTACGCCATGACCTATAAAACAATCCTTACCCAGGGTAACGTTCTCACAAATAAACGTGTGTGACTGTACCCGGGTTCTGTCGCCTATAACGCATCCCTTTTGTATCTCTACAAATGGCCCTACAAAAACATCATCGCCCAGTTCACACTCATAGATGTTTACCGGCGTGATGACTTTCACATTTTCGCCTTGTTTTACGTCACGAATGCCACTTTCAATAACCTTCATATAAACTGTGTCCTTACCTGAGAGGATTCGGCTAAAAGCTTGCACAATTTTTATCGTCACCATGTAACTTGAAGGGAAATAGGTAACTTCTTTAAGCGTATTAAATTAATAAAGGCTGAAAATGACAAAGCTCGAAGAATTAAAAAAAATTTACCCCGGTGCACTGGCATGGCAATTTGGCGACAGCCCGGAACTTGCTGATGAACTCGTACAACTGGTTTTGAGTGGCAGTAAAACAGCGACATGCTCTTCGATAGCATCTTTTCAGCATGAACATGAACGAGGCGAAGCTCCCTGCGTAGGAAGTTATAATATCATTCTTAACGGAGCCGGGCAGCCAATGTGCGTGATCAGAACGCTCAGGATGCAGGTTATCCGCTTCAATGAAGTGACGAGTGAACTCGCCAGTAAGGAAGGTGAAGGTGATTTAAGTCTAGAGTACTGGAATGAAGGGCATAAGCGTTATTTTGAGCGTGAAGGCACTTATTCTGAAGAAATGGAGCTTGTCTTTGAGGAATTTGAACTTACAGAGATTTTGTAACTGTCCGCTCCTGGCACAAAGCGGAGTGACGCAGAGTCAGGGCCCGCTATGAGAGAGGCGGACGTCAAAAAGAGGGCGACCGGGAAGTTCTGCCACATCAGACATAGCATCCTGGCTACGAACCCCGCATAAGCCATCGGGTGGATGCTGCAGCAGTTAAAAAGAATGAAGAAAATGCCTGACATGAACACACCCTGAAGCATTTGATCTGCTCCTGGCACAAAGCAGACGTCAACCGCAAAGCGGTCAGCATTAACGTTTTGCTTCGATCAAATGTCGGGTGGAATACGCAACAAATGGCTGACCCAGGCGCATTTTCTGGTCCATCGCCTGCAATTCTTTGGAGTATTTCTCCACGGAGAAGCCGGGGACCCACCAGACGCATTTTCGCAAAATCCAGACAACGGCACTGATATCAAAAAACGTCATCCGGCAGCGTGCTGTGCGTAAGTCCACGACCTTCAGACCCGCCCTCTCAGCATCCTCTTTTTCTTTGCCAGGATCTCTGTACATTCTCTCTTTGGGAAGTGGTCCTAAAAAATACTCGATCAATTCAAATGCAGATGCAGGCCCGACATGCTGTGCCAGATAGCTTCCTCCGGGTTTTAGAACCCGATATATTTCCGGCCAGTCCGGTGCTACCGGATGCCTGGATGTGACCAGGTCAAAAGATTGGTCGCTAAAAGGAAGATTTTTGGTAACGGAAGTATCAACAATATTCACCCCCCGGGGTGAAAGGTGCTGCCGGGCTTTTTCCAGGTTTGGGGGCCACGCTTCTGTTGCGGCCATATATGCAGGAAACCTGGTAACTTCATTCAATACTTCTCCTCCACCGGTATCGATGTCCAGTGCTGACGTTACCCGACTTAAGCGTTCTCCGATTAACCTCGCGTAACCCCAGGAGGGCCTTTCCTCTGTCGCTTTCCCGTCCAGCCAGCCAAATCCCCAGCCCTCTGTATCGGCCTCCATAGCTTCCATTAATAGTTCATCAAAAGATTTCACCTGAATTCTCTCCGTAGATATTTGGTTCAGGGCACATTTTAGAGTATTGGTTTAGGCAATGCGATCCACGCCTGAAGCTATCGTTAACACTGTGAAAGCACCGCTGGTTTAATCACAGTCGATATAATTCTATATCGCCGGACAGATTTTGATTTACGTCGATTAACTCACATAGCTCGTTATATACTAAACAATATAGCGCTAGGGAATGATGCTTGCCCTTTCGACAGCTCTCTGAATACCACATTCTCAAGTGATTGATATGGTTAAATAAAAATTCACAAACGCAATGTTACTGCGCTGCTATGCCGGTATATATCGTAAATGAACAACCTGCGATGGTCGTTAATGTTTTGCCAGGCAACGCGCTTTCAGCAACCGATAAGAAAGCTACTTTGTTTCCATGTAACTCAGCTTCTGACAGGAATATTTACTCATGAAAAGCCTGCAATGGGCACTACCGCTACTGGTCGTGAGCGCTCTGGCGTCGGCGCAGACAGTCACTGACGACAGCGGGAATAAGATTGAATTGAGCCGGCCGGTGCTGCACATAGCCGATGCCTGGTTTGCCCACCACTCTCTGCTTATGACGCTGGGCGCCGGCGATCGGATTGTGGCAACCGTAAACCATCCGGCGGACCGGCCGTGGATGTTTAAGGTACAGCCATCGTTAAATCAGGCGCTTCAGGCGCACGGTAAAACCTTTAACAGTGAAGCGCTGGTGGCACGCAACGTTGATGCGATTTTTGTACCCGCTAACGATCCTGATGCAGAGTCTTATCGTCTGGCCGGTATTTCCGTACTGGCAATGAATTTTGATGATTTTGACTCGATGAAACGCTCACTTACTACCACGGCTCAGGTGGTCGGCACACCGGCAGCGGCCACGCGTGCCCGGGCGTATAATCGCTATCTGGATACGCAAATTGCTGCTATTCAGGCCAAAACGGCCGCGCTTGCGGAGAGTGAACGCCCGCGCGTGCTGCATATTCAGTCGCTGCATCCGCTGAAGGTAGATGGCCGGAATACCCTGATTGATACCTGGATCAGGCTCGCGGGTGGCCGGAATGTCGCCGTCTCAGTGGATGGCAATATGCGCCCTGTTTCGCCGGAGGAGGTGATACGCTGGGATCCGGATGTAATTATTATCGGCGCCGGCGCGGGCCCCCTGGCTGACTCTGACTACAAATCGCTGTTCGCCAGCGTAAAAGCCGTGAAGCAGCAGCAGGTGTGGCAGAACCCATCGGGTGTCTTTCCCTGGGATCGCTACGGCACTGAAGTCGCACTGCAAATCCAGTGGGCTGCCAAAAAACTGCATCCGGCGCTGTTTGCAACGCGCGATCTGATTGACGCCACTCAGAAATTTTACCGGACATTTTACGATTATCCGCTGAGCAAACAGGATGCGCAGCGTATTTTGCAGGCCTTACCTCCCGGTTGAGGCAGCGTTTTCCAGCCAGCTTCAATAAGCCATTCATTGCAGGGAGAACCGGCTTACGGCTCTCCCTTTTTGATCTGCTCAGTCAGCATTGCATTACTACCTCGCGCTCTGAAAATACCCTCCTGCTAAAAAAACATTGACGAGGTAGAACGATCGTTCTACCTTAACGCCATGAACAAAACATCAGGCAGTACCCGGGAAAAAATTCTCAGGAGCGCTGAGCAGCTGATTTATCAGAACGGTATCCACGCCATGGGCATGGAGCTTCTGGTCAAAACCTCAGGCGTCGCCAGAAAGAGTATTTATCATCACTTCGCCAGTAAGGAGGAGGTGGCATCAGCCGCGCTGAGCGTGCGCGATGAGCAGTGGATGGCGTGGTTCAGAAGCGCGTCCGATCAGGGCAATACGCCGCAGGATCGCATTCTGAATATGTTTACCGCGCTCAAAAGCTGGTTCGGGTCAGAGGATTTCCGCGGCTGCGCATTTATCAACACCGCCGGTGAGACAGGCAACCCTGACGATACCGTTCGCCAGATAGCGAAAATCCATAAACAGAAGTTACTGGATTACACCCTGGAGCTCAGCAAAGAGATGAACGTTGCGCATCCCGGGGCGCTGGCCAGACAGCTGCTGATTCTGATTGAGGGCGCCATTACCGCGTCCTATGTTATGGGGAGCGGGAGCGCGGCCGACGATGCACGGGATATTGCGAAAATGCTACTGGAGCAGGTTTCCTGAAGCCTGCGCACTCATCAAATTTGAATTAACAGGAGTTTTACCGTGTCTGATTCATACCAACGCCCGCCGCTTCCTCCTTTTACCCGCGAAACGGCCATCGAAAAGGTACGCCTGGCTGAAGATGGCTGGAACAGCCGCGATGCGGCCAAAGTCGCACTGGCTTACTCAGCGGACACACAATGGCGCAACCGCACCGAGTTTGCTCATAATCGTGAAGAAGCGGAGGCGTTTCTGGCCCGTAAATGGAAAAAAGAGCTTGAGTATCGTCTTATCAAAGAGCTCTGGGCGTTTGATGGTAACCGCATTGCCGTCCGTTACGCCTATGAATGGCGTGATGATTCAGGTAACTGGTTCCGCTCTTACGGCAATGAAAACTGGGAGTTTGAAGGCGATGGCCTGATGAAGCGCCGTTTTGCCTGTATCAACGATATGCCTATCAAAGAGAGCGAACGCAAATTTTTCTGGCCGCTGGGACGTCGTCCGGACGATCATCCGGGGCTGACTGCGCTGGGGTTGTAATGGCGGCAGGGCAGCTCGCGTGGCTGCCCTGCTGCATGCGTTTATCAGCACCTGGCTTTAGCGAGGTAGCGCTGCATTTCATCGGCGGGCACCATCCCGCCACCGGTCGCCCAGACAAGCTGCGTGGCCTGCTGCAGCTGCTGAGGAGTGATACCCTGCTGTGCCAGATAAGCGGGGCTTGCCGCGATGCGCTGCGGTCCCTGCATGCCCGCCAGCGCGGAAGGTTCCAGCTGAATACCTTCAGTCTCATCCAGCATAGCAAGCAGCGTAAACAGGGTGCGATCGCTGAGCGTATAGCAGCCGTCGATCAGCTGCGCCATCGCCCGGCCGACAAAGCCGGAGGCGCGGCCCACCGCCAGTCCATCCGCAGCGGTTTTATTGTCGATACCGATATCCTGTACCGCAATACGATCGTGCAGGCCGGTGCTCATTCCCAGCAGCATACAGGGTGAATGGGTTGGCTCCGCAAAAAAGCAGTGGACGTTATCGCCAAAAGCCAGCTTCAGGCCAAAGGCGACGCCTCCCGGGCCGCCACCCACGCCACAGGGCAGATACAAAAAAAGCGGATGGGAGGCATCCACAGTAATGCCTTTCTCCTTCAGCTGCTCTGGCAGGCGCAGGCCGGCAACGGCATAGCCCAGAAACAGCGTGCGTGAATTTTCATCATCAATAAAAAAGCAGTCGGGATCGGACTCCGCCGCTTTGCGGCCCTGCTCCACGGCGACGCCGTAATCCTGCTCATACTCAATCACGTGTGCTCCGTGCCTGCGCAGCAGCGCTTTCTTCCACTGACGCGCATCTGCCGACATATGCACGGTAACGTGAAACCCGAGACGGGCACTCATTATGCCAATCGACAGGCCCAGGTTACCCGTTGAACCTACCGCTATTTTGTGCTGGCTGAAAAACCGGCGGTGCGCCGGAGAAAGCAGCTGGCTGTAGTCATCGGCTGGCGTGATAAGCCCCGCCTCCAGCGCCAGCTTCTCTGCGTGCGCGAGAACTTCGTAAATGCCGCCGCGCGCTTTGATGGAACCTGAAACGGGCAGATGACTATCTTTTTTCAGCCAGAGTCTGCCTGGCAGCGGCGCACTCTGCTCCAGCCGCATTTGCATCGCGGGTAGAGGCACCATATCTGACTCAATAATACCGCCGCTTTCAGCCGTTTCCGGGAAGGCGGCGGCGATCAGCGGAGCGAAACGGCGCAGGCGGGCTTCGGCATCTTCAGCCTCTTCACGCGTCAGTCCCGTATGGAGAAGCCCCCTCTCTGCCGTCGTCACCTGGTCGTTAAGCCAGAGGGTTTCACGTAGCGCCATCAGGTCGCTTACCGCCGGTACAGACCGGAGTTTTTCAGTTAAATCAGTCATGGTTACTCTCACTCAGCCCGACGCACCAAAATAAAACAGAGCGTTATTTATAGGCACGCGGCTGCGCGGTGACAAACGATGGTTTTTCAACTTAACATGAGCTCAGCTAACTCAACAGGCGAGCACGCGTTGTGAATCTTTATCTGCAACCAACACGCCAGTCTGATAAACCAACCACCAAATCAGCAACTTAAACAACAAGGATGAAAAAAGTGTTCTCTGAGATGCGTGAAATAGAGGGTAGCCAGCTGGGACGTCTTTTCACTTTTGAAGCCGCTGCCCGCCACGGCTCGTTTGCCGGCGCGGCGGCGGCGCTGGCGCTCACGCCCAGCGCTGTCAGCCACCGTATCAGCCAGCTGGAAAGAGAACTCGGTATCTCTCTGTTCACCCGTTTACACCGCAGGGTGCTGCTGACCGAAGAGGGTGAGCGGATCTTCAATGCAATGAGTACCTCACTCGACTACCTCAACCGGGAAATTCAGGGCATCAGAAATCAGGGATCGAGCGGTAGGCTTACGGTTTACAGTCGCCCGTCGTTTGCACACGCCTGGCTCGCACCGGCGGTAGCCTCTTTTCTGGAACAAAACCCCGCTATCGATCTCGTCATTAATACCGGAAACGAACCGGTCGACCTGCATAAAATGGGTGCCGATCTGGCCATCTGTTTTGATGCTGACGTGCCGGACAGATTTCATCTCGACCCGCTGATGGATGAACATATTATTCCGGTATGCAGCCCGCACTACGCTGCACAATTCAGGCTGACGGACTGCCCGGAAAATCTTCGGAGCTGTCGCCTGCTGCACGATCGTCAGGCGTGGAGTGTCGATTCCGGAGAAAATGAGTGGCTGTTGTGGGCAGCGCATTTTGACGTGGATATCACGGCAGCGCGCCGTGCCGAATTTGATCAGGCAGAGCTTGCGGTTGCTGCAGCGACAAACCATGCCGGCGTTGCGATGGGACGTAGGGCGCTGGTAAAACAGCGCATCGCCTCTGGCGAACTGGTAACGCCTTTCCCCCGGCGGGCGCTGCGGTGCAGCGAACGGTATTACATCGCTACCCGCGCAGACAGACGCTGGCCAAAAACAGAAACTTTTATCCGCTGGCTGCAGGAAACCGTGTCGAAAGAGAGATAATTACGCTCATAGCATTGTCACGCTGGCAGAGCAGGATCCCGGCGTAAACCGCGCTTTTTTTAAGCAATTCGGGTATAATAGCCTGACGCTCGCACACCCTTTTTATCCTCACCAAAGCAGGCATATGGCATTTCAGAATCCGGCTCAAAACTTTATCGAAGCGCGCCTGAACCTGGGTGATATCGTCTCGCTGTCGCCCTGGTCCACCTACCTGATGCGCAGTGATACAGCCTGCCCGGAGGCGGGTATTGTTAAAGGCTCAGTTCTGGCAGTTGATCGGGCACTGACGCCACGGCACGGTCAGATTATTGTGGCGGAATATGAGGGTGAGCTGGTGCTGCGCAGGTTGCTGCTGAAACCCGTTCCGGCGCTGCAGTCGCTGGAGCCGTCCAATGCTGTCGTTCTGCTCGACGAGAATCAGCCGCTGCCGGTGTGGGGCGTGGTGGCTTATGCGCTCAATGATATCGCGGGCCAGGGTTTCACCGGACCTGCTGGAGAATAGCTATGTTTGCGCTTGCTGATGCCAACAATTTTTACGCCTCCTGTGAAACCATTTTCAGACCCGATCTGCGCGGCAAACCCGTTTGCGTGGTATCAAATAATGATGGCTGCGTGATTGCCCGTTCTGCTGAAGCAAAGCGCATGGGTATAAAGATGGCCGCCCCCTGGTTTAAGCATGAGCGCTATTTTCGTGACAATGGAGTACACGTTTTCAGCTCTAACTATGAGCTTTATGGCGATATGTCGGCGCGGATGATGGCAATACTCGATGAGATGGCTGCCGGGCAGGAAGTCTACTCTATCGATGAAAGCTTTCTTGATGTCACGGGCATCAGCAGTTATATGCCGCTGGAGCGCTTTGGTCAGCAGATGCGCGATCGCGTTCGCCAGGAAACCGGCCTGACCATAGGCGTGGGCTTTGGCCCGACCAAAACGCTGGCCAAACTGGCGAATCAGGCGGCCAAGCAGTGGACGAAAACAAACGGCGTGGTCGATCTCTCCGATCCCCGGCGCCAGCAAAAATTGCTGCAGCTGACGCGCATTGGCGATATCTGGGGTATTGGCTGGCGAATTGCCCAGCGTCTGGAAGAGATGGGGATCACTACTGGGCTGCATCTGGCAGAAAGTAAGGCCAGTACGATCCGCAAAAAATTTGATGTGATTGTTGAGCGCATTGCACGCGAGCTGCGCGGCGAATCCTGTCTGGCACTGGAGGATGCGCCGCCGCCAAAGCAGCAGATCGTCAATTCACGCTCTTTCGGGCAGCGCATCACGACGCTGGATGAAATGCAGCAGGCGGTTATGGCCTATGCGACCCGGGCTGCTGAAAAACTGCGCCAGCAGGGCTCCCGCTGCCGTCATATCACCGTCTCTGTGACGACCGGCCGCTATGGCGACGATCCCAGATACTCAGCTACCGCGCCCGTCAGCTGGCAATATCCTACGGCGGACACGCGTGACATCGTTGCCTTTGCCCTCCAGGGGCTGAACGCTATCTGGCGCGACGGTTTTCGCTATGCCAAAGCGGGCGTGACGCTGAGCGACTTCTGGCAGTCTGGCAGCACGCAGTTTGATATGTTCAGCCAGCAGCAGCCGCGTGCCAATGCGGATGCACTGATGACCGCTCTCGACGCCATAAACCGTTCAGGTAAAGGCAAAATCGGTTTCGCCAGCCAGACGACAGGAAGTCAGGCGTGGCAGATGAAGCGCAACATGCTCTCGCCCCGTTATACCACTCGCCTGGCCGATATCCCTGTGATCCGATAGCAGGCTCTCGCCTCCGGCGAGCCACTCCGCTCCTGCGCATCAAAGGCGCCTTACTCTGCCGCGTGCTCTGTGAATGGCGTGATGCGGTAGGCGCAGCGTCGTGCCTGCTGCAGAATATGTTCAACGCGCTCTACTTTCGCCTCCAGCACTTCGCTGAACAGCATCAGTTCAGCGCGGCAAAATCCCTGACAGGCGGTAGCAGCGGCGCAGATAGGACAGTGATTCTCAATCAGCAAGAGCGTTCCGTCGGTCTGCTCCTCATACTCTGCCATATAGCCCTCCAGCGACCGCAGTGCCGCCAGCCGCGCCACCCGCTCCCGCAGATCGACAGCATCCTGCAGCTCACGCTGGTAAGCGGCGCGGCTACTCTGTTCGCGCAAATCTATCAGGCGATCGATCGCCTGTTCACCAAAAGCATGCCGTACCGTATCCAGCAGCTGCACCGTCAGCGTCGCATGGGAATCCGGAAACCGGCCGTGGCCCGCCTGCGTCAGCGTCCAGAACTGCCCCGGACGTCCTACTCCTTTGCTGCGGGAGAACGACTCTACCAGCCCTGATGAAGCAAGTTTGCTGAGTTGCTGGCGTGCCGCTTCAGCCGTCATGCCCAGCATTTCTCCCGCCTCAGCAGACTGCAGCGGCCCGCGCGTTTTCAGCAGATAAAGCAGGCGCTCTGGTGTTGCCTGTGCTTTATCTTCCGAGTTTAACAAGCGATTGCTTGACAAAATATTTTACCCTCTTTAATAATCCAAGCGTTGTCTTGTTTTATTAATGTAATGGATCCCGCTGCGCTCAGCAACGGGGCATATGACGCAACGCATGCCGGGAGGCTTATATGTCGTCAGGACAGGAAGGAAGCTGGAGTGAATTACTGGGAGGCAAAAACCTGTTTTTTGCCATTGCACTTTCAGGCGGCGTTGCACTGCACGCCATTAATGTTTACATCGCCACTACGGTGCTTCCCTCCGTTATCAGGGAGATAGGCGGACTGCACCTCTACGCATGGAACACAACGCTGTTTGTCGTCGCCTCCATACTGGGTTCAGCGCTGACTGCGCGGCTGCTGGCGGTGACGGGCGCACGACAGGCCTATCTGGTGGCGGCACTGCTTTTTATCGCGGGCAGCCTGGTCTGCGCACTGGCGCCCGCTATGCCGGTAATGCTGGCGGGTCGGGCGCTACAGGGGCTGGGCGGTGGTTTTCTGTTCGCGCTCTGCTATGCCATGATCTATGCCGTTTTTGAGGAAAAGCTCTGGCCGCGCGCGATGGCGCTGATCTCCGGCATGTGGGGCGTGGCGACGCTTCTGGGCCCGGCTGCCGGGGGAATATTTGCCGAAATGGACGCCTGGCGCATGGCGTTTGGCATACTGATCCCCGTCACGCTGAGTTATATGCTGCTGGTGTGGCTGATTTTCCCTGCGCGCAAAAATACAGAAGCCTCCCACACCGGAAAGCTCCCCTGGATGCAGCTGCTGTTACTGGTTGCGGCCGTTATGACCGTGAGCGCAGCGAGCATGTCCTCTGACATTGCCGTGAATATCGCCGGGATATCTGCGGCGGTTATTCTGCTGCTGCTGTTAATCCGCCAGGAGTTTATCAGTGAAACCCGCCTGCTGCCGCGTAATGCGCTGCGCCTCAGCTCGCCGCTGCTGGCGCTCTATATCACCATGGCACTGCTCATTATCGGTATGACCAGTGAAACCTTCGTGCCCTATTTTCTTCAAATCCTGCATGGACAGACGCCGCTGATCTCGGGCTACCTGGCGGCGCTGATGGCCGCAGGCTGGACGGTATCGGAGATCTGGAGCTCCGGCTGGCAGACGCGGGGCATTAAGCGCGCAATTACTGCAGGACCGGCGCTGGTTCTGGCTGGCATGGTGCTGCTGGCTATTGTGACGCCGCGCTCAGCCAGCAGCAGCGGGCAGACACTTACACTGATCGGGACAGGACTGGCGCTGATTGGCTTTGGTATCGGGCTGGGCTGGCCCCATTTACTGACGCGCATCCTGCAGGTGGCTCCCGCAGACGATCAGGATGCAGCTGCCACCTCCATCACTACGGTTCAGCTGTTTGCTACCGCTCTGGGTTCTGCCATCGCCGGTATGCTCGCCAACGCTGGTGGCCTGTCGGCGCCGGGGGGAATCGCTGGCGCCTCCTCTGCGGCCTGGCTGCTTTTTGCCGTTATGGCAGCCGCTCCGCTGCTCTCTCTGCTGAGTGCTAAAAAGGTACTCACCGGATTTAAGCAGCAGAAAACCAACTGAAGCCGGAGCGCCTCTGACAGTTGTCAGAGGCGCTTTATCTGGCGCAGAACGTTATGCGGAATACAGACGTTACCGACGGGCTGAGCGAGATAACAGAGCGTATCAGCCCTGCTGCACCGCACGCTGTTTGCTCTCATTCATCGCGCGATGCAGGGTTGCAAGCAGCGATTCAATGTCGAGCGGCTTGGTAAAAATATCAAACGCTCCCTCCTGGAACGTGCTGCGGCAGACGTCAAGCGTGCCATACGCGGTCATCAGAATAACCGGCAGCAGCGGATGACGGGCGCGCTGTTCGGTCAGCCAGTTAAGCCCGTCGATGCCGGGCAGCCGCACATCCACCAGCAGACAGCCGCGCAGCGGCAGCGCTTCTGCACCGGCAACGGCGTCGAACGTCGCCAGATCGCCGAAGTCAGCCACCTCGTAATCTACGGTTTTCAGCAGAAATCCCAGCGACTCCCTTACTGACAAATCATCATCCACTAACCACACTTTCGCGCTCATTCCATTACTCCGCCACCGGGAAAATTAACGTTGTCTCTGCACCATATCTGGCGCGATTTATCAGCACCCGCTGACCGTTCAGGTACAGCGCCGGGCGCATCTGCAGAAAAATCTGGTACTGACTGGCGAAGGCAGATTATGGCTGCCAGCCTCTATTTCAGAAAAGTTCGTAGCCTGCCTCAGGGGTGATCTTCCGGTATCGTGCAGCAGAGGCGATATGTTGCCGTGAGGCTGCAGTGCAAAAAGCGTGGTCAGCCTGAACGATAAAAAGTGCCTGCAGCATGGCTGACAACAGCCTGCATCACGGCTGCCGGAAGCCTGTCGCGCGCAGCGCAATGCGCTGTTCCTGAGGCGGCAGCGGTGCTCCACTTAAAGATGCGCGATCTTTTCATATCTCTTCCCGGAACGCTATCGGCACAAGTCTGGATAACGCAGCCGCCAATACCACGCTTAACTGGGGGATTCGCTTAAAAACGTTCAGGCCTCTTTCTGTGGCAGGGGTAATGCTCAGTCAGGCGTTACCCGCGTGCAGGGTGCTAAAACAGGTGGTATGGTTCGGCTGGCAGCAGCGTAAATGCCCGCTTCATTATGCGCGCCTCCTCTGCCGGACTGCGGCCAAACAGGCGTTTAAATTCGCGGCTGAACTGTGAATCACTTTCGTAGCCTGTACGCGCAGCTGCCCCGGCTGCGGTCAGGTTCTGCTGGATCAGCATCAGTCGTGCACGATGTAAGCGCAGTGATTTAATATACTGAATGGGTGAAGTCTGCGTAACGGTTTTAAAATGCAGATGAAAACGCGGCACGCTCATGCCCGCCTCACGGGCAAGTTGCGTAACGTTTATAGGCTGCTGCCAGTTATCATGGATTTGCTGTAGCGCCCGGGCAATGCGGCCAAAATGGCCCTGATACGCCAGCGCGGCACGTACAGCGGCACCCTGCTGCCCCATCAGAATGCGAAAGCAGATCTCTTCCACACGGGCCGGACCCAGTATCCGCGCTTCAAGCGGATCCCGTAAGACCTGAAGCAGTGCCAGCGTACTCTGTAACAGTGCGCTATCCAGCGGCGTGGAGATAATAGCGGCCGTCGCCCTCTCTTCACCTGCAGGCTTTGCCGGCACCTGCGCGATGAGCTTCGCCAGTACGTTAACGTCAAAACGGATCGCCAGGCCCAGCAGCGGCTCAGCGGACGTCGCTTCAGTCTCCGCTGAGAATGGCAGAGGCACAGACAACACCAGATAGTGTTGCGCGTCATACCGGTAGACATTATCCGCCAGAAAGGCACGCTTGGCACCCTGGCAGATAATGATAATGCCCGGCTCATAAAGTACCGGCGTGCGCGCCCACTGCTGATTAGCCCGCATAAATAACACGCTATCCAGCAGAGATTTTGTATACCCCTCCTGCCGTGCCAGCTGGTTAAGCAAAGTGCAAATCTGCTGTTGCACATCATTCATCACAGGTTCTCCCGGATAGTTGAATTCCTGCTTAGTTGCAAAGCGCGGCGCGCGACACGCTCCGCGAGAGGATCAGGCAAAGATGCGCAGTGAATAGGTCTGTTGACGATTGCGGCATTTTTCAACAATAGCAGGGTACTTCACGCGAGGAAAACAAGATGACTGATACAAAAGCGAAAGTAATTATTTTGACCGGCGCCAGCAGCGGTATCGGTGAAGCCATCGCCCGCTATCTGGCCAGGCAGGGTCACAGGCTGATCCTTGGTGCACGCCGGGCCACACGTCTGGCATCGTTGTGTGATGAGCTGCAGCAGCAGGGTGCCCGGGTAGATTATCTGACGACAGATGTGACGCAGCGCGCTGATGCACAGGCATTAGCCCGTCTGGCCATTGAAAAATATGGGCGGATCGATGTGATGATTAACAATGCGGGCGTGATGCCGCTCTCTCCGATGGCTTCACTGAAAGTTGAAGAGTGGGACCAGATGCTCGATGTTAATGTGCGCGGCGTGCTGTATGGCATCGCTGCAGTATTGCCCGCAATGCAGCAGCAGCAGGCGGGTCACATTATCAATATCGCGTCAATCGGGGCGCTTACGGTCTCACCCACCGCGGCGGTTTACTGCGCCACTAAATTTGCCGTCCGCGCTATTTCTGAGGGATTACGGCAGGAGTCGTCCGCTCTGCGCATTACCGTTATTAATCCAGGCGTAGTGGAATCTGAGCTGGCTGACAGCATTACTGACGATGTGGCCCGGGAGGCGATGCGCAGCTTTCGGGCTATCGCCCTTAAACCGGAATCGATAGCGCAGGCGGTCAGCTGGGCTATCGATCAGCCTGGCGAGGTTGACGTCAGTGAAATCACGCTGCGCCCTACTGCCAGCCCGTTTTAAGCCATAAAAATTTTGGCGATTTCAGGCTGAAATTTCAGGCATTGACGCGCGGGCGCCATTATAACCAGCCCGCGCGCTTCAGCCGCCACCACATAATGCAGCAGATAAGCAGCGTTGATCCCAGCGCCACCGGATAACCAAAATGGCTGTGCAGCTCCGGCATGTCGGAGAAGTTCATGCCATACATACTGAATACAATCGTCGGCACAATCAAAATGGCGCCCCAGCCCGCCAGCTTTTTATTCACTTCACTCTGCTGCACAGAGACCAGCGCGAGGTTGACCTGCATCGCACTGGCCAGCGTTTCACGCATATCCTCTGCATCAATCATGACGTGATGTGCGTGATCCTGCACATCGCGCAGATAGGCGCGCAGATTTTTTGGAATAATATCTTCATGGAAACGAACCAGCTGCGGACAGATTTCAGCGACCGGCATCGCGGCGTTGCGCAGCGCCAGCAGCTGGCGTCGCAGATGGTAGACCTGCTCCAGCGCATGGTTATCGAAGCGTGTGGAGAACATCCCATCTTCAAGATTACCGATACGCTCGCTGAGCGTTTGCGTGATTTTACTGTAGTTGTCCACGATAAAATCGAGGATGCAGTAGAGTGCATAGCCTGGTCCCTGGCACAGCATGGCGTGATTTTTTTCCGCTTTCTCCCGGATTGCCGCATAGCCTTCCCGCGAGCCGTGGCGTACCGTGATCAGGAAATTTTTTCCCAGAAAGAAGTGCGTTTCACCAAACGTAATGTGCTGCTGCTCATGCATATACGCTGTCTTAACCACGATAAATACCGATTCGCCATACTGCTCAATCTTAGGACGCTGATGCGCCAGCAGAGCATCTTCTATCGCCAGCTCGTGCAGCCCAAACTCCTCCTGCAGCTTTTGCATAAAAGCGGGTTCGGGCTGATATAACCCGAGCCAGACGAACGAATTATCTTCTTTCAGGATATCGCTGATCTCTGCGACATCGACATGCTCTTCCCGCTCGCCATGACGATAGACCACGCAGTTGACGATCTCATCTGCGTGGTTGTCGGTTCGTTCCTGCTTTTCCATTTTTGCCTCAATCCTGCTCTGGCTTACTCTGTCGCTCTCTGACGGGGTCCGGGAGCGACGCCTTATACTGTTAGGGTAGCAAAAGCCGTGACAGGCGGATATTGCCAGCCAGATAAAGTCGTTACGGCACGCCCAGATAACGCAGTAATCCCGTCATCGCTGCAGCTCCTACGATAACCAGAATCAACGGCGTCCGTCGCCATGCCAGAAAAACAGCAAACAGAACGCCTGCTACCCGTGCGATGCCGGCAAAGTGCGTTCCTTCAAACAGTGCGGTTGTTACCGCCACCGCCAGCAGCAGAACCGTGGCAGCATCTGACAGCATATTGCGCGTTTTTTCTGACATCGGCAGCCGGCTGCCGAGGCGGTATCCCGCAAAACGGATAGCGTACGTTCCGGCGGCCAGCAGCGCGATACCGGCAATGACCAGACTATTGTCCATCTTTACGCTCCCGCCAGCTCAGCAACCCCAGCAGGGAAAACAGCACCGGCATTCCTGCCGGTACAAAAGGCGTGACTGCGACAGAGAGTGCGGTCCCGGCCAGCGCCGGAATGCGTGTCCGCCGCTTGCGCAGCGCCGGAAAAATCAGCGCAATCAGGATCGCCGGGAAAACCGCATCCAGCCCGATGGCGGAAACGTCAGGGATAAAACGACCAATCATGGCGCCACCGATAACGGTAAGTGGCCAGATTGCAAAAATACCGAGCCCGCACAGCCAGTAGGCAACCCGACGCTGCTGCAGTTCCGGTTGCGAGATACCAAATACCACGCTTTCATCGTTCATGATATGGCAGCCAAGCAGGCTGCGGCCTCCCTGCCCCACCAGATCTTTTACCGCGATGCCAAACGGCAGATGGCGCGCATTGACCAGCAGCCCGGCGGCGGCGGCAGTGAGCGGGCTTCCGCCACCGGCAACAATGCCGATAAACAGAAACTCCGAAGCGCCCGCCAGCACCAGCGTAGAGAGCGCTATCGGCACCCAGAGCGGAAAACCCTGTGCAGCGGCCAGCGAGCCATAGGAGAGGCCCACAATGCCGTCAGCCAGACAAACCAGAACAATCGCTTTTATCACGCCGCGATCAAGCACGTTAATCCCCGCACGCATCACATATTGATCTCATATCGAACAGTAAAGACAGTATAATGAACGTTCAGAAATTGTTTTACAAGATGAACAATCGTTCGATAAAAAGAACAGGAGCTGCTGTGACACCACCGATTGATACTATTGCCGCCGGGCTGATCCGCGAGCGGCAGCGTGCCGGACTTTCACTGACTGAAGTGGCTCGCCGTGCGGGTGTGGCAAAATCAACGCTCTCACAACTGGAAGCGGGCAACGGCAATCCCAGTATCGAAACCCTCTGGGCGCTCTGTGTCGCGTTAAATATTCCTTTCGCCCGCCTGCTGGAGCCAGAGGTAAAACGTCTGCAGGTTATTCGTAAAGGTGAAGGGATGGTTGTTTCGGCTGAACTGGCTGATTATCAGGCGGCTCTGCTCGCCAGCTGCCCGCCAGGCGGGCGACGCGATCTCTATCTGGTGACCAGTCAGCCAGGCGCGCCGCGCGCTTCAAAGCCGCATCCGCCTGGTTCGGTTGAGCACGTTATCATTGCCCGCGGGCGGGCCAGGGTAGGACCCAGCGATGCGCCGGTAGAGCTGAATCCTGGCGATTACATCTGCTATCCCGCTGATGAACCTCACGTGTTTGAAGCACTGGAAGCCGATACCATGGCGGTACAGCTCTCTGAGCAGAACTGATATCGCCTGAGTCTCAATAAACGCATCTGGCCTGACGTGTACGCAACGTTCACTGTAATCAGTAAAGCGCGCCCGCAACAGGCGCGCTTTATGGCGATCAGCGATTGACCAGTTTTGCCGGCAGTGCCAGCACCAGCAGGCAGCTGAGCAATAAACAGGCAGCAAACAGCCACAGCGCCCCGTCGCTGCTGCCGGTCATATCCAGCGCCATTCCCATAACAGAATTACTGACCAGGCCTGCAATATTGGCAATTGAGCAGGCGAGCGCAAAACCTGCGGCGGCGGCAGTACCGGTCAGGAAGGTTGCGGGCAGGCTGAAGAACACCGGCACGGCACCAATAATCATCGCCTGCGCAATGGAAAACAGCAGCACGGTTACAGCCACATTACTGCTCCAGAAGGGCGCGCAGGCCATTGCGGCTGCACCGATGATAAAAGGGACAATGATATGCCAGCGGCGTTCGCGCAGCCTGTCTGAGCTGGCGCCAATCAGCAGCATGCCAGCCAGGGCGGCCAGGCTCGGGATCGCCGTAAGATAACCAATCGTGGTGAGATCGGTTGAGCCTGCTTTTTTCAGCAGCGTGGGTAACCAGAAGCCCATTGCGTAAGCGCTGAGCAGTATGGAGAAATCGATCCCGCCCAGCATGATCACCCGCAGATTAAGCAGACCATCCCGCAGCCGGTGTTTCGCTTCAGCAGCTTCGCCCGCATCGCTGCGGAGTTCATCAGCAATCACCTGTTTTTCCTGAACGCTCAGCCAGGATGCCTCTGCCGGGCCATCCGGCAGCAGTCGCAGCGTCATCAGCCCCAGCAGAATACTCGGCAGGCCCTCCAGCAGAAACAGCCACTGCCAGCCATGCATTCCGTGCAGTTTGTCGAAGTGCGTCATGATCCAGCCAGAGAGAGGGCCGCCGATGATGCTGGAAAGTGGCAGACCCAGCATAAACAGCGCAATAATGCGGCCGCGTCGCCATGAGGGAAACCAGCGGGTCAGATAAAAGAGCACGCCCGGCAGAAACCCTGCTTCTGCCACGCCCAGTAAAAAGCGGATCGTATAGAACTGACCGGGGGTTTTGACCAGCAGGGTTAATGCCGAGAGCACTCCCCAGCTGATCATGATCCGCGCGATCCAGATCCGTGCGCCGGTGCGTTGCAGAAACAAATTACTTGGCACTTCAAACAGAATGTAACCCACAAAAAACAGACCCGCACCCAGACCAAACGCCGTTTCGCTTAGCGCTAAGTCGCTTGCCATCTGCAGCTTGGCAAAACCAATATTAATGCGATCCAGGTAGGCTGCCAGATAACACAGGCAGAGAAACGGGATCAGTTTTAACGTTATTTTTCGATAGATGGCGGCACTTTCCCGCCGCGACTGGATTACTGAAGGATCGGCTACTGCGCTCATCACTCTCTCCGCGTACCATGACTCTGAACAGGGACGGTCAACCGGGTAGTGTGTCACCCGTTCGCATAAATATGACCGCGCGAGAGTAGCGGTAATTATCACCCTGCGCCACTACTTCCTGCGGCAGGCGAGCGGCGTGACGGTAACGGGGAGATCGGCGTCGCGGATCACGCCAGCGTGTCCCTGCAAACGCAGCAGGCGGGCAGGATCAAGCAGCGAGCGGGCGCCGTTGTCCCCTTTTAACTCACTAAGCGCCGGGCCATATTCTGCCGTAAAGCCTACCGGATGGCCGGGTTTATCCTGCCAGCAAAAACGGGCCTGGGAGGCCCCTTCGGAGAGTGCGCCAGCGATACGCTGATGATCTTCTGCAGTAACCCATGCCATATCGCCAGGCTGAATCAGCCAGCCAGACCAGTGCGGCACAGCGCGGACGGCAGCAGCAATCGTCTCACCGCTGCCTGCACTGCTGACACACAGCACCGGTATCGCCTGCGCGGCAGCCAGCGCCCGTATTGCGGTATACTCAGGCCGCGTTACCAGCAGAAGCGGCAGGCCGCTGCGTTGTGCGGCATGCAGCGTCATACCGAGCACAGGATGAGGTGTTCCGGTACTGTCAGGCAAAAGGGCAAGCAGCTTATTGCCTTTTCCGCCCGCCTGCTGAAAACGTGTTCCCTGCCCGGCTGCAAGGATGATAATGCCCGGACTTTTCATGTTGCTGGCTACCTGAAAATCGTGAGGCGCACAGTATTGCGCGCCTCAGGACAGTTAGCGACGGTTTTTCCATACTGTCTGGATATTGCAGAACTCGTGTACGCCAAAACTGGAGAGCTCACGGCCATAGCCGCTCTTTTTAACGCCACCAATTGCGACGCGCGGATCGGATGCGCCGTTGCCGTTGATAAACACCGCTCCCGTTTCCAGCCGCTCTGCCAGCCAGCCGGTCATTGCCTCATCGCGGCTCCAGACGGTGGCACTCAGACCGAAATCGCTGTTGTTAGCCAGCGCAAGGGCGTGTTCTGCATCACGCGCCGTGGTAATTGCCGCAACCGGGCCAAATATTTCCTGCTGAAATGCTGTCATCTCCGGCGTCACATCAGCCAGAATGGTAGGGGCATAGTAATTCCCTTCCCCCTCAATTTTATGACCGCCCAGCACCAGACGCGCGCCCTCTTTGAGCGTTTGCTGCACCTGCGTATCCAGTTCATCACGCAGATCGTAGCGTGCCATCGGACCGATAAAGGTCTGCTCATCAAGCGGATCGCCAATTTTCAGCGCGGCTACGGCCTGACTGAAACGCGCTTCAAATTCGGCGGCGATACTCTCTTCAATGATAAAACGCTTGGCTGCCATGCAAACCTGTCCGGTATTCTGATAACGGCCCACCACGGCTGAAGCGACAGCAGCGTCAAGATCTGCGTCGGCCAGTACGATGAAAGGATCGGCACCGCCCAGCTCCAGTACTGTTTTCTTAAGTACCGCACCGGCCTGTGCTGCAATAGCGGCACCAGCGCGTACGCTTCCGGTAACTGCAACGGCTGCAACGCGCGGATCGTTGATTGCTGCTGAAACGCCGGCGTTGTCCGTATTGATAACGGTAAAAGCACCGTGCGGCAGCTCTGTTGCATCAAAGAGTTCAGCCATAAGATAAGCCGATCCCATTACGCTGGGTGCATGTTTTAACAGATAGGTATTACCGGCAAGCAGCATGCTGACAGCGCCACGCAGTACCTGCCAGTAAGGAAAATTCCACGGCATCACGGCCAGTATGACGCCCAGTGGTCTGAATGACTGCCACGCCTGCTGACCCTCTACCGGAGCCGGTTTATCAGCAATCATGGCCGGGCCATGTTCGGCATACCAGTCACATAAGCTGGCGCATTTCAGGACTTCTGCACGTGCCTGGGCAACAGGTTTACCCATTTCCTGTGTTGCCATAATGGCCAGTTCATCCTGACGCTGACGCAGCTGTTCACCCAGCTGGCGCAGTACCTTCACACGCTGTTCAATCGTTGTATTACGCCACAGCTCAGCGGCTTCTGCGCTCTGTGCAAGGGAGCGATCAAGTTCCTCAGCGGTCTGAAGTGGATATGTTGCGAGAATGGCACCCGTTGCAGGATTACGTGAAATCACATGGTCAGTCATCAGAATTCCTCAGTACATTGCTGTTGATCAGGCCTGTCACGATACGCCCGATTACTATTGATATAAAATGAATAATATTGAGCAAGTTGTTCTCTGATTGAAAGCAATTAAGAGAGAGTGTCTGCAGCGGGATCCTGAGTTATCCACTTATACATAAACCAGATCCCAATAAGAGATCATAAAGAGATCAAAGATAGATCCTAAGAGATCCCCGATCGTCGCAGGCCGCACCACACAAGGCCTCAAAGGGTGTTCGTGTTCACTATAATCAGTAAACCATTCACTGTAATCAGTACTATATTCACTATACTCTGTGGAATGTTCACTATAATCAGTGCTAATGTTCACTGTAGTCAGAAAACGATCCCTTTCATCCACAAAATGAAGATCTCATGCCATGGCAGACAAAGAGAGTAAAAACAAGGCGTTACTGGAACCTTTTCTGTCGGTGACAAAAAACAGTGGCGAAGTTATTCAGCTCCATCCTAACAAGAATAATACCGTCCAGCCTGTGGCACTGATGCGTCTGGGATTGTTTGTTCCCACCCTTAAATCCACTGCTCGTGGCAAATCAGGGGCTATGGCCTCCACTGATGCGACCAAAGAGCTGAAAAACCTCTCGCTGGTGAAAGCGGAAGGGTATGAGAAGATCACCATAACCGGTGCCAGACTGGATATGGATAACGATTTCAAAACCTGGGCGGGGATTATTCAATCCTTCTCCCGTTATCCAACCAAAGGCGACACGGTGACGCTGCCTTTTGTCGATTTCGTTAAGATGTGCGGTATTCCGTCAGCTAACTCTTCTGCAGCCCTGCGCAGGCGCCTGGATGCCTCATTACGGCGCATTGCAACCAATACGCTCTCTTTTGAAGGTAACGGCAAGGCTTATCATACTCACCTTGTACAATCTGCCTATTACGATCGGGAAAAAGATCTGGTGCGCATTCAGGCCGATCCCAAGCTGTTTGAGTTATATAACTTTGATCACAAGGTTCTGCTTCAGCTGCGGGCCATTTCGCGCCTGAAACGTAAAGAGTCTGCTCAGGCGCTTTATACCTATCTGGAAAGCCTTCCTGTTAATCCTGCCCCTATCTCGCTGGCGCGACTGCGTATGCGCCTCAATCTGGGCTCAAAAACCACCACGCAGAACCATGTGGTGCGGCGTGCTATGGAGCAGCTGAAAGAGATAGGCTATCTCGACTACTCTGAGATTAAGCGCGGACGTTCAGTGTTTTTCATTATTCACAGCAGGACGCCCAAGCTTGATGGTATCGGAAATCTGGAAAGCATCGACGTGCTGGATGAGATCGAATTTGACGATTAATCATGACATTCACTGTAATCAGTAAAACATCTTCTCACGCCGCTGTACCGCATCAGTCGTGCAGCGCTCATCTGCCTCTCTTTACACTCTCCTGCAATCGGCTGTTCACTATAATCAGTAGCGTTCACTGTAAACAGTAAGCTTCGTTTGTCAGGTCTGAAACCACCAGCCACACAATCTCTCTCATACAGGCTATATTGATAGTAAGTACTAATATACTTACTTATACAGCTTAATTCGGCCGTGTTTACTGATTACAGTGAATGCCTGATAACCCCCTGCCCTGCTTAGATTACTGAATAACAGTATGCCGCTACTGTTCACTGTAATCAGCAGATAATCAGATCGCGTTATGACAGCTGAAAGCAACTGCTCTTACGGCCAGTGCTATGACGCAGGCCGCCTCCGCGCCTGTCTGCTGATTACAGTGAACGCCACCCGCGATAAAACAGGAAATTACTGACTACAGTGAATATGGCCGGATCTGCTGCAGTAAAAGCGGGCATCCGCTACTGATTACAGTGAATGTGCTGCGTATAGACGTTCCAGGCGCCGGTGACGCTAAACGACCGCACCCTGTAGCTCTCCTGATTACAGTGAACGTTTCAGCCAGGGAGGGCTTATTCACCGGAGAATGCTGATTACAGTGAATGCTGCCGGAGAGACGCTCCTCGGTTTTAACAGTTAACTACTGACTACAGTGAACGTACAGAGAGATACCCGCTCGCTGAGGCGACAGAGCATGCTTCATACAGCGTCTTTGCAGCAGCCTGCAGCAAAGTTTTTACTGATTGCAGTGAACACAGCATAGTCATTTACTGATTACAGTGAATCTTTGGACTTCCGACTTATATCTGAGCGCCTGCAACTTTACGTTTACTGATTACAGTGAACGTTTAGCGGCTGCTGATTACAGTGAATGCTGCGGGCAATACACTCTGCAGGCATAATTAAGCATTCTGGTTTACAGGATAAGTAATTGCCTTATGTGCAGGATTTAAGTATAAAGTCATAAATCCTACATGTGTGGAGCAGGTATGGCTAATGATGAGAAGCAGATTCTGAAGGTTGCTCAACGCTCAGAAAGAATGCTGATGAGTCTCACCGAGCAGATTCAGGCACAAAAAGAAGAACTCAAAGAAAATACGTTTTATCAGGTCTATGCGAAAGCCGCGCTGGCTAAACTGCCAAAACTGACGCGCGCCAGCGTTGATTATGCGGTCAATGAGATGGAAGAAAACGGCTACGTGTTTGATAAACGCGCCGCCGGCAGCTCCACCAAGTATGCGATGTCGATTGAAAACATTGTCGATATCTACCATCACCGGGGCGTACCTAAATATCGCGATCGCCACGCTGAAGCCTATACCCTCTTCGTGGGCAATCTGAAAGGTGGCGTCTCCAAAACGGTTTCAACCGTCTCGCTGGCACACGCGCTGCGGGCGCATCCGCATCTGCTGTTTGAAGATTTACGTATTCTGGTTATCGATCTGGACCCGCAATCTTCGGCCACCATGTTTCTGAATCATGAACGCTCAGTGGGTCTGGTAGAAGCCACTGCCGCTCAGGCGATGCTGCAGAATGTCAGCGGCGAAGAGCTGAAAAGCGACTTTATCGTGCCCTCTATCATTCCGGGCGTGGATGTACTGCCAGCCTCGATTGATGATGCGTTTATCGCTTCACGCTGGGAGGAGCTTTGTCATGAACATCTGCCAGGGCAGAACGTGCACGCTGTGCTGTATGAAAACGTTGTGGCAAAGCTCAAAAAAGATTATGACTTCATTTTTATTGATAGCGGCCCGCATCTGGATGCGTTTCTCAAAAATGCGATTGCTGCGTCTGATTTGCTGATGACGCCCGTTCCGCCTGCGCAGGTCGATTTCCATTCAACGCTCAAGTACCTTACCCGACTGCCTGAGCTGGTAGAGATTATTGAAGCGTCAGGGGCTGAATGCCGGCTGCAGGGCAATATTGGCTTTATGTCGAAACTCTCCAACAAAGCCGATCATAAGATGTGTCACAGCCTGGCTAAAGAGATTTTCGGTGGCGATATGCTGGACGCTGCGCTGCCGCGGCTTGACGGATTTGAGCGCTGCGGCGAGTCGTTTGATACGGTAATTTCAGCTAACCCTTCTACCTATGTGGGTAGCAGTGAGGCACTGAAAAATGCGCGATCGGCTGCGGAGGATTTTGCCAAAGCCGTATTTGACCGTATTGAATTTATTCGTTTGAACTGAGGTTAAGATGAGCGCAAAACGCATTACTATTGGCCGTACTTTCAGCCAGTCACCTCTGCAAAATGAACACACTGCTGCGGAACATACGCAGACGTTTGTGCTGAATACCGGCAAACGCGCGTTGTTCTCGCTTCAGCACGTCTCTGCGCGCGATGTGGAGGCAAAGACATTTGTCGTACAGGAGACCAATGGTCGTGACCAGTCTGGCCTGACGCCAGAGTCGCTGCGTGACATCATCCGTACGATTAAACTGCAGCAGTTTTTTCCCGCCATCGGGGTAAAGCGCGGCGAGCGAATTGAAGTACTTGATGGATCCCGCCGTCGCGCTGCTGCGCTGTTCTGCAAAACAGGTCTGAGCATACTGGTGACTGATGAGGATATCTCTGCTGAAGAAGCACGTCGTCTGGCTCAGGATATTCAGACTGCGCGTGAGCATAATTTGCGTGAAGTAGGTTTGCGCCTGCTGGCTCTAAAGCAGAGTGGCCTGTCGCAAAAAGAGATTGCTGAGCAACAGGGACTGTCACAGGCGAAAGTGACACGCGCCTTACAGGCGGCGAGTGTGCCGGCTGAACTGATCATGCTGTTTCCAAACCATGCTGAACTCGCCTATCCAGACTATAAGCTGCTGCTGCAGGCGTGTGAACGACTTCAGGAGAAGCAACAGAGCATAACCACGCTGGTCGAGACTATCAGCGCGGATATCGATGAGATTGCCTCTGAAGATAGCCTGGCTGAAGATGAAGTGAAAAATGCCATTTTGCGTCTGGTGCGCAATGGCAGTAACGCACTGCTTGAGACGTCGGGAAAAGAGAAAGTCGTGACGACGTCACTCTGGGACTTTGCCGACAAAGATCGTTTTGCCCGGAAAAAATCCAAAGGGCGGACCTTCAGTTATGAATTTAATCGCCAGCCCAAAGAGCTTCAGGACGAGCTGGATAAGGTCATCAGCAGCACGCTTGCTAAATATCTGGAGCAGTAACCATGACGCCTGCGGGCGGTTTTCTTTTGCTTTCGCCACCTCATTTTCACGCCTAAGTGATTGTCATTTATAGAGTTACGCTAAAAATTTCAGCCTGAAATCGCCACTGTTTCAGGCTGTTTTGCGTAACAAGAGAGTTTTTACCCGGCAGAATGACGCATTCCGTTACAACCGCACCCGCACGGAGCCTGCTCCGGCTTTACCCGTTATGATAAATTAGATGATAATAATTACTATTCAGTAACGAAGGGAGTTCAAATGAAAGTTATCTGCGGCGTGGCGCTGAGCCTGGGTGTGGCTTTATCAGCGTCAGCCACCACCTATCCACTGACCATTACCGATCTGGATGGACAGCAACATACGTTTTCTAAAGAGCCTCGCCATATTATTTTGCAGGATGGGCGTGATGTACTGACGCTGGCGCTGCTCGATCGTGATAATCCTTTCGAACGCGTTGTAGCCTGGAATAACCTGCCTAAAAAGCAGGATACGCAAACCTGGGAAATGCTGAAAGCACGCTGGCCACAGGCGGAAAAAATTGTTGATATGGGCTTTAACGATCAGGGTCAGGTCAACCTTGAAAGCGTGCTGGCGCAGCAACCAGATGTGATGATTGCGCAGTTACGTGCAAAACCGGCGTTGATCCAGTCTGGTGTGGTCAAAACGCTTGAGAATTTGCACATCCCGGTTGTATTTGTAGACTATGAACTGCATCCGGCGCAAAACACCGCTAAAAGCGTCTCTCTGCTTGGGCAGATCCTTAATCGCGAAGAGCAGGCCCGGGACTATACGACGTTCTATCAGCAAAAAATGTCGGCCATTACGAACGCAGTCAGCGGCATTGAGAAAAAGCCCACCGTGTTTATTGAGCCTATTGCCGGTAACAGCGATAACTGCTGCTTTACGCATAGCCATAACGGCTGGGGCGGACTGGTCGAAGCGGTAGGGGGCAAAAATATCGGTTCTGCACTTTTACCGGGCAACTCAGGTTTTGTTTCGCTGGAAAAAATCATCGCGATGAAGCCTGATGTCTATATCATGACCGGTTCTAAACGGCCTAACAGCAACGTGTTACCGTTTGGCTATGGCGTTAAGCTGCAGGAGGTTACCGCAACCTTCCAGACCCTGACGCACCGTACCGGCGTGGCACAGATTGAACCGGTGAAGCAGAACCGGGCTTATGGTATCTATCACCATTTCTATAACCATCCGTGGAATATCATCGGCATGGAAATCCTGGCGAAAGATCTCTATCCGCAGCAGTTCGCCGCGCTGAATCCGGTTGCCGATTATCATCAGCTGGTTAAAACCTTCACGCATCTGCCAGATGAGGCTATTACCCTGAGCTATCCTGACAATAACTGATCGAGCCCGGCGGCCTCACTATGCCGCCGGCACCTTTCTCCGTCTGTCGTCTTCCACTAGGTGACTCATCTTATTCACTGTAATCAGTAACCCGCGCAGGTGCTTCGCGTCTGCCAGCGAGAAAGCTCTGAAAGCAGTGAACATCGTCACTATTAACATTCTCATTAATCCACGTCGCGAGTAAGCTTATACTCTATAACAGGCCGGACGGGCTGACGGCAGATTCTATACGGGAGAGAGTAATGGCAGTTAAGATGATTGCAGTAGATATGGATGGCACCTTCCTTGATGATAACAAGCACTATAATCAGCAGCGTTTTGCCCGCCAGTACGCACTGCTCAAAGAGAAAGGAATCCGTTTTGTTGTTGCCAGCGGCAATCAGTACTATCAGCTGCAACACTATTTTCCTGATATTAAAGATGAGATCGCGTTTGTTGCTGAGAACGGTGCCTGGGTCTCAGACTGCAATGAGGAACTGTTTTGCGGAGAGCTGGCGCCTGAGCGGGTACAGCAGATCCTGACTATTCTGGCGAAAGAGCCTGACATCAGCGTCGTGGTCTGCGGTCGTAACAGCGCCTATGTACACACCTCTATGCCTGAACATGTGGTGAATAAACTCAGCAATCACTATCGCCGGCTGGAAAAGCGTGACGATCTGAGCAGCATCGACGACACCATCTTTAAGTTCTCACTGAATCTGGAGCACGAAGGCGTTGAGGCACTGATGGCGAGATTGCATCATGAGCTGAGCGCAATTGAGAACATTATGCATCCGGTCTCCAGCGGATTCGGCTTTATCGACCTGATTATTCCCGGCTGTCATAAAGCGCACGGCATTGCCCTGCTGCAGCAAAAATGGGGCATTGATGATTGTGAAGTGCTGGCAATTGGCGACAGCGCAAATGATATTGAGATGTTGCGACAGGCCTGCTACAGCTTTGCTATGGATAATGCAGCCCCGTCGGTTGCGGCAGTCGCCCGCTATCGTACGCAGAACAACAATGAAGAGGGCGCACTTAACGTCATTGCACGCCTGCTGGCCCGGGAAACGCCGTTTAACTAAGTCTGATCTGACAGAGCCGCCAGCGGCGGCTCTGTTACTCCTCTGACTCAGCTTTAAGCCGGGCAGCGTGCAGATTGGCCTCCATACTATCCAGCGCGGCCTGGTTCTCAAGCCCCCACGTGTACATCTCCTCCACCGGTCGGGCAAATGTCATTCCCAGCGGGGTGAGCCGGTAATCAACTTTAGCGGGCGTAACGTCATATTCCCGTCGTTCAACCAGGCCGCGCTGTTCCAGCGCTTTTAGCGTCTGAAACAGCATTTTTTTCGATATGCCCTGCAGGCTGCGCTGCAGCTCGCCGGTTCTGGCACAGTGATCTGGCCAGTGATAAAGCGCATGCAGCACCATTGTGCTCCATTTAACAGAGAACAGCTCCAGCAGTCTGCGCGGAGGTGAGTCCGCATAAAAGACCAGTTTACCCTCTTCCCAGGCTGGCATGCCTGACTCCTTATAAGGTCACCGTTTGGTGCCTACTGTTAATTTTTTTTCGCATTCACTATAGTCTGCCGCCTCTCAGCTTATTAAGCCATCTTTGCCGGAGGCACCATGAAAATCAATGCACTGGTTGCACATAATGCAACCGCACCCCTGACGTCTGATAGCGTCGTTCTGCGCCCGCTGCAAAATCAGGATGTCAAAATTGAGATCCTCTATTGTGGCGTCTGCCATTCTGATCTGCACATGGCGCGTAACGAATGGGGCGTCAGCCGCTACCCGCTGGTACCGGGACATGAGATTGTTGGCCGGGTAACGGAGGCGGGCAGTGAAGTCAGCAAATTCAGGCCGGGCGATCTGGTTGGCGTGGGCGTGATGGTGGATTCCTGCCGGACCTGCCATTTCTGTCAGCAGCATGAAGAGCAATATTGTGAAGCGGGTTTTACCGCAACCTATAATGGGACCGACAAGTATACCGGCGGCACCACCTGGGGAGGATACGCTGAGAGCGTCATCGTCGATGAGCACTTTGTGGTCGCCGTTCCGCAAAATCTGCCACCAGCCGGGGTAGCACCCCTTCTCTGCGCCGGGGTTACGGTCTGGTC
Organism: Pantoea sp. M_9; assembly: GCF_008631385.1. Classification (NCBI taxonomy): domain Bacteria; kingdom Pseudomonadati; phylum Pseudomonadota; class Gammaproteobacteria; order Enterobacterales; family Erwiniaceae; genus Pantoea; species Pantoea sp. M_9. Next base: position 144,760 of record NZ_VWUF01000002.1, on the reverse strand, counting down.
GCCATTACGCCATTTTAATGTCAAAGCAGGCGACCGTGTAGGCGTGGTTGGGCTGGGCGGGCTTGGACACATGGCGGTTAAGCTGGCCAGCGCAATGGGGGCAGAGGTCACTCTGTTTACCACCTCTGCCGCCAAGCGCGACGATGCACTGCGCCTGGGGGCCAGTCGGGTAGTGGTATCACGCAACGCGGAGGAGATGGCAGCCTGCCAGAGCTCGCTGGATATTATCATCAACTGCGTGGCAGCTCCGCATGACCTTAATCCCTACCTGGCTACGCTGAAAACCAACGGACGTATGGTACTGGTAGGTATTCCGGATCGGCCACATACCTCGCCGGATATTACGCCAATGGTTTTCCGCAGGCTGAGCATTACTGGCTCTTCAATCGGCAGCATACAGGAAACGCAGGAGATGCTCGATTTCTGCGGCCAGCATAATATTGTGGCGGATATTGAAACCATCACCGGGGATGGCATAGAACAGGCATTTGAGCGTATGCTGCGCGGCGATGTGCACTATCGCTTTGTCATCGACATGCAAGCGACTCAATGGTAAGTCTATGATTAGCAGCGATTTCAGCCTGAAATCGCCAACAGAGACTCTTCAGGTGACATGTTAAACAGTGCCATCTAAATAAAATAATCTCTTAAGCCGGGCTTTACTGGCAGTCTGAATAATGCAGTTTTTATTTCAGGCTGTCAGATTTATCCGGTTTATCTGTTTGATAAATAACATTATTTTTTCATTAAAAGGATGGTAGTAAAAACAGCAGTTGTATACCAGCACAATTACATAAGCACGGTAACTTCAATCGTTAAAGTAAAGACGTCAAAATAATTCGCTGTCTGCGCCTTTTTCCCGATAAACTGCGGTTCCTGTTGATCAGATTTATCTTAGAATGAACTATTACACCCCCGATGATGATCATCTGAAAAAACGATCGAGACGTTTCGTCCGGCGCATGTTTTTTATGCGTCAGCTCGGTACTGTGCTCTGTTTCTTCCCAATCCTTTCCGTGCTGCTCGATATGCAGCGTGAGCTGTTTTACAGCGGCTTGCTGTTCGTTAATGCCTTTTTCTGGCCGTGGCTTGCCTGTCAGCGTGCACTGCGCGCTGAAGACCCGACCAGCGCTGAACGTAACAACCTCACGCTTGATGCCGCTTTTGGCGGGATCTGGGTGGCGCTGATGTCGCTTACTCCGGTGCCCTCTGTGATTATCATGGCCGTACTGGCCTCAGATCGCTATGCGGCAGGAGGCAGTACGCTGCTCATCTCCGCCGTTAAAGCGTTCATAGTGGCTTTCCTGTCGGTGTGGATACTCGATGGCGCACGGTTAGAGAGTACATTTACGACGCAGACGGTGTGGCTGACGCTGCCGCTCGCCAGCTGTTACATGCTGGCGCTGAGTATCGCTTCCTACAACCTGACCTGGCAGCTGCGCAAGCGTAATCGCGAGCTGGAGCGCGTAGCCCTGATGGACCCGGGCCTGCAGATCCCTAATCGGCGGCTCTTTGAACGACGGCTGGAGAGTGAGTTTTTGAGTACGCGGCGCGGTGACAGTAACGGCTATCTGCTGCTGCTGGATCTGGACCATTTCAAGGCCGTCAATGACACCTGGGGGCATGAAGCCGGCGATTTTCTGCTGGCAGAAATTTCCGCTCTGCTGCGCAATTATGTCGGTATTCAGGATATACCTGCGCGTCTGGGAGGGGATGAGCTGAGCGTTATTGTTCACCATGCCAGTGATGAAACCGTGGTGGCCCTCGCCAGGCGATTGCGTGAAAAAATCGCGCAGGTCGCTTTGCCTGCCGCGCCTGATTTTCACTGCACGGTTAGCATCGGTATCGCGCCGGCAAGCAGCGCCGATTCTCTGCGCGACTGGCTGCGCCATGCGGATGAGGCCCTCTATCAGGTAAAGCGGGCAGGGCGTAACGACGTTCTGCTCTGGAGCTGATTAACACGATTCCGCGCCAGGCTAACGCAGCTGGCTATCTTTACTGCCCCGGCGATTATAACCGCTACTGCTGGCTTCTTTCTTATCCAGTTCAGACTGACACTGGATACAGTAGCGTACGCCGGGCAGTGCCGCGCGACGCGCTTCGGGTATGGGTTCTCCACACTCATCGCAGAAACGTGCACTGTCACCCTGCTTAAGATGACTTCGCGCCCGGGCGATAGCATCATCAACCGTCGCATCAATCTGTTTCTGGACTGCGCCATCTTCCGACCAGCCACCCGCCATAAAGCCCCCTTATCATTGCTGAACATTAACTATAGTCAGCGGTGATGCACGCGTCGCACTTTGCGTGCGGTTGCAGTCATCCCTCATTGCTGCCTCCTCAGACGAAATGCCTGCCATTTGCGCAGGCAACGATAAGATGCATCATCAATGCAATTTTTTCTTTAATAAATATAGAGTTAGGGCGTTTCTTATTTTAAATGCGTTGTAATATGGATTTATATTTTTAATAAAAGTGTACAAAGGGTTGTGCGTTGTACAAATATATCCAGTCATATTACTGGTTAATAAAAAAGCCAATTATAAATCAGCCAGAAAATATAGAGCGCTTGTTTTGTTAATAAAGCGAAGCGGTAAGGAAAGGGTATCGATCAAGTTTTAATCGAAAATTCTTCTCCGAATGAAAAAATAACTCTCCTGACAGGTCGATTCTTTCGCGTAAGCGAAGCGTAAACGATGTCAGGAGAGTGTTATCTTAGGAATTAAATGAAGTGCAGAGATATCGGATTCTGTATAAGTTTACTTACGACGGCTGATCTTTCCTCCTTTTCTGCCCGCTTCAATAGCCCGTTCAGGATCGTTTTTGAAGTTGCCTCCACTGACCTGGCCGCCCTTGCGGCCTGCTTCGGCAGCGCGCTCTTTGTTAGCAGCAAAGTTACCTGCACCACCGCGGCGTGGTTTGGTTTTTTCAGCTTCTTCCGGGTTATTGCTGGAATCCTGCATTTTTTCCTCTCTGTTCATGCTGACTTGTGGCAAAAATAAATGTAGCGCTGTTTTTACCATGTTCAAGACAGAATTTATCCTGACTTTTAATTTACGACGGGTCGTTTGTTTAAGTAAGAATCGATTTTAAGCGATTCTTTTATCTTAATCTTACGCAGGTGAATAGTTAGCATTTTACTTTGATAAAGGAAAGCGTTCTTTGCGTCCTGAAAAGGTTTAATGAAAAGTTGTGACAATTAGCCGGGCGCAGCATTACGCCATGCAATAAAAGAGTGCAGGCATTCATTTGCGCTTCGTTTATTTTTTTCGTGGCAGAGTATTGAGGACCGGAACATAAGCCAGGACTAACAGTAGTCAGAAAATGATGGGTTATAGCAGGCGTGTTTATCGGGGCAGGAGAGGCCAGGCTGCTGGCCGGGTCAGCAGCCTGCTGTTCAGAGATCGATGGTCAGGCTGGCGGTATGGCTGCGGGAGCAGCAGAGGGCAATACACTGGGAGGGCGCCGCTTTTTCTTTGTCAGACTGAACCGTATCGCGATGGTCCGGCTGGCCTTCAGTAACAGGCGTCAGACAGGCTCCGCACATACCCATTTCACACGACAGCGCAACCTCCACACCCTGTTCAGTCAGCACGGCTGCAATGGAACGATCCGGCGGAACCAGCCAGCTTCTGCCCGAGCGCGCCAGGGTTATGGTGAACGCTGCGCCTTGCTCAGTTACCTGCTGCGGTGCAGCGGCTTTAAATGCTTCTGTATGAATCGCTTCAGGAGGCCAGCCGCAGGTTTCAGCCTGAAGCTGCAGATGGGACATAAAAGGCAGCGGACCACAGAGATAGATATGTGCGCCGGGCTGATAGCGAGCGATACCCTCAGGCTGATGAGTGCGGGCGCTGACACCCTCACTGCTGTACCAGATGTGACAAACGCCGTGTGCAAAATTCTGGCTCAGGATTGCTGCAAACGCCTCATCGCCCCGCTTGCTGAGATAATAGTGCAGTTCAAACGCCTGGCCCGCCGCTTCAAGCGCCTGCGCCATCGCAGAAAGCGGAGTAATGCCGATGCCGGCGGCCAGCAGGATAACTTTACTGGCAGTGACCAGCGGGAAAAGGTTACGTGGTGGAGAAATAGCAAGCTGCATGCCCGGGCGCAGCGTTTCATGTATGTAGCGCGACCCCCCGCGTGATTCAGCCTCCAGCGCCACGCAAATTTCGTAGCAGTCTCGTCTGTTTTCCGCTCCGGTCAGTGAATATTGCCGGATCATTCCGGGCTGCAGATGCACATCAATGTGCGCACCTGCCTGCCATGGGGGCAGCAATTGCCCGTCTGTTGCCATCAGCCTGACGCTCAGGTTACGGCGACCCTGACGCCAGATGCCGTCGGTCACCACATTAATCAGTTCGTTCATTGCCGCCCCTTACACCAGAAAAAATTCACCAAAGCCCATACGTTTCAGTCCGCGCCGGTACGCCACCGAACTGCGATCGGCCGGAATATGCGCCTCCAGCGTCAGATCCAGCGGCAGACGTTCAGGGCGCTGGGTCTCCACCATCAGTCGATCCTCTTCAAAAACGCGCAGGTTAAAGGCGTGCACCTCTTCCGGAGGAATGTGCAGATCAAAGTTGCGTGCGATAGGCGCAAACATGCGCGTCTGGCGGGCTGAAACCGGAGAGGCCGCATTCATGATCGTCAGGCGGGCGTCGCCAGGGAAGAAAATGGTCAGCGTGGCCGTAAAGGGCAGATGCATTTCAAAGCGTCGCAGCCACTCAAAGCCGTCGGGCGCCTGCTGCGGGCTGCCGGCAGCAAAATTGCTGACGGAACTCCAGTAGTCCACGCTAAAACCGTAGTCGGTTTCAACCGGGTTATACGCCGGCACCAGCTGGTTAGCCGGATCGGCAAAGGTATCCGTATGCACCCAGGCAAAATGCGCGACGTCCAGAAAGCCCTCTACCTGCCGGCCGGCAAAACCTGCGACATCGAATCCAGGGCAGTTGATTTGCTGAAACCCGCTGTCATCCCAGTGCGGCATCGTCGGCAGTTTTGCAGGCTGTTCACTGTCGGGTGCCAGACAAACCCAGATCAGCCCAAAACGTTCCGCCACGGCATAAGAGGTCAGATGCAGTTTGGCAGGCACCGGCTGGTCCGGACTCGACGGAATACGGTTACACCGGCCGTTTTCCCCAAAACGCAGGCCGTGATAGGGACAGATAATGCCCTCATCATCATGGAAACCCAGCGTCAGCGGTACGCCACGATGTGGACAGATATCACGTGCGGCCACAACGTCCCCCTTAATCCGGTAGAGCACCAGCTGCTCATCCAGCAGGGTCGCCTTCACCGGCGCGCTGCTGATATCGCCGCTGCGCGCAACAGGATGCCAGTGGCGCGCAAGGCGCAGCCAGTCCTCGGGATCAAAAGTGCAATGGGCGGGCGGTGTCGGACCGGACATAGTTATCTCCTGATAATCAGTTCACAGAGCGTGATAAACATAATGTTTGTCAGGACATTGTTATTACGCTTCTGTGTTACGATCCATCGCTAAGATTACAGTCAGCTGTTGCAAAAAAGTGTACAGGTGCACAATGAGCCCATTTTCCCGTTTCGCTCTCTACTTTACCGAAGTCGCCCGCAGCGGCAGCCTGCGCAAAGCGGCAGAAAAGCTGCACGTGTCGGCCTCCGCGATTAACCGGCAAATTTTGCAGGCAGAGGCCGCCTTTAATACGCCACTGTTTGAGCGTCTCCCTGAGGGCCTGCGTATGACCACCGCCGGGGAACTGCTCTACAGCGATCTCACGCGCTGGCAGCGCGAATTTCGCGTTACGCGTCAGCGGTTCGATGACATCCAGGGGCTAAAACGCGGCAATGTCACTCTGGGAATGGTGCAGTCTCTGACCCGGGGTCGGATAGCTGAACGGATAGCGGCAATGGCGCAGACGCATCTCTGGCTGAATCTGACGCTTACCGTTGATAACAGCCAGCGCATCAGCCAGCTTATCCGGCAGTCTGAAATCGATTTTGGTCTGATCCTCGACCCGGATGGGCAAAGCGGCCTTAATGTACTGGCTTTTGCCGAACTGGAAATGGGCGTGGTGATGAACAACCGGCATTCGCTCAGCACCCGTGACGCTGTCTCGCTCAGTGAACTGAGTCACGAGCGGCATATTCTGCCGGGCGACTCACTGGTTGTTCATGAACGCGTCGCTGCGCTCTATCACCGGCAGGGATTCCAGCCTGAAAATGTCATCGGCTGTAATGATATACGGCTAATTCACACGCTGGTGGCGCAGAACAGCGGTATTTGTGTGCTGAGCCTGCTGGATGTGATGACCGAGGTTGAACAGGGTGAGTTAAGCTTCGTGCCGCTCCGGCACAGCGTTATGCGCCCCCTGACGCTGGCATTATGCACTGCGCCGTCGCGGCAGCTTTCGCGCGCGGCGCAGATGCTGATTCAGCAGATGACAGAGGTGATTGACGCAATGAGCGTCACTTCGCGCTAAACCGGAGAGTAGCTGCCGGTGCCATCCGGCCAGGGTGTGAGAAGATCAAAGCCGTTATCCGTAACGGCAACGGTATGCTCCCATTGCGCGGAGAGGGAGCGATCTTTGGTCACTACCGTCCAGCCATCACTCAATACGCTGGTTGCTGCTTTCCCGGCGTTGATCATGGGCTCAATAGTGAAGATCATGCCGGGCTCCAGCGCCAGGCCTTTACCGGGCGTACCATAATGAAGCACCTGTGGTTCATCATGATAGATCCGTCCGGTGCCATGACCGCAATACTCGCGCACAACCGAGAACCCTGCGCCTTCAGCTACCCGCTGGATGGCTGCACCGATGTCGCCCAGCGTGGCGCCGGGTTTAACCACGTTGATACCCGCTACCATGGCATCGTATGTGATATCCACCAGTCGTCTGGCACGAACCGAAGGCTGGCCCACAAAGTACATGCGACTGGTATCGCCATACCAGCCCTCTTTGATGACCGCGACATCAATATTAATGATATCGCCCTCTTTCAGTCGCTTCGGGCCGGGGATACCGTGGCAGACTACATGATTAACTGACGTGCAGACCGTGCGGGTATAGCCGTGATAGCCAATATTCGCCGGCGTGATGTTTAAAACATCAACGATATAATCGTGACAGAGACGATCCAGTTCGTCGGTGCTGATACCCGGCTTTACATAAGGTCCTATCATCGCCAGTACGGCAGCAGCGGCCTGACCCGCGGCGCGCGCCTGTTCAATTTCAGCGGCATTATGGAGCGTAATATTCACGATACCTGCTCCTGAGTCAGAAAGAGAGGATGGTTTAAGAGTGCGGCCAGCTCGCTGCCCCCGTCGCGCTCTATGCGCATCAGCAGCCGGACCAGCGCCTGGTGGTTTTTGTCAGGATAGAGTTCCGCCAGCATGCCCATTTTCATCCAGTGCTCCGCCTGTGCGTTGACTGAACGGCTCAATGCGCCGCTGGCGATACGCAGATTTTCGTGCATCAGATCGGAAATTTTCACAATGCCCATGGCTGTGCCTTATATGTTGTGTATATGAAACATATACTACCCGCAATAAAGTAAGAAACAAGGTGCCCGCAGCGAATGCAACAGAGCCGCAGCCGTTAAGGCAGCGGTAAAACGCACATCAGGCCCGATAGTTGTTTACTTTTTACCCTGAAGCGAGCCTCTCATATATGCAGTAAAAAATTTCAAGTATCAGGTTAACGTATTATTATTCATGTGGTTAGAGAGAGGGGAAGGCTCTGGTCCGATGTTACTGACGGATTGTTTCTGAATGGACATAAATTTTGTAGTATCTTTTTAGCGGTATTGAAAGGCTTTTCTCCAGATGTAAACTGACCCGGCGACCGCAAATATGAACAAAGCAGATGATAGTGAATGGGTAGACATAGTAATAGGCGAGGCGGTCATGGCCCTGTTCAATGAGGAGTTGCCCGTGTCTTATGATGCTTTGCTCAGCAAACTGCAGGAGATGCTGGCAGCAGAGAAGAGCGCAGCAAAAACCCGTTCACTGTTTTTTGCCATCCGGGAAATTCAGGGGGCAGAGCACCCGGCGATCAACGTGGCATCAAATGAACAGACTTTGCACTAAACGTTGAGACGTGTCACGCCGTCATGGCTCATTGCTTTTTAGCTGTCAGGGCGCGCGCAGCGCTCGCGTAGATCGCTTTCATTCCATCCTGCGCCTCTCCTTCCTGCTGCCGCAGCCGCGTCAGAATGTTATCCGTACTCAAAGGCTGCCCGGATTTACGTAAAAACGAAACGGCGCGTCCGATGACGGCATGAATAGCACTGTTGTTATCCAAAACGCTGAGTTTCACGCTCTATCCCTCTGCATATTGCTCTGATATTCATGGCTGCCGCTTGCATACTCTGCACAGATTAATACCTGAGCAGAACGCGTCTTATTTACGCTCAGGGCAGTGCCCGATGCAGCTTCTCCCGCAGGGCTGTCACCCTTAGGGTAAGGTCGTGCAACTCTTCATAGGGGGTATCCATCACCGATATCATATCGGCGGGCACACCGGCGGCTTTGCTTTTAAGCTGCAGCCCTTGATGCGTCAGAAAAATGCGTACCCGGCGTTCGTCTCCACCCGCATCACGTTTGCGCACAATAAGACCGGCCGCTTCAAGTCTCTTCAGTAACTGGCTGAGCGTGCCGGAGTCCAGCCGCACGCGCGCGCCAACCTCCGATACTGTCACCTCATCTTTTTCCCACAGCGCCAGTAAAACCAGATACTGAGGATAGGTAAGCCCAAGCGGTTTAAGTCTGGACTGATAGAGCTTGGTCATCGCCAGCGATGCAGAGTAGAGCGCAAAACAGAGAAACTGGTCGACGGTAACCGGCGCATCAGAAAGCGCACCATCATGCTTACCGCTTTGATCATTTATATCAGTACACATTCACAATCCATTTTAGTGAGCTGGCCGGCAGGGAAAACGCACGCTGCGTCCGGGCAGCCACAAGTATTGAATCAAATTAAATTGATGTCAATGTAACCTGGCACAAACGCCATCGCCGTCGCGGGTCTGGCAAACTGGCCTATGCTTACAGCCGGAGGCCGATATGTGTGGACGATTCGCGCAGTACAGCAGCAGAGATGACTATTTTATGGCGCTGGGTATTGCGCCGGACGAAATCCAGTACGATCCGTTGCCTATCGGGCGATACAACGTTGCGCCTGGTACCCGGGTATTACTGCTCAGCGAGCGCGAAGAGTCGCTGCAGCTGGATCCGGTCTACTGGGGATATGGGCCAGAGTGGTGGCATAAATAGCCTTTGATTAATGCCCGCAGCGAAACCGCGGCAAGCGGCCGGATGTTTAAGCCTCTCTGGGAAGAGGGCCGGGCGATAGTGCCGGCTGATGGCTGGTTCGAGTGGAAAAGAGAGAAGGGGAGAAAACAGCCGTTTTTCATTTATCACCAGCGTAAGACGCCGCTGTTTTTTGCTGCCATCGGCAGGGCGCCGTTTAATCATGTCCAGGGGCATGAAGGCTTTGTCATTGTGACCGCTGCCAGTAATAAAGGCATGGTCGATATCCACGATCGCCGCCCGCTGGTTCTGACCGCAGAAGGTGTTCATGAATGGCTGAGCAGCAGCACTTCTGCGCGTCGCGCGCAGGAAATTGCTCATGAAGCTGCTGAGCCGGAAGAGGCATTCTGCTGGCATGCGGTGACCACGCGGGTAGGCAGCGTTCGTCAGCAGGATGCTGAGTTAATTGAAGAGATCGAGCCGGAAAAGTAGCGGCTGATACATTTTATCTATTGAAATGAAAACCGGTGTCCGGTTGCAGACAGCGGTATGCCATTTAATAATCGGAGCATGACAACTTATCGCGTTAGAGTCGGGTATCACAACCCGTCAGCCCTGACTTTCAGGCAACTTGATGAACTGCTGGAGCCGCAGCGTTTCTGGCGTACTGCTACTCACACCAGCCGCTTTCGGTACTATATGGAGTATGAGTATGAATCTGACGTACGCGATCTGTGCGCAGTCTGCGCGCTGGCCTACTCACAGGCCTGCCGCGTGAGGCGGTGTCCGCTGGTATTAGTTGAGGAAGTGTCTGCCGCTGTGAGGCAATAAGTTGTGTGCGCGGATGTTACCTGCGACATAACAGGCGCAGCGGCATTCAGAATTGGCTCAGTGAGCCAGGCCGGTTTTTCACCTACGCTTTTTTCTGTATTTACTTACAGAGGAAGCACAAATGACGAACGAACTCAGCAGGAAACCCGTTGCCGATCGTGCCGAGGCAGACGCATTTTTCCCCTCCGATTACTCGCTCGATCGGTTTACCACTCCTCTATCCGATCTGAAGGACGCTGACTATCCGGCGCCCGGCGACGGAAGCAAAAAAATTCTGGTCCTTTGTGCTGATGAACGCTATCTGCCGCTGGATAACGATACGCTGTTTTCAACCGGCAATCATCCGGTGGAAACGCTGCTGCCGATGTATCACCTGCATCAGGCGGGCTTCGGTATCGACATTGCAACGCTCTCTGGTCAGATGGCAAAGTTTGAACACTGGGCCATGCCCGGACAGGATGAAACGGTAATACAATTCTATCAGCGCTATCAGTCAGCCTTCCGCTCTCCGCTCAGGCTGACAGATGTATTAGCGTCCCTCTCTCCTCATAGCGACTACGCGGCGGTGTTTATTCCTGGCGGGCATGGCGCACTGATCGGCTTACCGGAGAGTAAAGAGGTGGCAACATTGCTTCGCTGGACGCTGGAAAACGACCGCTATCTGATCTCACTCTGTCACGGCCCGGCGGCATTTCTTTCACTGGCCGGGTCCGGTCATCCGCTGGCTGGCTATGAAATCTGCGCTTTCCCTGATGCCATTGATAAGCAGACGCCGGACATGGGGTATATGCCAGGCCATCTTACCTGGTACTTCGGTGAGAAGCTGCGCGCAATGGGTCTTCATATTATCAATGAAGATATTAAAGGCACGGTACATCGCGATCGCAATGTTATAACGGGCGACAGCCCTTACGCTGCAAATGCGTTAGGCAAACTTGCTGCAGAAACGTTGCTGAAAGCTTACGGTTAAAGCGTCTGATTTTTCCCGGCCCTGACAAGCATCTTTGTCAGGGCTGATATTTACCAGCTTTGATTTTTTATAAAAATAATATGCTTATCGGCGAATCTGGTTAAAACTTTAACGTTTTATTCTGATATAAGTTTTTCCGATAGATAACGGAGTGATGTGTTTTTTACATGCACGCTTTTTTTGGTATGTGATTGTTATTAAATGATTTTTATCTATTTGGCTTTGGCGGTTACGCAAGAATATATCGTCAATTCACTTCCTGTAAAATAACCCTGATCAATCTATAATTTTTTTCACTTTGACCGTGCCTGTAATAACTGACAGGCCCGAGTGCGGAGTGGCTTTCTCACGGACGAACAGATTGCACCGTTTAATAAGAATAATTTCTATTCAGAATTGCTCACTTAAGGCTCACCAGGAATATTGCATGAAAAAGATACTTAACAAGATTAATTTGCCAGCGAAATTTATTTTTCTGGGCTTATTTGCTCTCGGGCTGTTTATATTTCCAACCTGCCTGTTTATTCAAAGCGGGAACCAGGCCATTGATGCTAAAAAGCTTGAGCTTACCGGCATACCGGTTGAAAAGAAGATGCTGTCACTGATTAACCTGGTACAGCGCCATCGGGCAGAAAGCGCTATTGCTATTGCGGGTGACGATCCAGCGCGTGCGTCACGTGTGGCGCTGGCAGAGGAGGTCGATACGCTCTATAGCGGTGTAGTAGCTGTACTGGGCGATAACGCGGAAGCTGCGCAACCGCTGGCGCGTTTAAATAAAGCTGACGGCGAGTGGAAAAAACTGCAGGCAGAGTTGGGTAATAAACAGCTTTCGCTGGAAGAGAGTCTCAGCCAGCACGCCAGTCTGATCCAGACACTGTTAATAGCCAATCAGGACATCCTGGATTTTTACGGCTTGTCACTGGACAGCGACTTAAATACTTATCAGCTGATTGTCAGTATTTTCAACCGGCTGCCGCTATTAACAGAAACCCTCGGGCAGATCAGAGCAAGCGGTACATCACTGATTGCGTCTGGCACGGGCGCATCAGAGGCAACGCTCAGCCAGATGGACTTCCGGCTGCAAAACGGCAGCGTAGCGCTGGAGCAGTTCAGCAATAATATGGATAAAGTTTTTACTATTGAACCAGCGTTAAAAGCGCTGTTTGCCAGCGCGGATACCACCGCCGTGCAGCAGGCGCAGGATGCACTGGCGCTGGCCAATACGGTTTTTGTATCCAAAACTAAAACCGTCACGCCGGCAGAATATGTCCGGGTATTCACTGAGGCGATCAATCAATTTTCCACACTGGGAAAGCAGAGTGCCGATCAGCTGTCGGTCATGCTGAGCCAGCAGATTGATGCGCGCCGTCATGCGCAATATAGCCTGCTGGGCGTACTGTTCGCGGTGGCGTTACTGGCTGTCTGGGTTGCCGTTATGATATCCCGCTCGATTACGCGTCCCGTGGAAGAAGCTGTTAATGCTGCCCGTCGCGTGGCAGCAGGCGACCTGACGTGTCCGGTTAACATCACCGGCAGCAATGAAATGGGGCAGCTGCTGCAATCATTGCAGTATATGCAGCAGCATCTTGCCGGGCTGGTCTCAGATATTAAGGAGAGCGCGCTGACGATCGCTTCATCCTCTGAAGAGATTGCAAACGGCAATGAAAATCTCTCCGCCCGGACTGAAGAGCAGGCCGCATCGCTGGCAGAGACCGCCGCCAGCATGGAGCAGATGGCATCCATTATCAGTCAGAATGCTGAAAATACCCATCACGCCACGACCATGGCAGAAGCGGCAACGCAGGCTTCATCGCTTAGCGGACAGGCGATGTCGTCAGTGATGGACACTATGGGGCGTATCCGGGGCAGCTCGGCGAAAATCGAAGAGATAACCAGCGTTATCGACAGTATTGCTTTCCAGACAAACATTCTGGCCCTCAATGCGGCAGTAGAGGCAGCCAGGGCAGGGGAATCGGGTAAAGGCTTTGCCGTCGTCGCAGCAGAAGTGCGCTCGCTGGCGCAGCGTTCCGCTTCTGCTGCCAAAGAGATTAAAGAGCTGATTGCGCAATCGGTCAGCCACGCTGAAGAGGGAATAGTCATGGCCAGAAATGCCGGTGACAAAGTGAAACAGAGCGTAGACGCTATCGGGCAGACAGCGCAGCTTATCCGCGATATCTCTGCCTCCTCTCAGGAGCAGAGCAGCGGGATTTCGCAAATTAATATCGCAGTAAACCAGATGGATCAGGTGACACAGCAGAACGCAGCGCTGGTTGAAGAGTCAGCCTCTTCAGCAGGCGATCTTGCAGAACGTGCCTCACGTCTGCGTCAGCTGGTGGCTGTTTTCCACACGGCGTAATCTTTTCGACGATGCGGGCGCGTCCCGCATCTGCTCGTACAGTAAAAAGGCAGAGAATCGTTGCGAACCAACACAATTTGCCAAAAAAATCGCCTGCATCAGATTACAATTCAACCCCGTTTCGTTTATTTACTGCGCTTCTGTATGATTCTGAAAAAAGGCGATTTTATGCACTTTTTGCTGGTTTTTACTGGAAACGTAGCTTTAATATTGACAGTAATTCAGCCAGATTATTTCAGACAGGGTTATACGTAGCTGCCGCCGGCTGATACAGTAGACAGGTACACTCACGTAAACTGGAGTATTTATGCTAACCACAATCATTTACCGTAGCCACATCTCTGCGGATGTGCCTGTGAAAATTTTGCCGGGTATGGTTGAGAAAGCGAGCCTCCTGAATGCGTCGCACCAGGTTACCGGTATTCTGCTTTTTAACGGTACACATTTCTTTCAGATCCTTGAGGGACCTGAAGAGGGTGTTTTGACGATCTACAATCGCATCTGTGCTGACCGTCGTCATCATAATGTGGTTGAACTTATGCGTGACTACTCCCCTTATCGCCGTTTCGGTAATTCCGGAATGGAGCTGTTTGACCTGCGCGAACATGATCAGTCAACCGTACTGCAGGCGGTACTGGATCGCGGTACTTCACGCTTCCAGCTGACCTATGATGACCGGGGCCTGCAGTTCCTGCGCACGTTTGTTGAATCGCGGGAAAAAGAAAACTATTTCGAAGTGCTGCCTGCCGATCTATGGGATTTTATTCCCGACATGACGGGGTCGCTTCAGGAAGAGCACGGCATTCATTTCCGCCCGGTTGTGGATCCACTTGGCCGTGAGATCACCGCACTGGAGGCTATTTCCGATAGTCCGGAGAGCGCAGGTGAAGATAAGTATATTGCTAATCTGAACGCCGTACGCATGGCGCTGATGAAGGCGGGCAAAGCCTGCCCGGATGGCATGACGCTCTATCTGACTATTCTGCCTATGACGCTGGTTGCGGTGCCGAACGCGGTTGCCACCATCACGGACGCCATTAAAAACGCCGGACTGGTGCCGGAACAGATTATTCTGGGCGTCAGCGAAACGGAAGTGATCCCGGGCCTGAATGATTTTACCGAAGCGGTTAAGCAGCTAAAACAGGCTGGCATCAGCCTGTCGATTGATAACTTCGGGGACGGCTCTGCCGGGCTTTCACTGCTGACTCACGTGCAGCCCGATCGCGTGCGCATTGCTTCCGGGATTATTCGCGATGTTCATCGCAGTGGTCCAAAGCAGGCTGTCGTGCAGGCTATTATCAAATGCTGTTCAGCGCTCGAAATTAACGTCATCGCCTCTGGCATTGAACAGCCGGAAGAGTGGATGTGGCTTGAGGCGGCAGGCGTAATCGATTTTCAGGGTTCGCTCTTCACACCGCAGGGTACTTCGGTGTCATGGCCGGAATATCGCGCGGCGATGTAACCCTGACTCTTTCTGTATCAATATCAGTCTGACCGACCGGCACATCACAAGCCGGTCGGTTATTTTTTTGTCACACTCTTTCCGGTTCTGCTCTTTTTTCATCCAGAAAAGATGTTTTCTGGCAGCGCTGATGCGTCAACCATGTGAAATTTATGAGAAACGCTCAGGCTCGCTGCGGTACAGGGTTACACACTAAAATTCTGTGGTAAACTTTGCGCCCCCGAACCTGCAGGCGGACACATCATGAAAAAAGAATTTGAAGAAAAGATGACGGAAATTTTAATCGGTGAGGCAGTTACTGACTTACTTGATGCTAATGCAGCGATTTCATGGACCGCTTTACTCGATCGTCTGCGCGCTGGTCTTGATAAAGAGACCGATGAGCACCGCATCCGTGCCGGGTTACGTGCTATCGATGAAGTCAGACGTGAAATGCAGGTAAAGGCGTCTGAAAAAGCGACTGTGGCTGAATCTGATATGCGGCCTGCACGCGGCAAAATGCATTAAAATTGATTTAAATCAAACTTTTTCTGAGGTCTGACGCTAAATTGTTTCCCGGGAACAATTTCTGTTAGACTGTATGCTTATCCACCTACGGACGGAGGTCATGTGAAAAATGACGCAGCCGCCGAAGATATCTACGCCGTTATTGGAACGGTTGTGGCGCGCCTTCTTAAGCCGGACCAGCATCTGACTCTGCACGAGATTACTACTGCACTGCATCACATGGGTGAGACAGCGACAGGGCAGGATGTTCGTGAGGCCTGCCGCAAAGCTGTAATTATGCTTGCCCGTCAGATGCACTAGCTGATGCTCACGCAATATTAACGATCAAACAACAGTCCAATCAGTGCCTGATAATGCTGCTCTTCTTCGGCGCTGGTTGCTGCTTCAAGCCGACCAAGCAGTTTTGTGCATAACGCCTTACGGTTAAGGTTTTTGCCTGAGGTCAGAATTTCAACTACCAGCTGTCCCAGCGTTTCCTGCTGACTCAGGGTGGAAGCTTTGTTAAAGTAGTTAGCGATGTCACCAGCGGATGATGGATGCTGTACCATATACTGACGCATAGTTAGCCTCGTTTATATAAGTAAGTTGTACTGACAGGAGTAAAGTTATACAACTAACTTTTAATTGTACAGCTTTTTCTGCCGTTAATTTACTGCCTGCGATATTTTCACTGTTATTTTTCTTTTATATCAGATAGTTAAGCAAAATTTTTTTGAGTGAAGATTTTACTTCTTCTTTGTACAGCTTCTGCATTGAGACGTGTACAACGTGGTTGCGCTGACATTCTGCTAACTCTCTTCATCATCACCTGAGGTAAAACGGATCGGTTTAGCCGATAACGCTGCCTGCTCATGACGTTGTGCCTGGGCCTGCCACTCGGTCTGAGTCTGGTGAATTCGCTCAGGCTGTACAAAATTTTTCAGCCAGCTTCTGGCATCGGCAATTTGTGCCAGACGTTCATCGTTCTCTTCTGTCTCCGCCATGCGACCCAGCTCTGCGATGAGAGCCTCAACGCTGATATCCCGATCGCCCAGTGCCAGATTGAGTGTCGCTTCGCCAATAATGACGTGACCTACTACCTTTTCATGGAATAACACTTCCGCTCTCCTCATCATAGTTTTGTAATGATTTTAAAGTGTAATGAGCAGCAATACTTCTACAATACGCTGTAAACAATCAGCTAAGCCCCGGTGCAAAAAAAATTTGATGATTCTGAAATACAGGTTTGTAACGTACTGATAGCGTGCAACATCATCTGTTCACGCAGTGTAAACCGGTTAAAGACAGAATAATCTTAAAAAATTTGAATGTTATTTAACGCTGGCGCTTTTCAGGCGTTGCACGCCGCCTGCAGAACGCGCTGATAGCCAATGATCACAGTCAGACCGCAAAGGTCAAACCTGAACCCGGTTAACAAAAGCCACGCTTCAGGACAATTGCCCGCTGTTTACTCAGGCCCGGGGTCTGCATTTAATCTGATAACTGCAACTCTGACTGGCGTGCTCTGCTTTCACTCTTGATGTGTTAAGCATGGCACGCGCCTGCCTTAGTGGCTCTATATCAACAGAGTAAATTTTACGCATGCAGAAGGGGAGAGGTTACTGCCCCGGATTTTCAGGAGCGAGGGGTAGGGTACTGATGATCACTCTGCGCAGCAGATGGCTATCAGGCTGGCTGCCCCAGCAAAAGGTGATCCAGTGTTCACAAAATGCGTGCCAGTCAGAAACCGGTATCAGCGGCCTGTCGCTACGTGTACCGTCCCATATATAGACATAGTGATCGCGATCGCGCAGTGCCCAGGCAATCATACTTTCCCACATCACTTTTGCCGCATTGGTCTGAGCGCTATCGGTAACAATAATCGAACGCGTACGCAGGAAATAACAAAAAAAGCGACGTGCCAGGCCATGCACTGCCTGTTCATGCTGCGGCTGACGCGTGCGCCAGACCATGATCTGAATGCAGGCGCGTAACGGCGAAGTAAAATCCTCTGTTTCTTCCAGCCTTACTGCATAAACCGTTTCAGGTCTCGGTTCCTTTGTAACCAGCCGGTATTGTTTATCCTCAGGACAGACATAGAGCGCATAGCCAAATGGAACAATAAAGCATGGCAGCGTAAATACGCGCGTCTCGCCTGCAAGGAAAGCGCTGGTATCATCCCGGTTTGGCACTTCACGACTCAGAATCTGATTAAAGTGCGTATCAGGTAAAGTGATTGGCATGTGGTTATCCGATGTCGTACGTTCCAAAAGACCTCCCTGAAAACCGGAGTGGATTTGATCATCAATCTGAATGAGTAATAAGCTGGTATAGCAGGAAAAAGTGTAGCCGGAGATAATATCTTGCGCGTTCGTCCAGATGCGCGGTAGCAGAGCGGAGGTGTCGTCCATGACAGTTTCTCCGGCCGGTAAACGCTTGCGCGTAACCGATAAGGTTATCTTTATCGTCGTCTTCCAGCCGGAGCCGGATTACGTCCATAGGCGTCAGTTCTTTTCGTCGTTCAGGCTTGTCAGTGTCTGCAAATAGGGCACGTGCGGAACAACGTGCTCGGGTTTATCGAAACTTTTCAGCCAGCTTCTGGCCTCTGAGATCTCAATAAGGCGGGCATCGCTGCCACCCGCATTGGCCATTGATTCAAGCTCATTAATCAGTGAACGAACGCTGATTTTTTTTTCGCTCAATGCAAGGCTGAGTGCCGCTTCGCCGATAATGACATGACCTATCTCGTCGTGTTGAATAGACAAACAAACCTCCTTTACGATTGCATGATAACCTCACCACTTACTGTAGGCGTAACGGCAGAATTTGCCGGATATATTTTGAAATTTCCCAAATCAGCTAGCAGAATTTTTCGATCGAATGCTTTTTAGCCAATAAAAATCCTGCGGGCTTTCACAGATTCACTCTTCTGAAAGGCTGCAAAAAAAAAGCCCGCGCAGGGCGGGCTAACAAAATGTTGAAGAGGATTTCTCTCGCTGAAAACGCATCCTGTGTGTTGTTTGCCAGAAAAGGCTGGCTCATACACTATAGATGACAAACCACTTTAAAATCGGTTTTAGCTGTAAACCCGATGAAAATCTGTGTTGCTCATCGGACCAGCATAAAATAGGGCGGTAAGCCCTTCAGGCAGGTGATAAGCGGTTTACAGAAATGGATAACCGGACCAGACGTTAGCGGATAGCAATAGCCCGGGAAAGCGATAAAAAAATGCCTCCGCAAGGAGGCAAGGTAGGAGTTACTCAGATCAGTGCTTAGTTGGATTTCTCACTGAACACTTTAAGGATAGAGAAATTTGTCAGTTTTTCCGGCTCGCTTAGTAAAAAAATACACTTATAAAACTTATAGTTAGCATGCTAATCATTTAAATCCATGAATAATATAACTTTAGTTTGTAATGAAATCGTTTTCTAAGAATTTACTTATATTTTCACTAACCTGCTTATATCACCCTTTTTAATCTTATTTATCAGGCAGCGCCTGTTCTGCGGATGAATTTTCAACCAGACTCAGCACCGTGAACGTTTTGCTTTCATACCTGAAGTGCGCCACCGGCTGCAAACCAATACGAATATGCGCCTTAAGAGAAGCGTGACTGGCATGATTAATAAAAAATAACAGGGTGGCGCGTGCCTGCTGACTGTTCATATTCCGCTCCGGCTCTGTAAATGAGAATCAAATAGTGTTGTCTGTTGCCGGCGTGTGCTCCGTTGAGAGTCATCCTAAAACTTACGTTCCGCTTGATGACTGGCGAGAGCTTGCCAGGCTTAGGAGTGTCATTTCCATCAGATAAGGAGAAATCATGTCACGGTTTGCAGATAAAGTTGTCGTTATTACTGGTGCAGGCTCAGGTATCGGCGCTGCGTCAGCACAACGTTTTGCTGCTGAAGGGGCATCAGTGGTACTGGTGGGAAGAACTGAAGAGAAGCTGCAGAAAGTGAAAGAGGATCTGCCTGCCGGCAAACACCTTGTCGTTCCCTGTGATGTCTCAGATGCAGAGCAGGTCAAACAGCTTAGTGAAAAGGTCAACCAGCACTACGGGCGTGCGGATGTACTGGTCAACAATGCGGGCAGTATTGTTCAGGGCAAGATCCATGAGGTCTCGCCTGATGACTGGAAAACGCTGATGGGCACCGATCTGGATGGCGTCTATTACTGCACGCACTACTTTATGCCAGCCCTGCTGAAAACCAAAGGCAACGTTGTCAACATCTCTTCCGTATCCGGACTTGGCGGCGACTGGGGGATGAGCGTCTATAACGCGGCCAAAGGCGCTGTGACCAACTTCACGCGCGCGCTGGCGATGGATTATGGTTCAGACGGCGTCAGGGTCAATGCTATCTGTCCGGGATTTACGTTTACCGATTTAACGGAAAACGCAAAACAGGATGAGGAGCTGCTGGCACGCTTTTACGATCGTATCCCGCTGCGCCGGGCGGGAGAAGCTGATGATATCGCGGGCGCGATTGTTTTTATTGCCAGCGACGATGCCCGCTATATCACGGGCGCTAACCTGCCGGTTGATGGCGGTTTAACGGCATCAAACGGCCAGCCAAAACAGGCCTGATAGCAATAAAAAAGCCCGCGCAACTGCGCGGGCTTATCTTTGACGTCACACAAACTATGAGCGTGGGATCTCAGACACTTCTTTCACATCAGCTTTATTGATCTGCTGTTTAACGCCGTTGGCATCAACATAGCCCAGCAGTCCTGATTCCGCTTCTTTCGGCTTACCGTCGCTGACAATGGTACGACCATCGTTGGTATGAATTGCATAGGTGGTACGGGTGCAGCCGGTAAGGGCGGACAGGGCAATGATTGCTGCCACTGGAAGTAAAATAACTTTCTTCATTGTACTCTCCTTGATAGATGGATCAGTTATTCAGTTCACTCATGTTCGTGATTTGATCACGATTGATCTGCTCAGTTTTGCCGGTTTGCGCGTTTTCATACGATACCAGCCCGGTATCGCTATCTACCTGTGGTTTACCACTGGTAATAATGGTGCGGCCATCAGTCGTTTTAATCGCCTGGTTCGACGAGCAGCCGGTTACGGCTAAAAGAGATGTCAGGACAGCGGCAGCAACAACCATTTTTTTCATCATATTTCCCTATTTTCTGGACACGTTATAAGAGGAGCATAGTCCATAATTTTCGGTGGTGGTCTGACCTTGATGATTTTTTTGTGCAATTGATGCGGTGAACAGCAGGAGGTGTGTAGCCAGGCCGGAGAGGCTATTTTGCTATCTGTCTGATGCCTGAGAAGCAGATAAAGGCAGGCGCATCAGCAGAAAAAAGGACAGGTTTGTTAAGATATCTTTGGTTAAAGAGAGGACACACCACAGAGGCGCACTCTATAGCCCGCAGGAAAACGAGTATGCAGCGAGCTGATACAGATAAAGTAAATGAATATTATCAGGCTGCTTCTGTACGCCCTAAAAGCAGATTAAAAAGATTCTCATAATGCGTCTTTTCATTGGGGTCTGTACAGTGATCCAGCCGCGAAAGTAGCGCGATACAGAGCGCTTTGCGATTAAGGATTTTATCGGAACATAAAATCTCTTTAACCATTTCACCCAGCAATTCAAATTCTGCAGACTGCCATATTCTGGCCTGCTCTTCAGCACTGAGTTTATCCGTTACGGGAAGATATTGATTCTGGCACATAATTCTCTCTTATTAATTTCACAGGCGGAAGGATCGGCACTGAAGCGCTATTAGTTCATTTTCCTGGCCAGCAGCCGAATAACTTTTTCGCACGCCTGCTGCGTTTCAGGGCTGTCCGCTCGTAACCCTGTGCGGTATAACGCGCCAATAACTTCCTGCAAAGAAAGTGTTTCACCCGGTTTTAAAATCTGTGTAATTACGTCACCCAGTAAAGCGTACATCGCTTCCGCATCTTCTGAATCGTCTTGCTGCACATAACCCCCATCCATTTTTAAAATTGCTTAATGTTTGTAATATGTCAGGGACGCCTGTTACTGAAAATCGCGACGACAGCAAAATAGCTGAATTAGGAAATGCGTATTTCCTAATAGCGCAGCAGCGTTAGTCCAGCAGGCGCAGCGCCATCTTAATAGTTTCTTCGCCATTAGTCACATCCTGAATTTTGCCCACTACGCGCATCCCAAACGCAATACAGAGCAGTAAACCGGCGGTTGTATCGGCATCAAGATGACTTGCTATTGAGCCATCAGCTTGGCCCTGCTGAATCAGCGACATGAGGAAAGCCCGGTTGCGCAGTACGGCCTGACGCACCAGATGAGATAACTCCTCATCAAGCGTCTGCAGCTCCACGGTGCTGCCCACCACCAGACAGCCGCGCCGTCCCTCTATCTCGCTGGCGGAATCGAGATAGAACTGGAGCAGCTCAGCAACGCGTTCGCGGCCCGTAGGGAATGCGCTCAGACGTTCGCGCAAATCAGCATTGCGAACGGCAATGTAGCGCTCGAACACGCGCAGAAAAAGTGAGCGCTTGTCCTGGAAAGCTTTGTAGATACTCCCCGCAGTAAGCTGCATGGCAACACCAAGATCGGCAATAGAGGCAGCGTGAAATCCTTTCTGGCGGAAAACTATCATCGCACTATCAAGCGCAACATCAATATCAAAATTGCGCGGCCTGCCGCGTTCGCGGGGAGCTGCGGCAGAGGATTTTACTGGTGGCATTCTCAGCCCTTCTGAAGCGATTATTTCCAAATTATCCCGGTTGCGTCCGGGCCGGTCAACGCCGGAGATTTGCGCTAGAGTTAAGTGATTAAATTACATCGTATTGCGATAAATATTTCAGCCTTTGCGACAGGGGAACAGCATGAAAGATGTCTTTATTGTGGGTGGTGCCGGAAAGATTGGTCGTGAGCTGGGTCAGCAGCTGACCCGTGCCGGCGTGACGGCACGGGCGTTGTGCCGTACTGCTGAGCAGGAAGCCAGCCTGCAGCAGCAGGGTATTCAGGCTGTCAGAGGCGACCTGGTTGCCCTCAATGAACAGCAGCTTACCGGGCTGATGCAGGGATGCGGGGTGGTAGTCTTTACCGCTGGCGCCGGCGGGAAAGGCGGAGAGGCGATGACTAATGCCGTTGATGGTGACGGGCTGGCTAAGTCTGTTGCAGCCGCGCAACAGGCCGGTATTGAACGCTTTATTCTGGTCTCCGCCTTTCCGGAAGCGGGGCGCAGCAGGCAGCTTTCTGACACTTTCGAAAACTATATGCGCGTAAAAAAACAGGCCGACGTTGTTCTTGCCGCAAGCGCGCTTGACTGGGTTATCGTGCGTCCCGGCACGTTAACAGATGAGCCGGCAACCGGCAAAATCAGCGCCGGACCGGCAATCGCCTATGGCACGATTTCCCGCACCGATGTCGCAGCCACTCTGGCGGCGCTGATTCAGCAGCCTGCCGTATCCCGCGTCATTATTGAACTTACGGCGGGAGAAACACCCGTTTCAGAGGCGATAGACGCGCAGGTTTCACGCTAACCGGTTCAGCAGCGAGGAGACGTTATGACACATTCACTGGATGCGCATCTGCAGGTAATCTGGCAAAAGCTGACTCATGCGGTGAGCGCGCGCTCACCTTTTACTCTGATGCAGCTGGCCAGCGTGGCAGAGAACGAGCAGCCTAAGCTCAGAACCATAGTGCTGCGCGATTTCAGCCTGACACCCGCTTCATTACTGTTTACTACTGACGTGCGCAGCGCCAAAGTGCGGGAGATGAGAGATAATCCGCAAGTTTCGCTGCTGGGCTGGGATGCGCAGAACAGCTTCCAGTTGCGTCTTGAGGGTGAGGCGGTCTGCGTGGATGAGCGCGAACTGCGTTGTACCGTCTGGCAGAAGCTGCGGCCTGCTGCGCAGCAGCTATTTTACTCGCCTGATTCACCCGGTGACATCCTTGATGATCCGGACACGCGGCGCAGCGGACACGCCTCCGTTTCGTTCGCTGAACCTCCGCAAAATTTTGCGCTGATACGCGTCATGATAGAGCGTGTTGAATCGCTTGATGTCGGTAGCGAGCCGCATCAGCGCTGCGAGTTCCTGCAGCAGCAGCAGGGCTGGAGAGGGCGATGGCTGGCGCCTTAGCGTCTCTGCCGCGCAGACGGCAGGATCGGGTTCCGGCAGATACAGGCGATGGCGGGCCGTGGCGGCAGGCAGGGAGTGATTGCATTAAGTACCGCCGTAAGTCACAGCGGTACTCAACGGCATAGTTGAACAGATAGCCCGACTGAGCGGGCTAAAAAGCCATTATGCCGGCGTTCGCTGTTTTGTTTCACTCAGCACGCTGACAATATTTGCAGCAGAGACCGTGCCCATTTTAATGTAAGAGGCGTCGCTGACACCGCCAATATGCGGTGAAAGAATAACGTTCGGCAGTGACTGCCAGCAGTGAGGCGCGGTCAACGGCTCTGTGCAAAAGCTGTCCAGCGCGGCGGCACGCAGTCTGCCGTCAGCGAGCGCTGCGGCAAGCGCTGGCTCATCGACCAGACCGCCGCGCGCGGTATTAATAAAAATGGCGCCGCGTCTGAAACAGCGTAGTGCAGCATCATCGATCATTGCGCGGTTATCCTCAGTCAGCGGGCAGTGAAGAGATACTACGTCAGCCTGTTGATAAAGCGCTTCCAGCGTATTTACCTGCTCGCATCCTTCAGGTACGAAAGTAGCGTAAGGATCGTAAGCCAGCACGCGCATGCCAAACGCGTAGCCCGCTTTTGCCACCCGGCGACCGATTTCACCCAGCCCGACCAGACCCAGCGTACGGCCTTCCAGTTCAAAAGATTTATGTACAGATTTGTCCCAGTGCCCGGCGTGCATACGTGCGTTGAGAGGCACAACAGATTTAGCGCAGGCCAGCAGCAGCGCCCACGTATGTTCTGCGACCGCTGCAGCGTTGGCACCGGGCGCTGAGCAGACGCTAATATTCCTGTTCGCCGCTGCTTTTTGATCGATGACATCAATCCCGCTGCCGTGCTTTGAGATCACCTGTAAAGCCGGAGCAGCATCCATTATCGCTGCAGTAATTTTCCCATACCGTACCAGGATAGCGACCGGATTATGCTGGTGGCAGAGATCGATAAGTTGCGTCTCCGTGGGCTGTTTGCCGGCGAAAACAACTTGATAGCCGGTCAGAAGCTGCAGGCCTTCCTCTGCCAGGTCACAGCCGGTGATCAGAACAACATTGTGTGCTTTGCTCATAACGTTTCCTCTGCAGAAAGCATGCCCGCCTCGCGCAACGCCTGCTCCACCCAGGGCGCGCGCGTATCGCCTGCCGCGATTGCTGCAATACGCTGCGTTTCGGCAGCCA
Organism: Pantoea sp. M_9; assembly: GCF_008631385.1. Classification (NCBI taxonomy): domain Bacteria; kingdom Pseudomonadati; phylum Pseudomonadota; class Gammaproteobacteria; order Enterobacterales; family Erwiniaceae; genus Pantoea; species Pantoea sp. M_9. The sequence continues at coordinate 120,127 of NZ_VWUF01000002.1, read as the reverse complement.
GTTTCTGTTTCGCCAGCGCAATCACTTTTTTTACATTTTCTCGCGGAATCACCACCACGCCATCGATATCGCCGACAATCAGATCGCCGGCCTGCACCTGCGCACCTGCAATAGAGACCGGATAGTTAACCCGGCCTGGAAGCAGTTTTGTGGGCCCGCAGGGATTGAGGCCGGCAGCAAAAATCGGGTAAGGCTGGCTGGCAAGCGCATCGGCATCACGTACAGCCCCATCAATGATGATACCGGCAATACCTGAGGCTCTGGCCTGCGTGGCCATAATTTCTCCCAGCAGCGCGCAACTGATATCACCTTTGCCATCCACAACGATGACGTCACCAGGCTGTGCAATAGCCAGCGCAGCATGAATCGCCAGATTGTCACCCGGTCTGACCTCAACGGTAATTGCAGGCCCCGCAACTCTCATACCCGGCGCCAGCGGCTTAATTCTGCCATGCAACGTGCCGCGGCGGCCGGCAACATCGGCAAGGATAGCCGCCTGATACTCTGCGGCCTGACGCGTATCTTCATCAGATACGCGGGTGATATTGCGGTTAATCATCGGAAGTGTCGGAGAAGTCATACGGCCTCGCTGTTTTACCAGGTGAAATGAGAGTGTATAATATAAAACTACTATAGCGAGCTTGCCGGAAGATTAGCCAGTGCCGGACGGCAGTTTGTGACGTAAATACGAGGTGACTCACAAATATTCAGGTACACTCGCAGTCGTCATAAAAGGAGAAAACAATGGGTAATGAAGGCGTTATTGCGGTTGAAAAGGCGCTGGCGCTGCTTGACTGTTTCCGTCCGGGCGATAACAGCCTGACGCTGACGGCGCTGGCGCAGGCATCGGGCTACCATAAAACCACGGTATACCGCCTGATGAATTCACTGGAACGCATGCACTACGCTGTGCGACATGACGACGGGACTTATGGACTTGGACCGCGCCTGCTTTATCTCGGAAAGCTTTATGAGCAGTCATTCCATCTTGCAAGCGTAGTGCAGCCGGAATTGCATCAGCTGGCACAGGAGACGGGTGAGAGCGCCAGCTGGTATGTCATTGAGGGCGGACAGCGACTCTGTCTGTTCCGTGCGGAGGCCACAGAGGGTTTGCGCCACAGTCGGCTACCGGGAACAACCTATCCGCTGGATCACTCTGCTATTGGTCAGGTTTTACGCTACTGGGGACTGAACGAGCCCCTGTTTAGTGAAGAGCCACTGCTGCCTCTTTATACCTCCGGTGCGCGCGACCCGCACACCGCAGCCTATGCTCTGCCGGTATTTGGTGTGAGCGACAAGCTTGTCGCCGCGCTGGCGCTGACCGGCCCCTCATCGCGGCTCACAGAAGCGCGCCGAAACGAAGGCGTAGCCAGCGCTATGTATCATGCTGCGGCGCGTCTTTCGGTCCGGCTGGGGGCTTCACCACAGTTTTGCACCGCTCGTTATGGCGAGGTAATTACAACCGCTGGCGAATAACAGGGCGCCGGTCTGCAGCACCGGCTCCCTCAGTAAAGCCCACTGTTAGTGTGTTGTCGCGCGCGCTTTATTTTCTGTGTGGCGTGCCATCTTTCTGCCCATGATCACAACAGCGATACCTCCTGCCAGACAGAGTACAGCAAGCGGCAGCAGCGCCAGTGTATGGCTGCCGGTTTTCTGATTAATGATGCCGTAAACGTTTACCATCAGGCCGCCGCCAATCAGGTTAGCGATAGCACCAATCGCGGCCAGCCCGGCCGCTGCAGAAGAGCTACTCATCCACCCGGACGCCAGCGCCCAGAACGGACCTTTCATTGAGTAAGCGCCTGCCAGAATCAGACTCAGAATAATAATGGTCGCCGGCAGAGAGAGGTTAATAAAGGCAGCGGCAATACCGCCTGCAATCATGAATAACGTCAGCGCAGTGTGCCAGCGCCGTTCGCCGGTGCGATCGGAGTTCCGGCCCCAGACAATCATCAAAACAGAAGCCAGGCCATAAGGAATGGCATTAAGCAGGCCGGTCGTGAGGTTATCCAGCTGGAAAGACTTCAGTAGCTGCGGTGACCAGACGCTGAGCGTCGTACCGGCTGCCGACGCGCCGGAATAGATCAGGGCAAAAAGCCAGATCTGACGATGTTTCAGCAGCTCCCAGGTAGAGATGTGGCCAATATTTTTGCGTTCACTGCGCTCTTTCTCCAGCGTCTCTTCCAGCCACTGTTTCTGCTCGTGGTTCAGCCAGCGCGCCTCATGCGGGCGATTACTCAGGACAAAGTAAGCCGCGATGCCCAGCAATACAGCAGGCAGCCCTTCGATAATAAACAGCAGGTGCCAGCCGCGCAGGCCAAACCAGCCATCCAGCGTCAGGATCAGTCCCGACAGGGGGGAGCCGATAAAATTGGCCAGCGGGATCGCCACCATGAACGAGGCGATGATGCGTGCACGGTAGCGGGAAGGGATCCACCAGGTCAGATACAGTACTACCCCGGGAAAAAAGCCCGCTTCTGCTGCACCCAGCAAAAAACGCAGCACGTAGAGTGAGGCAGAGGTTTCAACCAGCGCCATGCACATACTTACGATCCCCCAGCTGATCATAATGCGCGGGATCCAGAGCCGTGCTCCTACTTTCTGCATAGCGAGATTGCTTGGAACCTCAAACAGAAAATAGGCCACAAAATAGAGGCTGCTGGCAAAGCCAAATGCCGCTTTTGTCAGGCCTAAATCCTCGTTCATCTGCAAAGCCGCCATGCCGATGTTTCCGCGGTCAATAATGGAGACCAGATAGCTTACGACGAGGAAGGGCAGAATTCGCCAGATCACCCGGCGCATCGTTTCACGCTCCAGCGCGGTCACAGGCGCCTGGTTAAGTAGAGATTGAGTCATTGTATCCTCGCAGAGTTCAGATTGAATAACATCACTGATGTTTCACTCTATACAACCTTGTTGTACAAAATAAACTATCAGACTCTCTGCCTGCGTCGTATGCAGGATAGTGGGATTGCGGTTCAGCTCACAGATTAAGCGCGGCCCGGATGCGGATTTGTGATCGCTAACGCTGCAGAATGCTCATCTCTGACATCTGTAGCTTTAGCGCTGGCGCTCTATCCCCTTTTAACCGGACATTGTGCGCTGGTGCCTTAAATATTTTCAGGTAGGTGAAAAAATCGATGTTGAGATTTATTCATTCTGGTCAGGTGCATAGCAGTTAAATCATGCTATCAAAAACAGAAGCTTATGCGCTTTCCGGTTCATGTTTTGCCTCATTTCAATTCAGCCAGTCGCCTGATGAAGCGTCTGTCCGCTGCAACATGAAAAAGCTTCAGGTTCGGTGAAATTTAATCACTTTTTTTCAGCAGGGGAGTAAGGCATAAAAGAGTCAGCCCATTGAGGAAATGGTTATATCAAATCAGCATTCAGCGTCGGTTGTACAGGCAGACAGAGAAGCAGGTTTACATCAGAAATTGAGGTGAGAAATTACGATGAACAAAGAATTTACCTTTTCAATTAAAAGCCTTCGTTTTGACGAAAACTATAATCCTTCTGCAAACACGCGTATCACGACTAACTTTGCTAATCTGGCAAGGGGTGAAATGCGTCAGGAAAACCTGCGCAACGCACTGAAAATGATTGATAACCGCTTTAACTCGCTGGCGCACTGGGACAACCCGAAAGCGGACCGTTATGCCGTTGAGCTGGATATCATCTCTGTTGAGCTGAATATCGATCCAGCGGGAAATGAAAAGCCGTTTCCGGTCATTGAAGTCCTGAAGACAACCGTCGTTGATAAAACAAGCGGGCAGCGCTTTGAAGGCGTCGTCGGGAACAATTTCTCTTCCTGGGTGCGCGATTACGATTTCAGCGTCGTGTTATCCGAGCACAACAAAAACCAGGCTGGTTTCAGTACGCCGAAAAACTTCGGTGATCTGCACGGCAAGATCTTCAAAGGCTTCGTCAGCTCAGATATTTATAAAGCCAGTTTCAGCAAGCGTCCGATTATCTGCCTGAGCGTCTCCAGTAAAAATACCTACTATCGTACCGGTAACCATCATCCGGTGCTGGGGATTGAATACCGGCAGGACGCGGATTCGCTGACCGATCACTACTTTGCCAAAATGGGCCTGCAGGCGCGCTACTTTATGCCGCAGGGCAGCGTTGCGCCGCTGGCTTTCTATTTTGCCGGCGATCTGCTGCGCGATTACAGCGATCTGGAGCTTATCAGCACCATCAGCACGATGGAGACGTTTCAGAAAATTTATCGTCCGGAGATCTACAACGCGAATTCAGCGGCCGGACAGGAGTATCAGCCGAGCCTGTCACATAAAGATTATTCACTGACACGCATCGTTTATGACCGTGAAGAGCGTACGCATCTGGCGGTTGAGCAGGGTAAATTTACCGAACAGCATTTTATCAAACCTTACCAGACTCGTCTGGAGCAATGGTCTGCTGAGTTTGCGCACTGATTAATGGAAAAAGGTTATCTATAGTGAAAAAGTTATTACCGACATCGACGTCTGGCAGTTTACCGAAACCTTCATGGCTGGCGCAGCCGGAAACATTATGGTCCCCGTGGAAACCGGCGGGTGACGATCTGGCCGATGCCAAACGCGATGCGCTGCGTCTCTGCCTTGACGACCAGCTGCGGGCCGGTATTGATATCGTCAGCGATGGTGAGCAGACGCGTCAGCATTTTGTGACGACGTTTATTGAGCATCTCAACGGCGTGGATTTTGAAAAGCGCGAAACGGTGCGGATCCGCAATCGCTACGATGCGAGCGTACCGTCGGTGGTAGGCGAAGTTTCACGTACCAGGCCTGTATTTGTTGATGATGCAAAATTCCTGCGTCAGCTGACCACACAGCCGATCAAATGGGCGCTGCCTGGCCCGATGACAATGATCGACACTCTGTATGACGGTCACTACAAGAGTCGCGAAAAACTCGCCTGGGAGTTTGCCAAAATCCTCAATCAGGAAGCCAAAGAGCTGGAAGCTGCAGGCGTGGATATCATCCAGTTTGACGAGCCTGCCTTCAACGTTTTCTTTGATGAGGTTAATGACTGGGGTATTGCGGCGCTGGAGCGTGCCATTGAGGGATTACAGTGCGAAACCGCTGTACATATCTGCTATGGCTACGGCATCAAAGCCAATACTGACTGGAAGAAAACGCTGGGTTCTGAGTGGCGCCAGTATGAAGAAATTTTCCCGCGCCTGCAGCAGTCAAACATCGATATCGTCTCACTGGAGTGTCAGAACTCCCGCGTGCCGATGGAGCTGATTGAACTGATCCGCGGGAAAAAAGTGATGGTCGGTGCCATTGACGTGGCGACCAACACTGTCGAAACGCCGGAGCAGGTAGCGGAGACGCTGCGTAAAGCGCTGCAGTTTGTCGATGCGGATAAGCTCTATCCCTGCACCAACTGCGGTATGACACCGCTGTCGCGTCAGGTTGCCCGCGGCAAGCTGGATGCGCTGAGCGCCGGCGCTGATATCGTGCGCCGCGAACTGCTGGGCCAGTAATACGCCTGAGGCTGTATCAGGGCTGACGTCTGACGTCGGCCCTTTTTTTTATTTTTCTTAACTGCGCCGTACGTTTTTGCGGCTATCCCGATCAGGCAAAAAATATGTTGATACGCAGGAACGGAAAAAACTGTGCGGCGGCGCAGCAATATGTCATTCGCGCGTTGCGTCCGGCGTAATGCATCCCTTACGTTAGCGGCAGGCCCGTTAAACACAGGAATCCGGCATGGCGGATGGAAGCAATACGATTACCGATTTAAGCGCGCTTGAAGCGTGCTACGGCCCGGTGGCGAAACCGTCGCTGACCAAAGTCACCGATCATATTCACCCGGCGTATCGTCCCTTTATCGCCGCTTCACCTTTTGTCGCGCTGGCCACCAGCGGGCCGGATGGGCTGGACGTTTCACCCAGAGGCGATCCGGCAGGTTTTGTGCATATCGAGGATGAGCGCACGCTCTTGCTGCCGGACAGACGCGGCAATAACCGTATCGATAGCCTGCGCAACATCTTGCATGATAATCGGGTAGCGCTGCTGTTTCTGATCCCGGGTATCGGGGAAACACTGCGCGTAAACGGAACCGCCACCATCAGCGTCGATCCCGCCTTGCTTGCCCGGTTTGCGATGAATAATCAGCTGCCAAAAACGGTGTTAATCATTACCGTTGAGAGCGTCTTTTTTCAGTGCAGCCGGGCCATCATTCGCTCCCGGCTCTGGGATCCGGCGACGCAAATTAAGCGCGAGGCGCTGCCGAGCACCGGTTCCATACTGAACAGTATTTCGCAGGATATTGACGCCCGCGCCTACGATGCGGCGTTACCCGGTCGCCTGAAAGAGACGCTCTATTAATCCGGTCTGATGCCTGCAGCCTGCCAGCAGGCTGTTTTCAGTTTCGCCGACTACCGGGTTCTCAGACGGTAAATATCGGCGAAATAAAGATGGCCTTTACGGGCATACTGCGCCTGCAGGGTAGCTTTTTCGCTTTCGGTGAGTACATCTCCCTTGAGCAGATCATGAATAAACGCTTCGCGGACGTAAACTTCCATGTACCAGTCCCCGGTATAGCAGTTCTTCCATGCGCCTTTATCGATATCTTTTACCCGGTAAGAGGGATTCACGTGAAAAAAGAAAAAGAAATTACAGACAGCAAAAATGGCACAGCAGACGACATATTCAATTGTGCCGAAGGAGTCGGAGTAGAGTAAAAGTGCCATGGTCAGCACAAACAGAAAACACATCAGGCCATACAGGCCCGGATACTGGCGGATAAACGACACGTCGAAATAGGGTCGATCGTTACGTTTTTCCGCGCGGTTGATGCTGTCCAGCTCCTGCTGCAGAAGCGCATTAAGTTGATTACTCATGTTTTAAACCTTATCTGTCCATAATGATGGAGTTAACGTTTTACTGACTGTTTTTTGCGTCACGCTGCTAAATCGCCATACCGGAAAAGTGGATGGGATCGGCCAGCATGGCGGCCAGAATTTTCAGGCCCTCTTCACACTGCTGCCGCGACTGAGAACCGCCCAGGCAGATGCGCAGCGCGTCAGCAGGAAGATTACCGGTGCAAAACGCGGCGCCGGAGACGGCGCTGATCCCTTTTTCACGCAGCTTTGCCGCGATGTCGGAGGCGTTGGCGTTGACCAGACCGGGCAGCGGCAGCCAGAGGTGATAGCCTGCGCTGTCAGCCTGAAACGGGTATCCGGTCAGGCAGGCCGCTGCAATCTGCTGGCGGATGCCCGCCTCCTGTCTGATAGCGATCAGCATGCGCTCTGCCGTCCCGTCATTGATCCACTGCCGCGCCAGCGCATTAGTGAGCGGGCTGGACATCACCGTCAGCGCCCGCAGCACGCCGGAAAGCAGCTGCGTCATCTGTCTGTCCGGGCCCTTCACAAACGCAATCCGCAATCCGGGGCCAAAGCACTTAGAGAGGCCGGTAAGATACCAGGTCAGCTCCGGTATCAGCGCGGCAAACGCCGGCACTGGCGCATCGCTGAGCGCCGCATAAGCATCATCTTCAATGACCGTAATGTTATAGCGCTGGCAGCACTCAGCCAGCGCCCGCCGGCGCGCTTCCGGGATCGTTATCGTGGTCGGATTTTGCAGCGTCGGGTTGATATAAAATGCGCCGATCTCGCCGCTGCGACACAGCGCCTCAAATGCCAGCGGATCGGGTCCCTGCACGTCACAGAGCACCGGCTGCAGCCGCACGCCAAGGTGACTGGCAATCGCCTTCATGCCAGGGTAAATCAGGCTGCTGACACAGACCGCACTTTTCCTGCGCTTCAGCAGCGTCATGATGCCCATCAGAGCGCTGTGAATGCCCGGACAAACCAGCACATCAGCCTCGCTCTCTACGTGAAGTTTGCGCCCGATCCAGCGCATCGCTGCCGCTTTATCCTCTGCCGTGCCGCCAAAATCCTGATAGCGCAGCAGACTCAGCATGTCGGTCTGGTTAAAAAGGTTGACGGCTCCTGCGCGCAGTGCTTCCTCAACGGCGGCACCGGCAGGCTCTGTCGGCGCATTCATGGTCATTTCATAAGTGCTGGCAGGCAGCGCTGAAGAGGCTGATGCCCGCGCACGAATAAAACTGCCGAGTCCGGGGCGGGAGTCAATTAAGCCCCTGCGCCGCGCTTCCGCATAACCGCGCGTTACCGTGGTGTAATTCAGACCCAGCGTTTCAGCCAGTTCACGCAGCGGCGGCAGGCGGTAGCGTGAGGGCAATTCGCCTGTACTGATGCCCTCTGCAATAAAATCCGCGATGCGCAGATAGGCCGGACGTTGCGTCGGCTGCTGAAGCAGGGCTGCCCAGCGCGTAAAAAGCGGCGTAATCATATTGAATCCTGTCTCAGGACGTTACGCAGACAGGTATATCACAGCCATAATCAAGGCGTAACTTGATTGCATGGTTGATTGCATCAGTTTTTTTCTTTGTCCCGTTCTGTGTGCTATCTGTACAGGGTCAGGACGGAGCAGATTGCAGTAAAAAGAGGCCTTCGCTGTCCGCTGCGGGGAATAACGCTTTACCGATTAAAGATTGCAGGCGGGTCAGCCGATAACGCTTCTGTGCTGCGTCAGTTTTTGTATCGAATCAGAGGAACAGCGACGTTTTGCCTAATCAGACAGGCGTAAAATGATCCTCTCACTCTCATTGTTCTCTTACTCGCGTGCAGGATAGCAAGCCAGGCAATCGGGATATCTGCCACACTACGTTTTATGCTCTTTGAGTATCGTCAGAATAAACCAGGTCCAGCTATCATGAGCACAATGATCAAACCTATCTTATCCGCCGTTTGGTCCACCAACGCCCTGGGGATCTGTGTCACCAGTCAGGAGTGCCCTGCCGGCCTGATGCCTGCGCTCAAAGGCGTCACGCTACGGGAGTGGCTGAGCATCGCCCAGGCTGATGAGGATGCAAAAATTGCGCTGCTGCTGACTGCGGCTCTGGAGCGCATACAGCCTTTTCATATTGAGGTGCCGATCAACTGCTTGGACGGCACCCTGCGCCATGTCATCGTGTCAGGATTGCCGGGCGAGCAGACGGAAGCGCAACACCAGCAGTACAGCGGTTTTGTACTGGATGTCACCGGACAGCGTAAGGCGCTGGAGGAGGCGCTGCGCACGTCCGCTGAATATCGTTTGCTGATTGAAAACAGCACGGATCTTATCGCTCACTGCGATGCCGAAGGGCGGTATGTCTCAATTTCACCCTCCTACAGCGAAATGATCGGCTGGTCCGCTGAAGAGATGCTGGGCCAGCGGGTGACGGACTTTCTGCATCCTGACGATCGCGCGCCTGCAGCCGAGGTGTTGAGTGCTATTTTCGCCGGGGGGGAACAGCCGGACGTGGTGGAAGTGCACAAACGTCATCGCAATGGCCACTATATTACGCTTGGCACAAAAGCCTGCGGCGTGACCGATCCCTCCACGGGAAAGAACATCGGTGCGGTACTGGTATCGCGCGATATCACCCGTGACAAAGAGAGAATGCTGCAGCTGGAGCAGCAGGCGATGCGCGACGCGCTGACCGGCCTGCCAAACCGCTCCTGGTTTTTTAAGCAGGTTGACGCCCTGCTCGCACAGCAGCAGGAGCAGCATTTGGTCACGGTGCTGTTTCTCGATCTGAACGGATTTAAAGCGGTTAACGATTCAATGGGCCATGCGGCAGGTGATACGCTGCTGTTGCAGATAAGCGAGCGGCTGCAGAGCTGCCTGATGCCGGATGAGTCGGTTGCCCGACTCGGCGGCGATGAGTTTGTAGTGGCAGCCCGATGCCGCGATCGCCGGGAGGCCTCTGCACTTGCTGAACGTCTGATTGCCAGCTTCAATGCCCCTTTCAGCATCAGCAGCAGGACGGTAAACATCGGCGCCGCCATCGGCATCAGCCAGGCGCGCCCTGCGACGTTATCCGCTAAATTACTGATTCAGCAGGCTGACACCGCCATGTACCAGGCAAAAGCCCGGCGTGACGTCACCTACCAGTTTTTCTGCCTGCCCTCGCATCTGTGACGGGCATCAGGATTAAATCGCGATTCCTTCCTCCCTGACCTGGTGGCTGAAACAGGTTATGCGCACAACAAAGCAGATCGCAGCTTTCACTGGTTTACGCATTTGGCTAATCGGTATGGCTGTGATTTTTCTGAATGGCGCGTTAATATTTTATGTTAATAAACGGTACTTTTATTCTTTTCATTCTTTTTAATAACTAAATGGTTAATGAATTTTTCAGCGCCGCTGAAATAAATCCAGGAGAAAGGCTTTTATCTTAATTTCTGATTTATGCGCTAACGAAGCGTAAGCCAGGCTGGACAATGCATTAGTAACGTGATGTTATTGCCTGCACATTGATTACTTTTATCTGACATTTCCAAAATAAATACGCTCTGCCGATGCCTGAAAGCCGTGTTCTGTTTTCAGGTTTTGCTTTTTTCTCAGCTGAGGAAAATATCGTGTTTAAATTAAATCCTGTACTTCTGGCCCTTATTGCAGCACAAGGTATGATGTTTCCGGTTTTAAATGCATCGGCGGAGATATTAAAGCCCTATACGCCTGAAAATAATGATTATAAAGCGGGTGCATTGTATTTGCGTGATGGTTCAGTGCGGACGCTGACCGGGCTGCCGCAGTTTACGCCAGGCGTGAGTGGCGTAACCCGCACCACGCTGGGTGAGCTACAGCGTGAGGGCCGGATCGTTACCGATACGCTCACGGGGCAACCCCGTATTAATGTCGGGCAGCAAAATCTGAATATCGTTATTCCCGATCCCGGGAACAACAGCTATAAATCCTTTCACGTTTATGACAGCTTAGCCTTTACAGATTTACCAGAGATCAATACAGAGACGCAGGCAGAGGACTTTTATGCTGTAAACGATCGGCAATATATAGATGCCCGCATCGCTACAGTTACGCGCGGCACGCTTAATATTAATATCGGGCGACCTGACAAAATTGCAGATTCGGACACAAACCGCTGGTCAATGGCGGCCAGACAAAGCCAGCTTTTTACCACGGCACAGCGCGGCCATCTGAACTGGAACAGTAATAATCGTATTACGTTCACCGCCGTTGAGGCACCTCCCGCAAATAATCAACTGACGCTGAGCAGAGATAGCGTGGTGAGATATACCGGGACTTTCAGCGTAAACACGCGTGATGGCGGAGTCACCACGTTCACGGTAGCCTCCCTTGCGGAATTAAGAAATTATAATGACTGGTTAATTAACCAGCTGCTGAATGACAATATTACGCAGGAAGAGTATGGCAACGCGTTTAATAAAGCGTTTTCGCTTAATGAAGGGCGCGTGGTTTATCGCACCGGCGCCGGCAACCGCCGCGATGAAGTCAGGCTGCCGGCGGGCGACCGGGTGGTGCTAAGTGCGAATGGTCGTGACGCCAGCGTGAAAATTTCTGCACGGCGTGCGCTTGAGGTTATCAACGCCAGCACGGCGATGCAGGCCAGCAACGGTGCGACCGCTATCATTGATGGCAAGCTCGCCGTTACCGCCAGCGGGATTGCTGAGAGCAGGGCGCTGGCACTTCTCTCAGGCAGTACCGGGATAAACAATGGCACGCTGAACGCCGGCTTCCTGAATAACGCCAGCGGCACGGGCGTCGACCGCAGCACGCTGGGCTATATCGGTAAGGCCGTTGCGGTAAAAAGCGGCAGCCGTTTTACCAATAATGGCGTGATTAATCTTGCCCCCGGCGACGCGCCTGAAAGCCAGGAGAGCAGCGCGATCTGGATTGGTCAGGGCAGTGCAATTAACCGCGGCAGCATCAACGTCGGCGTCACGGATGTGGTTAATAACAGCTCAGCGGCAGGGGTTACGTTAGGCGCTGCAGGGCACTTTATTAACACGGCACAAGGCACCATCGCCATCGGGCGCTCGCCGCAAAACCGCAAAACGAACAGAACGCAGGATGTCGCTGTTACGCTGAGCGGCGGCGTCAGCGCTATTGAGCAACGCCATAACAGCAGCGCGATCAATAATGGCCGTATTGTCATCGGCTCCCGCGTGCAGAGTGCCGTGGGTATGCGCGTGGAAAATGCACCCTCTGCGCTGACGCTGAATAACGGCGTTATCGATATCAACGGACGGGCACAGCCTCAGCCGCTGGAAAACATCGGCATGCTGGTGCTGAATGCCGGGCAGTACGGGCGGGTGGGCAACGCAGGCACAATCAATCTCAACGGTGATAACAGTACCGGCCTGCGTATTCTTGCCACGCAGAACCATCGCGCCAGCGCCTGGTCCACCGGCACCATCAATGTCAGAGGTGATGCTGACCTTCCCGGCGGCACGCAGAATACCGCCGTCTGGGTAACCGGCGAACAGGGCGGTCAGGCGCGCGCCGTGCTGGGCGGACGGATCAATCTACAGGGCGATGCGGCTATCGGTGTGCGTGCAGACGGAAACGCCCGGGTGGAGGTGGCCGCCCGCGCGGTGCCGCGCGCCGGGGAGGGTCGTAATCAGGTCAGTTTCTTCATCAGTGGTCCGGACGCACGTCTCAGGCTGCCCGCCAGCGGCCGCTACGCCACCTCCAGCCCCGACGGTACGCTATTTCGCTTTGCAGATGGCGCAGACTTCAGCGCCAGCGGTACTACGCTCTCGCTCAATGCGCCGGGTGCCACCGGCATCGTGGGCAGCGGCAGGGGCAGCGATATTGTGACGCGTGATGCAACATTCAATGTGGGTGCCAGCGCCAGCGCCCTGCGGATTGAAGGCGGCGCACAGGGCACCCTCAGTGCTGCTACCCGGCTGCGCCTGACGGGCAAAGGTGCCAGTGCCGCAACGGTTGACGGGTATAAATATGATCTGAGCGGCCGCAATATCAGCGCGGATTATCTGCCGGATAGCCGTACGCTGCTGACCAGCCATGCCGCTATCAGCGGACTGGCGGATGCACAGGTAGGGCTGGCGGCATTGAATCAGGCGCAGCTGGTGAATACCGGTCGCATTACCTCAGGGGGAGAAGGATCGGTGGGGATCCTCGCGCGCCTGGGGGCGAAAGTCATCAACCAGGGCGATATCAGCGTGACGCGCGGGGGAACCGGCTTATACGCCGGGGGATTCACTACGCCCGGTGAGAACCTGCCGACCACAGAAATAACCACCCGCGGCGTGTTAAATGTGTATGGCGGATCGGGTAGCCAGCAGACAACGCTGGGCGCGATCGCCAGCGGCGAGCAGGCGGTGCTGAACCAGAACGGCATTATTAATCTGTATGGGGCTAATGTGGTTGGTGCCCGCGCTGAAAAGAACGCCATTATCAACAGCGGGGCAGCAAGTCGCGTGGTGTTTCATCATGCTAACCAGGTTGGCTATCAGGCGACGGACACGGACAGTATTATTTTCAGCAGCGGAGGCAGCACAGACGTCAGTACCGCCGGCTCAACGCTTTACCAGGCCAGTAACGGAGGCGATGTCTATGCGCGTGAGCCCGGTACGGTAACGCTGAGCGGGGCTGATACGACCGGCGTGTCGGTCTCCGGCAGTACGTCCTATGCCTACCGCACTGACCGGTATAACGTGAACGGCAGAGGGGCTGCGGCGCTGCGCGTCTATGAGCGGGGTGAGGGGATTGTCACCAGCCCCATTGCACTCAACGGCAACAATACCAGCGGCGTAATAGCGGCGGGCGATCAGGCAACCGTCTATGCCGCTTCTGACATCACCGGCCGCGGCCGGCAGATCGCCGCTTTCGACGCGGGTTACTATTCAGCGATATTCAATCAGTATCAGGGCGTGGTGAATTTAACCGGCCCTGAGAGTACGGGCGCGCGTGCATGACAACGCGTCATTTCTTAACTTTGGCAGCGTGCGCATCGCTTCAGGCATCGGCATTGATGCCAGCAGTGGTTATGGTTACTACTATCCGCGCGAGAGCAGTCGTCTGCAGGTAGATGACGGGATCGCCGCGCTGCGGGTCGGCAACAGTGGTGGTCTGGCGGTTCAGGGTGATGGTCAGGGCTACAGCACCATTACCGCCAGCGGACGCGCCGACGGCGTGCTGCTGGAAAACGGCGCGCAGTTTTTCCAGGCCAGCGATATCACGCTGGGCGCTTATGGCCGTGGCAGCGTCATCAATAACCGTGCCGGAATTACCGCTATTTCCCTGCAAAATGTGCGGCTGGAAACCGGTCGCGGCGCCGGTATCCGTTCAGCCGTCTCTTTTGACGGCGAAGGGAGTGCGCAGATTGTCACAGGCGAAGGCGGAACCGGCTATCTGTTTGCGAATGAAGATGGTTCAGCAACGCGTAACGATCTGTTTATCGGGCAGGGCTATTCCATCAGGGTGCCCGGTAAGGGCACCGCCATACGAGCCAATACAACCGGAGACGTTGTCACCGCAGGAACGATTACCATTGAGTCCGCTAACGGCGGATCCGCCGTAGTGACCCGCACCGCCAGGCGGGTGATTAACCAGGGCAGTATCACGTCACAGAGCCTGGTGGCACCCATCATCGATTTGCGCGGCGGTGCGTCGGTGTTTATCAATGAAGGCACCGTGACGGCACCCAATCCGCAAACTGTGGTGGTGGCGGGTGGCGCGGCCCGCGATGTTGTTGTCCTGCTGGGCGGCAGGGTAACTGGCGATGTGCATACCGGTAACGGAGAGGATACGCTGATTGTCACCGGCGGCACGCTGAAGGGCAGTCTGACAATGGGCAGCGGCGTAAATAACCGCGCCACCGTACAGAATATCAGTCTGGAAAATACCCGGCACATCACCACGGCCGGCGGCGCGGGCAGCACCCTCAATTTGCACGACATCACGGCGCGCGGCGGATCTTTTGCCGGTGACGATCCGGTAAAAGGCACCAATATCGGCGCCGGCTGGAGTACGCTGAATTTTTCCGGCACCCGCTGGACGCTGACGGACAACCTTCGGCTGGCGCACAGCACCATCAATATCGACGCGGATTCGACCCTGCTGGCGGGAGAGGGTATTCAGCCGCTGCTGCAGGGCGGTAGCGCCACCTCGCTGCAGGTGAACAACGCCGGTACGCTGGATTTGACCAATGGCAGCAGCCAGGCCGGTAACTCGCTAACGCTTAACGGCGATCTGGCTTCGGCAAACGGCACGCTGCGGCTTAACTCTGCGGCTACCCGCAGCGATATATTGCGCGTTAACGGTAACGTCAGCGGCACGACGCTGATTGATGATGTTCTGCACGGCGCGCCGCAGCTGGATCGCAACGCTGACGGAGTTATCGGGCCGGCGGAGGGGGTTTCGCTTGCGCAGGTGTCAGGCAGAGCTGCTCCGCAGAGTTTTGTTTTGAAGCGGGGGTATGTCGCTTCAGGTCCGTGGCAATACAGCCTGTATAGTTTTTCCCCAGGCAGCAGCGCCGCCAGCGAGCGCCAGCTCAGCGGCAGCGGTAATGATTTCCGCGACTACCGCCTGGCTAACACGTTTGTCTGCGCCGATGGCGAGCTTTGTCAGCCGCAGCCAGGCAATGGCATAACCGGCCTGCGCAGGGCGGTAACGCCGCAGCTCCCGTCATATATCTCAGCGCCGGTTGGCCTGGCACTGTATACGCTGGCGATCACCGACGATCTGCACAAGCGGCTGGGCGAGCTGCGCCAGCAGCGCGATCCCGATGCAGCGGGCGGTGAGATGTTTGTGCGCTACCTGGGAGCCAACCTGCACTATCAGAGCAACCTTGGCCTGAGTAACTACGGCTACGACGCTGATCTTGACTACAGCGCGGTACAGCTCGGCGGTAACGTCATCCGTCTGGATGGCGCAGACGATAGCCTGCGCGGCGGTATCGCCTGGACGCGCGGCAACACGCGTATTCGTCCGCACGCGGTGGATGGCTACAGCTCAACCGCGTTCGACAGCGACAGCGTGGCGCTGTATGGCACCTGGCAGCATAGCAGCGGCCTCTATGTTGACAGCTCGCTGTCATGGAACCGCTATCGTGGTGAAACTGACATCCTGCGGCAAAAAGCGGTGGCTTCGCCAGAAGGCAGCGGCTGGGCGGCTTCACTGGAGTCAGGCTACGCCATTGAGCTGACGCAGGGATGGCGTATTGAACCCCAGGCGCAGCTGACCTGGCAGCGTCTCGACATGGACAGCCTGACCGATCGGGACCAGACGCGGATCTCCTGGGATCGTTATGAGCAGACCGTTGGCCGGCTCGGGGCGCGGCTGGACCGCACGTGGCAGGATGAGAGCCTGCGGCAGTACACGCCTTATCTGCGCGCAAACTACTATCGCGGCTGGGGCGGAACGGCGAAGATCCGGGCCGGCACCGCTGACGGCACGGACAGCCAGCGTTTTGACAGCGGTAAGTTTGGTCAGATGTGGGATGTCGGCCTTGGCGGCACCGCGACGCTCACCCGGGATGTCTCACTCTATGCCGAAACTGATTATCGCAAAGAGGTTGACGGGAACGGCGCGCACGGCTGGCATTACAATGCCGGCGTTCGCTGGTCGTTTTAAGCGGCGGCCATTGCCGGCCTGAGCAGCGTTTCAGGCCGGCAGCGGCAGGTTTACCGCAGCCGTGCTGTTCAGCGACGGCTCAGGGCCAGACGGGCCGCAAAGGCCAGAAAAATGGCGCCGGTGGTACGATCCATCCAGCGAATAACCTTCTCTTTTCGCAGTATCGTTGCCAGCGGGCGCGTGGCGCTTATCAGTGCCATCGACCAGCTCGTCCCAATCGCAATATGGATACCGACCAGAATAAAGGTCCAGAGTACCGGTGAGTGACCCTGCGGAATAAACTGCGGTAAAAAAGAGACATAGAAAATGCCAATCTTAGGGTTGAGTGCGTTTCCGAGCACGCCTTTCAGAAACCAGTTTGAGCCTTTTTTAGCGGTATTATCCGCCAGCGCCAGCTGCTTTCTCGGGCGCAGCAGCATGTTAATGCCCAGCCAGCTCAGGTAGAGCGCGCCACAATATTTCAGAATGTCGTAAGCCAGTTCTGAGACTGCGATGAGCGCCCCCAGCCCGAACGCCACGGCGGCTCCCCAGACCAGACAGCCGGTGCTGATACCCAGCGCCGCGTGAACCGCCTGTTTTCGTCCCTCAACCGTTGCCGTTCTCAATACCAACGCGGTATCCAGGCCCGGCGTCAGTGTCAGTAACAGCGCGGCAAAGCTGAATGCCAGCAGCGCATCCATTATGGTCATCATATCTCTCCTTCAGGCAACAGGTTGTTCTGATCGCAGGCATCCGCCTGAGGCAAACCTTCACTCAGTTTAATCCAGGCTGCTGAGCAGCGGACGCGTTCAGCTACCTCTTTTCGGTCGACGGGTGAACGGTTTAAACAGCATATAGCGTTCGTGATGAACGCTCAATTGCCGCCTTAAAGTGAAATGCTCCACTAGCGTTACCCGGCCCGGAAAAATAAATATCGTCCTGGCAACGGCCGTCATACAGAAATAAATATCAATGCAGCGATCTGCCGTAAAAAAGTAGAAGTGCTGCCTGAGATAATAAAACAGGCGGGTGGTTTTAAGGCAGTAAATATATTTACGCGCGGCGCCGCCTGCCGCTGGTTATAACGTGCGGCCTGCTTCGCAGGAAGCACCCAAGCTACCGTAAATCGCCCGGCAGGCCGTTGTATTCAGGTAGAAAGTGACAGTGTCGACATCACACCTGTATCACCGGATCGGACAGCCGGCTGCGGGTAAAAGCTGTCTGACCGCATAATTAAAAAATCCCCTGAAATGACGTTGCTTTATTTTTATTCTGAACTATCTGTTTATAGGGATATCCGGTTATTTTTTATTTCACGAGGACTAATGTATGAAACGTAAAATAATGGTCGCTGCTGCTCTGTTTCTGGGAACACTCGCCTCTGGCTCCGTTTTAGCCGCGCAGGAGATCACTAAAGAACAGGCCAGCCAGTATCAGGAAGTGGGCAAGATAAGCTCGATGAAAGAGCAGACTGCACCTTCAGATGCCAAAGCTGACCTCTCTAAAAAGGCAGATGAACTGGGCGGTAAATATTACGTCATTACCTCTGCAAAAGAGGGTTCAAAGATGTCAGCTACCGCTACCGTCTATAAATAACAGCGGGTCTGTTATATGCAAACGGCAGGCTATGGATAGCCTGCCTGAATGGTGCCGTGACTCTTCCTGTAATCACCGCTCATAACCTTCTGCTCTCTGCCTTTCTCTGCATCGACATAACATAAATCACAGCTATTTCCAGGTTTTATCCCTCCATCTATCTGAATTTTATGATTTTTACATAAAGTTACATTTGTAATGGAATCTTTTAGAGAATTGCTAAAGCAAATGATTATCATTGTCTTTCTCAGGTGGGGCGGGCCTCTGCCTGCCTGGCGCTGAACGGATAAATATAAAAACTGCGCATCACTGCTTAACCTAATACCAATGTTTAAGAGAGAATTTATGGCTTTTTGTAGCAGGGAATCAGGGTTCAATAACCTCTTCAGCATCTCATTACTGGCACTGACCGTGCATTCTCTTCTTACTCCCGCCCGGGCGGCAGAGGAGGATACGCAGGAGATGATCGTCAGCACTGATTCAGCCGATAACAGTGCACTCAGTAACCAGAACTATGCGGTGCAGACCACCCGCGCGGGCACTAAGCTGATGCTGACACCGCGCGATGTACCGCAGTCTCTTAGCGTGGTGACACAGCAGCGGATGCAGGATCAGGATTTACAGTCGGTTAATGATGTATTAACCAACGTTACCGGCATATCCACTAATCTTGTCGACAGTGAACGCTCTGAGTACTATTCGCGCGGCTTCAAAGTCAGCAACTTTACGTTTGATGGTATTCCGGCTCTGGTCAACGACGCATGGAATTATGGCGATGCGGCATCCGACTCCGCTATTTATGACCGTATTGAGATCGTGCGCGGTGCAACCGGCCTGATGACCGGCGCGGGCAGCCCGGCTGCTTCAATCAACATGGTGCGCAAACATGCCGACAGCAAAATCGCTACCGGAACGCTGAGTGCCAGCTATGGCAGCTGGGATAAGCAGCGTTATGTGGCCGATCTCTCTTCTCCGCTGAACACAGATGGCAGCCTGCGTGGCCGCATTGTAAGTGGCTACACTGATCAGCAAAGCTGGCTGGATCGCTATCAGAAGACCAAAAAGTTTATCTACGGCGTCATTGATGCCGATCTCTCTGAGAGCACCACCGTGTCGCTGGGATATGACTACGAAGATAACAATACCGGCAACCCAACCTGGGGCGGTTTGCCGATGTTTTACAGTAATAATGCCACCACCCATTACGATCGCAGCCTGAATTCAGCAGCCAGCTGGGCGCGCTACAATACTAACTCCCGTAAAGTCTTTGCCGATATTGAACATAACTTTGATAACGGCTGGAATGTTCATATTAACGGCACGCACGCCGAAAACACATTCAGCGATAAGCTGCTCTATGTAATGGGCAATCCCGATCGTGAGAGCGGTGAGGGTACGACCGGCTACGGCAGTATGGATCGCGGCAAGCGTAAACTGGACTCTGTCGATGGCTTCGCCAGCGGCCCGTTTGAGCTGGCTGGTCGTCAGCATCTGTTAATGGCGGGCGCCAGTTACAGCCGGCAGCACAATGCAACGTATAGCCAGGATGGTTTCAGCGATGCAGAAGCGCGTGAGATCACGGCAGCCGATATGGGTATTTTTGATAACCACTGGAGCGGTAATGTAGCGGAGCCGGCGTGGCAGGGCTGGTATCGCAACGCCAATGACACGGTGCGGCAGAAATCCGTTTACAGCGCAGCACGTCTGTCGCTGGCCGATCCGCTGTCACTGATTGTTGGCGCGCGCTATACCCAGTGGAGCACCACCGGCAGCAGCGGAGAGGTGACTAAAAACAACACCACGCCTTATGCAGGGCTGGTGTATGACATCAACGATACCTGGTCCGCCTATGGCAGTTACACCGCTATTTTCCTGCCGCAGACCTATCGTGATACCCGAGGCGGCTACCTGTCACCCGTAACCGGAAAAAGCTATGAAACCGGGCTGAAATCTGCCTGGAACGATGGCCTGCTCACCGCCACCGTGGCGATATTCCGTATTGAAGAGGATGATGTCGGTCAGGCGCTTGATGGTGTCTACCTGAATGGCAGCGAGCAGGCTTATGTCGCCGCTAAAGGTGCCGTGAGTAAAGGCGCAGAGTTTGAACTGAATGGTGCAGTGACTGATAATCTGCAACTGACATTTGGTGCCACCCGCTATGTTGCGCGTGACAAAAGTGGCCGCTTTAACAGTTACCAGCCGCAGACCTCCTTTAAGCTGTTCACCCGTTATCAGCTGGCCGCTATTCCTGACCTGACCATTGGCGGCGGCGTGAACTGGCAGAATCGGGTATTTAAGGATGTGACCAACGCCAGCGGTGAGAGTGTACGGGTGTATCAGGGCAGCTATCCGCTGGCTTCGCTGTTTGCGCGCTATCAGGTGAATAAACAGATTGCGGTGCAGGCCAACCTCGATAATCTCTTTGATCGCCACTACTACAGCTATATGAACAGTTACGTCTATGGTGAGCCACGCAATATGAACGTCAGCGTTTCCTGGCAGTTCTGACAGATCGGATAGTCGATATCCGCATTCAGGCATGCAATACGCTGACATGCCTGAATGCTTCCATATCACCCGCCCGCTTCTCTTCTTTCTGCACGCTCCGGCCACTCATCTATACTGATTATTCCAGCAGGCATGCCGCTGGCAGTATAGATCCCAGCACTCAGATAATGTGCTCCTGTAAATGTGCTTATTAACTAGCGCGTTCCCGCCTTATATCCCGGCGGAGCGTAAGAGCAAATAGATCTCTCACTATCGGGAAAATCAATAATGAAAATAACGCGTTTTGTTTATTCTGCCCTGATTGGCGTGGTCGCCAGCTGCCGTTCAATGACGCCGATGGCGGCTCTTGCTGCGGCACGCCTTGCGAAGCGCGATACGTCAGGCGCTCTGCTGCTGCTGGATCGGCCGCTCTTTAAATATGGTGCGTTAGCGATGGGGGCAGGGGAGTTGTATGGCGACAAAATGAAGTCAGCGCCGGACCGCACTGTGTTTCTGGGACTTTCGGCGCGCGTGGCCAGTGCCGGGATTGCCGGTGCCGCGCTGGCACCTCGTGGCGAAGAGAAAACCGGGGCCGCGGTGGCTATTTCTGCCGCGGTGCCACTGGCTTATGCCACGCTTGCAGCACGCAAAAAGGCGATAACAAAAATCGGACAGACCCGAAGCGGCCTGATTGAAGA
Organism: Pantoea sp. M_9; assembly: GCF_008631385.1. NCBI lineage: Bacteria > Pseudomonadati > Pseudomonadota > Gammaproteobacteria > Enterobacterales > Erwiniaceae > Pantoea > Pantoea sp. M_9. The sequence goes on along the minus strand of NZ_VWUF01000002.1, from coordinate 98,925 downwards.
TACGCTGGTTGTTGCTCTCGGAGCCGCTGTGGTCTTCTTCGCCACGCGTTCCGATCATCACTAAACGCCTCCCCCGGCCTGACAGAACAGGAGGTTTATAATGGGGCAGGGCAGATTTTTTATCTGTTATCCGTTCTGGCTGGTGTTGCCTGAGTTAACAACCGGGTGTCATCCCTGACAGTTTCTCCGGCCGGTACGCGTCGGACGCGCCCGTTATGAGGTTGGCTTATCTTCGTCGTTTTCCGGCCGGGGCCGGGCAACGGTTAGTGATGTTTTCCGTCGTCGTCCGGATCTGCTTTCATCTTTAAGTGCAGCCCAGCCTTGTCGCGCATATCAGTTTGAGGAAAACCATTAAGCCAGTGTCTGGCTTTTCTGATTTTCTCCGCCCTGACCGCGTTAGTGGCGTTATCAGCCATCAAATCCAGCTCCGCCGTTAAGGTTCGCTGGTTGATTTCCTGTCCCGCCATTGCAAGGTTGAGTGCTGCCTCTCCGATGACAGGTTTCTCCTGATCGTCGTCGTGATCAAACACTGAATACACCTCCTGATACGAGTCAATGACAACCTCATCGGTAACTGTAGTCCCAAAATGAATGCGATGCCTGCCTGGACACGCGACCGCTTAAGGCCGCAGGCCTGATAAGTATCTTTCACGTCGCTTAAAAGCCGTAATGCTTAAGCGTCATTTAATCTGCGGCAGGTCTGAATCACAGAGAAAGGCTTATGACGTCCGCTATGAGCGAGAAGCGGACGTTTAATGAACTGCATTATCAAAGTTGAGTGAGGAACTGATTGATATCTTCGCGACTAGCTAGCTTTATTTGGTTCTCGGGACTGACTTTTGAAAAGACAGAAAGATGTCCCTCATAACTACTCGACCCGGTTCGTATTTCATACAAGGAAGCCCATTCCAGCAAGGCTTTATAATCTTCAACAGATCCATTGTTTCTTATCCCCCTGACTTCAATGTTTTCAACACATTCGCTTGGCTTAGGCGTCAGCCATATGACATGAGAAGCGTAATAAGAGACTTGATCAGCGATCCAGCCATATACGCCCTCAATAATCCAGCGTTCTTTATTTGCTATTGCAAGAACATCTTTAATCACTTCTGTCTTTTCCCTGGCTCTCCCGTAACCATCTTGTTCCCAGTAAAGAGTATCTAAATCTGTAACAGGTAATGTTTTGAATTCAGAGATACGTGCAGCAAGCCAACTTTTGCCTGAACCGCTATTTCCCATAATCAGCACACGCTGTAAGTCATTGCACATGTTTATACTCTTATTATTAATCACTTCTGAAAACGTATGATATATAAAACAAAATATAGTAAAAACCCGTTTCTGCAGAATTGGCACTTTATAAATTGATGATCATCTCATTTCTTTCTGATTGAGAGAAAAAATGTCCGCTTCTGGCACTAAGCGGACAAACTGACTGAGTTGAAGGGCCGCTATGAGCGAGAAGCGGACGTTGGCGTTGTTTATAAAATTCCGGTTGGTGTCTTTCTGCATTAGTTTAGAGATGAAAAATATTGAGTCGGTGATTTACCCAGCGCTTTCCTGAACATCGTAATAAATGCACTGACCGAATCGTATCCCAGCGTTCCGGCTACGCGCTGCACGGGCTGACCTTCTGCCAGATGGCTAAGCGCAATCATTAAATGCAGTTGCTGACGCCAGCGACCAAAGCTCAGTCCTGTAGCCTTTTTTATCAGCCTGGCCAGCGATCGCTCGCTGGTTGCCAGGTGTGCAGCCCAATCTTTTAACGTCTTCCGGTCATCAGGATCCTTAAAAAGTCTCTCAGCCATAGCACGGATTTTAGGATGGCCGGATACCGGCAGATGGAGCGCTTTAACCGGCACGTCCGGTATATGTTCAAGCAGCACCGCTGCCAGCCTCGCGGTTTTACTGTCAGGTAAATAAGCATGTTCCTGCTCTGCCAGATACAGAACAAGCTCGCGGACCAGAGGACTAATCGCCAGGGTACAGCAGGTTTCCGGCATCGCTGCCGCGCCGGGTTCAATAAACAGAAAGCAGGTCTCTGCATTCTTTGTGACCCGGCAGCTGTGAGGGATTCCCCCCGGTACCCAGACAGCATGTCCCGGTGGAACAAGCCACAGCGCATCTTCAACCTCACAGCTCACTGCACCGCGCCACGAGAGAATAAGCTGGCCTTTACGATGGTCGTGCGGACTTTGCCCGGCATACTCGCCAGACGAAGATACATGCAGGGCGATAGCAGCCTGACTGAATGCATCGGCTGTAAATTCTTCCGGCGAGGTCACCGGTTTCTTTTGAGATGGCATGATTTAGTTATATGTTGTCAGGTTATCTGTATTCTGTAACTCATGTGTACTTTAAAGTCTTTCTTTTTTTCAGAGAAAGCACAGTTTATGCCCCACACTACGAACAAGTGGTCTTCAGTCATACTTGTGACCGGTATCCTCTTTATCGCCATTAACCTGCGTGTTCCTTTTACCGCTGTTGCACCCGTTTTAGAGTCAATTCGCCATGATTTTGGGCTAAGTATTACTGCCGTTGGGTTGCTTAATTCACTACCTTTACTGGCTTTTGCCGCTTTTTCACCCCTGAGCGCCTCCATCTCAAGGAAGTATGGTCTGGAACGCACCCTTTTTAGTGCGCTCGCCGTGATTTCAGCCGGCATTCTGCTTCGCTCCACGGGCAGTGTCTGGGCGCTTTATGGCGGAACCATATTGATAGGTATCGGGATTGCCCTATGCAATGTTCTTCTGCCTGGCCTAATAAAACGCGATTTTTCCGGCAACGTGGCTTCCGTGACGGGGGCATATTCCATCACCATGGGCGCGGCTGGTGCTATTGGTTCAGCCATTGTTATTCCTCTGACGCAGAGCTGGGGCTGGAACATCGCGTTAGCCATGCTGGTGATTGCGCCTCTGCTGGCGCTGCTTTTATGGTTGCCCCAGTTGAAGGAAACGCATCAGCTTCCAGCTGTGGGGGAGAAAAAAGCGGCTACCGTTGCGGTCTGGCGCTCGCCTCTGGCCTGGCAGGTCACTTTGTTTATGGGCCTGAATGCGATGCCGTTTTATGTTGCGGTCGGCTGGCTGCCAGCCATTCTTACGGACAGTGGATTCTCCTCAGCTCAGGCTGGTGAGGTACACGGGATCCTCCAGCTGACCACCGCCATTCCCGGCCTGATTCTGGCCGCCACGCTGCGCCGTCTTAACGATCAGAAATTAGCTGCTGCTGGCGTCAGCCTGGTAACCGCGGTGTCCTTTATCGGCATCCTGTATTTGCCGAATCTGGCGATGCTGTGGGCGGCGCTTCTCGGCTTCGGCTCTGGCGCCAGTATGATGCTGGGGCTGACCTTCATCGGGCTACGTACTAAAAACGCCGGTGATGCTGCCGCGCTGTCAGGCATGGCACAGAGTGTCGGTTATCTGATGGCGGCAATGGGACCACTGTTGCTGGGTAAAGTACAGGAGCTGTCCGGAGGCTGGACGGTACCGCTACTGATGACCGCAGCAATCGCGGTCGCAGGTGCCTGCACCGGAATGGCTGCCGGACGAAATGCGCACCTGGAACCTGCGCAGCAGTCGGGCTGACATTTCTGCCACAGCAGGGGGACAGCAGGTTCTTCTGCTGTGGGTGCTATTAAATATCATGCTGAGGCATCTTCCTGCTATCGGAGCATATTTTACCGGGCAGACCGATTTTCCGCCGCGCTATGATCAAAAAGCCCGGCGACCCAGTCAGCAAAAGCACGCACGACAGGAGAGAGAAAACGCTGATGCGGATAGAGCATCGTCACTGGCACTGAAGGAGGCTGCCAGTCCGCCAGGACCTCAATCAGTTTGCCTTGCTGCAGGTCCGCCGAAATCACATTTTCAGCAAGCTGCGCCAGCCCAAAGCCCTCCAGACACAATCTGATATAGAGTCCCGTTTCGTTAACGGCCGCATTTCCCCCGACCTGAACGGAGAATGCCTCCGTGCCTTGTGTAAAGCGCAGTTCATTAGTGCGTCTTCCGGAACCGGAAAAATAATGGATCGCTCTGTGCTGCGATAACGCTTCCGGCGTCTCAGGCATACCGTATTCCCTGAGATAGTCCGGCGAGGCGCAGGTCACCCAGCGAAACCGGCCAAGCGGACGCGCAACCAGCGTGGAGTCGGTTAATTCACCGGTTCTGATAACGCAGTCCACGCCTTCCTGAACAAGATCGACCTGTCGGTCGCTGACCCCAATCATCAGATAGATTTCCGGATAGAGCCGGTAAAAATCTTTCAAATGGGGCATAACGATAAAATGGGCGATACCCCCGGGCATATCAACACGCAGCCGTCCCCGCGGGCGCCGTACGGAGTCGGTCAGGCTGGACTCAGTGTGTTCAATCAGCGACAGGATCTCCCGGCACTGCGCCAGATACTGAAGGCCTTCAGGCGTGAGGCTGACCCGCCTTGTCGTCCGGTTAAGCAGGCGAACCTGCAGATATTTTTCAAGATTTTTAATTGTGCTGGTGACGGTGGATGAGGGTAGTGACAGTGTTTCGGCCGCGCGCACAAAACTTCCGGCTTCAGCAACCCGCATGAAAACCTGCATAGCCTGAATCCTGTCCATGGTTCTGTTCCGTAATAAATGTGAGTCCGATTATTCGCGAATTATGAATTATGAAAACGTTTTAAGCATCTTTTTCAGGTTAATAGCATGGCGTATCGTTTCTCCATTAATCAGGAAAGAGACAAGTCAATGAGCGGTTACATTAGAAATATTGTTAAAAATCAGAATGTTAAATCAAAGGTTGCGCTGATTCGTGGCGCGACGATACTGAGCATGGACGAGAACGTCGGTAACATTGAACGGGGTGATATTCTCATCAGCGGCTCCACGATCACCGCTATAGGCCAAAACCTTGACGCGCCGGGTGCGCAGGTGATTGATGCCAACAACATGATTGCCATGCCAGGGATGGTCGATTCTCATCGTCACGCCTGGGAAGGTCAGCTGCGCCGCATCAACCCCAACGCCACCTGTCTGGACGACTACAGCAATACCACGCATTTCTCGTTCGCAAAATATTACCGGCCTGCCGATATCTATGTTGGTAACCTGCTGACGGCGCTGGGCGCGATAGATGCGGGTATCACTACCATGATTGATAATTCGCACAACAGCCGTACCGCAGCGCATTCAGACGCCGCCGTCGAGGCCCTGCTTGATGCCGGTATTCGCGCTATTCATGCGTCCGGTGCGCCGGTAGCAGGCGAATGGGATAGAGCGCACTGGCCGGGAAACTGGCAGCGCCTGCAGGAGAAGTATTTCACCAACAACCCTGAAAGTCTGGTCTCCCTCGCCGTCATGGCGCAGCTGGAGCCGGAATTGTGGGCCGAGGCCCGCAGGCTGGGGCTGCCGATTGTCACGGAGTTCTTTGGGGCTGAGATGGGGTCTGAACTTGAGTCGCTGCATCAGCAGGGGCTGCTGGGTCCGGACAATATTTTCAATCATTGCACGGCGCTGCCTGACCGGGGATGGGAAATTCTGCGGGAAGCGGGTGTCCGGGTGAACGTCTGTCCACGCTCAGATTCGCACTATGGCATTGAAAGCGGAATGTTCGCTATTGAGGCCGCGCAGCGTCATGGCATAACACCGGGTCTGAGCGTGGATAACGAAACATCTTACAGTACCGACATGTTTATGGAAATGCGCGTGGCGTTTTATCTGCAGCGCGTAATGGGTATGCATAAGCAGCACGGGTGTGATTCAGAGCATTCATTGACAACAATCCCGGCAGCGCAGCTGCTTAAGTCGGCAACTTTAGATGGCGCGGTTTGTGCCGGACTGCAGGATAAAATCGGGAGCCTGGCACCAGGCAAACAGGCAGATTTGATTCTGATTAACGCGGCTGACCTTAACCTTTATCCCAACGGAAATGCATTCGGGACGGTGGTGCATGCGACTGAACGCAGCAATATCGATACCGTGATGATCGGCGGGCGCATCGTCAAGCAGAACGGCAAAGTGCTGGGTGTGGACAGTGAGCGCCTACGCGCCGCCATTGATGAATCACGCGAGCGGCTATTTACGGCAGCAGGGTATGAGCCAGACATCTTTGCGGAAAAATTCCTGCCGCTGGTCCAGGCAAACTGACAGGGAATAACAGCATGAGCGCGATTTATTACGTAATAGCTTTTGCAGCGGGCCTGGGCATTACTCTTCAGACGACGTTGAACAGTCAGCTTGCAAAAGGGCTCGGTGGGGATCCGGTTACCGCCGCGTTGTTTTCCTTTACGGCCGGGGCGTTCGGCCTTGGAATTTACTCGCTGCTGCGTGGAGGGTTATTCACCTCCCTTGCTGCTATTCCTTCGCAGCCTGTATGGAGTCTGGCGGGCGGACTGATTGGTGCCTGTGCGTTATTCAGCTACGTTGTACTCGCTCCCAAAATCGGTTTTTCAGCCCTGCTCGGTCTGGCAATTGTCGGACAGCTACTTTCCTCACAGGTGATCGACAATTTTGGCCTGCTGGGCGCGATCAGGCGGCCAGTCTCGTTGCCGAAGCTGGGAGGAATGCTGGTCATGCTGACTGGACTCGCCATCATGCTTTTTGGCGATCGGTTTACTGAGCGTTTTATGCATTAATAAGGCAACACTGCCGGTTGCGGACGTATGCCCGAATGCAGGCGTCCGTGACCTCCAGTTCAGCCAGAATGATAATTTTATCTCTTCCGGAGAAATAACATGTTTTCATCAGCGGCCAATGTCAGAAATTCGCTGGGCGAGTGTCCCCTCTGGTGCGAAAGAACACGCAGGCTTTACTGGACTGACATTGAAGGCAGTGAGTTGCTCGCTTTAGAAGAAGGTACAGGTATCGTCATGCGATAGGCACTTCCTGAACGTCTTGGTTCATTTGCACTGACTGAAAAAGAGAACGTCCTGCTGATGGCCCTGGCCTCCCGGCTGGCCTTTTGTAACATCGATACCGGTGAATTCATCCCGTTAGCAGACTCGCCGGGAGAGTCGGGAACGCGTACAGGAGACGGGCGATGCGACCGAGCCGGTAATTTTGTCTTCGGGACAATGGATGACGGTTTTCCAGCGAAAGTCATCGGTAAATTTCACAGGCTTAACGCGGTGACGCTCAGCATTGAAACGCTTCCTCTACCAGAGGTAGCCATCCCGAACAGTATCTGTTTCAGCCCGGACGGCGGAACGATGTATTACTGCAACTCCATGCAGAACCGTATAATGTGCTGCGATTATCCTTCTCTCGATCATCAGCGAGTGTTCACTGAAACAGGAGGTGATGGTGCGCCTGATGGTTCCTGCGTGGATGCCATGGGCTATTTGCGGAATGCTGAATGGGGGGAACCGTGTTGTCCGATACCACCCGGATGGGACCACCTACGCTATTCTGACTTCACCTGGAATCCAGAGCACCTGCCCGACACTTGGGGGTGAGGGGTTTACCCGTCTCTATTGCACCACGGCTTCTGTGGGACTTACTACGCTGTTTGAATATGACGGTGCACTGCTAAAAGCTAAATCTGATGTCAGCCCCGGATTGCCTGAGAACCGCTTTGCAGTACACACTATTTAACGGTTTTGATACTGGCAGAACATTGCCCGTTCAGACTCAAAGAAAATGTCCGCTTTTGGTACAAAGCGGACTGATACTGGAGCAACGTCCGCTATGAGCGAGAAACGGCCACAAGGCGTTTCAACTGGATAAAGATGAGTTATATTAATGCTTAACGATTAGCTGCACACAGCCTGAATCATTTGAAAGGGTGAAAATTAAAATACTCATGAGCAGACGGCTTAACAGAGATCATCGAACCAAAGTCAGAAATATTCCACGCCGCTTGAAAGCTCTTAAACGTTGGGCTGATACATTTCATAACCCTCAACGAAGCGTGTTTTCAGAAAATGAGCATTACTGGAATTTCAAAATCCCGGTAGAGATTAATCTTGTTCAGGGAAAGTACAGCACACTTAAAACTAAAGCAGATTGCGCGCAAGCCATGATTAGTGCTTGTTCAAATCTTATAACGGCAACTGCTGGTATGAACTACAGCCCCCGGATTACTGCGGTTATATGCCTTCCGGATATGTTTACAAGCGAAATCTGTCTCTATCGTTCAGAAGCCTATTACCAAAGCTTTATTACTGAAGACCGTTCTGAAAATGGTGCCTCCGCTTTGATTAAAGAGCGCAGCCTGGCTGCTGAGTGGGGGCTCACTCTTCCAGCTAATGTGCAGGAATTGGGTATTACGCTCGAATACTATGGGAGTGAGGATCGTGATGAATGGTTCACCGGAGAGCGTTGGTATTATGGTCAGGTCATGTAATAGCGCTGTGATTAATATCTAAATGAACGTCCGCTTCTGCCAAAAACCAGCCATACAGACGGCGTGAGCGAACATCAGATCGGATCTTCAGCACCAGAGAGCATAGCGGGCAGTTCGCTCACCAGTTTATCTACCGCCAGCCTGACCTTAAGAGCAAGATAAGGCATTTGCGGCCATACGGCATAGACCGGCTGTCTTTCAGAAGAGCAGTTTTTTAACACCTGTACCAGCTTGCCATTGATAAGCTGCTCCCGCACAAGCCAGTCAGGCAGCCAGGCGATCCCTCCTCCTGCAACGGCACTATCTCTTATACCCTGCATGTCATCCATTATCAGCCGGGCGGATGGCGTCATTTCATAAATCCCTTTATCACTATTTTTTATACGCCATTTAAGAATGCGTCCTGCACTGAGGTAGGCAATCGCGGCATGCTGCTGCAGATCTTCCGGTAAGGCAGGTTCTCCCGCTTCACGTAAATATGCGGGTGATGCACATAAAACCATGGCGTGAGAGGTCAGCTGGCGGGCTATCAGGCTACTGCTGTCATCCAGCATGCCAATCCTGACAGCCATATCAAAACCCTCTGCTGGCAGGTCAACCTGGCGATCGCTGAAAGACATTTCCAGTGCCAGCCCGGGATGCTCTTTTGCCAGCATGGCTAAAAGCGGTGCCACACAAAAATGTCCGAACAAAACCGGCACGGAGACTCTTAGTTTACCGCTTGCCTGCAGTTTGCCGCCTTCCAGCATCTCCTCTGCCATTCTGATTTCATCCAGCGCCCGACGGCAGAATTCATAGTAGAGCGCGCCTTCATCCGTCAGGGTCTGACGACGGGTAGTGCGGCTGAAAAGTGTCACGCCCAGCCTGCCCTCCAGCCGGCCGATGGTTTTTGCTACGGCCGAACGCGTGAGGTGCAATTTTTCGGCAGCCTGAGAAAAACTTGCTGATTCAGCAGCAGCCACAAAAACCGGAATGCCGCTCATTTCACTTTTCATATTGTCGCCTGACAGGAATCAATAGAGGGAAATATTATCGCCACTGTCAATGCACAGGCAATGTAAGAATGATGCTCTATCGTTCTAACCCAAAAGGAGTCGCAATGAAACGCTTAATGAAACGCTGGAGCCTGGACAAAACAGGGCGTCAGAACCTGAAGCTCACGCACACAGATATTCCTCAGCCAGGCCCGTATGAAGTGCTGGTCCGTGTAGAGGCCCTCTCTTTGAATTTCCGCGATAACGCCATTATTGAAGGAAAAATGGGTAATGAGATGACGATGCCGCTCACACCAGGGTCTGATATGGCGGGTGTGGTTGAAGCAGTGGGGGCAGGTGTTACCCGTTTCAGCGCAGGCGATCGAGTTATTTCATCTTTCAATGCTGAGTGGATCGAGGGTCGCCCAGTCAATAATGCTAAAAACCCTGAATACAACTCGCTCGGCTACGCTCTCCAGGGCGTAATGGCTGAGTATGTGGTCATGAATGAGGAGTGGCTTGTTCGCGCGCCCCGGACGCTTACTGATGCTGAAGCCAGCACATTGGTTTGTGCAGGCCTGACGGCCTGGGTTGCCCTGGTTGAACGTGGCGGCCTGCGCGCCGGTGAAAGCGTGCTGGTTCAGGGGACGGGTGGCGTATCGCTGTTTGCACTGCAGATTGCAAAAGCCATGGGGGCGCAGGTGTTTGTCACCTCATCCAGCGATGAGAAGCTTGCAGCCGCAAACAGGCTGGGCGCGGATCACGGCATTAACCGGAAGAAAGAGGACTGGGTGGAGGCCGTATACCGCCTGACCAACGAAAGGGGAATAGATCACGTTATCGATACGGTCGGAGGGCGAAATGTTGCCGATTCAGTTCGCGCAGTGGCTTCGCACGGTCGTATCTCGCTGATTGGCATGATGGACACGCACGATGTTTCTGCATCCGGCGCTCTGCTTCTGCTGAAATCTCCGACGCTGCAGGGCATTGGGGTAGGGCATCGTCGGGCCCTTGAGGATTTTGTCAGGGCCGTTGATGAGATTAACTTAAAGCCGGTTATCGATAAGAGTTATTCATTCGACCAGCTGCCGGAGGCACTGGAACATCTGGAACAGGGTGCATTCGGGAAAGTTGTGATTAGCGTGATTTAAAAACCGGGCTTCAATTAAAGATGAATTCAGGGCCTGCAATGCATCCTGCAGGCCTGACGGAAACGAAAATTTTCCCGTTCGCTGCGCTCAGTGAGGACGTTTTCTGAGTGCGCGATAATCAACCTGCCACGCATTAAGCTTGTTATAAAGCGCTGTCCGGGAGATCCCGAGCTGTTGTGCAGACTGACGCAGGTTTCCCTTCTGCTCTTCTAACACCTGAATAATGTGCGTGCGTTCCAGATTCTGTAGCGAGGAAAGCTCCTCCCCACTCACATAAGCGGCGGTCATCTCCTGCAGCGAGTCGGGTAGATCTGCACAGGTAATCTCTAAACCTTCACATAAGTTGACCAGGCGTTCGACGACATTTTCCAGCTCACGCACATTGCCTGGCCACTCCCGGGACTGCAGGTTCGTCATCGCGTCAGGCATGACCACAGGAGGCGTGCGTTTCAGACGCGCGCACAGTGCCCGAATGAATGCGTTAACGAGTTCCGGAATGTCTTCACGACGCTCACGCAGCGGTGGAATATTTAATGAGATCACGTTCAGGCGATAATAAAGATCGCGCCGGAAAGCGCCTTTCTCTGCGGCTTCGAGCAGATTGCAATGTGTTGCCGCAATAATCCGCACGTTGACTTTTACTGGCTGCGCCGCCCCGATACGCTGAACTTCGTTCTCCTGCAGCACGCGCAGCAGACTGGTTTGTGCCTCAAGCGGCATCTCGCCGATCTCATCCAGAAACAGAGTGCCACCGTCCGCCAGTTCAAACTTGCCTGCAGAACCACCACGACGTGAACCTGTAAAGGCGCCATCTGCGTAACCAAACAGTTCACTCTGTACCAGATCGCGCGGCAGGGCGCCGCAGTTGATAGCAATAAATGCCTCCTGCCGCCGCGGGCTGGCGTTGTGAATGGCCTGAGCAAACAGCTCTTTGCCGGTCCCGCTTTCACCGCTGAGCAGCACCGTACTGTCAGTGCGGCTGCTGGTACGCGCTTTCTGAATTGCCTGCTGCAGGCCAGGGGCGTGCCCGCGGATCATCTCAAAGGTGTAACTGGCACTTACGCCCATCATCCGGCGGGTGATAGCGCGGATGCGCTGATTTTCACGCAGAGATAACACGCGTCCGCCATCCGGTGCCGGCATCAGGGAAATCAGGCAGGAGAAGGGGGGAACGCCTTCCGGCATAAACTGCAGTTCACGGTCATTACAGAAAGGCATGGTCAGCAGCGATCCACCCTGCGGCTTTAGCAGAGCATCAATTGGCGTATCCTGCGGGTCAGGATCGCTGAAAATCTGGCGTGCATAACGGTTAAGCGTCTTAATATGGCCCTGCTTATCGCAGACAATCACCCCCTCATTCAGCGTTTCCAGAATGGACTGCTGTTCTGCCAGCAGACGGCGCAGCGTCAGCTGTTGCCCGACAGCGTCCGCTGCCGCCTGCACTGTACCAAGCGTATGCGCGTTGAAGTTATCTGGCGTAGCGGTGAGAGTGAGCACACCGATCAGTTGCCCGCCGGCATCGCGGACTGGTGCTGCCGCACACTGTCGGCTGCGTCTGCGCAGATCGAGTTTCCAGTTCTCTCCGCTCAGTACGTAGACCAGCCGTTGTTCGATCAGGCATCGCGCAGTGCAGTTAGTTCCTAATACCTCTTCGCGCAGAATGCTGCCAACCGGGGTCAGATCGGCGCCGCAATAATGCAGCGTGACGCCCTGCGCATCAGTGAGGTTGATATGGCCGTCCGGATTATAAGCCAGCAGATTTTCCATAATACTGCGCGCGACCAGAATCAGTTCGGCATTATGTTCAAGAATGGCGTTCAGCTCACTCGCTGGCGGAGCAGTATAGATAAAGCTGCAGGGATCGATAGCCCGCTGTTGCGAACGCTGCCATGACTGCAGAATGCTACGCCGTACCGCTGGCGGTTGTTCACCCTGAATAAAACGTTGCCAGCTCTGCCATAACAATGCGTCCCAACTATCAGCGTCTGCTCTGTCTGGCAGGCTGAAAATTGCATCGCTCTCATCTCTTAATAACCGCTGCTGTTTCACGCACATCCCCCTCGCTAAATGGAATGTCCATTTTATTGACATGTTAAGTTGACATGTAAATTTTGTTTCCACTTTGTGAGCTATAGCTGTGCGGATCCTCACAAAATCAGGCGGGTTTTTGTTGGCATCGGCTTTGCAACAGGAGATTCAACGTCATGATCCCGATTGCAGAAGGAAATTAAGCCGCTATGCGCAAACATAATTTACGCCTGATTTTGTATATCTGTTCCATTGCCTCGCTCAGCGGTGTGATTCTGGGTTATGACGCTTCGGTAATCTCCGGCGTGATCGATCCGCTGACCGAGCATCTGGCATTAACGCCGTGGGAAAGCGGCTGGGCGGTGTCAAATGTCATTATCGGGTGTATCGCTGGTGCATGGGGTGTAGGTTTTATTTCCGATCGTATCGGGCGCAAATCCACGCTAATCGTGACCGCCATCCTCTTCGTGTTCTCAGCAATAGGCTCAGCGCTGGCCAGTTCTCTGACCGGATTTGTTGTCTGGCGGCTGCTGGGCGGTCTGGCGGTAGGAATGGCGTCGGCTATTACGCCCTTATACATTGCAGAGGTATCACCCAAAGATTTACGCGGGCGCATGCTCGGCCTGCAGCAGATGCTGATGGTTGGCGGACAGGTAGCGGTCTATATCGTTAACTACCTGATTGCGCGCGGTATGCCGCATCAGTGGATTGTCAGTGAAGGCTGGCGCTGGATGCTGGCCTCCGGCGTAATACCCTGCGCCCTGTTCCTGCTGCTGGTGCCCTTTATGCCGGAGTCGCCGCGCTGGCTGGCGCTTAATGGCAAAACAGAGCGCGCCCGTGAGGTGCTGACCCGCCTGTCAAATGCGCAGCATGCTGAACGACTGCTGCAGGAGATCCTGGCGGCCAGCCAGCACGATAGTGCCTCCCCCGGCCAGCGCAGCATCCTGCGTGATGCACGCGTCCGCTACATTCTGTTGATTGGTTGCGCCATTGCCGTGTTGCAACAGATATCCGGTATCAACATCCTTCTCTATTACGCACCGTCGCTGCTGCAAAATATTACTGCAAGTACGCAGGCCTCCCTGTTTCAGAGTATTTTTCTTGGGCTGGCGCTTCTTGCAGGCGTGGCGATTTGCCTGAGCACCATTGACCGCACAGGACGGACGCCGCTGCTGCGCTGGGGAGCGCTCGGATGTGCATTCTGTCTGATCTTTACAGCCTGGGCATTTATCACTGAGGCGGGCGGGCTCCTGCCGATAGCGGGTCTTGTCGCTTTCATCCTTATTTTTGGCATGTCATGGAGCCTCGGCGCCTGGCTGCTTATCTCTGAAATCTTTCCAAACCGTATCCGTGCAGTGGCGATGGGCTTTGCGTTTGCCTCCATGTATCTCGCAAATTTCATCGTTACCCAGAGCTTTCCCATGATGAACCGCAGTCGGGTGCTGATGGATAACTTCCACGGCGCTTTCCCGCTGATGTTGTGCGCGGTGGGATGCCTGGTAGCGTTCTGGTTTGTTCGCCGGTTTTTACCGGAAACCCGGGGTGTTTCTCTTGAGCATATCGAGCCGCTGATGCTCTCCAAATCCCGTCGTTTCGCCGGACAGGCGCAGCGACACGATCAAAAACCTTCTTCGCCCGCGTGGGCAAAAGCGAAATAACAAGGAGTCTTTATGAACCAGCAAACAGTCCGTGTAGGGTTAATTGGCGCAGGGCGCATGGGCAGCTTCCATGCTGAAAACCTGGCGTATCGTGTACCCGGCGCCACTCTTGCGGCCGTTGCCGATCCCTTTCCGGGCGCCGCAGAAAAACTGGCAAGTCGTCTGGGCGTCAGCAAAGCGTACAGCGATCTGCATGCGCTTCTGCAGGATACAGAGATTGATGCCATCGCTATCGCCGCGCCGGCACGCACTCATGCCGAATGGGTGATTGCTGCGGCGAATGCCGGTAAGCATGTTTTTTGTGAAAAACCCATGGCCGTTACGCTGGAAGAGGCGGACCGCGCGATTGCCGCGGCGAAGCAGGCAGGCGTGGTGTTACAGGTGGGCTTCAACCGTCGCTTTGACTCCGGGTTTGCGGCGGCAATTGCAGCCGTAAAAAACGGTGAGAACGGCACCACTCAACTCAGCCGCTCGGTTACGCGTGATCCTGGTCTGCACGATCCGGCACCGATCCCGCAATGGACCATTTTCCTTGAAACGCTTATTCACGACTTTGACACGCTGCTGTATTTCAATCACGGCGCAAAGCCAGTTGAAGTATACGCGCTGGCTGATGCGCTGGTGCGTCCGGATTTCAAAGATAAGGGGCTGCTGGATACCTCGGTGGTGACGATTCGCTTCGATAATGGCGCTATTGCCATCGCTGAGGCTAACTTTCAGGCGGTGTATGGCTATGACGTACGCGGTGAGGTGTTTGGCAGTAAAGGCATGCTGCAGGCGGGTCATATTAATGCCAATCACTGCGTACGCTACACCGCCAGTGGTATTGAAGTTGATACATCGCGTCTGGACTCGGACCTGTTGCGGGAGGCATACGTTGCGGAAATGACTGAGTTTGCCCGCTGCATCCGCAGCGGTGAGACGCCCCGTGCCACCGGTGAAGATGCACGCAATGCGCTGGAGATTGCGCTGGCCTGTATTGAGTCGGTTCAGCGTAATCAGCCCGTCAGGCTGGGAGAACGCTGATGGCCGGTTATCAGCTTTCCGTCTGCGCTGAAATGGTGTTTCCTGAGCTGTCATTTATTGAGCGCGTAAAACGTATTCACGAGCTCGGTTTCGGTGTCGAAATCTGGGGATGGGCGAATAAGGACATTGAGGCGCTGGCAGCGACCGGCGCGCGTTTTACCTCAATGACCGGCTATCTGAGCGGTAATTTAACTGATGAAGCAGAAATCCAGCAGCTGCTTCAGAGCGCTGAACTCTCGCTGGCAGTGGCTGAACGGCTCAACTGCCCGGTACTCAATCTGCACGGTACCGGCCTTGATGAGCGAGGTCTGCCGGTTAAACCTGTAACCACAGTGAGCGGCGCAATGTGGCTGCAGGCCGCAGATACGCTGCGGCGCGTGGCGCAACTCGGTGAGCGTGCCGGACGGGTATTCACACTCGAAAACCTCAATTTACCGGTTGACCATCCGGGCACGCCGTTTGCCCTTGCGGCCGATACGCTGGCGCTGGTGGAAGCGATCAGCAGCCCGGCGCTGAAAATGAATCTGGATCTCTACCATGCACAAATCGGTGAAGGCAATCTGATCGCGCTGCTGCGGCGCTGTGGTCCGGCAATCGGCGAGATTCAGGTGGCTGATGTACCGGGTCGTCAGCAGCCTGGTACAGGTGAAATCAACTATCGCGCCATCGCTCGCACGCTGCAGGAGATGAATTATCACGGAACCGTTGCGCTGGAGGGCTGGGCAAGCGGTGACAGCACAACGGCGCTTCAGCAGTTCCGGGACCACTTTATGTTGTAAGCGTTGTCCGTCGGGTATTTGCCTGTTACCCGACGGTAACTATTTCCTAAAAAAACGACCCTAATCCCTACAGGAATAGATTATGAATATCAAAAACTTTCTGCTTTGCCTGTTTTCGCTGGCGCTCAGCGTGAGCGTGAACGCCAAAACTTTCACCGTGGGAGTGGCGCTGGCTAACTTTGACCTTAATTTTGTCTCTATCCTGCGTACCCGGATGCAGCAGGAGCTTAAAGCAAACCAGCTCAACGGACAGTTTGTTGATGCAAAAGGGGATGTGGCGCTGCAGATTCAGCAGGTGGATGATTTTATCAATCAGGGTGTGGACGCCATCATCCTGAATCCGGTCGATACCCAGGGTGTATTGCCGATGATAAACGCGGCAAAAAGCGCCGGTATTCCGCTGGTCTTCGTTAACCGTAAGCCTGAAGTGAAACTGCCTGCCGGTATGGCCTATGTGGGTTCAGATTCGGCGCTGGGCGGCGAAATGCAGATGGAGGCCCTGGCTAAAAAAATGAATTACAAAGGTAACGTAGCTATTCTGATGGGGGCGCTGTCAAATGAAGAAGCGCGCGAACGGACCCGTGCCGCAGAAGCAGTCATAGCCAAATATAAGGATATGAAAGTCATTGAAAAGCAGACGGCAAAATGGCAGCGCAATGAAGCCGTAGACGTTGTTTCAGGCTGGCTGCTGAACCAGCGTCCGATTGACGCTATCGCCGCCAATAATGATGAAATGGCCATAGGTGCCATCATGGCTCTGAACCAGGCAAAGAACGAAAAAATTCTTGTTGCCGGCATTGACGGAACACCTGATGGTCAGCAGTTCATCAAAAACGGCAAAATGGCGCTGACTATATTTCAGGATGCCAGAGGGCAGGCCACCGGTTCAGTTCAGGTGGTAAAAGCATTGCTGAATAAGCAGAAGGCAGAGACGCTTAACTGGGTGCCTTACCAGCTTATTACACCTGAAAATTATCCTGCATTTTCTGCTGCTAACTGAGAGCCTGATTTGTCAGGTACGGCACAGCACGGCCTGACAAAATCTTTCACGCCTGTTAAGACAACAGCTGCATCGGTTTTCCGGGGAGCGCTGGCCTACACGCTGATTGGCGGAACCTTTGCCGGAACCCTTATTACGCTGGTTTTCCTGCCTGTTATGTATGCCATCTGATTCAGGTTACCCCCGGAAAATAAAAAATACGCGGAAGTTAAAGCCGCAGAATAACGGTTATCCGCAGGGGATTCCCTGCGTATTAGTCTCAAACCACCGTATCAGGGCTCAGAGATGACTACCAGGCAAGCACGGCGCGGCGCTGCTGATACTGACCGGTTTCTTTTTCTCAACGGTTTGGTGCAGCTTCATCGCTGGGATACTCGATAAAACCGCATGAAAATAACGGGATGATAATGATTAAGCTGACGGGTCGTTTAGTGTGTAAAAGTGCAGAAGAAGCGGATCTTGTTCGCCAGTACCTTCCTGAACACAAGCAACTGACCAGGAAAGAAACCGGATGCGTATCATTTGAGGTTACTGAAACAGCAGACCCCCTGATATGGACCGTCGAAGAGCTATTTACAAACCAGGCTACCTTTGACGCCCATCAGAAAAGAACCAGGGCTTCGGTCTGGGGAAGAGAAACCAGCGCGATCGCCAGAGAGTACGAAATTGAAGAGATTGAGTAATCTTTCTGAATCACGATGCGTCCATAAAAGGCCCGGAGATCGAACAGACCTTACCTGACTGTGTCTTAAAAAACGATACTGGCTGCGCTGATCAAAACGTTCCGGACCCATCCTCAGGCGGAAAGGGCATTTCCGGCACCTTTGTCATCCGATGAAAAACAGCCTCAAGATGCCGATGGGGTACATGGCTATGCAGTGTCAATGGCTCGCCATTGATGGGTGCATGTCAGATTTAATCATCTCCGCTTTGAGCGAAAAGCGGACATTTACCCGACTGATAGTTGATATTGAATTGCCAAAATGAGCGCTCATATTCAGTCCTGAAAAGATGGTAATGTTTCAAAAATATCAAAGGCCTTGCAGGAATGGTGTTGAAATGAATGGATCATGTTTGTGTGGAACAGTTGTATTTGAACTCACTTATAAACCAGCAATGTTTTATCGCTGTCATTGCTCACTTTGCAGAAAGCAGAGTGGGGTAGGTCACAATCTCGCCACATTAGTAAAAGACATTGAGTTCCGCTGGATTAAAGGGGAGGACTGCATCGCTTCCTGGTCTAAACCAACGGGGTACCGTACAGATTTTTGCAATGTATGTGGCTCAACTGTGCCTAACACTCTGCGAGACTCACCTTATGTCTGGATTCCTGTTGGTTTAATTGATGAAAGTCTTGAAATGGAATGTGCAGGAGACTTTTGCACTGATGATGCAATGCCCTGGGATGAAACCCGCTCACACAGTAACCACGCTGGTCCTGTCGAGTCGCTTGCATCCCTTTTAAAGTGCCTGAAGCTTAATTCCTAAACGTTCGCTTGTTACACAAAGCGCACGACCATGCGAGCCAACGTCCGTGATGAGCGAGAAGCGGACATATCGCATGTCGCAATATGAGATTGCTGATTCGCAACAGCATCCTGCAGTTTGAACGTTTACCTTTACACAATTTCAGAGGCTGCATGCTTCAGTGATGTGAGCGGAATGCTCAGAGCAGAAAGCAAGATACGCACGCACCAGGGAAGAAGGATGCCGGTGTGCCGGATATATCAGGCTGATATCAACATCAGGAAAGGGCCACGCCCTCAACAGCGGAATAAGTCGTTGATTCCTGATAGCTTCCTGAGCCAGGAAAGGCGGGAGCTCAGTAATTACACTTCCTTCCAGTGCGCAGTCAAGCAGATGCCGGTAATCATTAACGGACATAACTGTACGCGGAAACACAACTTCCTCTCCGAGACTCCAGGCTGGCCGCTGATCAATCCGCGCTGACCAGGCGGCGCAGGGAAAATTGCTCAGTTCTGCCGGATGAGAGGGGCTGCCGTAATGCCTGACAAAGTCAGGGCTGGCAACCAGTAAGTGACGATATGACAACATCCGCTTTGCCACCATATTATCATGTACGACAGCGCCGACCCGCAGCGCCACGTCTATGCCATCTTCAGTAAGGTCCAGCCTTCGCTCGGTTGAGGTAACGTGCAGCTCAATATCAGGGTATTTGCGCTGGAATTCTGACAACAGCCCCCACCAGGGAACAAACGTAGTTGGCAGTGAAAGCCGCAGACGTCCCTTCAGATGAGCCTGCTCGCTGATAAGCGTCTGCTCAGCCTCCAGCAGTGATTCCACGCCGCGCTGAGTAGCTTCAAACAGCCGGTTTCCCGCATCTGTCAGCCTTACGCCGGTAGCTGTCCGCTCTAACAGCTGTATGCTGAGCTGAGACTCAAGCTCGCGTATGCGCCTGCTCAGCGTAGGCAGCGACATACCGAGGCGCTGTGCAGCAGACGTCAGGCTGCCCGCCTGAACCACGCAGATAAACATTCTGACCGCATTCAAATCCATTTTATCTCTTTCATTTTTGATAGGAAGCCTGTCATTCAACACTGTACCATTTCCCATGTGAAATGCTTAACCTTGAAGGTTACGGGGCTGCCGGTGCGCTTAGCTGTGACGGCGACGCCTGACGCTCCCGCTTCTGAAAATGCGTCAGAAGGGAACCCGATTGCAGGCTTACGGAGGTAGTAATGAGACACTATTTTAAGGGCGCTCTGAAAAAATCGGCCTTTATGGTTTCAGCCCTGATAGCAGTTACGGCACCGGCTGGCGTACTTGCGCACGCAGAAACCGCAGGTGAAAAGGTGCTTCGCGAACACAACGCTGATTTTCGCAGACGGGTCGTGGAAGTAACCCAGGGTGTGTATGTGGCCGTGGGTTACTCTGCTTCAAATGTCACCCTGATACAGGCAAAAGATGGCTCAGTGATAGTTGATACTTCCGCTAATCCTGCGGACGCCAGGGCCATTATGAAAGCTTTCGGCAATCACCTTATCCGTCCAGTCCGCGCCATTATTTATACGCATAATCATCCGGATCACTCCGGCGGGGCATCTGTATTTGCCGGTAATGACACGCCGGAAATTATCAGTCACAGCCTGCTGGTCACCGCTAAGCCGGATACGGGCCGGGGAAAACGGGATGGAGGCGATGCGTTTGGCACTGCGCTGCCTGATGAGCAGTTTATCAACGCCGGTACGCAGCTGGAATATGGCCGGACAACTCCTCATACGCGGGAAGGTTTTCTGCCGCCCACGCAGACCTTTGAAGGAGAGAGGAAAAGTCTGACGATTGCAGGTGTGGAAATGGAGCTTATTCATACTCCGGGTGAGTCTGATGAAAACATTGCCGTCTGGCTGCCTGAAAAGAAGGTTCTGCTGGCCGGAGATGACTTTCTCAAAACCTTCCCCAATATAGCCCCTCTTCGCGGTCTTCCTACCCGTCCGGTAGAGAAGTGGATTGAAAGTCTCAACAAAATGCTCGCGCTGAATGCGGATTATGTCATTCCGGGTCATATGCAGCCGGTGACCGGTGCCAAAACCGTTAAAGAGGGGCTGACAGCGTACCGGGATGGGATTAAGAGCGTATGGGACCAGACTATGTCCGGTATTGCCAAGGGCATGACTCCCGATGAACTTGTTCAGACAGTAAGGCTGCCCGATAAACTCGCCCGAAACCCTTATCTGCAGGAGTATTATGGCAGCGTGGCCTTTACCGTACGCGGCATTTATGCACAGCAGGCGGGCTGGTTTGACGGTAATGCCACGCATATGTATCCGCTCACTGAAAAAGACCGTGCGACCCGTCTGCTGGCAATGACAGGAGGAAAGGACAACATGCTCACCAGCGCGCAAAAATCGCTGACCGCCGGGGACTATCAGTGGGCAGCCGAGCAGGCTGATTACGTTCTGGCTGTAGAGCCGCGCAATACTGAGGCCAGAAAGCTGAAAGCTGAGGCGCTGACGGCGCTTGGAAAAAGGCAGGCCAACGCAACGGCACGTAATTATTACCTCACCACGGCGCAGTACCTGAAGAAAAATCCTTAAAACGCCATATTAAGCAAACCACCCGGATAACAGCTGACAGCCGTATCCGGTTTTTTATTGTTCCGGCAAGTCATGTCTGTTTCCGATGAACACTATGTCCTCTTTTGGCACAAAGCGGACAGGCTGACTGAGCTGGATGTCCGCTGTGAGCGAGAAGCGGACGTTCTGATGGCACATTTAAATCGAGATGTTTTTATGCAGCTATACGAAAAAAACTTCGGAATTAATACGTTTTGCCGGCATTTCTTATCACCTGGCCCTGGATATTGCATTGCTTAGCCAATCATGCTTCTTCCTTACTGTTTACAGCTAAACAGGCGATAGCCGATTGCAGGTATTCCAGAAACGCCTTCACTTTGACTTGTAAATATTTTCTGCCGGAGTAGAGCGCGTAGAGCACCAGATCTTCTGGTTCGCTATCACAGTTAATTTTAACAAGGGAGCCGTTGTTAATTTCTGACTCACAGGCATGAAGAGGCAATATAGCGAAACCAAGTCCTTTCAATGCCGCAATCTTGGCCATCTGCCCACTGTTTACCTTGTAGCTGGACTGAACCTGGACACTCTGGTTCTGTTTAAATCGCCAGGGCATTCCCTGGAGTACCGACCTACTGGTAATGCAGGGGAGTTTGGCTAGTTCATTAACCGAATGTGGTGATGGGTGACGTTCCAGAAGTTCTGGGGCGGCAACCACACAGCTCGGCCAGCGCAGAATTTCTCTGGCAACCCAGCAAGAATCTTCCAGTGGCCCACGTCCAAAGCGTAATACCAGATCAAATCCATCCAATAGCCCCTCTGTTGGATCTAATTGTGTGTCACAACTGAGCTGTATCTTTGGATGCCGAATGCAGAAGTCAGCGAGAATGTCTGCCATGAAGGGAAGGTCTGGCGTAATGATCTTCAGGTGGCCTGATAGCGAATCACCAACCAGCGATACTTCTTCCAGCGCATGATCCAAAGCGTGCGTGAGCGGCGTAATGGATTGATAAAGCAGTTTACCGGCTGCGGTTGGAATTATCTTACGCGTTGTACGCTCCAGCAGCCGCACATGAAGTTGTTGTTCGAGTAAAGTGACATGTCGACTGACATTGGATGATGGCAGCTGAAGCTGTTCTGCCGCGAGCTTAAAGCTCAACTTTTCATAAACAGCCTGAAAACAGATCAGCCACTGTATTTCAACTTTTTCTATCATTTATTATCCCAAAAAATGAGATTAACAAAACTATAACTCCATATTTATCACTAATTAGGTGGTCATTACAATTTCCTTAAAATTTCGTAAGAGGAAGGAAATGATGACCAATACTAAGAAAATTGCCATCGTAGGTGCCGGGGTTGCTGGAATGGCACTGGCTATCCTCGCAACCAGGCAGGGCCATCACGTCAGCCTGTTTGAGCGTGTCAGCAACGTGTCTTCTATGGGAGCTGGTGTGACGTTGTGGCCCAATGCCATGTTCGTCATGCAGAAGATGGGGCTGGACAAAAAGGTCATGCAAGTAGGTGGTACACCATGCATGATGCGCCAGTTTGATCGGCATGGCCTCCCCCAGACTGAGTTCGATATTTCAGCCGTGAACTCGCTTTGCGGTTTTCCCAGTGTGACAGTTTTACGGCGTGAGCTGATGGGCTTACTGGCCGGTGCGTTAGAAAGTCTGGGAAAAGAAATCACGTTCAATTGTTCAATCACTGCAGCGGACGTAATGAAGTTGAGCCAGGAGTTTGATCTGGTAGTAGGAGCTGACGGGCGCATGAATTCAGTCGTCCGCCAGGCATTGTGTGCGGAGAAAATCACTCCTCATTATCATGGCTTTGTGAACGTAATCGGTGTGGGAAGACAACGAGAGGGCACGCTGAACAATGCTATTGATGACTATCGCGGTCAAGGTGAGCGTTTTGGAATCGTCCCGGTGAATGATGGATGGTGCTATTGGGCAGGAGCATGGAAGGCTCCCGTTGACAATGAACATCTTCGGGCGCATTGGTGCGATGAGTTGCATCGGCGTTTTCGGGACTGGCCTGATCCTGTGCAGAATGTACTGCTGTCATATGACCGTGCATCAGTTAATTGCATTTTCGTGCATGACATTGATCCTCTTCCTTTTTGGCATCAAGACAATGTCTTAATGATTGGAGACGCGGCTCATGCTTCTTTGCCGACATCCGGGCAGGGAGCATGTCAGGCGCTGGAAGATGCGTGGCATCTTACTCGCTTACTGAAGGAGACCGACAATCTGGAGATTGCTCTGCAAAGCTTTTACCAACTAAGACATATCAAGACATCTGCAGCACAGTTGGTTGGAAGACAATTCGCCAGGAAAATTTTTTCTGAACAACCTGAACCACTGCTGCCTGCATCCACTATTTCTGCTACTGAACTCAGTCGGTTTTGGATGCAAGGTTTAACACCTTTAGATTCTTGAAACCGGGTCAAAAGCACTCGGTATGCCTGTATGTCTGACGGATACTGACCAGTGCGATGTTTTTGATAAGCACTGACCCGTGCGCCCGAAATAATGCAGTGCGGACTTGCCAATGTCCGCTTTTGGCACAAAGCGGACATGTCAGTAACATTCTTCAGCTTCTTTCTTCCTTTTCGGCGAGTCAATCAATGCAAGAGCTTAACTGATGAAGTCGTCACACCCTGCCGGACTGTCGAAAGCCAGTTTACTCAGGGGGTCACCACGAAGAGAATAATTCACGATATTGTCATTTATTCTGCCACATACAGACTGATAAAAACGGTTTGCTCCGGCATTTGATTTTTCGGCATTCCAGCTGAGGCTACGATAATCATGTCTGACAGCAAGTTTCGCCATATAACGCATTATGGATTTTCCGGTGCCTTTACCTCTCTCTTTCTGGGAGACATAAAGCTCTTTGATATGCAGCTGGCCACTATACAGGGGAGAAGGGTAGAGAATACTGCAACACGCCATCCCAACGATATGGGCGTCGTAGCGAGCCCTGATTACCAGGGTACCGGAGAACTGGCTGAACAGTCGATTGCGGAGGTAATCCTTCAACAGTGATTCCTGAATGATACCCTTACCCTAATAGTGCTCTTCCATCTCGGTAAAAATTTCCACCATGGAATCCCATTTGTCCGGCGGGCACAGCTCTATTCTTATCTTCATAGCAACTCCTTTTAAACATCTGAATGCCGTAGCTGAAGCAGGGGTTTCTATCATTGAAATCATTAACAATTTGACCTGATCACTAAGTTGGCTGCGTCATCATACAAGAAGCATCCTTTCAGGCATGTCTTAGTGAAGTTTCAGGTTCGTGTATTAGTATGTTCAATTAATCAGTTCAGATATGTCCGCTTAGAACGAAATGGACATTGCCCCATTGAAGCCACCGATCACTGTTGTTCCATCACTTGTCTCAGGAAGATGGTTTTTCAAGCAGGGTATTATAATCTGGTTCAACTCCCTTTGCAGGATATGGCCATGATATCAGTAGAGAAAGCAGATCCATTTTCTTCAGAATCTTATCGGTTAATCGAGTTGCTGTCTGCAGAGCTTGCAGCTATTACTGGCGATAGTGGCAAAACCAACTTCACCGTTGAAGCTATGAATAATGACAAAGCATTGTGGGTATTGGCAAAAAATGCATATGGCGATGCGATTGGATGCGGTGCAATCCGCCCATTAACGCAAAACATAGTTGAGCTTAAAAGAATGTTTTCAGACCGAAGTGAGCCTGGCGTGGGTAGTGCATTACTTACTTTCCTCGAAGCGTCTGCAAAACAAATGGGATATCGAGAACTGAAACTGGAAACCCGACATATCAACTACCGGGCCGTCAGCTTTTATGAGAGAAAAGGATATGTTCGTGTTGATAATTATGGCCCATACATAGGAAGAGAAGAAGCTGTCTGTTTCTCAAAGATGTTGTACTGATTACATTCATCGAACGAGCGTCCGCTCATGGCGCAAAGCGGATCTTGTATCATCGCTTCATTACAACTAACCAGGGTTACTCACGTGAAGTTCATAAACAACGCAGATCTCATTGTAATGCTGCTCTTCTGCTTTATAGGTCATGCCAGACCGCTGCATCACTCTGTGAGAGGGAATATTGTCAGGATCGGCGACAGCCACTAAATACGTTGCACCCACCTGTTTAACCGCGAAATCGATGATCGCTTTAGCCGCTTCCGTTGCATAGCCTTTACCGTTATGTTCAGGAATAAGCCGCCAGCCAATCTCCAGGGGGGCATTTTCAACGTTTGCCAGGTGCTGAAGACAGGCTGCGCCAACGAAAACGCCGGAACACTTTTGCCTGATAGCCCACCATGAAAACCCATATTTATCCCAGCGCGCCTGTACACGCCTGATACTCTCCATGGTCTCTTCCGGTGTTTTAACTATCCCTTTGTTGATATAACGCATCACGCTGGCATCATTATCCATCGCCCTGAGCCCCTCATAGTGAGAGTCATTAAAGGGTTCCAGCCTGAGGCGTGCAGTCTCAATTTCCATTTAACACTCCTTTTACGTGACGATGTGAACCTGAAGTTTCGCTTTTCACCAGATAATCTGGCATGCAGTAAACAACGTCCGATGCTGAAAAAGCGGGCATTAAGTCCTGGATATGTTTTATTAACATGGGGCCAGAGCCAAACACCTGACCATTTTCGGCTGTAAATATATTAAATCAAATTTTAAAGATAGTCTCAGTTTCTGTTAAAAAATCAGGTGAGAAGAGGGCGTTATCCTGCACAAGTGGGCTGGATAGTAAATTGATATGGAGTGAAAACGGTAATGATAGACTTATCAGCTGCCTGAGCCTGCTGAATGAGTAAG
The DNA here is from genome assembly GCF_008631385.1 of Pantoea sp. M_9. Taxonomy (NCBI): domain Bacteria; kingdom Pseudomonadati; phylum Pseudomonadota; class Gammaproteobacteria; order Enterobacterales; family Erwiniaceae; genus Pantoea; species Pantoea sp. M_9. The sequence goes on along the minus strand of NZ_VWUF01000002.1, from coordinate 73,128 downwards.
CGTGCTGGCTGAAAAGGCCGGGTATTATTAATAGTGAGATCATCATTAATATTAAATCTGCCTGTTTTTATGATCAATCTCAAAAATCATCATTTTATTTTTTAATGCGAGCTGGTTTTTTACGGTTCGCTTTAAATGAGCTTGCTGTGACCTCTCCTCAATAGATCTTGCGGAATTTAGCGCGGTAAAACTCTCTTTTCTTTATCACTGACTATACTGGCTAATGCACTTCCGATTTCCCTGTAAGGCTGCCTGCGGTTAATAGCCAGAGGTCAGCCACCTCATCGATATTCTGGAGAATAATATGCATAAGAATAAAACGTTGAAAAGAGTACTGGTTCTGTCAGCAGTTGTCGCCATGTTTAGCACAGCTGGCGTATATGCTCAGACGCCAGCCAGCACCGTGCAGGATGGTGCTGCAGGGCAGAGCGCAGCGGGCGGCAAACTGAGCGCCAGCGATGAAAAAGCGCTGAAGGATATGGCGCAGGCCAATATCAATGAAGTCGCTGCCGGCAAAATGGCGCTGACGAAAGCGGAAAGCAGCGAAGTGAAAGCGTATGCGCAAAAAATGGTAGACGATCACAGCGCTGCGCTGACCAAAGTTCAGACGGTCGCCGGGCAAAAAGGCGTAACGCTGCCGACTGAGCCGGATGCAAAACACAAAACGATGGCCGCTCAGCTGGAAAAACAGAGCGGTGCCGAATTTGACAAGATGTATATGACTAACGCGGGCACGAAGGATCACAAGATGGTGCTGTCGACCCTGCAGAGTGACGCCAAAATGATTAAGGATCCCGATGTTAAAGCATTGGCTGACGCACATACGCCGGTTGTCGAAGAGCATCTGAAGTCTGCCGAACAGATGTCACAAGCCGGTAAGTAAACAGGTTGCGCGCTTCAGCAGCCTGCGTTGATGGCGTTGCGGAAAAAAGCGTAGATGAGTGTCAGTCATGAAAAGCAGGCGCGGCGCTTATTCGTTAAGTCGCCGCCTGATATCCGCCTGGCTGCAGTCCCATGCTGACACTCATCTGCAGGCTATTGTGTTCACCATCTTTATTGGCCTGATTCTCTCGTCGGTTTTCTCTGCGCTGGTGGTTTACGCTTAGGAAATTGTCCCGGGTCGTGCAGGGATGGTCGCCGGGCTCATGTCTGGCGTCAGCGGGCTCGCCGCCGCCGGTCCTGGCAAGATGGCAGATATATACGGCATTGAGTGGGTTTATGGCCTGTGTGCTTTCCTGCCGCTGCTGGGCCGTTTATTCCGGATAAAAAGCGCAGCCGGTAACACCCTATAAGCGAGATTGCTGAAAAAGGGACAAACCGGGCTATTACCCGGTTTTATAGTTGGTATAACCGCTCGCACGCGGCATATCTGCTGGCGGGTATGGCTGACGGACCAGATGAGACAAAACAATTAACCTCCTGTTCACACATCCTGTTCGCGCAGCGTTTTACCAACATTGCCACCTGGATGAACGTTCAGCAGCCGCTTCTGATCGAAGCCGTTACGCAGCATAATGTTGCCGCACAGCGCATCAAACACCGCCAGCACCAGCACAATAGAGGTAGTGGCTAACATATTAAGCGGGTCAATTTCACGCTGGATATGTGTTTTAACCACCAGCGTGGCGGCGCGGGCAATGGCTGAGTCCGGGTTCTCCGTCACGCTAATAATCGTCACGCCTTTGGTTTTAAGCGTCGGCAGCAGGCGCGTCAGTTCTTCAGAGTTGCCGCCTCGCGATATCAGGATCATCAGGTCGTTGCTGCGCATGAAGCCCAGGTCGCCATGGGCCGCATCGGTAGCGCTGAGATACACTGCCGGCTGCTCGACGCATGCCAGCATGTGTGCGATTTTTCGGGCAGCGATGCCCGAGGTGCCAACGCCTGTAACGGCAATTTTTCCCTTGCAGCCGGTGATCAGCATCAGCAGCTGCTGCCAGGTCGCGGCATTGAGATGACGCTGCAGCGCCAGTAACTCCTGACTGTAGGTCTGCCAGCCCTGACACGCCAGGGCAAATTCTTCATCCGCATTCATTGCGTTTCCCCCTGCATCAGATGCCGGTATTTCATACTGTCATGATACATCTCATGGAAGACGCGATACTTACGATCGTAATACTCTTTGATTTTGTTTGTCTGTGGCGTGATGGTCTTACCAATTCGGCTCATGGCAGCCATCGCTTCTGGCAACGATTCATAAGCGCCTGCCGCGACGGTGCCCATCATGGCGCTGCCAAGCAGCATCGCTTCACTCTCTTCCGGCAACAGCATCGCGCAGCCCGTCGCATTGGAATGCTCCTGCACAAAGATTGGGTTTTTGATGCCGCCACCACACGCCATCATAGTATCAATGCAGTAACCATTCTGGTTCATGGTTTCAATAATGTGGCGAGTGCCGAGCGCCAGCGCCTGAATGGTGGCGAGGTAATGCAGCGCCATGTCTTCCGGCGTACGTGATAATTTCAGGCCCGTCAGCGTGCCAGTCAGCGTCGGGTTGGCGCGCGGTGAGCGATTGCCGTGAAAATAGGGCAGCATATGAATGTCTTTAGTCAGAAACGCAATATTCTCTGATTCGCCCGCCATGCTGCGCAGAATGCCGTTGAGAACCTCATAGATGTTTTTACCGCTGTCTTTACCCTGTTTAAGCAGATCCTGATAGCAGGGGTGCGACTGAATCACATGATCAATCAACGCGCCGGTAGTGGATTGTCCGCCTTCATTCAACCAGTAATCCGGCAGAATTGCCGAATAATAGGGCCCCCAGATGCCGCCGATATAGCGCGCGCTACGCGACATCGCCATATGCGCCGTAGATGTGCCGCCAATGAGTGCGATGCGGTTGTCAAAATCCGCTGATTCGCCAGATACACCACTGGCGCCAAGAATGCCAAGACTGCCTGCGTGAGCATCAATAATCGAGACGCTGACTGCGGTACCCGCTATCAGTCCCATCTCTGCGGCAGCGCGCTGTGTCAGCCCATGCCCCAGCGGCTCACCCATAGCTTTCACTTCGCTGCCGATTTTTGATGCGTTGTTTTCCAGCAAATCGTCCAGACCGATCTGACGAAAATAGCCGGGATCCCAGCGGTCTTCGTGACCGATATATGTCCATTTGCAGACGGTGGAACATAACGAGCGCGTGGGGTCCTGCGTGGCGCGCCAGGTAAGAAAATCAGGCAGGTCGAACAGATGTCCGACGTTGCTCCAGGTGGTCGGCATGTGCTGTTTTAGCCAGAGCAGTTTGGGTGTCTGCATCTCCGGCGAGATAATCCCGCCAACAAACTCCAGTACGCGATGGCCGGTGGCATTGATGCGTTCTGCCTGAGTGATGGCGCGATGATCCATCCATACAATAATATTTTGCTCACTGCGTCCTGATGGGCTGACAGTCAGGGGATTGCCCTCTTTATCCAGCACCACCAGCGAACAGGTCGCGTCAAAACCGATGCCTTTCACCTGAATCGGGTTAATATCCGCCTGACTGACTACGTCTCTTACCGCGTTACAAACGGCCTGCCAGATCTCGTCGGAAGATTGCTCAACAAAATCGGCTTTCGGGCGGTACAATGTAATTCCACGGCTGGCCTGACCGAGCATACGGCCACTCATATCGAAAACCCCTGCGCGGGCGCTGCCGGTTCCTACGTCTACGCCGATAAAATAACTCGCCATGTTCTTTCCTTTTTTTAGAAAGCTTTCGCTTATGATTTTCTGTTTTGCAGAGCGATAAACAGGATCAGAACGCATCCCCACAGCGCCATGGTCAGGTAACTGCTGACGCCCATCAGATTCAGGCCGCTCTCCAGCATTTGCAGAACGATTAGCGCCAGCACCAGTCCGAGGACCCGGCCAAAACCGCCGTCAGGATTAATTCCGCCGAGCACAGAGGCCAGAATGGTCACCAGTAAATAGGCATCGCCGTAACCCGCTTTTGCCGAGTTAAATTTGGACATCATCAGCAGTGCTGCACCCCATCCGAGCAGCGCCGAAAGCACGTACACTGCAATGGTGACTTTGTGCGTATTAACACCGCTAAAGCGCGTAGCCTGTTCATTGGAGCCCATCAGATACAGGCTGCGACCCAGCGTGGTATGTTCCAGCAGGACCCACAGCAGCAGCGCTACCAGCAGAAATAACAGCAGCGCAACCGGAATGCCCATCAGGCTACCGTTACTGAGATACTGAATGGCCGCCGGAAAACCGGAAAGCACTGTGCCGTTGGTCAGCAGAATATTCAGCCCGGCGATAAGTGTCATAGTACCGAGCGTCGCCAGAATCGGCGAAACGCCGATATATGCGATCAGTACACCATTGAGCACGCCAATGACCACCGCTACGGCCAGTCCGGCGAGCATCGCCAGTGCGAAATAGTGCGGCTGGTCAGGGTGGGCCACCAGAATGGCCGCCATCACCAGCGAACAGGCATTGGCACCGGCAATAATCGAAAGGTTGATACCGCCGGTAAGCATGGTAATGCCCATCCCCAGCGCCAGCATGCCCAGAATCGGTAACTGTGAAGCGATTGACTGGAAATTGCCGACGCTGTAGAAGCTGCCGCCCAGCGTGAACGAAAACAGTACGGCAACGGCGACGATAATCAGTAACTGCAAACGGATGATGCGGTCGCCGGGGAAGAGTCGGTTTATGGTTGTCATGTCAGATTCCCTTTGCCAGTTTGTGTTTTTCATTCCACGCGGTGCTGCTGATGCTGACCAGAATGATTACGCCGCTGAATACCTGATGCCAGTAAGCTGAAATGCTGAGTAAGGTCAAACCATTCTGCAGGAAGGCCAGCAGCATCACGCCCAGTATGGTGCCGGTCAGCGAACCCCGCCCGCCGGTCATGCTGGTACCGCCTAAAACTACAGCGGCAAGGACCGTCAGCTCATAGCCGAGCAGGGAGTTAGGCGCAACTGACTGAGTGATTTGCGCCTGCACCACGGCAGCAATTCCCGCCAGCAAACCCATAAAACCGTAGACGTAGAAATGCAGCCGTAAAATATTCAGACCAAGCCGCGAAGCGGCATCACGATTGCTGCCCATTGCGTAAATCTGGCGACCCACGCGGGTCCGGTTCATCAGTACCCCGGTGGCGATGATCACCCCCAGCAGGCTGAGAAGCGGCAGGGTGAGGCCATAGTCGTAACCGTCGGCGGCGGTAAAGGAAAACCAGTTAATGCCGTTCATAAACCAGTCGGGGAAACCGTACAGCCAAGTGCCGTTAGTGAGATACACCAGCAAACCGTAGAACAGGTTCAGCGTGGCGATGGTGATGATGATGGCCGGCACGCGCAGCCAGTAAATCAGAAAACCGTTGACCAGCCCAAGTAGCAAACCGGTACCCATCGACAGAGCAAATGCCAGTGGGAAGCTGCCACCGTGATGGATGATGTAACTCGCCATAACGTATTGGCCGATGGAGGTTACGGCCGGGAAGGAGATGTCGATACCTCCGGCGATCAGCACCACAAACAGACCGCAGGCCAGAATGCCGAGAATGGCGTAGCTGGTGGCGACGTCCGTCAGGTTACCCAGCGTCATAAATTCGCTGGTGCGGACGCTCAGACCAATCACCAACAGCAGAACCAGTAATCCCAGCCAGAATTCGTGCTGTGAAAACAGTTTTGAGAGCGATTTATTACCCATTAATCACCTCCGCAATCTGCGCTTCGCTGCTCTGATGCGGCGCAAATTCCGCTACCAGTTCACCTTTGCGCATTACCAGCACACGATGGCTGTTGTAATACGCTTCCGGGATCTCATCGCAAATCATCAGCACTGCCATGCCGGACTCCGCCAGATCGCGTGCGATGCGGTAAATTCCCTCTTTGTTGGCAATATCCACACCAACCGTCGGCGAATCGAGGATCAGGATACGTGGCTGCGTCGCCACCCATTTGGCGATGGCGATACGCTGTGCATTACCGCCGGAAAGCGTCTTCACGGGTAAACTGCTGTCCGAAACTTTAATGTTCAGATCGCGGATCAGCCCTTTCACCACCAGAGCGGCTTTGTGATGATCCATCAATCCTGCGCGGGTGTGCAGCTTGTCGAAAATGGATACCAGCGTGTTATCGTAAATGGATTGCTCCATTATCAGCCCCTGCGTCAGGCGGTCTTCTGACACATAGGCAATACCGTGCCGGATAGCGTCGCGGTTAGAGTGGAATTTCACCGCATTACCGTTGATGCGGATCTCGCCGCTGTCTGGTTGACTCATGCCAAACAGACTCAGACAGAGTTCCGTACGCCCTGAACCGAGCAAACCAACAATCGATGCGATCTCGCCCTGGCGCAGCGACAGCGAGATATCATGATACTGACTCTTGCGGCTCAGATGGCTGATCTCCAGTAGCGGCGTTACTTCGGCAGGGGCCCGGTGCGGCAGGTGGCTGTAGGTAAAGCGCTGACCGGTCATCAGGAACGCCAGCTCGTTGCTGTCGAGTTCGCTCGCCGGCCAGGTGCCGACCAGTTTGCCGTCGCGCATTACGCTGATGCGGTCAGCCACTTCCATTACTTCATCCAGACGGTGGCTGACAAAAACCACACAGATACCGGCGGCTTTCAGCTCGCTCACTACCCGCAGCAGGCCATTAACCTCGGTTCGGGTCAGTGAGGCCGTCGGTTCATCCATGATCACCAGCGTGGCATCAGCGGCGATTGCACGGCATATTGCGACTAACTGACGGTCGGCGATCGAAAGTTTTTCTACTTTACGATCCGGATCCAGAGAAACGCCGACGCGTTGCATCGCCGCTACAGCCTTATTGCGCATCGACTCACGATGTACCCAAAAATCACCGCCCGGAAGATAACGGTTAATGGCGATATTTTCGGCTACCGACAGATTTGGGAAGAGGGACAGATCCTGATAAATAACCTGAATACCGTACCAGGAAGAGAGCTGCGGCGTCAGGGTATGAAATAGTTTTCCGTCCAGCGTAATCGTCGCGCCTTTTTCCGGCTGATAGACGCCGGAAATGACTTTAATTATGGTGCTTTTACCACAGCCATTCTGACCGGCCAGACAATGTACTTCGCCTTTATTAAGCGTCAGGCTAACATTATCCAGGGCTAATACGCCGGGGAATTTTTTACTGATCTTCTCAAGACTGATAAAGGCTTCAGCAGGGGCAGGGGGCGTGTTGAGCATATCCATCACAGGTCCTTAAGCATACCGGTTATATTCGGGCTGGGCTTTGGCTGCACTTACTCCGCCAGGTTACTGACGAATGTGATTGCCTGGATTAGTGTTCACCCAATCCGGGATATTCAGGATATAGGTTATAAATATCTGAGTAGAAATTCAGATACAGCACAGCATACAACGCCATATCTGTTTCTATTTACCTGGTGTGGCGCGGGAGATAATGTTTCTCCGGAAAATAAAATGATTAAAACGGCCTGTCAGAAGCCCAGTGATTTCGCATTCTCTGGTGTGACTTCAAGAATTTTATTAAAGCGGATCACTTTTTTATCCATATCTACATCAGCTTTGCCTAATTTTTCGATGCTCAGATCTTTGGTAACGTCTTTACCCTGAAGCAGCTGATCGGCAACTGTCACCAGGGCATACCCGGCATCTTTCGGATCCCACAGCAGAACTTTCTTAATATCGCCGCGCATCAGGTAAGGAGCCGCCTGGCCTGGCATAGCGATACCGACAACCGCAATTTTATTTTTGGCGCGTTTTTGCTGAATAGCCTGACCGGCACCGATCGGGCCGAGCGAGCCGAAACCGATAATTCCCTTCAGGTCAGGGTAGGTTTTCATTATATCCAGCGTGGTGGAGTATGACTTATCGATATTTTCGGCCACCGGCAGACGTGACGTTACTTCATGCATGTCTGGATACTTCTCTTTCTGATATTTAATTGCGGCATCGGCCCACGCATTATGCAATGGCACGGTCAGAGAGCCGACATAAATGGCGTAACCCCCTTTACCGCCCATATCTTTTGCCAGCTCATCCATATTGGCCTGAGCATATTTCTGGCTGTCGATGGTTTCGACATCCCACTGACCAATTTGCTGATCCGGCGATTCGTGCGTTAATACCACGATGCCCTGATCGCGGGCTTTTTTCAGCACCAGTTCCAGTACTTTAGCGTCATTGGGTACCACAATGATGGCGTCGACTTTTTTAGCGATCAAATCTTCAATGACCTTGACCTGTTGGGCCGGGTCTGGGGTAGAAGCACCCACCTGGTATGCGTTGACATCAAGTTTCTGCGCTGCTTCTTTTACGCCGACTTCCATACGGGTAAACCAGGGAATACCCGTAACTTTGGCAACGACGGCGATATCATAAGGTTTGGCGGCGAATGAAGGTGTTGTAAATAACATGCAGGCTGAAACGACACATGCACTGACCAATGCGAGGTTGAATTTCATTTTGTTACCTTTCTTATAAGGTTCTGACAAAGGGGGAGAGGCGACCGCTTTTACATCCACGTTCCGAGATTAACTTAAGGGGATATCGTTTTTCGCTCGTCCCTGATCGAAATGTGATCGAAATCCATTTATGTTAAAATTAACTCTATTTTTTGTTATTTAATTGTTAATTTATCCGGCTTTCCATATAGGTTATGTTTCTGAAAAGGCTAAAAACCAATTTGCATTAACCTTTTTATAACATATATGTAACAAATAAATAACCTTTCAGGTCATTCAGTGTGCTTTTATCAGCCGTCTGGTGGCAGTTAAGGTATTTATTTAAGCAAAATGTGAATAAGGTCACGAAGGCAGTGGGTAAGCCCCTGGTTCACTTTGCAGCAAACGGGAAGTGATAAAAAATGAACCAGCTGAAAGTAAGGTCTGCTTTCATTAAAAAGCGGTCATTATTCTCTACTACTCTCTTATTGATACCGGCTCCCCGGCGAGCCAGATCTTCAGCTCTGGCCGGTATACTGTGATGGTATAGCATGGGATAAAGGTTCAGTTAACTGAGAGGATCCAGAGCGAAGACTTCAAACTGCTTTTTCAGTTTAGCGGCGCTTCTGATTGCGTGATGTTGATCATGAAAGCTCACTGAATGACGTTGAATCACTGGATGTAAAGTCGTGCAAAAGCGCTCATCAAAGAACTAAAGTTTATCTATGAAGGCGCAATGCGAAACTCCGAAATAGCAGATTAATACAGTTGATACTTTCTGTTTTGATTTTATTATTATTTATATCAACACCTTAAGTTATCTATCCATATAAATTTACATTAATTGATATTTATTTACCTAAGTCTGGGATTGTTGTTATATAAGCAATTCAAATGATTAACCGGACGTATTAGTCATGTATGACGTTGCAGTTGTAGGGCTGGGGGCAACAGGAACATGTTTACTCAGCCAGTTACAGGATGAAATTTATAGCATCAGAACGGCTCAGCCGCGTATTGCCGTTTTCAACCCCGCTGCCAGTTTTGCAAAAGGAAAAGCCTTTGGTGATGCTGATGCCATGCATAAGGTCAATACCCCGCCGGGGTTGATGTCAGTGACCGCAACTGAACCGGAACTATTTGGCCACTGGTTACATTCCACTTTTAACTCCCGTGAACGCTGGCCATCGCGCCTCAGATACTCAGATTTTCTCCGCCAGACTTACCGTAACGTTAAGCAGACCGGGATACTGAAAATTGATGAATTCCACCACAGCGTGGTGAGCATCAGGAAACAGGGCGAATTGTTCTCCCTGTGCGATGACAGCGGCAACTCACTCTTTGCTCGTAACGTTGTGATGTGCGTGGGGGCATTATCTGAAAGCGCCTTTCCGGCGTTCATCGGAAAGCCTGGTTTTATTTCGCATTATACGCAGTTTGATCAGTCTTCTGCTGCGCCGCTAATCATCGCCGGTAGCGGTCTCACGGCTGTTGATGCGTTTCGCTATGCGTTCGGCAAAAGTCAGGTAAAAATCCATCTCTTTTCGCGCAGCGGTTATGTTCCGACCTGCCTGACAAGCAGTGCTCGCTATACACCCGTTCACCTGACCTGGCGTAATATCATGTCTGCTACTGCGGAAAGTGAAGACATGCTGAACGTATTCTCCCGCCTCCTCCGAAAAGAGTTTCACCTTCTCAGAGATAAAGGGGAATTCCGGCTTGCTATGAAGCTGTTACGTGAGGAGCGGCAGACCGAGTATTTCCGCATGCTGCTTACGCGTGCGGAGAATGGTGATCTGCCCTGGCAGGATGTTCTGGTTTCAACACGGCCGTATATGCACAAGCTCTGGAACGCATTCACATCCGAACAAAAGCTGCGATTTACGAAAATGTACGGTGCGGTGTGGGCCGCCTGGCGGCATCCGGTACCTCAGGAGGTGTTTGGTGAACTGATCGAGGCTTCTGCTCATGGGATGGTGAGGTTTCATCAGGCGCTTGCTCCTCCGGAATACACTGACAGCCGTTATGTATTACAAACCCGGTCAGAAACGCTTTCATTCCGTCATTTTTGGGATGCAACAGGAGGCAGGGTTGATATTGGTCAAACAACACAGCCATTGTTGAATGACCTGCTTAGCCAGTCGTTAATTGAAGAACATCCCTGCGGCGGCATTAATATTGACCCACTGACTTTTCATTGCAGGGTTAACAACCGTAAGGTCTCTGGCCTGTTTAACATCGGGCCGCTCAATAAAGGAAGTTTATTTTCAACCAATGCCTTTTGGTTCAACGCACGCTGTGCGGAGACCTGGGCTAAACAGTGGGCTATAGAATTCAGCTCAGCAGACGCAAAGGAAGCATTGTGACTATTTTCTTTCCCCTGGTTTATTTGTTTGCCGGCTGGCTTGTAGGTCAAACTGCACTGGATTTCAAAACGGCGGCGTCGTGGATTCTGACGCGTGTCGCTATCCCCGTTGTAATCATTTTTAATATATCTACCCGTTTTGATAGCATGAGTACCATTATCATTGCAGCAGCAGTATCTATGCTGTTTATGCTCATTACTTGCCAGCGAATTATGCGCGATGCGGTGAGAAGTCTCTGTTTCAGCTACCTCAATATCGGGTGGCTGGGGCTGCCTGTTGCCAGCGCACTGTTTGGTAATGATGCTGCTACCATAATCATTGCTGCTTACGTCGGCAGCTCGATCATAGGAAATTCAGTGGGGGCCGGGATGCTATCAGGGAACCGGTTTGACCTTCTGCAACTGGTTCAGACTCCTCCGGTGCTGGCGCTATTTATTGGAGCTGCGCTGATCCCTTTCAGTCACGACATTAACCGCTGGGGAGCAGACCTCTATAGCGTAGCGAAATTTATGATGAGTTTCCTGGGTATGGCCGTGCTCGGGCTCTGGCTGTCGAAAATCAGGTTCTCATTCAGCGATGTTTTGCAGGAGGTCAGGCCTTTTCTGCTCAGGTCGATCGTAATGGCCGTGCTGATATCGTTACTGTTTATCCTCGCAATATTACTTAACTTCAGACTCATAGCTGATAATCCGGCAACGTTATATCTGTTTTGCCTGCTGCCACCCGCAGCAAATATTATTGTGCTGGAGACGCACTACCTGGGAACTGGTGATTCGGCAAAACCTATCACATACGGGACTTGCGTAAGTATTATTGCGATAAGTCTCTACGCAGCGGCTATTCTGGGTTTCAACGCCTGGAGTGCAGCAATGAATTAACGATAGGGGGGCAGGACAGGATGCCAGTCTACCGAGACCTGTATCGTGGCCGGTTTCTGTTTCCTGCCCGCGATCTAACTGGCTAAGCGCTGGCACCCGACTTGCGCAAAGTTCAGGTCAAAAAACTGTGCGGAGTGACGCCCAGCACTGAACGAAATGCTGCCGTAAATGCAGCCGGGCAGGAGAATTCAAGCTGATAAGCGACCTGCTTAACAGGCGTACCCGCTGAGAGCAGATCCAGCGAGACGCAGATCCGCGCCCGCTGCTTCCAGTTTCTGAAGCTAAACCCGGTATCACGGATAAAAAGCCGGGAGAAGGTGCGCTCTGACATCGTCGCCAGATCCGCCATGTCGCTCATTGACGTTGCCCAGCGCTGGTTTACCAGCAGCTCGGTGGCGACCCGGGACAGGCGCTCGTCCTGCGGCATGGGCAGCCCGGTCATTTGATGCTCTGCTTCACTGAGTATTTCCATTAACAACAGCGCCATTGCCCGCTGGCTGCCTGCCTGATAGCCGGTGCTGAACAGTCCGGCTATCAGCTCTTTCACCAGAGGCGTCGCTGTGATGACGTGGACGGCGTCACTTTTGGTAAAGCGGCTGCATGCATTAATAAGGCTGCGACTGAAATAGAGCGTGCGGAGTTCGGTATGTGAAAGCAGGCTGTAGCTATGTTCCTGAAGCGCCGGGAGCCAGAGCGCCCGCTGCGGGGGAATTACCCAGTGTTTATCGCCCGTCTCAACCAGCATCACTCCCTGAGTTGCATACAGCAGCTGTCCCTCAGCGTGGTAATGCGGCTGAGCGATATCTCCCCGCTGGTAGCGTTTGGCAAGCGCAGACCACCCGATTGTCTCATCGTGTCCTGGCTTTTTATCTATATTGTTTGGCATTTCAGATTAAAGCCCTGCATTTATGATTATCCGTCTGACGGCATCCTGACTGGTTAAATGCCGCTAATACGGCGAACTGTAGCAAAGAACAGATAATTAAAACTGACTTACCTTCACCCGCAAAGAGACATGACTATGGCTTCACACTCTACAGAATCTGAACACTCTCCGGCGATCCCTGCCGCGGAAACAGCCAGCCCCGCTCAGGGGTTCCTTGTCAGTATCGTAGGCGCTACCGCGCTTGCGCACGGCTGTAACGATATGATTCAGGCCGTACTGCCTTCGATTTACCCCATGCTTAAAGCGAACTTTACGCTTACCTACGCGCAGATTGGCCTGATATCTCTCGTCTATCAGATAACGGCGTCCCTGCTCCAGCCCTGGGTCGGACTTTATACGGATAAACACCCCAGACCCTTTCTGCTGCCTGCGGGCATGGGCGTCACCTTGCTGGGGATCGGGCTGCTCGCGGTTGCCGGCAATTTTATAGTCATTTTAGTTGCCGCTGCGCTGATTGGCGTTGGATCGTCCGTCTTTCATCCGGAAGCCTCGCGCATCGCCCGTATGGCGTCGGGAGGACGGTTTGGTACCGCGCAGTCCGCTTTTCAGGTTGGCGGAAACGCAGGATCGGCGTTTGGCCCTCTGCTGGCCGCGCTGCTGATTATTCCTCATGGCCAGCTCTCTGTCGCCTGGTTAATGCTGTGCGCGCTGGTCGCGATTGTTATTCTGACCCGGCTTAGCCAGTGGTCCGCCCGCCACGGTCAGGCGCACATGAAGCGCCACGGCAGCGCCCCGCTGCAGACATTTTCCCGGGCAAAAGTCTTTCAGGCGCTGGCCGTGGTCAGCGTTCTGATGTTCGCGAAATTTACCTATATCGCTTCGCTGAGCAACTATTTTACGTTTTATCTCGTCCACCGCTTCAGCATGCCGCTGGAGCACGCGCAGTTCTGCCTGTTTGCGTTTCTTGCGGCGGTGGCGGTCGGGACGTTTGCCGGCGGACCGATAGGCGATCGCATCGGTCGTAAGGCGGTGGTCTGGATCTCGTTTTTAGGCGTTATCCCGTTTTCACTGTTACTGCCACACGTTGGCCTGGTCTGGACAATTGTGTTCACCATCTTTATCGGCCTGATCCTCTCTTCAGCTTTCTCTGCGCTGGTGGTTTACGCTCAGGAAATTGTTCCGGGTCGTGCAGGGATGGTCGCCGGGATCATGTTTGGCACCATGTTTGGCGTCAGCGGGCTCGCCGCCGCCGGTCTTGGCAAGATGGCAGATATATACGGCATTGAGTGGGTTTATGGCCTGTGTGCTTTCCTGCCGCTGCTGGGCTTCGCTACGCTGTTTATGCCAAATACAAAACAACGCCGGTAAACATAATCCCGGTATATCGTTTAACACATAACGTGGTTGCGGCACGGTGTATCTTCGGGTTTGTCAGAAAAGCCCGAAGATATATCAAAAGAGGAAGCGCTGAATCAACCCGCCGTATAATCAAAACATTGTATTATCGTTGGCCGCCTGCTCCGGTACATTCTGAATAATATCCCAGTGCTCCACTATCTTTCCTTCACTGACCCGGAAAATGTCAAGCACAGCCTGACCGCGATCATGATTGTTATTGACAGAATGAACCTGCAACCATACCAGGTCGCCATCGACAGCACTGCGTATGATGCGTGCATGCGACTGCGGATTACTCCTGAAAAAACCGGTGAAATAGTCGACGAACGGTGCTTTTCCGTCCGGTACTTCCGGGTTGTGCTGACGGTAATTATCAGCCACGACTTTAGCTGCTTCTCTGGTCTCATGACGATTAAAAAACCGATCATAAAAATCTATAACCAGCCTGCGGTTTGCTTCTTCATCTGTACGTTCGGCTTCTGTCTGAGCCGTCAGGGCAGAATCGGCCATGAGCATACCGGTAATAAATACCATGGCCTGAATACGTTTCTTCATTAGAGATCTCCTGTCAAAAACTCTTCGGAATGAGTTGAGATATAAAAAAGGTCACAAAAATAGACCGTAAAACAAATTCAGGTTACCTTGCTTTCTGGCCCTCAACAAGAGGTCACAATTTTCTTACCTGGTCACAGAAAAGTGACTGACAAATACGAGGCAATATCAAAAATGGGAAAAGAAAACGATGATGAAATTATCACTCAATACGGGCAGCTCTGTCCGATACGCGATGTGCTGGATCAGATAGGGGATCAGTGGAGTTTACTTATTCTTGAAGCGCTGGCAGAACGTACAATACGGTTTAATGAGCTGAATCGGGAAATTGAAGATATTTCACGGCAAATGCTTTCCCGAACGCTAAAACGTCTCGAAACAGATGGTTATATCAGCCGGACAGTATATGCAGAAATTCCTCCCCGCGTTGAGTATGCGCTGACGAACCTCGGAAGATCTTTTCTGGTACCGATGCAACAGCTTATTTACTGGGCAGAACAAAATCACGCCACTATCTGCCGATCCCGAAAAATGCACCGGCAGCGTGAGGTATAGCAGGAGGCATACCTGTTTGCGACCTCAGGTATATCTGTATGCTGAACAGGATCTGTGTCGGGAGGAAACCCTGGCAACACAATGCTGACAGGGAAGGTCTGCCGCATGAATCCTGAGCGCCCGGTGGAGCGTCATTTCCGGCCGCTGTTATGCCCTGTTGTTGTAATGGCTCCTGGCTGTTGAACGCGCGTATGACTTTGCCTGGTACTGTTCCCCCAGACAAGAAGCCGGCAATTTATCTACAGAGCACTGCGGCCACATCATCCAGTTCACGATCGTAGCTTGCACGTTCAGCTGCACTCAGAAAACCTTGTTTCTGTACTAACCTGTCAGTATCACGCCGCACGGCCTCGACACGCTGCCATAGTTTATCGGCGCCCAACTGAGTCAGAGCACGCGCTTTGCGGGCAGTACCGATATCTGCCTGCAGGATGTTAGCGCGTACAGAGACATGAGCCTGCAGCGGGTCGGACATTGATCCTCCCGTTTCGCCTGTAATCTGACGCTGTACGTTGACATTGCAGCCAGGATAATCAGGTGCGGTCAGGGCAGCATCCGATATGAATGGAATCAAGAGCAGAGACAGAACCAGCGTTTTCATCAGTACCTCTGATAATAAAAAGCGTTTGGCCTGCCGCATGCTTTTAATGCTGGCAGGCTGAATTAAAATCTCTTTAAAGCTTACGGCAAAATTCAAAACGGCCTGACAAGAGAATTACACCTCCCTTATCCTGAGAAAAGCGAGCAGTCTGGCCATGCCGGGACTAAGCGATTGCGGTGTTTTATAACAAATACAGATCCGCCGCTGCGCCCACGGGTCGGTGAGGGGCACTATGCGGTAAAGGAATTTGCTACTGAAACGTTCAGCAGTCAATAAAGGAAGAACCCCTGCGCCGATACCGTTACTGACCATTTCGCACATTCCCTCAAAATCGCTCATTCTGATGCGATAGTTCAGTGAGTGGCCAGACGCTCTGGCATGTCTGCTGATATGATCCTGCAACGCATTACCGGGGTATAAACCAATAAAAGGCTCATCATAGACGTCGGCGAGAGAGACATGCTCTCTCGAACCAAGCACATGAGAGGATGGGACAATCAGAACAAGATTGTCATCTGCTAGGGGTTCACGCATGAGGTTGCGCGCATCAACCGCATCTGAGACGAGGCCTGCTTCAGCGGTGCCATTATGTATGCTGTTAATGGTATCTGCGCTGCTCCGCTCTTCCAGCTCAATAGTCACATCCGGATATTCTGCCAGCCATCGCGCAAGCCTGCCGGGCAGAAACCCGGTCATGGCTGAGGTGTTGGCATACAATCCTATTTTCCCGGCTACGCCAGTAATGTAAGCGCCCAGCTCAGCTTTCAGCTTCTCCTGGCGGAAGAGTAGTTCACGCGCATGACAGACCAGAATTTCGCCAGCCTCAGTAAGAATGATCCCTCTCGGATGGCGGGTAAACAGCTTTGCCCCGATATCGGCTTCTATGGATCTGAGTCTCTCACTGGCTGAGCCGATTGCCAGGCAGGCATGCCGCGCACCCCGGGTAATGCTGCCTGCATCAGCAATGGAGACGACAAGTTTCAGGTCAGAAAAATCCAGCTTCATAGTGACCTCTTTTCAGCCTTCGGGTTATCCGAAGCATGATGCGCTTAAACCAGATTGTCCACTGATCGCCGGGATGGTTGAATCACTGCAATCATCAGGCGGGGCGGTTTTATGAGCGAACAACTTTATCTCACTTTTTTTATCATTTTTATACTCGCCGGCTTTGTTAAAGGCGTAACCGGAATGGGCTTACCAACGGTGGCTATGGGATTACTTGGCCTGCTTATGTCTCCGCCAGCCGCAGCGGCTCTGCTGGTTATTCCTTCTTTTGTCACCAATGTGCTGCAGCTCTTTACCGGCCCTTCAGCGCTGCCGATTATCCGCCGTCTGTGGCTGATGATGCTGCTTAGTTTAACGGGCACAATCGCAGCTTCTTCGCTGCTTGTCAGCGTTGATCCCATCTGGTCAGCCTGTGGTCTGGGCGGGATGTTAATTATCTATGCTCTCTTTGCGCTGGCTTCACCTTCTTTTGCGGTTTCACTGACCACGGAGAAATGGCTGTCACCCATTATTGGTGGCATAACCGGCGTGATTACCGGCGCAACAGGCGTATTTGTTATACCGGCCGTGCCATTTCTTCAGTCGCTTCACTTTAGTAAAGATGAGCTTGTCCAGGCGCTGGGCCTCTCATTCACCGTTTCGACGATAGGGCTCTCTGCAGGGCTTTATTTGCACAACACCTTTACAACGGAGCAGCTCTCACTCTCATTGATGTCCGTATTACCTGCGCTGGCGGGTATGTGGCTGGGACAGCAACTGCGGATGCATATCAGCGCGCGGCTTTTCAGACGCTGTTTTCTCCTGCTCCTGATGGTATTCGGAACAGAGCTTATCTCCCGTGCCCTGATCTGATTTACCCTAAAGCAGACCCCATCAATATGATGACAACGCGCCAGCTATTTGCAGCATCCTCGTCACGTTGATCCGGCAGGGACTTAAGGTAAACGGCTCTGATAGCTGTCCATTTTTAGACGTCACCGTTTTGTCATTGCAGTTGCACATCAGCGTGCGCGCATTGCAGCAGAAGAGAGTGAGTTTTGATGATAAACCAAATGACAATCAATATCATTTGCATTTACTATAGCGTATGCATGAGCTGTGTCTGGCATATATATGCACTTTCTGAATGGCATATAAGGCTGGCAAGTCAAAAGCATTAACTATAATAAATGAGGTATTTAAGTGTCTTTCAAAGAGATTTCTACTGTTCGCGCCATTGCCATGCCAGGCATGACCAAAACGTTTTGTTATTCACTATTGACGCTCGCTATTATCGAAGCCGTGACTCTCCAAAGCGCGTTTGCAGCAGAGAGCGATCACCGCAGCGAGCAGTCGCTGGTGGTCACCGCTGATACCAGTGATGACAGCACATCTGATCCCGCACGCGCTTATACCGTTCCGGCCACGCGCGCCGGAACCAAACTGAATCTGACTCAGCGTGATATACCGCAGTCGGTCAGCGTGCTGACCCGGCAGCGCATCAAAGATCAGAACCTGCAAAACGTGGGCGATGCGCTGGCGAACGTGACCGGTATTTCGGCGTCACAGAATGACTCCGAGCGCGTGGATTTTTACTCCCGTGGCTTCTACATCAACAACTACACCTACGATGATATTCCTTCCACGCAGACCGGCGCGTGGAACTTTGGTGAAACCGACAGCGACACCGCGATCTATGAGCGTATCGATATCGTACGCGGCTCCACCGGATTAATGACCGGCACCGGCAATCCGGGGGCTGCCATAAACATGATCCGCAAGAAAGCTGACAGCAAAACCTTTGCCGGCGATCTCTCCGCAAGTTACGGGAGCTGGGACAATCAGCGCTATGTAGCCGACCTCTCCGGACCGCTGAATGATTCCGGCACGCTGCGCGGCCGCGTGGTGACAGGGTATCAGGATCAGGATAGCTGGGTTGACCGCTACCACAAGCGTAAGAAGTTTCTGTATGCTACCGTGGCGGCAGATCTCACTGACAACACCACTCTGGACTTGGGGTATGACTATCAGTCACGCAATACGGATGGCCCGACCTGGGGCGGCCTGCCTCTCTGGTACAGCAACGGCAGCAAAATTCACTACGATCGGTCAGATAACCCATCTGCCGACTGGACCCACTACAACATTTTGTCCCGTAAGGTCTTTGCAAACCTGACGACGAATTTTGATAACGGCTGGCAGGTGCGGGTGAACGGCACGCATACCGAATCCGATTTTGACAGCAAGCTGCTCTACATGACGGGATATCCGGACCAGACCACCGGCATATTTAACAGCAATGGTTACGGTTATGCGGGATGGTATAAAGGGCTTCGCACCCAGACGGCGGTAGACGCTTATGTTACCGGGCCGTTTGAAATGTTGGGTCGTCAACACCAGCTGGTGGCAGGGGTGGATTACAGCCGCCAGCGCAACCGCTATCTCTACTCAACATCCATTCTCTCCCCTGCGGAAATTGGTGACTGGAACAGCTGGAGTGGCGATGTGGCTGAGCCCGACTGGCCAGCATGGGCGCTCTCCTCTGAGGATACCATCCGGCAGAAGGCGGGCTATGCTGCAGCGCGATTCTCGCTGACCGATCCGCTCTCGCTGATCGCAGGCGCACGCTACACTCAATACAGCGCGCACGGCACCCTGGCGGATACGGAGAAGAATAACATCACGCCTTACGGCGGCCTGGTTTATGACATCAATGAAAATTACTCTGCTTTCGCCAGCTATACCTCCATTTTCCAGCCGCAGACGTATCGTGACCAGCAGGGAAATTATCTGAAGCCCGTTACGGGTAAGGATTACGAAGCGGGCATCAAAGGCGACTGGAATAACGGCGATATTATGGCGAGCCTGTCGGTGTTCCGTATTGAGCAGGAGAATCTCGGACAGGTACAGAGCAACAGATACGTAAATAATAGTAGTGAAAACGCCTATAAATCGTCCAAAGGCGTGGTCAGCCGCGGCGTGGACTTTGAGATCAATGGTGCGGTCACAGACAACCTGAAGTTAACGTTTGGTGCCACACGCTATGTGGCTAAGGATGCGGACGGCGATCGCACTAATCCCTATATGCCGCAGACAAGCCTGAAGCTGTTCACCAGCTACACTCTGCCAATGCTATCTGACCTGACCGTCGGCGGGGGAATTAACTGGCAGAATCGTACCTATAAGGAAGCGATTAATCCTGCCGGCGAGACTGAGCGTGTCTATCAGGGAAGCTATCCGCTGGTTAACCTGTTTGCACGCTATCAGGTTACCCGCGAACTCTCTGTGCAGGGTAACGTTAAAAACCTGTTCGATCGTGAATACAACACCAACCCGGCGGGCGGTGTGGCGTTCAACGAACCGGCAAATTATTCAGTCAGCTTTAATTACAGCTTCTGATTTCGGCTGGCCCTGCCGGGGCCAGCTTTTCTTATCATCACGCCTGTCTCAGACGCCATGCGTTCTGCCTGACGCTGCTGATACCCTGCGCACCCGCCGCGTGATGTCACAAAGCCGCAACGATTGCCGGCTCCATCTTTTCCGGTGAGGTGATGGGGGCAAAGCGTCTCAACGGCTGGCCGTCGCGTCCGATGAGAAACTTCGTAAAGTTCCACTTTATTCGCCTGCCAGCGAGGCCAGGTAATTCCGTCTTAAGATAATCAAACAGCGGATGTGCTGCGGCTCCGTTAACCTCAGTTTTTTCAAACATCGGGAAGCTTACCCCATAGTTAATATGGCACGTCTGCGCAATCTCACCGGCAGTGCCGGGCTCCTGCTTACCAAACTGATTGCAGGGGAAACCGAGTATCACCAACCCCTGTGCCGAATACTTCTGCCAGAGCGCTTCAAGGCCGGCATACTGGCGCGTAAACCCGCAGTGGCTGGCGGTATTCACCACCAGAACCAGCTTACCGGCGTAGTCAGACATTGAAACCGGCTCACCCTGCAGGCGGGTCGCGGAGAATTGATAAAAAGCTGTCATGCGGGAGGCCTCAGATCTCAACAGATTCTGCGATGATATCATCAACATCCTGCAGGGTTTACCGTGGTTGATGATAATCAGACAGCGCAACAGTAAAAGAGGCATACTTCAGGTGCATTGTTGCACGAGGTGAGTGAATGGACAGGATCACAGCGCTTATCGTCTTTGCAGAGACGGCAAAACGAGGAAGCATAACGGCGGCGGCAGAGCATCTGGGCCTGTCGCGGGCGATGGCATCGCGCTACATTGCGCTGATGGAGGAGTGGACAGGTTCGCGTCTGCTGCACCGCACGACACGTAAACTGAGCCTGACCGTCGCCGGCGAGCAGGCGCTGCTGCTGTGTCAGGAGATCAGGACGCTCGCCGACGGACTGACCGCGATGGGGCCGGGGACCACTGCCGTACCGAGAGGTAAGCTGAAAGTCACCGCTGACGCCCTGCTGGCCGAGTGCTGCCTGACGGGCATGCTGATCGATTTTCTGCAAATCTACCCGGAAATAGAGGTTAATCTGCAGATTACAGGCAGGTCGCTTGATCTGGCAGAAGAGGGCATCGATCTGGCTATCCGCATCGCCGCCACACTCGCCCCGGCGCTTTACGCGCGTCACCTTGGATACTGCTCCTCAGTGCTGTGCGCCAGCAAAACCTATCTCGATAAACATGGCGCTCCCGGCAGCCTGCGCGAGCTGCAGGATCATAACTGCCTGACCTATAGCTGTTTTGGTCATGCGTGGCGGTTTCATCATGAAAATGAAGTCATCGACCTGCCCGTAACAGGCAGTATCAGCACCAATGAAGCAGCGATTTTGCTGAAAGCGGTAAAAATGGGGGGCGGAATGGCTGTGCTCCCGCTGTTTGCCGTGCAGGAGGAGATTGCCGCGGGCAGATTAGTCAGGCTGCTGCCGGAATATGAACCCGATCGGCTGGCGGTCAGCGCAGTCTATCTCACGCAGAAAAAGATGCCGCAGGCGCAGCGCGTACTGATTGATTATCTGGTAAAGCACCTCAGGCTGCCCTGAGGTGCGTCTCTGCGCTTCGATCATTAATAACCCACGGTAAAACGCTGGTTAGCGTGCACCGGTGTTTCAATCTCATCAGCCATCGCAATGGCGTAATCTTCAAACGAAATGCTGCTGCCCTGCTCATTGGTCAGCAGCGTATCTTTCCCCAGGCGAAATTTACCGGTGCGTTCGCCCGCCGTGAACAGGGCGGATGGCGAAAGAAAGGTCCAGGTAAGGTCATGCTGCGCACGCAGTTTTTCCAGAAAGCGCACGCCCGCCTCAGCTTCCGTTTTGTATATTTCCGGGAAGGTGGGGGTATCGATCACTTTTACGCCTGGCGCAACCTCCAGGCTGCCCGCGCCGCCCACAACGTAATAGCGTTTCACACCTGACGCTTTTACCGCGCCGATGAGTTTATCGGGATCGCTGGCGCTGAAGTGCACTGAGCTGATCACGGCATCGTGCCCGGCCAGCACGCCTGCCAGCGCCTGTGGATCGTTGATATCACCCGCGGCCGGGATAACCCCTTCGGCTGGTGCAATCTTATCCGCATTGCGCGCAATAGCCGTTACGGTATGACCGCGTGCAGTGAGTTCGTGAAGAATGCGGGAACCCGCCTGTCCGGTTGCGCCAATCAATGCAATTTTCATTTTGCTGCTCCTGAGTTTTATCAGGCCTCTGCGGCCGTTGCTGATAACACACACTCTATCTGTACGTTGCAAAGTGATAAACAGCACCAGAGGAGACAAACTGTTGCATAAAATGAGCGAATCACCTGTTTACGCTTAAGTCGGGGGCAGGGCGTTGCGGGCGATTAAACGAGAGTGTGAAATATCTGAAATTATCGAATCTGGTGACGATATCTCAGGATAGTGGTGCTGACGCCGCATAATTTGGTCAGGCGCTGCCAGCCGGGTTCAGGTCTGTCAGCTATGATTGTTTCTCCGGTTTAAAAAGGGAGAAATAGCATGAAATGTCCGGCATGTGGCTCAGAAGCTTTTGTTTACGACACGCGAGATGTACCGCTTAATACGGGTAATCCCAATGATATCGTACCCGATGTAAAAGGCAGTCATTGCATGGCCTGCGCCCGGGTGATTATGGATAAGGCTGAGGCTGATTCATATCTGGAAAAGGTTAATGCGCTGGAAGCTGCGGCAGCTGATACAAAGTGACAGGAGAGCCCGCACGCTGCGGGCGCTTTTACGTTATATCCACACCAGCTTAAATTCCTCAATATCACTAAGCGCAGCGCGGAAGGCCGCTTTCAGGTGTTTAGGCTGTGCCGGATGAGTCCAGAACGATGTTACGTGATACCGATCATTCTGGTCTCTTACACGCTCTACCTGTACCGTTGCGATGACTTTATGCCGCATAAATCCTTCAATATTGGACGTTCTGGCTTCCATAAGCGCAATGCGTCGTGTCCTTACGTCATAAATAACATGGCAGGGCGTGCCGGCTGCGTTAAACGAGGCAACCCGTTTAAAGCAGCGCGCTATTGTATCGGGACTGTATGAGAAGGGTATTACGGTCATAAGTCGCTCCTTATTACCCGCGCCTGACAGATTCATTCAGCATAAGCTATCTGTCTACAGCCCTACCAGCGTGATCCGTTTCTTTGTCGCAAGTGCATTATAAAGTGCCGTTGCCAGACAGGACGGCTCAACAAAACCAATGCCTGATAGCCCTTCGTCCGGCTCAGACCAAAACGACTTGATGCGAAGCACTGTGTTGATTCCGGCTACGCGCTCAAGCTCCAGCGCCGCCAGGGTACGGCAGCTCGCCTCATTTTCAGACGGCGCACTGTCCATCGTAATGACGCTGGCGCTGGGTGCCACGCTGTTATAGATGATGTGGCAGCGTAAGCCGTTCAGGTGAACGGTATCAATGATCTCATGATGTAACGGCATAACTTCTTTAGTGCAGGGTACGGAGGCAGCTAACATAACAGATCCCTCTAACGTGGAATTTTATTGTGCAGCCAGCATAGGCTATCTCTCTGGTGCGTAAAGCTACTGTTTTTGCAGGCAAAAAAAGCGTGCAGGCGTGATGATAACCGCCGTTATCGCTGTTTGCAGGTTAGAGTGGTACTGATAAAAAGCGAAGCGTAGTGCCTTTGTCCGGGATTAGTGCAAATTTGACTTAAAAAAACCCGCACAGGGCGGGCAAATTATTCCAGAAATTACCATCTTCGTACGCGCATGCATCGCACGTGCAGTGCGCACGCAACAGATTACGGCTTTAGTCTTAAGCTAACTTTAAGATTATTCTTTGCCCGAAACGATCGTGACCTTTATTGAAGGAATAGCATTGTCCAGGATGAATTCAAAGCGATCCTGAAAGCCTGAGGGCAGGGAGATAGCCAGAAGAGCCTGTAACATAATCGTGCCGAAGAGCATTGAAACGTGAGCAGCAGGCGGGTAGAAATGCGGAGCCGGCGAGCGGCTCCGCGGGGGATGGGTTACGGACGGCGGAACAGCGCCAGGCTGCGCCCTTCCAGTTCAAAATCCTGCTCCTGAGTGATGACCAGGCCTTCATTCGCGGTCTCTGACGTGGTCAGCTCCAGCACCCAGCCGCCTTCACCAAACTGCGGAATACGGAACGGCACATTCCCTTCAAACGGGTTAAACAGCATCAGCACGTCGTGCCAGATACCTTCTTCCGGCTGCAGATCGGGACGACCAATATAGACGCCAAGCGTAGAGCCTTCTTCCCACTGCTCCGACTGCTGGAAGCCACCGCCGGCGTTAAACCATTTGATGTCCATGCCGTCACGCCAGCTTTCGCGGCGCAGCAGCGGCTGTTTAGCACGCAGGGCAATGACGCGTTTGGTAAATTCACGCAGCGCGTCAGCCGACGGCGGCAGGTTTTCCCAGTGGAGCCAGGAGATATCACTATCCTGACAGTAGCCATTGTTATTGCCCATCTGGCTGCGACCAAACTCATCGCCCGCCAGCAGCATCGGCGTACCGTGGGAGAAGAGCAGCGTGGCGAGGAAGTTGCGTTTCTGACGTTCGCGTACGGCGATAATTCCCTCATCTTCGGTTGCGCCTTCAGCACCGTAATTATATGAGCGGTTATCGTTATGACCGTCGTTATTATCCTCGCCGTTATCGTCGTTGTGTTTCTCATTATAGGAAACCAGGTCGTTCAGCGTGAACCCGTCATGGGCGGTAATGAAGTTGACGCTGGCCCACGGACGACGACCGCGCTGATCGTAGAGATCGCCGGAACCGAGCAGGCGCGCGGCGAAGTCCGTCGAAACGTTGTCACCTTTCCAGTATTCACGCACCGTGTCGCGATATTTATCGTTCCACTCCGCCCAGCCCGGCGGGAAGCCACCAACCTGATAGCCGCCAGGGCCGATATCCCACGGCTCGCCAATCAGCTTGAGTTTAGAGAGCACCGGATCCTGCGTCACCGCATCAAAGAAACCGCCGCGCTGATCGAAGCCCTCCGGCTCACGGCCAAGGATGGTGCCGAGATCGAAGCGGAAGCCATCAATATGCATCGATTCTGCCCAGTAGCGCAGCGAATCAGTCACCAGCTGCAGTACCCGCGGATGCGAGGTATTAACCGTGTTTCCGGTACCGGTGTCATTAATGTAGTAGCGATGCTGATCCGGCAGGGTGCGGTAGTAGGAGAAGTTATCGATCCCTTTGAATGAGAGCGTCGGGCCAAGCTCATTGCCCTCGGCGGTGTGGTTATAGACCACATCGAGGATCACTTCGATACCGGCATCGTGGAAGCCGCGCACCATATCGCGAAAGCCCTGAATGCCGCGCGGGCCAAAATAGCGCGTGGCGGGTGCAAAAAACGCCAGTGAATTGTAGCCCCAGAAATTTTTCAGGCCTCTGTCCAGCAGATGCTGATCGTCCGGGAACCAGTGCACCGGCAGCAGTTCTACCGATGTGACCCCCAGGCTTTTAATGTAATCCACCGTGGCTTTATTGCTCATGCCATCGTAGGTGCCGCGCATATTTTCCGGGATCAGCGGATTAAGCTGGGTAAAGCCTTTTACGTGCGTCTCATAAATAAGCGTCTGAGACCAGGGAATGGATGGCCGGTTCTGATCCTGCCAGTCAAACTCATTCGGGTTTACCACCCGGCATTTCGGCGTAAACGGACCGCTGTCGCGCGTGTCAAAGGTCAGATCTTTATCTTCATGCAGCAGTTCGTAAGCAAAGTGCGCTTCGTTCCAGTCGACGTCGCCCTGCAGCTCCCGCGCATACGGGTCGATCAGCAGTTTATTCGGGTTGAAACGATGCCCGTTTTCCGGGTCATAAGGTCCATGCACGCGATAGCCATACAGCGCGCCGGGCTGCAGGCCGGGCACATAACCGTGCCACACTTCGTGCGTATATTCCGGCAGATCAAAGCGGGCGATCTCATGCTGACCGCTCGGATCGTACAGGCAGAGTTCAACCCGCTCAGCGTGTGCGGAAAACAGGGCGAAGTTAACGCCCTCACCATCAAAGTTAGCGCCGAGCTGATACCCTGTACCAGCTGTGATCTCAACAGGCTTACCGTTTGACATTTAATCCTCTCCATTCAGTGAACAGATATGCAGGCATAACTTCAGTTCCATCAGTCAGGGTTAGCTGCTGAGCAGGACCAGCGGTGCGCTGTAGTTCAGGTTTTCCAGCGCGATACTGTCGGTGATAGCGTAAGTTTCTCCATTCAGAGCGTTCAGCCACGTGCGGTGCGACAGCGTCTCGCTCAGTGCAACCGAGACATCTGCCCACTGGGCGTCAGCAAAGATCAGGCGCGGAGCAATCACAATCAGTGCGCCCGCTTCGGACTGGCGGGCGTAAGCCACCACTTTCTCTGCGTGTTCACCGCTGGCGTGCAGCGCCTGATAGTCGCCGAAACGGAAGAGCGCTGCGTGATCGCGGCGCAGATGAAGCAGGCGCATAACCATCTGCTGTTTCAGGCTGCCGCTCAGCCAGCCCTGCTGACTGGTAAAGTCAGGGAAGGCGTCAGCATCAAGCTGACTGACGAGAGTAGTAAAATCGGGTTCACGGCGGTTATCCGGATCGACCAGGCTGAAATCCAGCGCTTCGCAGCCCTGATAGATATCAGGCACGCCGGGCGCGGTAAGTTTAATCACCGTCTGGGTAAAGCTGTTCACCAGTCCGGCGCGGATAAACGGCTGCAGCGCCTGGGCAAAGTCCGTGAGAAACGCAACGTTTTCCGCAGCGAACAGATGACGCACGTAATTCAGTACGGCGTTTTCATAGGCTTCGTTACTGTCTGCCCAGTCGGTGCGCAGCTTCGCTTCACGCAGCGCCTTTTCCACAAACGGAATAAAACGTTCGCACAGCGCGTCCAGGCCAGCGCGATCGTCCGGCTGCAGCGTAGCAGGCCAGACGCCAGCCAGCGCCTGATAGAGCATCCACTCAACGGCAGGCTCCGGAGCCGGGCCGTCCGCCAGCTGCTGTACGCGCTCCTGATTAAGCTGCTGCCAGCGCGTCACGTTTTCTGCCCACTCATCCGGCGCTTCGCTCAGGGTATAGAGCCGCGCGCGCGCATCCTCGCCGCGTTTGGTATCGTGCGTGGAGGTGCTGGAGATAGCGTCAGGCTGGTGCTGCAGACGGGTCTGCATCTCCTGATGAAAATGCGCCAGTGAGAACGCGTGCGGCAGCGGCTCTGCACCCACTTCGTTGATCGCAAGCGCCACGTGATTACGGAAAAACAGCGTATCTTCAACCGATTTTGCCATCAGCGGTCCGGTCAGCTGCTGGAAACGGGCGCGAAACTCCGCCGCCAGCGCTTCACCCTCTTCACTGACTGCACCCAGCAGCAGTGCCTGCAGAAAGCTCAGGGTAGCAGGGGATGCGCTATGTTTTACGCCCTCAAGCACGCTGAGCAGACGCTCTTCGCCCGCCAGCGGCATACCCGCTGCCTGACCATAGGTGCGATAGACCGGGAAGGCAATCAGCAGCTCGCGCAGCGCCACGTGCAGCTCCGCTTCACCAAAGTTGCGGTGCTCCAGTCCGGCAGCATCGGTTGCCAGTGAGAGCAGCCGGCTGAATTCGCCGGCAAAATTGCGATCCACCATCAGCTCGCGCGCCGCGCGCAGGCCCGCTTCCACATCATTGCGCTCACGCGTGGCTGACTCATAGGCGAGTCGCAGCGTGTCGATTTTTGTATCGTCAATCAGCACATGTGAGAGTGCCGCAATAAACTCATAGCCGGTTGTACCGGAGACGGGCCACTCTTCCGGCAGCTGTTCGCCGTCGGCGAGAATTTTCTCTACGGTGATATAACACTCTTCGCCGGCCGCGGTGCGGAGCTGCTGCAGATAACCCAGCGGATCGGCGAGGCCATCGACATGATCGACACGCAGGCCGCTGACCGCGCCGCTGCGCACCAGTGACAGAATAAGGCGGTGCGAATCCTCAAAGACCACCGGATCTTCGACGCGTACGCCTGCCAGCCCGGTGATCTCAAAAAAGCGACGATAGGAGAGTGCGCTACGCGCTTCACGCCAGTTCATAAGCTGCCACGGCTGCTCCTCATGCAGCTGAGCAATGGCGGCAGGGTCCGTCAGCGCCAGCAGCTCTGCTTCACGTCCCTGCCAGCTCGCAGGCGTCAGCGGATAGTAGCTGTCGAAATACGCCAGCGCCGGTTTACCGCTCTGCGGATCGGCTTTAATCGTGATATCACCTTTTTCCACTGCGCGATCGAAATCGTCACCCAGAAACGGCAGCGTCAGCCTGCGCGACCAGTCGATATCAAAATAGCGCGCGTACTGGCTCTCCTGCCCATGTTCAATCACATCACGCCACCAGGCATTCTCCAGTGAAGCCGCCATATGATTAGGCACAATATCCAGGATCAGCTCCATGCCGGCGGCCTGCAGGGCTGCGCTCAGTCGATCAAAGCCCGCTCGGCCACCGATAGCCGGATCGATTTCATTGGCATCGGTGACGTCGTAGCCGTGCGTTGACTCTTTCGTCGCGGTAAAAATGGGTGAAGCATACAGATGGCTGATGCCCAGCTTCTGCAGGTAAGGCACCAGTTCCGTGGCACGATCAAAGGTCATGCCGTTGCGAAACTGAATGCGATAAGTGGAGGTCGGGATAGTCATGCTGCTGCTCCTGGTGCCAGACGGACGATAATGGCGTTCTGCGCGAGTTCATGTTGCTCCTGCGGCCAGGCAAACAGCGTTTCGCCTGGCATATCAGGAAGTACCTGAGCGGTATTGCCCAGATTAAAAGCCATAGAGAGCGTGCCCTGCGGGAAGCGCCACTGCACGGCAACGTAGCCATCACCGGTCGCCAGTACCTGACCACTGTGGCCCCCGGCCGTCGCCAGCAGCGGAACCAGATGCTGCTGACGCAGCGACAGCAGCGTGCGCGTCAGCGCCAGCCAGGCTTTGCCCTCGCTACTGGTCGTCTTCGCCCAGTCGAGCTTTGAACGCCGGAATGTCTCTTCCGCGTTGGGATCCGGCACCTCATCGTCATGTCCGGCATGGCCGGTAAACTCGCGTGCACGTCCTTCACGCACCGCTTTCGCCAGATCGCCGTGAAAGTCGGTAAAAAACAGAAACGGGTTAGTTTCACCATACTCTTCGCCCATAAACAGCAGCGGGATATGCGGTGACAGCAGCAGAGCCGAGTAGAGCACTTTGGTGCGCGCCTCTCCGGCCAGCGTGATCAGGCGATCGCCCTGTGCCCGGTTACCCACCTGATCGTGATTCTGAATAAAATCAACAAACGCCACCGGGGGCTGGCCTGCACTCGGTACGCCGCGCGTCTCACCGCTCTGGGCCGAGACCTCACCCTGATAGGCAAACCCCTCGGTCAGAATGCGCGCGACTTTTTTCTCCGGCGCATCGGCAAAATCCTGGTAGTAGGCGTGAGTTTCACCGGTTGCCAGCACATGAATAGCGTTATGGAAATCGTCGTTCCACTCTCCGCTGAAGAGCGGAGTATTGCCCTGTTCATCGCGCGGATGCAGGAAGATCACGTTACGTGAATCTTCCGTAGTGAGATGTGCCGGACGGTCCGGAATTTCATGACGAATGCGCTCTGCAATTTCAATCAGCACATGCTTATCTGAGCTGTCTTCAATCTGATCGATAGCGTCAAAACGCAGGCCGTCGAGGCGATACTCTTTCAGCCAGTAGAGCGGCGCCTCAGAGATGTAGCGGCGTGCCGCATCCACATCGTAGGCGATACCGGCTCCCCAGGGGGTCTGGCGCTCTTCATGGAAAAACTGCGGGGCCAGCAGCGGCAGATAGTTGCCTTCAGGACCAAAGTGATTCAGCACAATGTCCAGCACCACGGAGAGGTTAAGCGCATGCGCCGCGTCAACAAACGCTTTGAAATCATCCGGGCTGCCGTAAGCGGTGTGTGGCGCATAGAGCAGGACGCCGTCATAGCCCCAGCCGCGATTACCGCCAAACTGCGACACCGGCAGCACCTCAATCATGGTGATACCCAGCTCAGCCAGCTGCGGCAGTTTTTCAATAGCTGCACGAAAGGTCCCTTCAGGCGTAAAGGTGCCGATATGCAGCTCATACACCACCGTCTCCTGCCACGGACGTCCGCGCCACTCAGTCTGCTGCCAGCGGTAACTTTGCGGATCGATGACCAGTGACGGACCGTTAACCTCTGCTTTTTGCGCCCGCGAAGCCGGGTCAGGCACCACGCTGCCATCGGCCAGCACGTAGTGATATTCTGCACCTGGCGTCACCCCTGACTGTGACAGGGTAAACCAGCCATCCTTTTCCGCCTGCATAGGATAATCGGTGCCGTTCAGGCGCAGGGCTACCTGCTGCTGACCCGGTGCCCAGAGACGAAAACGCACGGTGCCGTCAGCAAGGATTTCAGCACCCCAGGATTTTTCCAACGTTGTGGATTCCATTTTATTGCCTCGTTAAGCCCCGCGCGGGGCAATGGACGACATCAAGCGATTCGCATTCCCGAAATCATTTACTCTATGAAATAAAAGACTAATCACCCCGGTAATGAAGAAAGGTCTCAGGTAAAGTGCTGAGTACCCTGAAAATCATAGCCTATATTTGGAAATATAAGTCCTGACGCGCCGTAAAGTCGTTGCAGAAGTAAATTTTCCGATTTGTGCGGCAAAACATTTATTTTTTGCCGTCATAGGCTACGGTTATGGTTACGCATGTAAGCGATGCGCCAATAAAGCCAGACGGCTTTCACCGTCAAACAGGAGAGCACTTATGAACGAAGATCGCATCAGTGGAAACTGGAAGCAGTTCAAAGGAAAAGTGAAAGAGAAATGGGGTCAGCTGACTGACGACGATATGGACGTTGCCGACGGCAAACGCGATCAGCTGCTGGGCCGCATTCAGGAACGCTACGGCTACGGTAAAGACCAGGCAGAAAAAGAGCTGAAAGACTGGGAAGATAGCAACAAGTATCACTGGTAAGTCTCAGCTTCCCGGCACGTCCGTGCCGGGATATTTTGTTTCAGCACATCGCCCTTTTCCCGCTACGTTTATTTCTCTTCCGCTGTTATTTCTGCGCCGGCGCTCGTCAGTCGTTATTATAATGGCCGCTTATGGTCGTCTTTATTTAAACTCAGCAGCGCGACAAAGCTAATCAGTGCGGTAATCATCACGTACCACGCCGGAATATCCGGATTTCCGGTCTGTTTAATCAGCCCTGAAATAATCAGCCCGGCGCAGCCGGAAAATAACGCGTTTGAGAGGGCATAGGCGAAACCCAGGCCGGTGTACCGCACCCGCGTGGGAAACATCTCTGCCAGCATGGCGGGTCCCGGGCCTGCCAGCATGCCGACCAGCGCACCAGCCACAAAGACCACCAGCGCTTTCGTCAATAATCCGGAAGCGGGATTTTGCAACACCCCAAGCAGCGGAAGGGCGAAGATCAGCAGCATAAAGGTGGCAACCAGCATAAGGGTACGCCTGCCGATACGATCGCTCAGCCAGCCGGCGGGCAGAATAGTGGCGGCAAAACCGAGGTTTGAGATCACGGCAATCAGCAGCGCCTGATTAAAGCCGGTATGCAGCGTGGTTTGCAGATAGGTCGGCATAATCACCAGATAGGTGTAGCCCGCGGCTGACCAGACCATCAGGCGGCTGATGGCAAGCGCGATGGCGCGTAATGTGGCGGTGAAAGAAGCGCGTTCCGGCGCCGGAGCCTGCCGCGCAGCGTTAAACTGCGGCGACTCATCCAGCCCGGCCCGCAGCCAGAGTGCAGCGCCTCCCAGCGGCAGCGCCAGCAAAAACGGCAGTCGCCATCCCCAGGCGAACATCGCCTCTTCACCGATAAGCAGCGGAATCAGCGCGACGGTCGCCGCACCGGCCAGCAGGCCGCACGCCACCGTTAGCGACTGCCATGCTCCATACAGGCCCCGTTTGCCTGGCGGGGCGGCTTCCGTCATCAGCGACACCGCGCCGCCATACTCACCACCGGCAAACAGGCCCTGCAGAATCCGCAACAGCGTCAGCATTAACGGCGCGGCAAGACCGATAGCTGCATAGTCCGGCACCAGCCCGATAGCAGCCGTCACCAGCGTCATCATGATCAGTACGCCGATAAGCACCGGTTTACGTCCGTGACGATCGCCCAGCCGGCCAAAAATAATCGCGCCGAGCGGGCGGAAAAAGAACGCCACGGCAAAGGCGGCCCAGGTCAGGATGATACTGGTGCCGGCACGCTCATCCGGCAGCTGGAAAAAGTGCCTGGCAATAATCGGGGCCATAAAGCCATAAACGGCAAATTCATACCATTCGATAAAATTGCCAACCGAACCGGCGACGATAATACGTCGATGCGCTGGCATCATCTGAGCAGGCATAGCCTATCCTTATAGATAAAAGCGTGGAGAAGAGAGCCGTAAAGCGGCATTAAGGCATAGATTTCAACGCGGTGTCTGTGAGGCGCACGCAATTGCAGGCAAAAAAAGGCCACCCGAAGGTGGCCAGCGTGACAGCGTATCAGGCAGGTTTTTGCTGCTTTTTGTGTTTGCGCTGCCGGCGCAGTTTGTCAATCAGGCGATGCGCTTCCGCACGGGTGGCGACCGCAGGTGATGACCCTTTCAGCGGTTTACGCGCCGTTTCGCTCAGCGTCAGCACTGTCAGCAGGCCGATAATCCCGGCGCCCATCATGTAGTAAGCAGGCATCATTTTGTTGTGCGTGGTATCCACCAGCCAGGCTGTGATTAATGGCGTGGTGCCACCAAACAGTGAGACCGAAAGGTTGAAGCCAATCGCCAGCGCGCTGTAACGGATATCGGTGACAAAGAGTGCCGGCAGGGTGGCAGGCATGGTGCCGCTGAAGCAGGTATGCAGCAGACCAAGGATCGCCAGTCCGGCAAAAACCCAGTACATATTACCGGTACCCAGCAGCATAAACGCAGGGATAGCCAGCACAATCAGGCCCAGCGCGCCAAAGCCGATAACCGGTTTACGGCCGAGACGATCGGTAAAGTAACCCCACATCAGCGTCAGTGGCATCATGATAAACATCACCACCATCACCAGCAGCAGGCCGGAGAGTTCGCTCAGGCCGAGGATCCCGGTAAGGTAGCTCGGCATATACGCGGTCAGCATATAGTTGGAGACGTTGAACAGCAGCACCAGCCCGATACACTTCAGCAGCGGTTTGCTCTGGGTACGCAGCATCTGCCAGAGCGTCAGCGGCGGCTTGTTATGCTCCATCTCTTCACGCTGATCCATATGGTCTTTAAATGCCGGCGTCTCTTCCAGCTTCAGGCGAATATAGAGACCAAACAGACCGAGTGGTGCCGCGAGAAAGAACGGAATACGCCAGCCCCACGACATCATCTCATCATGCGGCAGGTACGCAATCATCCCGGTTACCAGGCTGGCACCCAGCAGATAGCCCGCCAGCGTGCCAAACTCCAGGAAGCTGCCCATAAACCCGCGGCGCTTATCGGTTGAATATTCGGCAATAAAGGTTGCCGCACCACCATATTCGCCGCCGGTTGAGAATCCCTGAACCAGACGGGCTACCAGCAGCAGAATCGGCGCCGCAATGCCGATACTGGCGTAGCTCGGGATCAGGCCAATGCAGAAGGTGCCGATGGACATCATTACCATGGTAAAGGCGAGGACTTTCTGACGGCCAAAGCGATCGCCCAGCGGTCCGAACACCATACCGCCAATCGGGCGCACGAGGAACGCGGCGGCAAAGGTACCGAATGAAGCGATAAGCTGCGCGGTGTTACTGGCATCGGGGAAGAAAACCTGACCAATAATCACGGCCAGATAGCTGTAAACACCAAAATCGAACCACTCCATGGTATTACCGAGAGCAGCAGCGCCGACGGCGCGTTTTAAAAGTTTATTGTCGATGACGGTAATATCATCAACGGTCAGATCGGGTTTATTTACTGTTTCAGTGCTCATAGGCTTCCTTTGACAATGAAATAAAAGCGATCTTATAGCTTTCGCAGCCGGTTATTGCGGAGTGGAAAAGAAAGCTATAAGAGGCCAAAAGGCGGACACCTTAGGAGATAATTTTTCTTTACGCAACTTTGTGACCTATATCACTGGCGATAAGCGTAGCGCTGAAGTAAAGAACTGTCAAAAAGCCAGCCGGCGGGATAACAGCTTATCGTGTTAATGCCGAATATCCGTCGGGTTAACGCAATATTATGCTGGACAGGGAAAATACCCAGGCAGATATATCGTAAACAGTGGTTATCACTCTGCGATATACCTGAGTATAAAAAAACGCCGCTTACGGTCGCTATGTCAATTTCTGTCAGAACTCCGCCGCTGTTTCATATGTGACGTTGTCACTTAAGTGATTTTGACCGCAACAAACAGTCACGTAATCGCATAGCGGATAGCGGCAGGATTGGCCAGCAACGGACCCGGCACCCCGATTACTCCGTCGTCATGACGCAGCGTCAGGCATGCATGGGGCGTATGGCCACAGAGAAGTCATCTGACATATAAAAATTCCGGTTCAGGCTGATATTCTGCTGATAACAGAAGAGGGAAGTGCTAAGTATTATTCACGCCCGCGTAGTTGGCCGCCTGAGGCGTAATAAAACAGGTTTCTGGTTAATTCTCTGAGGCGGTGACTGTTTTTTTGTCAGGCAATCAGTAACGTAATAGTTTACGCCGCTGCGCTGGCATCCTGATTCATATTAACTATGGTTATGACTCAAAGAATAAAAGGATGCTCTATGCGTAATCTTATAGTGAGTGGATTCACCGTATTATTGCTGTCAGGATGCGGCGCAAATAACAGTGCGTCACCGGTCAACGCTCCCGGTGCGCCCGTGGCGGGTAAAACCGCGCTGCTGGAGAGCGGCGCGGCCGCACTGCAGTCGCGCCCGCCGATTGATGCAATTAACACCTATCTGGATGGATTTCACTACTACTGTGGTGATAAACAGGGACAGATGGAAGCGCATCACTATGTCACGATCCTCAACGATGATGTGATGCAGGCGGTGATCTTCGACGGCAATAAAAAAGATGCCAAGCTGATGGGCGTTGAATATATCATCAGCGAGCGGCTGTTTAAGCAGCTTCCGGCGGGCGAGAAGAAGTACTGGCACAGCCACCGCTATGAAGTGAAATCAGGCTCTCTGATTGCGCCGGGCATCCCGGACGCCGCTGAACATGCGCTGATGGGCAAAATCGTCAATACCTACGGAAAAACCTGGCACACCTGGCATACTGACCGCGACAAAACCCTGCCGCTGGGCGAGCCAGCGCTGATGATGGGCTTTACCGCCGATGGAGAGATGAACCCGGCGCTGCTGCGCGATCGCGACCAGCGCTTTGGCGTCGACACGCAGAAAATTCGTGCGGCGCGTGCCGATCTCGACGCGCATCCGGTGGCCGCAGGCGCTGATAACTGCCAGCGCGTACATCAGGCGCACTGATTGCCATAAAATCTGTCCGCAGCGTCAGCGCTGCGGATTTTTTTCGCCTGCCGCCCCCGAACCAGGTTAAAAAGAGAGATCGTTTTTCTCTGCCGTAAGGAACCAGACGCATTATGACGCTCAAACGTTATTTCACCAGCGACCAGCTGACGCTTACCACCCGTGTATTACGCTGTGAACCGCAGGATGATGGCCGCTTTCGTCTCATACTCAGTGAAACGCTGTTTCATCCGCAGGGTGGCGGACAGCCCTCCGATCGCGGAACCCTTGCCGGCGCGGCGATGCTGCAGGCGCTGCAGGAGGGCGAGGATATCGCACACTATACCGATCGGCCGGTTGAACCAGGCGAGGCGGAGCTGGTGGTGGATGGCGAGCTGCGCGAGCTGCACTCGCGTTACCACTCTGCGGGTCATTTGATCGCTTATGCCGGAGAGTCATTGGGCTGGCGTGGATATAAAGCCAACCACCGGCCAGGGGAAGGGCGCATTGTTTTTACGGCGCTGGATCAGACTCAGCCGGTTACAGCAGAGGTGCTGATGCAGCGGGCTGCCGCGCTGGTGGCGGGCAACTATCCCCGCGTGCTGGGTGAAGAGGCGGGAAAACGTATGGTGAGCTGGGGTGAGCTGACTCCCTATGCCTGCGGCGGCACGCATGTGCTCAGCACCGGAGAGATCGGTGAGATTGTGATTGGCAAAGTGAAAGAAAAGAAGGGTGAGCTCACGGTACAGTATAGCCTGAGCCATTAAGCGGCATCAGGGGGGGGACTCCGTTCCCGCCCTCATGCCTGCGGCGTTAGCCTTTTCTCAGCCGTGATCCGTCAGCGACTGCGCCGCACAAATCAGCGCCAGATGGCTCAGCCCCTGTGGCATGTTGCCGCGCCACTCATCAGTGCGGACATCGAACATCTCATTAAAGGTTTCAACGTTGCCACGCTGACAAAGTTTATCGAGGATCTCTTCCATCGCCTGCTCTGCCTGCGGAATATCACCCAGCGCGGCCAGCGCTTCCACCAGCCAGAAAGAGCAGGCAATAAAGGTACTCTCCTCCTGTTCCACACCGGAGTAGCGATAAACCATTGCGCTGTTATGTCCCAGATCCTGACGGATAGCGCGATAGGTCGCGCGCATGCGCTCAGGATTCACCTGGTTGCCGTAACGGTGCATCAGCGCCAGCGCCGCATCCAGTTTATCTTCGCTGTCCGGGTAGAAGAGATAAGCCTGTCTGGCCTCGCTCCAGCAGTGCGCCTCCACCCACTCGCTGATGCGATCGCGTTCGCGCTGCCAGCGCTCAAGCCAGGTCGGCTCAATATGTTTCGCTTCTGCCAGCGCCACGGCGCGATCCAGCGCCAGCCAGCACGCCATCTTGGAATGCGTATAGTGATGCTGATCGGGCAGCTCCCAGATCCCGCAATCCTGCTGACGCCATGAATCAGCGCAGTGATTCGCCAGCTCACCCAGCATGCGCGAGGTAGAGAGATCGAGAATGTGACCAGCCTGTATAAACAGATCGGCGGTGGCGAGCATGTCGCCATACATACTGAGCTGAAGCTGATCGCGCGCGTTATTGCCGATGCGTACCGGCTGTGAATGATGGTAACCCCGCAGCGGCGGATAAGATTCAGCCGGAACTTCATCGCCTTCAAGCGTATAGCAGGCGCGCAGCGCGGTGCCGTGACGGATAATCGTTTTCGACAGCCATGAGAAAGCGGCCTTACAATCTTCCAGCGCGCCCAGAAACACAAACGACTTAATAATCAGGCAGGCGTCGCGTACCCACGCATAGCGATAGTCATAATTTTTTTCGCCGCCGATACCTTCCGGCAGGGAAGTCGTGGCCGCCGCCGCCAGTGCGCCGGTAGGAGAGTACCAGAGAAATTTCAGCGACAGCGCCGAACGCCGCACGTGCTTTTCATAGCGCCCCTGATAACTCAGGCTGCGCGTCCAGTCGCACCAGGCGGTGTGGCTGGTTTCAATACGGGTATCGATAGCGCGTAAATCCGGCACCGCCAGCGGTTCGCGCTCGGTGACCAGCAGGGCAACCAGCGCATGACTGCCGGGCGAGGTTTTGAGCGTGGCAGCGATACGTTCGTCGTCCCGCTGCGTAATATGCCACGCGTCACTGGTGCGCAGCATCGCCATCAGATCGGCAATATGATAAACATCGCCCTGTTCAGTGCAGTCCCGCCACGGCGAGCAGGTCTCAGCCAGCGTGCCAAAGCGTAACGTCAGCGTCAGCTCAACGTGGCCTTCAATCCCTTCAACGCGCCGCGCCAGCTCACTCCACGGCAGACGACCGGCCAGCGTGCTGTTTAATGATTCAGTCAGCAGGACTGAACCCTCTGCGGTGATAAAGGTGGTTTCCAGCACGTTACTGTCCGCGCGATAAGCGCGTTCGGTGCGGAAGGGGGCGGCAGGCACAATCTGGAAAAACCCGCCAATCTCCGGATCGAGCAGGCGGTCAAACAGCGGGGCGGAGTCAAGATTAGGTGCACACCACCAGTCGATTGCTCCA
Organism: Pantoea sp. M_9; assembly: GCF_008631385.1. Classification (NCBI taxonomy): domain Bacteria; kingdom Pseudomonadati; phylum Pseudomonadota; class Gammaproteobacteria; order Enterobacterales; family Erwiniaceae; genus Pantoea; species Pantoea sp. M_9. The sequence goes on along the minus strand of NZ_VWUF01000002.1, from coordinate 35,169 downwards.
TCCGGTGCGATAAGCGCAACGGAACGGCCTTCCCCGATGGCAGCGTAATCTCCGAGGCGCGCAAACCCTTCCTCGCGCATCGGCGACTGCAAAATCTGGTTATTCATCATGCTTCCCTGTCAGCTGAAACGACAGCGTGGCTGCCACAGGGGCAGCCACGCTGATATCGGGCAGAATGTGCTATTACAGTGTGCCGGTACCGCCGTCTGAGCACCATACCTGGCCGGAAGTAAAGCCGTTCAGGTTTTCAGCAAAGGTGACATAGAGCGGCGCGATTTCCACCGGCTGGCCCGGACGGCCCATCGGTGCACCGGAACCAAACTGCTGCAGTTTCTCTTCCGGCTGACCACCGCATGCCTGAAGTGGTGTCCAGTATGGGCCCGGTGCCACAGCGTTAACGCGGATCTTCTGTTCCGCCAGCTGTTTAGCCAGCGCTTTAGTAAAGGCGGCAATTGAGGCTTTGGTCTGCGCATAATCAAGCAGAATAGCGCTTGGCTCATAAGCCTGAACGGAAGAGGTATTTATAATAGAGGCGCCCTCTGGCAGATATTCCAGCGCGGCTTTAGTGATCCAGAACATCGCATAAACGTTGGTCTTAAACGTTGCGTCAAAATCTTCCGTCGAGAGTGTGCGAATAGATTCATTAAACTGCTGACGACCGGCGTTATTAACCAGAATATCCAGGCCATCGAGTTTTTCAGCGGCTTCTTTTACCAGCTGCTGGCAAAACGACTCAGAACGGATGTCGCCCGGAATCGCCACGGCTTTGCGTCCTTCGGCTTCAATCAGCTTAACCACTTCCTGTGCGTCTGATTCTTCAGCAGGCAGGTAGTTAATGGCAACGTCCGCACCTTCACGAGCGTAAGCGATAGCCACTGCGCGGCCAATACCTGAATCGCCGCCGGTAATTAGCGCTTTACGTCCGGTCAGGCGGCCTGAACCGCGATAGCTTGTTTCACCGTGGTCGGGACGCGGATCCATCTTACTGGCTAAGCCGGGGAAATCCTGCGACGGCGTGTTAAACGGCGGTTGCGGATATTCATTAGCGATTAGCGTTTTGTTAGTGAACGAATTCATAACGGGCTCCTTGTACAGTGAACGTGTAGAAAATAAGCCTGGCAGAGATGTGATATTTGTCACGTAAAAAAATTACGAATGAATTTTATTTGTGCAATATCCACGCAGTAGAGAAAGTTATTTTTCCTTACAATTTCACTAACGTAATGATTATTTACCCCCTCTTAGTCCACATTTAGAAAATAAGCGAGTCGGCAACATTGCAGAGCAGAAAATTAGCTCTAAGCTCATTGAATAACTTTAATAAATTCCCGGCTTTTTTCCGGGATAAACACAATGAGCACTGTCGTCAACGAGGCGAAAATGAGCGAAGCACTCTGTACCATTATTTATAACGGGGAACGGCTGAGTGGCGCAGCGGATCAACCGCTGATCGATTTTCTGCAGCAGCAGGGAAAAAAACTGCCGCACGTCTGCTATCACCCGGCGCTGCCGCCGCTGCAAAGCTGCGATGTCTGCTGGGTCAGGGCTGACGGAGAGCAGGTGCGTGGCTGTACCCTGCGGACGTATGAAGGCTTGCAGGTGGTCAGCGAAGACGCAGAGCTGGCTGCTGCACAACAGGAAGGCATGGATCGTATTCTGAATCGCCATGAACTTTACTGCACGGTGTGCGAGCACAATACCGGCGACTGCACGCTGCATAATGCGGTAGCCGACATGCACATGCCGATTCAGTTCTATCCCTACGAACGTAAACCCTACAATAAAGATCACAGCAATCCGTTTTATACCTACGATCCCGACCAGTGCATTCTCTGCGGTCGCTGCGTTGAGGCGTGCCAGAACATAGAGGTCAATGAGACACTCTCAATTGACTACAGCGCAGAACACCCGCGCGTATTGTGGGATGGCGGCACGGAGATTGCCGGATCGAGCTGTGTCAGCTGCGGTCACTGCGTCACGGTTTGCCCGTGTAACGCGCTTTTAGAAAAAACCATGCAGCCCGATGCCGGTCCCTTTACCCGCATGGATGAGGATTTAAAGCGACCGTTTATTGATGCCATCAAAAAAATGGAGAAGAGCATCGGCATGGAGCCGATAACCGGCATCTCACTGATTGATGATGCTTTGCGCAAAACGGAAATAAAAAAAACCAAAACGGTCTGCACCTACTGCGGCGTTGGCTGCAGCTTTGAGGTCTGGACGCGCGATCGCCATATCCTGAAAGTCCAGCCGGTCGCTGAGGCGCCGGTAAACGGCATCTCCACCTGCGTAAAAGGCAAATTTGGCTGGGATTTTGTTAACAGCCCGAACCGCCTGACCACGCCACTTATCCGGGAAAACGGAGCATTCCGGCCTGCCAGCTGGGAAGAGGCGCTGAACCGGGTGGCGGAAGGGCTGCGTGCCGTGGCGCATCAGCACGGCGGCGCTGCGATTGGGTTTATTGGCTCCAGTAAAGCCAGCAATGAAGAGGCCTATCTGACACAAAAGATCGCGCGCCTGATTTTTGGCACTAACAATGTCGATAACTCTTCACGCTATTGCCAGAACCCGGCTACCCAGGGGCTGTTCCGCACCGTGGGCTATGGCGGTGATGCCGGCACGCTGCGCGATCTGCAGCAGACCGATCTGATTATCACCGTGGGCAGTAATCTGGCAGAAAACCATCCGGTATTGGCCTCGCACATTAAACAGAGCCATAAACACCGCGGGCAGAAACTGCTGGTGGTGGACCCGCGTAAGCATGAGATGGCGGAGCGCGCCGACTGCTATCTGCGTATCCGGCCTGGTACGGATATGGTCTGGGCCTCTGCGNGGTATTGGCCTCGCACATTAAACAGAGCCATAAACACCGCGGGCAGAAACTGCTGGTGGTGGACCCGCGTAAGCATGAGATGGCGGAGCGCGCCGACTGCTATCTGCGTATCCGGCCTGGTACGGATATGGTCTGGGCCTCTGCGATGGCGAAATATATGTTCGATCATCACTATGCAGATGAGACTTTTCTCTCTGAGCGGGTCAATGATGTTGACGCCTACCGCGCCTCGCTCGCGCCGTTTACGCTTGAGATGGCGAGTGACGTAACCGGTCTGAGCGTAGAGGCCCTCACCGAGGCAGCAGAGATGATCGGCCAGGCAAACAGCGCCTGTATTCTCTGGGCGATGGGGATCACGCAGCACAGCCACGGCGCCGATGCCAGCACGGCACTCTCTAACCTGCTGCTGGTAACCGGCAACTATGGCCGCCCCGGCACCGGTGGCTACCCGATGCGCGGCCATAATAACGTGCAGGGGGCCAGCGACTTTGGCTGTCTGAGCAATGTTTACCCCGGCTATGAAAGCGTAACGGACGATGCGGTGCGCGAGAAGTGGGCGCGCGCCTGGCAGGTTGCGCCGGAAGCGCTCTCTGACGAAGAGGGGCTGGATAACTTCCTGATGATTGAGCACGCCCACGATAAGCGGCTGCGCGCAATGTACATCATCGGCGAAGATACCGCCTTTTCAGACGCTAACTCCACCAAAGTGGATGAAGCGTTCAGCCAGCTCGATTTTATGGTGGTGCAGGACATTTTTATGAGTAAAACCGCGCGCTACGCCGACGTGGTGCTGCCCGGCTGTCCGAGCCTGGAAAAAGAGGGCACATTCGTCAATACCGAGCGCCGTATACAGCATTTTTCCCCGGCGTTTGCTCCGCTGGGTGAAAGCCGGCCTGACTGGCAGATTCTAACCGATCTCGCCGCGCGTCTCGGGCATCACTGGCGCTATCCAAACCCCGGCGCCATCATGGCGGAGGCGGCGGGCATTGCGGATCTGTTTGCCGGTGTGAGCTATGAACAGCTGGTGGGCTGGCAGTCACAGCTCTGGCCGGTGAAAGCCGATGGCAGCAGCACGCCGCTGCTCTATACCGACGCATTTGCGTTTCCGGATGGTAAAGCGCGTCTTTATGCGCTTGAGTGGCAGCCGCCAGAAGAGCAGCCGGACGCAGAGTACGATCTGTTGCTGAATAATGGCCGCATGCTGGAGCATTTCCAGTCCACAAATCAGACCGGGCAGGGCGGACGGATCATGTCGCTGTCACCCAACTGGTTTGTGGAGATTTCGCCGCAGCTGGCGGAAGCGCGCCAGCTGCAGGAGGGTGACTGGGTTGAGATCCGCTCGCGGCGCGGCGCGCTGGAAGTGCCCGTGGTAGTGACCGATCGTGCCGCAGGCAACGTGCTGTTTATCCCGATTCACTATGGCAAACCCGGCGTCAATGGTCTGACCGGTAACCACCACGACCCGGATGTAAATACCCCGGCTTACAAAGAGATTGCCGTCAGCCTGCGCAAACTGGCGCGTCAGCCTCAGCCGCATCCGCTGCCGTTACATAACTTCCGTCACGGTCAGCGCACGCCGCTGGATCATCTGCCGGTGGAGGTGAAATGGCAGCAGCCGGAGTACCGTTTGCCCCCTGAACATGTTTCGCACCCGGAGAAAAGCTAATGGCCGAACCGCTGGACTACCAGCCTGAACCTGCGCGCACTGAACCCACCGCGCAGGAGTCACTCAATACGCTGCTGGAGAATCTGCATCAGCACGGCTTTCTGCGTCTCGCTAATGACGTGGTTAAAGCGAACAACGACATCGGTAAAATCCTTGCTGGCGGGCTGAATCGCCCCGGTACTCAGAACGCCATCCAGAACATTTCGCTGCTGTTTATGATGCTGAGTACTATCCCGCCCGAGCGGTTTAATCATGTGCTGCTGGCGCTGCGCGATGCGCTGGTCGCGATGAAGCCGGCGAGCGAGTCTGTTCAGCAGGAGAAAGCTGCGCCCGGCATCAGAGGCGTGATGAAACTGCTAAATGATGAAGACCTGTGGCAGGGTGTGCGTCCGCTGCTGTCGGCGCTGGAAGTTTTTTCGCGCGAGATGCAGAAAGAGGAGGAGACCCCGATTACCCGCTATAGCGGTAAGCCGACCCGTGAATAGTCAGGAGTGGGTGCTGCTGATTGCCCGTGGTCAGTTTGCGCTGACCATGGGCATGCACATTACGCTGGCAGCACTGACGCTGGGCCTGGCGCCTTTCCTGGTCTGGTTTGAAGCGCGCTGGCTATGGGGGAAGCGCCCTGAAGCGCGGCAGGCGCTGCAGTTCTGGATCAAAATTTTTGCCCTGACGGTGGCTATCGGCACTGTCTCTGGCGTCGTTATGGAATTTCAGTTCGGTACGCACTGGTCCGGGCTGGCGTCACGCGCGGGCGGGGTGATAGGCCCGCTGATGCTGTATGAAGTACTTATCGCCTTTTTTCTGGAGTCCGCGCTGACCGGCGTGATGCTGTTTGGCTTTGATCGGGTTAAGCCTGGCGTCCATTTCACCGTGACCTGTTTTGTGGCGCTGGGCGCCGTGCTGAGCGCGTTCTGGATCCTTGCGGCTAACTCCTGGATGCAGACGCCGGTTGATTTTCATCTGACCGATGATGGTCGTCTGCTGCCCGACAGCGCGTGGACGCTGCTCGCCGCTCCCTCCTTTGGCTGGCGTCTGGCTCATATGCTGCTCGCCTCGGCAATAAGCGTCAGCTTCCTGCTGGGCGGCGTAGCGGCATGGCGCTTACGCCGTCAGCCGGATGAAGCGGCCAGCCGTCTGATGCTGCGCAGCGCGCTGACGGTAGCGCTACTGGCGGTACCGGCGCAGATTGTAGTGGGCGATCTGCACGGTGAAAATACGCGCACCTGGCAACCGGCCAAGCTGGCTGCCATCGAGGGAAGCTGGCACGCCCCGCCGCCGGGTGAAGGAGAGCCGCTGCGGCTGTTTGCCATTCCGGATCAGCAGGCGCAGCGCAATCACGCTGAACTGGCGATCCCGGCGATCGGCTCCCTCTACCTGCGTCACAACCTCAGCGGGCATATTAAAAGCCTGAGCGAGTTTCCGGCAGAGGCGCTGCCGCCCGTATTACCGGTGTTTTTTGCGTTTCGCCTGATGGTGGGATGCGGCGTGCTGATGCTGGTGGTCAGCCTGGCAGCCAACCTGCAGCGCTGGCGCGGCCGTTTATATCATTCGCCGCGGCTGCTGCGTCTGCTGACGCTGATGTCGCCTGCCGGGTTTCTGGCGCTACTGGCTGGCTGGGTGGTTACTGAAATGGGACGTCAGCCCTGGACGGTTTATGGCGTACTGCGTACTGCTGACAGCCTGTCGCCGCTGTCGCTCAGCAGTACGCTGGTCATTTTTATCGCTATCGTGCTGGTCTATACGCTGGGTTTTGCGGCTGGCCTGCTCTATTTGGTGCGTCAGATCAACGCACCGCTGCCTGACGATCCCGACGTGGCCGCCGAACGCGTCGAAACACCAGCCTGAGGAGCTGATGATGCTTGCCGATCTCTCTGCCGCCGTGCTGATTTTTTCACTGCTGATGTATCTGGCGCTGGATGGCACCGATCTTGGCGTGGGCATGCTGTTTTACGCTTTTGACACGCCACAGCATCGGCAGTGGATGGCACACAGTCTGCTGCCGCTATGGGATGCTAACGAGACCTGGCTGGTGCTGATGGCCGGGGGGATGCTGGCGCTATTTCCTGCGCTCTATAGTCTGCTGCTGCAGACGCTGATGGTGCCGGTATTTCTGCTGCTGCTGGCGCTGTTTCTGCGCGCGCTGGCGCTGGCGTATCGCGCACAGGTGAGTACGGCATGGCGCGCTTGGCTTGACCGTCTGATGATAGCCAGTTCGCTGGTGGCAGCCTTTCTGCCCGGCTGGATAAGCGGCCTGATTCTGGTTTCGCGTCCGCCCGCCGGGATTGTTATCGATCTCTCGCTGGCACCGCTGCTGTGTGGCGCCGGCGTGGTAGCGGTCGATCTGCTGATGGGCTGCTGCTGGGTCTGCTGGCGTCTGGGTGAGGCGGCGGGAGAACGCGCCCGATCACTTGCCGTGCTGGTATGGACCTGCACGGTGATATGTCTGACAGGCGTGATACTGCTGGAGCCGACGCTATGGCAGCTAAGCTGGCAGCGCGAGCCTGGCCGGCTTATTCTGATCGCGATCCCGCTGCTGATTGTGCTTCAGGCCATATTACTCTGGCGCGAAGCGATGGTGGCGCTGCTGATGACAACGCTGCTGCTTATCGGCGCAGTGGTCACCGCTCTGGCGTTCGGCCTCTATCCGTGGCTGCTGCCGTTTCAGCTGCGTATTCAGGAAGAGGCCTCGTCGCCGGTGACGCAGGGCGTGGTGCTGACCGGCATGCTGATTTTCCTGCCGCTGACGCTGGCCTACCACAGCTGGTCCTTTTGGGTATTCAAACGCCGCCATCAGCGCTAAGTTTACGGCTGGTCTGCGGGTATACGCATAAACCAGGTTCCCTGCAGCGGCATGCGTAAAAAATCGCGAAACAGCGTTTCCAGCGTCTGCTGAGGATCGACGTCAGCGAAACGCTGCGGATAGAGCGTTTTAGCCATAAATTCTGCTGCAACGACGTGCCACGGGCTGAGATAAAAATTCATCCACAGCGCGCCCGCCTGACCATTATGCAGCGCTTTCAGCCCGCGCAGCCCTTTTTGCTGTCCGGTCAGTTGCTGAAAACTCTGCAGCGCAACGTCAGGCGCGATCTCTGGCCCAAGCTTCAGCCGGCCGCTGCTCTGATTGTCGCTAAAACCGGTAGCAAAGTAGTAGTCAGGCTGCGCGGCAATCACGCTCTCTTCACTCAGGCGGGCAAACACGCCCTGCCGGGTACGGGCGGCGATGTTGACGCCTCCGGCCAGGCGCAGAAGTTCGCCCAGACTGCCGTTGATTGACGTCACGCAGCACTCATTGCGGCGTCCCAGATGGAGGTGCAGCAGTACTTCAGGGCGCGCACCGTGAAAATCAGCAAGCCGCTCCTCAATGACCCGCATATGAGCGGCATAAAACCGGTTAAATGCGGCTGCCCGCGCCTGCTGGTTAATAACCTCACCCAGGATCTCCACGCTGCGTCGGGTATTCTTCAGCAGCTGAACGCGCAGATCGATCTTCACGACCGGAATATGTGCCGCCTGCAGTACCGCGAGCAGACGCGCGTCAGCATCATCATAGCGTGCCAGGCTGGGTAAAATGACGACGTCGGGACGCAGCGCAATAATCTGCTCCGGGTTAATCGCCGCCGGGCCACCGCTGCCCAGTGACGGAACCGCCTCAATTTGCGGAAAACGCCGCGCAAAGCTGCGCCACATCTGCGCATCATATTTCTGCAGATCGCGTGGCCAGCCCACAATGTGCTGCAGCGGATTATCAGGCGCCAGCAGCGCCAGCGTGTAAAGCATACGGCTCTCGCCGAGCACAATGCGCTGCGGGCTGTCGGGTATTGTCACCGAATGGCCGTCAATATCGGTGAGCGTTTTTGCCTGCGCCAGCGGGCTTAGCAGTAGCCCGGCTAACAGCAGCAGGCTGGCGAAAAAGAGTGAATCAGAACGCAATGCTCGCCTCCGCCACCAGATTACGGGTCTCGCCTTCACGTACGCGCAGGTTGCCACCGCTGGAGGTGTAGTAGTGTTTATCAAACAGGTTGTTCAGGTTCAGCTGAAGCCGGGTTTTATGCCCGGAAAGGGTACTGTTCCAGGCAATAAAGGTGTCGGCTACCGTATAGTCAGGCAAAGTAAAGCTGTTCTCCGGATCGCCCGCACGTGCACCGACATAGCGGGCGCCACCCCCGATGCGGAAATCACCCGGAATGCCGGGCAGCGCCAGCGTGTGGGTTAACCAAAGCGCTCCGGCGTGACGGGGAGCGTTCTGCAGCCGGTTGCCGTTATTGGCCCTGTTTACGCCATCGTCAGTGATCTCCGCTTTATCATAGCTATAACTGGCGCTGATCTCCCAGCCGGCAGCCACTTCCCCGTTCAGCTCCGCTTCTGCGCCTGTGGATCGCGCCCGATTGATGGTGCGCGTGGTGCCATTGATGCTGAGTGACATATCGCGCTCATCAATGCGGTAAAGCGCCAGGCTGGCAAACAGCGTTGGCGTGATTTGCCACTTGCTGCCCGCTTCCCAGCTGGTGCCCTGTTCAGGTTTGCCCACCCGTCCCGCATCATCCACCTCGGTTGAGGGGGTGAACGATTTGCTGACGCTGGTATAGAGCGAGATATCCGGCGTGAGTTTGTAGATCGCGCCTGCCTGCGGCAAAAATTTGTTGCCGCTGCTCTCCAGCGTCTGCACGATAGGGTCGGATCCCTTTGAGGCGCGCTGTTCATAATGCTGATAGCGGCCGCCTGCGACCAGGGTCCAGCGATCGTTGATCGCTACGCTATCTTTGGCGTAAAGCGAACGGCTGTGAATGCGGTTCAGCAGCCGGGCATTTGCGCGGCGCTCGGTAGTGGCATCCGTGACCGGCGCAAGCAGATCGTAATGCGGGCCGGCAAGCGTAAACCCGCGATTCGCTTTGCCCTGATACTGCCGCGCCCGCAAGGTCTGATTCATCTCATAATCGGTGCCCGCTACCAGCGTGTGCGTCATGCCGGCAAGCTGCTGCATACCGGTCAGATCCCAGGCGATATATTTTGTCTGATGGTTAAAACCGCGATTGGCGTCAGCGCGACGCGTCACAACCCCGCTGTCCGGATCGATGGCGGTAACGCGCACTTCATTATTATCATACTGGCGCTGGTTCCAGCCCAGCGTCACACGCGTGCTCCAGTCGTCACTGAACTGCCAGTCGTAGTGGGTGTTAAGCGTTTTATTATGGCCCCAGGCGTGGCCAGCTTTATCATCCAGCCGATCTCTGTAGCCGATATCAACCGGGCGGTTATGGATAAACGCCGTACCGCGATCGTAAGGAATATTATACTGGTAATCTTCGTAACTCAGCAGAAAGCTGGCTTTCTCGCCATACCACTGCAGCGAGGGTGCGATCAGCCGGTGTTTATCACGGCCAAAATTACGCCAGTAATCCCGGTTCTGCTGCTCTGCGACCAGACGGAAAGCAAAACCGTTATCCAGTGGTCCGGTGATATCGAACGTACCGCTGCCGCCGCCGCTGCTGGCGGTCCGGCCGCTCAGCGCGGTACGCCACTCATAAAGCGGTTTTTTGCTGATGATATTGATGACGCCGCCCGGATTCTGGATGCCGTAGAGCAGTGAAGCGGATCCTTTCAGTACTTCAACCCGCTCCGTTGCTGCGTTGACATTGAGGCCCTGACTGCTGCGTATGCCATCGCGATAGACAGAGCCGTCGCTGTTGCCGCCAAACCCGCGGCGCACAAAGCCATCTTCTGTGCCTGCCAGCGTATTACCTTCGCTTACGCCGCTGACAAAGCGCATCGCCTCCGCCAGGCGGCTTACCTGGTAATCCTCCAGCTGTTGCGGCGTTACGATGCTGACTGACTGGATCTCATCAAGCCGCGCAACGGGCAGTTTGCTGCTGACGGTGCTGCTGCCGGCGCTGTAGCCGGACGCGGTTTCACTATCAGCCTGAACCGTCAGCGTGGTTTCCTGCTCTGCGGCATTTGCCGTAACGGAGACGGGGATAAGCCCCTGCAGCGCAACATATAAGGCAGGGCGTAACGCCTTTGGTACAAAAGTAGAGGAAATAAGCATGTCAGCAAACCTGGTAAAGAAGGAATGTTCCGTCATAAAGCCATCAGCAAAACCTGCCGCGTGCGGGCAGGCAGAATAATCATTCAGAGACCATAATGCAGGCTTGAATGTAATTGAGAATCATTCAAACATGAAAGGATGTAGTAGTAAACGGATATAATGCAGGTAATACTACAGTTAACCGGAATCTGCTTAATTACTGATTTGTGGAAAATATTTGTTATTATCAAGGCTTTAATAAATGATCGATAAAGAGATTACGTTTTCTGTGAGTAAAGTGAATATGGCGTGCTTCATTATCATGTGGCTATCCACTACAAAAAATCCGCCTTTCACAGCGGGTAATGCTATGAGGCTCAGGACATGGCGCTGAAAAAAAAGGGTGTCCGGACAGATATTTTTGGCGATCGCTGCCGGGCACGTATCGCCAGCCTCTCTCCCCGTTTGCAGACGGTAGCCCGCTATATTGATGCGCATCGTGAGAGCGTGGCGGAAGCGACGGCTATCGATATTGCCACCGCAACGGGTACGTCTGATGCGACGGTGATCCGTGCCGTACAGGCGCTGGGCTTTACGGGCCTGCGCGATCTTAAGCTCACGCTGGCGGAGTGGGCGGGGCCGGCCATTAACTCTGCGGCAAAGATGAGCGCGACCGTAAGCGAACTGGCCTGCGATATTAATGCCAGCATCGATTTTGTTCTGCTGGGACACCAGCAGGCGTGTCACGCGCTGGCACAGCCCGAAAACCGTCAGGCGGTGGCACAGGCGGTAGCGCTGCTGAGCGAAGCGCGTCAGGTTGCCCTCTTTGGCATCAACGCCTCAGGTATTCTTGCAGACTACAGCGCCCGTATGTTCAGCCGTATCGGGCTGCCCGCCACAACCCTGAACCGCACCGGTATTGCGCTGGCAGAGCAGTTGCTGAGCCTGCAGCGTGGGGATGTGCTGCTGATGATGGCGCAGAAATCGGCGCATCGTGAAGGGATCACGGCGCTGAAGGAGGCGAGAAGGCTGGGTATTCCTGTCATTCTGCTAACGCACGCGATGGAGTCTGCCTTTGCGCGCGAGGCAGATATCGTGATCAATGTACCCCGCGGCGGGGAGGGAGGCCGTATGCCGCTGCACGGGACCGTACTGGTCTGTCTTGAAATGCTTATCCTGTCGGTTGCCTCAGTCAATGCCGGACGCACGGTGAAAACCATGAAGCGGATTCAGGAGCTAAACCGATCGCTTAAGCCCGGCACTAAACGCTAAGTGTGAACCGATCGTGAACGTCTGGCGCGCGCAAAATTCACGAAAAATAACACCCGGCGGTGCGGTTTTATCGCTATAAATGCAGGCAAAAGAAGGGGTTTTTATGCGTGCATTTCTGACAACTATTATCCTGTTTTCAACACTCGTTCTGACCAGCCCGGTTAGCAGAGCGGCTGACGCCATGGCGTTCTGGTCAGCATCGCGGCACGGGGCCAACAGTTTTAACCGGCTGCCACCTGACAGCGCATATTTTAAAGCCCTGCATGACTACGGTGCCAGCTGGGTACGCCTCTCCTGGGATAAGTGGCCCACGCAGCAACGCGATTTTTTGCTGGGTAACGCAGATGAGTATCGCGGGCTGGACGCCGGCGATCTGCAGACGCTTATCCTCACCCTCGACCGCGCCTGGGCGGCGGGCCTGCGCGTGGTGATTACGCCTCTCTCTCTGCCCGGCATGCGCTGGGCGCAGAATAACGAGGGGACATTTGACGATCGGCTCTGGCAGGATAAAGCCTGGTGGGATGCCAGCGTGCGCTACTGGCGCGACCTGGCTGCTGCTCTGCGCCATCATCCCGCTATCGCCGCCTATAACCTTATCAATGAGCCCGCGCCGGAAAAAAATGGCGGGCTGGCAGAGCACGCCAGCAGCGAGGCGATGGCGCGCTGGTATCAGCAGCAGCGTGGCGGAAGCCGCGATCTGCCGGCGTTTTATGCCGCGCTGATAGCCGCTATTCGTGAAGCAGATGCCGTCACACCGATAATGGTCGACAGCGGCTGGTATGCAGCCGCCGATGCGTTTGACTACTGGCCTGAGGCGCTGCACGACACGCGCATACTTTACAGCGTGCACATGTATGAACCCTATGCTGCGACCAGCGCACCCAATGCCCGGCGTAAAAAACCCTGGCCCTATCCGGGTTACGTCCCTTTTGGCGATGATATGCAGCAGTGGGATGCGGCGCGTATCGCGGACTATCTGGCACGCCCTTTTGACTGGGCCGCACGTAACGGGATCGATAAGCGGCAGCTGGTGATTAGCGAGTTTGGCTGCGTGCGCACGCTGGCCGGTTGCACCCGCTACCTGGAAGATGTGCTGACGGTGCTCGACAGCCATGACTCGCACTGGGCGTTCTACAGCTTTCGTGAAGATAGCTGGGACGGCATGGATTATGAGCTGGGTCGTCAGAAGGTGCCGTGGCGTTACTGGCAGGCGGCAGAGAAAAATCTGCCCGATACCCTGCCGCGCAGCGCCACAAAAGAGTTTGAGCCGATACGCAAGCGTCTGGCCGCTCAGTAAGGCGTGCCGGGCCATGCGGCCCGGCACGCCCCGCCTCAGGCGATAGTTTTGCGATTGCTGAGCAGATCTTTCACGCTCTCTGCTACCCGCTTGCCCGCCAGGAAAGCGTGATCCGAATTGTAATACTCCCATTCGCTGTAGCGCCCGGCCAGATGGATACTTTGCGTAGCCAGCCAGCTACGGATCAGCGCCACGTTGGCACTGCGCGCGTGATCGTAAACAACATAGGCGTACGGCATGTTTACGATGCTGCTGGTAAGGATCTCATCATCCTCATTGATAATGCCTACCCGGATACAGTCATCGATACAGCGCTGGATCAGCGCTTCACCCTCACAGGGCAGCGGCTGATCGTCACGCCAGGTGATTTCACAGGTCAGACCGAATCCGCCCGGAGGATTACAGTGCGGGCTGGCATTACCCTGCAGGAAGATGCGGTGGAACAGCGTGTCTCCCGGATAGTAGATCCAGTGCTTTTCACTGATCGCCGGACGTCCGATACCAAGATTAACGCAGCAGACAGAGGTATGACGTAGCTGAGAAGCGGCCTGCTGTACCGCCTGCGGCGCGCGGGCGCCCATCAGACGCACCAGTTCCGGTAAGGGCAGCGTGCTGATGAGCTGGTCATACTGCAGATGCCGGCCGTCGCTGAGCGTAACGCTGCGCGACTGTGGCTGAATCTCCGCTACCGCCGTTCCGGTCTCCAGCGTACAGCTAAGATGAGGCAGGAAACCGTTCATCAGCGCCTGAAAGCCGCCGCGCAGCGGATAGCCGAAGCGCGCATTGGGTCCAACCGGTTTCTCCAGCGGTGCAAGTGCACCACTGACGATTTGTGCCAGATCCGGCAGAGGTACGCGACCGCCCAGCCATGAGGTCTCCATACTGGCAAGCGGCGTTTTCCATAGCTTACGGTTATAGGGAACGGCAAAATGACGGGCGATGCCTTTGCCCCAGACGCGATAGATAAAATGTTCAAAATCTTCACTGTCGCGCTGTTCAGTAATGCAGCTCTCATCCGCTACCACGCCGTCAGCACAGCAGTCGCGCGATGCGTCTGCGCCGGGCAGTATGGGGGTATCGTTTTCTGCGGCACCGTAGCGCGCTTCAATCGCGCCCAGCACACATTCACTAATCACCTCCGGCGGCAGGCCGTGCAGCGCTGACTGGAACGGATAGCGCGTATAGACATCGTGGCTATAGACCCAGGCTTCCCGCATCTGCCAGTGCTGATTCTCACCCAGCAGCAGATCGTACAACTCCAGCACGTAGGGATCGTTGGAGAACATGATGTGACCGGCATAGTCGAAGGTAAAGCCCTTGTCTTCTATTGAGCGGCACCAGCCGCCTGGCGATTCATTTTTTTCCAGTACGACGGCTCCTTTGCCGTAATGATAACCGGCACTCAGGCCGGTAGGCCCTGCGCCGAGGATCAGGCACTCAACCGGATGCAGCGTGACCGGCTGCGTGCGTTCAGCGGGTGTAGCGGCCTGCGTCGCAGGCTGCGCGGGCTGACGCTTAATGGCGCTGAGGTGCTGCTGCATCTGCGCCACCGTATTATCCCAGGACGTTGCGGCCACTACGGCAGCCATCGCTTCAGCCTGCATATGACGCCGTTCAGCTGTCTGGCGCAGAGCGTGTTCACAGCCCTGAATAAAGGCTTCCTGCGAATCTGCTATTGTCACGACGTCAGCATACTGGCGCGCCACGTCAGCGATCGCTGTGCTGACAATCGGCAGCTGCGCGGCCATATACTCCAGAACCTTTGTCGGGCTGATAAAGCGCGTGGAGGCATTCAGTGCGAACGGCATCAGGCAGACATCCCAGCCCGCCAGAAACTGCGGCAGGGCGGCATAAGGCTGCTGTCCGAACCAGTGCAGGTTTTTGCGCTGCGGCAGCGACGCAGGATCGATCTTGACCACCGGTCCCACCATAATGATCTGCCAGTCAGGGTGCGCGTCAGCCAGCGCGGTGACCAGCGGCAGATCCATGCGCTCATCAATCACACCGTAGTAGCCCAGGCGCGGTTTAGGCAGAAACTGCTGCAGCGGATGACCGTTGCTGCGGTCGAGCGCCTGTGCAAAATGCCCGGCATCCACGCTGCTGGGAAAACAGTGAACGCGGGCGTGCCGATCTTTTTTCGCTTCATACAGGCTGCGTCCGCCGGTAAAGACCAGGTCAGCACGGCTCAGAAGGGCCGATTCGCGCTGCTGCAGCTGACGCGGCGCCTGGTCAAACGCGGAGAGCTCATCCATACAGTCATAAATGATCCCACGGCTGTTAAACGCGCTAAGCAGCGGCAGCGCCATTGGCGTGTAGAACCAGACCAGCGGTTCAGTGCCAGGCTCCAGCAGGTTGCTGAGCAGTGGCTGCAGTAGCGCAATCTGATCGTCATGAAAACCGGGGGCGTGTATCGGCGTATGCGGCTCGACCACGGTGACATTGGCCGCCGGCTGCGAGGTGCGTAATCCCGCTTCACCCGTCTGATAAACCGGCTCTTCAATAAAAATAATCCGGTGGTGCTGTGCCAGGCGTGAAAGCACATGCTGCGGCCGCTGAAACACAAATCCCCAGCGCAGATGACTAAATACCACCAGTACAGATTGATTCATGACGAACTCCTTTGGCCCAGCGGCCGGTGTGAGAAACCCCTGAAAACGCGCGAGTGCGCGTTGTGATTGCCGCAGTGCGGCAGCATAAGCGTGGTTAAGCAGGCGAACGTTTTGCGAATCGCTATCCCACAGGCCGCTATGCGGCCAGTGCGTAAGATCTTCCCAGAGAGGCCGATCGATAATCGGGTAGAGGCAAATGCCGCGGATATCACAGCCCGCCAGCTGCGCCTGCGCGACCTGGCTGGTGATATGGGTCATCCAGGCCGCGCGGCCACTGCCGACGTGGCTGGTTTCTGCCAGCAGCAGGGGGCGCTGATAGCGCGCCGTGAGACGGGCAAGCATATCGGATAACGGAATACGCCGGGCATCGTCCAGATGCCACTCCAGCCGCTGGCCGGTCTGCGCCAGCCACTGGTTACCGTGATAATAGTTGGCTCCGATCAGATCCAGATAGCGCGGCGACCCGCCCAGCTCCGGTTCACGCAGTCCTGCCAGCATATCCCACGCCTGATACTGCGCGGCTGTCAGAGCGGCGGCATGCTGCTGCGCGTGTTCGCTTTCATCCTCCGGCACCACGTGGATAATAGGATCGCAGTGCAGAAAACGTGCGCGCGGATCGACGGCCAGGATGGCATCACAGCCCGCCAGGGCAGCGCGTACCAGCTGACGCTTAATGGCGTCGGGGTCGCTATCGGCGCTGTCACCAAACAGTCCCACTGAAATGCCCCAGGCAAAAAAAGAGAGCTCATTAACCGGTGAGTAAACCGGGGGCACGTCACGGTAAAACCCGGCCAGACAGGTCGCAACCTGATGGCAGAACCGCGCAAAACGCGGCACGAACTCAGGCGAGAACAGCGTGAGATCGTCCGGCCAGCCATAGTGGCTCAGCGTCCAGTTCACCTGAATACCCTGCTCTCTGGCCGACTGCATGCAGCGGGTCAGACGGGCAAAGGTACGCTGTGGGTCGGCCTCAGCCAGCCGCCAGCCCACGCTTTCACGCACTGAACGAATATTAAATGCAGCGAGCGCGGCATAATCCGTTGCAATATGCACGTCGTGTGCATTGATTGCATTCATATCTAGAGCAATTCCGGCGGGATTAATATGATCGGCACCTTCAAAACCGGCCTGCCAGAAGCTGGAAAATGGCAACATTTAATTCTCCTGGAAAACAGGACAAAACAGCAGCCCTGTAAAGTAAATTACAGGACCAGCTTTAATTGAAATTAATCAGGGCTGTGACTGGATAAATAAAAAGGCTGCCAGCGGGTTACACGACAACGTCAGGGCAGCGGTAAAAACTTATAAATGTTGTTTGTGGAAATTATAGTCAGCTGCCGGATTTCAGCAACCCTGTGAAGTTGCTGGAAAAAAAGCAAAGCGGCAGCGAATGCCTGGCTTTATTGACCGCTGCTAATCTTTTTTTTCCGGGAATAACGCTATTTATCAACGGGTACAGTAAAAAAATGAAAAAAGTAATGTCTCAGCGAAGGATAATTTGTTCGCAACGATTTTTGATTTCCGCTTCACGTTTTTAATCCGAAAAAAAGCTGCCGCTATGTTCAACATGTTGAATGGTATAATAATTGCGCCTGACGGTTTTATACACAGCACTTTTGGGTTTAATTTTTTGCGGCTCTGATTATGTTTCAGAGAAAAAATTGCGTTACGCATTAAACCGGCCGCTGAGCAAAAGCCGCATCGGCCAGCGCTGCAAGATAGTGCGCTGCAGGCAACAGCACATCATCGTTAATGCGAAACGCAGGGTGATGCAAAGGCCAGGCTTCACCGGTGCCAATCATGATAAATGCGCCGGGTATGTGCTGCTGATAGTAAGCAAAATCTTCGCCAATCGGGGTGGCAGCAATTTCACGTGCGTCCAGCCCGTTTAGCGCTGCCTGCTGCAGGGCGAACGCTGTCCAGTGCGCATCATTTATCACTGCGGGTGGCCCGGCCTGCCAGGTGATTGCTATTTCAGCCGCAAACGCTGCGCTGATACCTTTTACCAGTTCACGAAATCGCTGTTCAATGCGTTCGCGTGCTGCGGCGGAAAAGGTGCGCACGGTGCCTTCCAGCCATGCGCTTTCCGGAATAACATTCCACGTGCTGCCGCTGTGAAGCTGGGTAATCGAGAACACAGCATTCTCTGCTGAAGGGGTGTTACGGCTGATCAGCGTCTGGACTGCAGAGACAATTTGCGCGGCAATTACAACAGGATCGTTACCCTGATGCGGGTGTGCGGCATGGCTGCCGGTGCCGGTGATCTGTAGCGCAAAGCGGTCAACGGCGGCGGTCAGGGCGCCCGCCCGGCTGCCCGCCACACCTGCCGGCAAAGAGGGATCGTTATGGAGACCAAATATGGCAAACGCATCCTGCAGAGCACCACTGGCAAACACCGCGGGTGCGCCTTCGCCCGTCTCCTCTGCTGCCTGAAAAATAAAGCGCACCCGGCCGGCCAGCTGCGCTTCGCGGGATTTGAGCAGAATGGCTGCGCCCAGTATGGCCGCACTGTGAAAATCGTGACCGCAGGCGTGCATGATGCCGTGATGCGCTGAAGTAAAATCTACCCCGGAGTGCTCTTCAATCGGTAAGGCATCAATATCGCCCCGCAGCACGACCAGCGGGCCGGTTTCGGGACCCACTTCAGCGACCAGGCCGGTTGTCAGCGCCAGGGGCAGAATGCGGATATTATGCGCTTCCAGCTGCTGACGAATGCGTTGTGTGGTGGCAAATTCCTGGTTTGACAGCTCGGGGAAACGGTGCAGCTCTTGCCGGAAAGCGACCAGCTGTTCTGTTAACTGCGTTAATTCTGACGGCGACATAGTCTGTTCCTTTCTCACGAATACGCTGCGCAGCGTGCAGCACGTTATTCGGGGGAGGGTAACAGCAGAATGAGGGACGCTATATCTCAATACCCGCAATGATATTGCAATAGGTAAATAACAGCAGCGGCTTATCAGTTCAGGATTATAAAGCAGGGCAGGAAGAGTGGCGAAACCAGCCCCGGAGAAATGAGGCTGGGAAATATGCGTATCAGCTAATCAGATTAAAAAATCATCCAGCGATGCGCCGGCATCAATAGCGGTCTTAATCGGAGAAGGCGTACGACCCTGACCGGTCCACTGCTTTTCATTACCTTCTTCATCGGTGTATTTATACTTGGCCGGACGCGGCGCGCGTTTAGCTTTAGGTTTAGTTTCTGCCTGGTTTAATTGCGCAAGTTCACTAATGTCAATGCCATCATTCATCAGCATCTCTTTGTATAACGCCAGTTTTTCTGCTTTTTCGCGCTGAGCAGCATTATCTGCTTCAGCTTCTTCACGGCGTTCTGCAACGACCACAGCGAGCTTTTCCAGCATCTCATTTAATACCGCTACTTCAATATCACGCGTCTGAGCACGCAGTGTACGAAGATTATTCAATGCCTTGAGTGCATCGCTCATGAATATAACCCTTATTACTAATGTGAAAATTTGAAAGCGCGCATTCTACGATATTTTTTCTCAAATTAAAATATGCATCAGGGCGTTAAATCCGCTGTATCGCGTAATTATCAGGCTCATTGAGTTATCACCGGCGTCGAAAATTTATTAGCCGCAAACTGAATATTTAACGGACATCAGACTTTATAAAGTGGTCACGCTACAGGCAGTACGCCAGGGTCGCATTAATGCAACCCCTACGGGGGCATCTGTAGGGGCGGCATTTATGCCGCCCTGGTCACGTTCCGCACCTAACCCCAGGGTCGCATAAATACGCCAGGGTCGCATAAATACGCCAGGGTCGCATAAATACGCCAGGGTCGCATTAATGCGACCCCTACGGGGCATCTGTAGGGGCGGCATTTATGCCGCCCTGGTCACGTTCCGCACCTAACCCCAGGGTCGCATAAATACGCCAGGGTCGCATNTACGGGGCATCTGTAGGGGCGGCATTTATGCCGCCCTGGTCACGTTCCGCACCTAACCCCAGGGTCGCATAAATACGCCAGGGTCGCATTAATGCGACCCCTACGGGGCATTTGTAGGGGCGGCATTTATGCCGCCCTGGTTACATTCCGCCCCCAACCCGCATCGCATCAAAATGAAAAATATGGTTTTTTATCGAATTAACGGGTGTCTGAAGCCGTAACATTTTCTTGCAATAGTAATCTAAATGAGTATATTTCTCATTTGCTTTCTTAGCTATGCCTGCTCCAGGTGACCAGCAGGGTGCGCTGACAAATAATCAAAATGAGAATTAAGGATGGCTATGTCTTCTAAACCGATGCGCGTCCGGGCTGCGGCTGCAACGGCACAACCTGCGCTGAAAATGTCATTGCTGGCGATGCTGGTTGCAGCCGGTGTCGCACAGGCGGCGGAACAGACTCTGATGGTGGAAACTAGCGCGTCTGACGTGGAAAATCAGAACGATCGGGATTACAGCATACCGGTAACGCGCGCAGGGACAAAAATGGCGCTGACGGCGCGCGATATTCCCCAGTCGGTGTCGCTTATCAGTAAACAGCGTATGGCCGACCAGCAGCTGCAGTCGCTGAATGATGTTCTGTCCGACACTACCGGTATCAGGGGTGTTTCAGCGGATATGGATCGTACCAGTTACTACTCGCGCGGCTTTCTCATTGACAACTATATGGTAGACGGGATCCCGACTGCGTTTGCATCGCGCTGGAACCTGGGTGATGCCCAGACCGACATGGCGCTTTATGAGCGTGTCGAGGTGGTGCGCGGCGCGACCGGATTACTCACCGGACCGGGTAATCCTTCTGCGTCGATAAATATGGTACGTAAGCACGCTGACAGTAAAACCCCCACCGGATCGCTGGAAGCGAGCTACGGCAGCTGGAATAAACAGCGCTATGTGGCCGATCTCTCTGCGCCACTCACCCCTGAAGGTAATGTGCGCGGGCGCGTAGTGGCTGGCTATGAAGATAAAAACAGCTTTATTGAGCGCTACGGCTTTGAGAAAAAATTCATTTATGGCGTGATAGACGCCGATCTGACTGAGAGCACCACGCTTTCCGCGGGCTACGAATTTACGCAGGTCGATACCGATTCGCCAATGTGGGGTGGAGCGCCGCGCTGGTATACCGATGGCAGCCAGACGCATCTGCGTCGCGGCTATAATACCGCGCCGGAGTGGGCCTACAATGATAAAGAGAACCGCAAGGTTTTCGTCAATCTGCAGCAGAATTTTGATAACGGCTGGAACATTACGCTCAACGGCACGCATAACGAAATGCTGCTGGACAGTAAGCAGATCTATCTCGACGGCTATTTCAATAAGGTGACCGGCGCAGGCAGCTCTGCCTACGCGAATTATCCGGTCATCGGCGGAACCGGTTATAACACCGGCAAGCGCAAAGTGGATGCGGTAGATGCCTTTGCCAGCGGCCCTTATGAGCTGCTGGGGCGCCAGCATCAGCTGATGCTGGGGGTTAACTACAGTCGTCAGGATAATAAATATTATAGCGCCTGGACCAACATCTCGTCTGCTCAACTGGGTAACTTTAACGACTTCAACGGCAACTATCCGGAGCCTGACTGGTCGCCGCGCGAACCTGCCACGGACAGCCAGCTGGTGCGGCAGAAATCGGTCTATATGGCTACGCGCCTGACGCTCGCCGATCCGCTGCATCTGATTGTCGGGGCGCGATATACCAACTGGAACCGTCAGGGCATTACCTCTGAACTGGAAGAGAACAATACCACGCCGTATGGCGGGCTTATCTGGGACATCAATGACGCCTGGTCAGCGTTTGCCAGCTATACCTCGGTCTTTCAGCCGCAGGATAATCTGGATGCCAGCGGCAGTTTCCTGACGCCAGTTGTCGGTAAAAACTATGAGACCGGGGTTAAATCGGACTGGTTTGATAGCCGTCTGACCACCACGATCTCTCTGTTCCGAACCGAGCTGGATAATGCGCCGGTTGATACCGGGCGTTACAGCGAGAGCGGAAGCGCTATTTATGAAACCACCGATGGCGTTGTCAGCCGCGGCGTTGAATTTGAAATCAACGGTGCGCTGACGGATAACTGGCAGATGACGTTTGGCGGTACGACCTACATAGCAAAAGACAGCAAGGGCGAGGCCTATAACTCCCAGCTGCCCCGTACCTCTTTCAATCTCTTTACGCACTATCGCCTGCCTCAGTTCGATAAACTGACGCTGGGCGGCGGCGTTAACTGGCAGTCAAAGACCTGGAAAGATATCGGCGGGCCGGAGGGTAACGGAACCTGGCGTGTGCGTCAGGGAAGTTATGCGCTGGTGGACCTGTTTGCCCGCTACGACGTGACAAAAAATCTCTCCCTGCAGGCCAACCTGAAAAACCTGTTTGATAAAGAGTATGACGAGAATGTGGGCAGCAGCGGCATCGTGTATGGCGAACCGCGCAGCTACTCGGTAACGGCGAGTTACCGCTTCTGATCCCGGCAGGCGCGTGCTGAACGCGCCTCTTCTCCTCAGGCAGCTAATGGTTTATGCCCATCGCACTCCGCTTCCCCCTTATGCTAAAGCGCAACCAGGCTGCATGGATCTTTTAGGCTCCGGACAAAGTCACGCATCTTACTGTTTAACGCGGTTATGCATTGATTCGCCTCTTTTGCCTGTATCACAGGCAGTCGCATGCAAATGCTTCCTGTGATGAATCATGCCTGAAAGGCGCGGCCACGTTTAAAAGTATGATAAATAAAAGCAATATCCATCTCACTTACTTTTTCCGGCCCGTCATTAAGGATTAAATCTCTGTCTGGTATCAGATTATGCCAGGCGGGCTAATGTTATCAGTGCTAATCAAAAGATGATTTAATGATCGTTAATTTTAATTGATTGATAATGTCCGCTATGCATTCTGAAAGGGATATTTAATTAGCAAGCTATCAGTCATTGTGGTTATTTTAATATCTGCCGTAAAGATAATTAATATAAAATAACATGCTGAAATGCTTTCCGGGGAATAATCCGAATAAAAAATATGAAGGCTAATAAAGCATTATACTCGTCGGGCGATCTGCAATTTTTAACTTTTTGAATGCCGGGTTTGTAGTGCTTAAAGTTTATGGCCGGAGTATAAAATGAAAATCATCATTAGCGGCAAGGGATATCCCGAAAAAAGAAATATTGTTACTGATGTTAAGAAAACGTATATCGATTTTCACTCCAGAAATATCTGGACGTATATTAATGCGTTCCGTGGGAAAATTCTTAAACGTAATAAGTTGTTTATATTTTCCGCTCCGCTGTGGTCAGCCGGTAACGAAAAAAAGGTCGTTCATCTCTTTAATGAAGTGTCAACCAGCCGTGAGCGCTGGGTGTCAACCTTTGAAACCGAGCTGCCGCGGGTATTGCCGGTACCGGGCGTCGCCAAAACAGCTAATCCGCTGTTAAAAAAGCTGATGCACTATGTTGCAGCACCGGAATGTGCCGGCATTATTGCTATCTCAGAGGCAACGCGAAAGATTGAGCTGAAACTGCTGGACGCTTTTCCCATTGAGCGGGAAGCGATTAGCGACAAACTGCATGTGCTGCACCCGCCGCAGCCGGTGCTCTATGAGGGCGGACGCACGCCAGCGGCCGATAAAATGATCTTCACCTTTGTTGGTAATGAGTTCTATCGCAAAGGCGGAGCCGAAGTGGTAATGGCTTTCTCCGAACTGATGGACGAGGGTGTGATATCAGCCGACCAGATCGGTGTTAACCTGATCGGCGACATTAAAAAGCAGCATAATATTGCGCATCGCGAGTGGCAGGACGATGCCGCTTTCCATCATCAAATTGAAACTCTGATAGCCGATCGCTCCGTATTCACCCACCATACCGCATTGTCCAATGATGAGGTGATGCAGCTGCTGCGTGAAACGCATGTCGGATTGCTGCCGACCTGGCAGGATACTTATGGCTTCTCCGTACTGGAAATGCAGGCGTGCGGCTGTCCGGTTATCACTACCAACGTCCGGGCGCTGCCGGAAATTAATCCGGCCCAGAGTGGCTGGCTGATCAACTGTCCGCTCAACGATATGTTTGAGCTGAATGTGGATACGCTGGCGGAGAAAATGGCGCTGCGCATATTAATTGTGTCGCAGCTCAAGGCGCATATTAAAGCGATACTCGAAGACCGGGCGCGCGTGGCTGATTATTCCGCGGCAGCCGTAAACAGGATCCGTCAGCATCACGATCCGGATAAATTTAACCGCGCGCTCTCTGCCATTTATGGCGCAAAAGATACGCATGGTTCATTTGATAGCAGTAAAGCAGGCGCACTTAAACGCTCTTAATCTTTACCCGACAGCTATTCTTTTTTTAATCTGACTCCTGCAGCTGCTGCTGCAGGAGTTTTTTATTTCTGCTCCGGCCAGCCGGGTGATATGCGCAAAACAGCAATAGAACTAACAATATGATGTTTTACGTAACGGAATCATAGCCTGCAAACTAAACGCCATATTCATCAGGACAAGGACAGGGCGTATGTCTTACCAATTAAGCGTGCTCGATAAGTCGCCGGTTGCGGCAGGAGAAAATGCGACACAGGCGCTGGCGCGCTCGCTAAAACTGGCGCAGCGGGCTGAGAGCTGGGGCTATAAGCGCTTCTGGGTTGCAGAACATCACAACAGCGAGCAGCTGGCCAGTCCGTCACCTGAATTGCTTATCGCCTGGATCGCCGCGCAGACGCGCACCATACGCGTCGGCTCTGGCGGCGTCATGCTGCAGCACTACAGCCCCTATAAAGTTGCAGAGAACTTTAATCTGCTGGCATCGCTGGCACCGGACCGCATCGATCTCGGCGTCGGCAAAGCGCCCGGCGGTTTACCGCTTTCAACGCGGGCGCTTCAGCTCGGGGTTAACCCGGCTGAAAAAGGCAGTTTTGCTGAACAGCTGGCGCTACTCGATAACTGGCTGAACGCATCTCCCTCCGCTGACGAAGAGACGCTGCGCGCCACGCCACAGCCACCGCATCCCGCCAGCCGGTTTCTGCTGGGTGCCAGCGAAGCGAGCGCCGGGCTGGCCGCAGAGCTGGGCTGGCAGCTGGTTTTCGCTGCGCACCATAACGGCGATCCTCAGCTGATGGCGCGCGTTCTGCAGCACTATCATGCCCGCAGCCGCGGCGGCCGTGCGCTGGTAGCGGTTCAGGTGGTTGTGGCGGATTCGCCGGCAGAGGCTGAATTGCTCACTGATGCGCTGCGTCTTTATCACGTCAGCGTGAAAAATGGCCCGGCGATTAATGTTGCCAGTCTGGAACAGGCTGAACGTTACGTTCGCCAGGGAGGATACGCGGATTACGTGATAGAGCCGCGCACGCCGTCACTGCTAAAGGGCACGGCTGCACAGGTGCATGCTCAGCTGGAGTCGATGCATCATCGCTACGGCATTGACGAATTTATTATCGATACGCCACTCGCTGACGAAGCCGCCCGGTTTAAATCCCTGGAGCTGCTGGCCACCGCGCGACTGGTTGCGGCCTGAGGATAGCGTAATGATCCGCTCCGCTTTTCTTATCTGCTGCGCATTCTGGCATCGCTGCGAGCGATGTTGCCCGGTACCGATCTGATTCTGCCTGCATAACAACGTTTACCTTTTTCGCCCGGCAACCTCTGCGCTGCCGACGGCTCTGCTTTGTCAGGAGTTTATAATGAGTAAAAGAGAATTACGTCTCGGTACGATGCTACACGGCGCGTCAGGCAATATGTCCGCCTGGCGGCATCCGGCTGCGCAGGCTGACGCCAGCATCAGTTTTGACTATGCCAGAAAAATTGCGCGCAAGGCGGAAGCGGGCAAACTCGATTTTCTGTTTGTCGCTGACGGTCTCTATATCAATGAAAAATCGATTCCGCACTTCCTCAATCGCTTTGAACCGCTGACGCTGCTCTCAGCGCTGGCAGCTGTCACAGAGCATCTTGGCCTGGTCGGCACCGTTTCAACCTCTTACAGCGAGCCTTTTACCATCGCCCGGCAGTTCGCCAGCCTTGACCATCTCAGCGGCGGTCGCGCCGGCTGGAACGTTGTGACCTCACCGCTGGAAGGATCGGCGAAAAATTTCTCGCGTCAGCAGCATCCGGAACACGCGCTGCGTTACCGGATTGCGGATGAGTATTTGCAGGTGGTGAAAGGCCTGTGGGATTCCTGGGAAGAGGGCGCCTTTATACGCGACAAGCGCAGCGGTCAGTTTTTCGATCCGGCAAAGCTGCATACGCCCGATCACCGAGGCGATTTCTTTCAGGTGCAGGGGCCGCTGAATATTGAGCGTACGCCGCAGGGGCGACCGATCATTTTTCAGGCAGGCGCCTCCGGCGACGGACGGCGGCTGGCCGCGCGCCATGCGGATGCGATTTTTACCCACCATGCGACCCTGGAAGAGGCGCAGGCGTTCTGGCGCGATGTCAAACAGCAGCTGGTTGAAAACGGACGCGCCGCAGATGACCTCCATATCTTTCAGGGCGTCAGCGTGATCGTTGGTGACGATGCCGCAGATGTTGAGCGGCAGTACCAGGCTACCGCGCAGCTGGTCTCAGTGCCGGATGCGCTTAATTATCTGGGGCGGTTCTTTGACCACCATGATTTCTCACGTTACCCGCTGGATGAACCTTTCCCCGAACTGGGTGATATCGGCCAGAACAGCTTCCGCAGCACCACCGATGAAATAAAACGCAACGCCCGCGCGCGCGGTCAGACGCTGCGCCAGGCCGCGCTGGAAGCGGCCACGCCGCGACCGCTGTTTCACGGTACGCCAGAACAGGTCGCCGATGGCCTGCAGCACTGGTTTGAACAGGAAGCCGCTGACGGTTTCATTATCCAGGGCGGGACGCCCGACACGTTTGAACGCTTTGTCGATCGGGTTATCCCGCTATTGCAGGCGCGCGGGCTCAGCCGGCGCGACTATCCGGGCACCACGCTGCGCGCCAGTCTGGGTCTGCAGACCCCCGAAAATCAGTTCACATCATAATAACGATCAGGATGAATGCTATGCAGAAAAAATCATTGATAGCGCTGCTGTTACTGGGGCTAAGCAGCGCAGCCGGGGCGGAAAACGTCGCCGTTAACGGACAGCAGGTCAGCGTGGAGGCGAATAAGACGCCCATTAACACCGCAAAAAATGCAGCGGCTATCGCGCAGATCCCGGCCGGACACCGGTTTGCTGTACCTGGCGCGTTTACCGTGGCGGTGGCCGCCCTTAATTCCCCTCCGCTTACGGTGTTCAGCGACGACAACAAAACGCTGCTCGGCAGCGAAGTGGATATGGCGCGTCTGGTGGCGGACAGCCTCGGCCTGAAGCTCAACGTCGTGCCGACCTCCTGGGAAGACTGGCCGCTCGGCGTGGCGTCCGGCAAATATGACGCGGCGATCACCAACGTAACCGTCACTAAGGCGCGCAAAGAGCGTTTTGATTTTGCCACCTACCGCAAAGACTCACTGGGCTTTTATGTGAAAAAGAGCAGCCCAATCGTTTCGCTCAGCAAAGCAGAAGATATTGCCGGCCTGCGCATTATTGTTGGCTCCGGGACCAATCAGGAGGCAATCTTACTGGCGTGGGATCAGGAAAACCGCGCAAAAGGCCTGAAGCCGTTTATCCCGGTTTATACCAAAGATGACGCAGCGCAGACGCTGTCACTGCAGGCCGGACGCGCGGATGCTTACTTTGGTCCCAACGTCATCGGCGCCTGGAAAGCGGCGCTTAACGGGCAGACCAGGCTGGTGGGCAGCGTGGACGGCGGCTGGCCAAAAGCGGCGCACATCGCGGTGACGGTGAAAAAAGATAGCGGGCTGGTGCAGCCAGTCAATACGGCGCTTAACGGCGTGATACAAAACGGCGACTACGACAAGGTGCTGAATCGCTGGGGCGAAGGCATTGAGCGGCTCGACCGCTCGGAAATCAATCCACCGGGCCTGGGCGACTAAGGGGGCAATATGCATTTTTTTCGTGACGTTTCACCCGCAGCGGCAGAGCTGCAGCCGATTATTACCGGCCTGTTTGGTGAATATGCTGCCCGCTACGGCGACTATTTCAGCAGCCAGAATGAGGTGGAGCAGGATGAGTGGTTTCTGCCTGCGCAGGGAGGCCTGTTTATTGTACTGGAGCGGGATGGCGAAATTATCGCCATGGGCGCCTACAAGCGCTATGACGCACAGACGGCGGAGCTGAAACGGATCTGGACGCGCGCCGATCTGCGCCGGCAGGGCCTGGCACTACTGATCCTGCAGGAGCTGGAGCGTCGTGCGCTGCGCGCCGGCTATCAGCGTGTCTGGCTGACCACCGGTTTTCGTCAGCCGGAGGCGGTGCGCCTCTATATCGGCCACGGTTATCAGCCGCAGTTTGCCCTGCTGGATGATATGGAGATCTACGGCCGGCCACCCCACGACGGCCGCCTGCGCTTTCTGAAGATAATTGATGTCCACGCTGCGGCGCAGGCGAGCTGAGGAGCTGAAAATGAGCGAGACGCAAAAACTGACCGTGGTGCCGGCGCGCTATCCGGCGCGCAGCCTGGGCGCCGTAGCGGCGCTGTTTATTCTGGCGGCGGTGGTGGATTCCATCGCGTTCAATCCGCGCTGGGAGTGGGGGGTGTTTGCGCGCTGGTTTTTTGACCCGGTGATCCTGAATGGGCTGGGTCAGACGCTGCTGCTGACGCTGGCGGGCACCGTACTGAGTCTGATTTTCGGCGGTCTGCTGGCGCTGGCCCGGCTCTCCTCCTCGTGGCTGCTGAGCACGCTGGCGTTTGGCTATATCTGGCTGTTCCGCTCGCTGCCGCTGATTGTGGTACTGATCATTCTCTATAACTTCTCCTACCTCTATGACACGTTATCGCTGGGGATCCCGTTTACGCCCTGGTCGTGGGGACACTTCCAGACCATTAATGTGCTGGGGCAGTTTCCGGCCGCGGTGATTGGCCTGACGCTGGTGCAGAGCGCCTATAGCGCAGAGATTATCCGCGGCGGATTCCTCGGCGTGGATCACGGGCAGTTTGAGGCGGCATCAGCGCTGGGGCTTTCTTCTTCGCGCCGGACCTTCCGCATCATTCTGCCGCAGGCATTGCGCGCGATCATTCCAACCACCTTCAATGAAATCATCAGCCTGGCAAAAGGCACGTCGATGGTTTACGTGCTGGCGATGCCAGAGCTGTTTTACACCATTCAGATGATCTACAACCGCACTCAGCAGGTGATCCCGCTGCTGATGGTAGGCGCCGCCTGGTATCTGATTATTACTACGGTGCTGTCGCTGCTACAGCACAGCGTTGAACGCTCGCTGGCGCGCAGCGTAACCCGCGAGCCGCAGCCATCGCGCTGGCGGCAGTGGCGTAATCGTTATTCAACCCCTGCTGTTATTGAGGAGCGCTCTCATGTCCGAAGCCATTGATTATCGCCCGTCCTATGCTGCCGGGGCGGTTACCATTACCGGCGTCAGCAAGTCGTTTGGTAAACACAAAGCGCTGGACGCGGTCTCGCTGTCGCTGGCGCCGGGATCCGTAACGGTTATTCTCGGGCCTTCCGGTTCGGGTAAATCAACGCTGCTGCGCACTATTAATCACCTGGAGCGGGTCGATGAGGGCTTTATTCAGATCGATGATGACTATATCGGTTATCAGCGCCGCGGCGATAAACTCTATGAGCTTAAAGAGCGGGCGATACTGCGTCAGCGGGTCAACGTCGGCTACGTTTTTCAGAATTTCAATCTTTTCCCGCACCTTACCGTGCTGGAAAACCTGATTGAAGCGCCGATCGCACATCGTCAGCTTACGCGACGCGCGGCCATCGAACGCGCCGGTGAGCTGCTGGACACGGTGGGACTGCGGCATAAAGCTGACGCCTGGCCACGCCATCTTTCGGGTGGCCAGCAGCAGCGTATCGCGATTGCGCGTGCGCTGATGCTCAATCCGCGCGTGATGCTGTTTGATGAGCCGACGTCGGCACTGGATCCGGAGCTGGTGGGTGAAGTACTGGATGTCATTAAAAAGCTGGCGCGCTCCGGCACCACGCTGGTGATTGTGACGCATGAGATTGGTTTTGCGCGTGAAGTGGCAGACAACGTGGTGTTTATGGTTGACGGCCGCGTGGTTGAGCAGGGCAGCAGCGTGCAGGTGCTGAATCAGCCACGCCACGAGCGCACCCGACGTTTCCTGGCGCGGGTGCTGTGATGAAGCGGTTTATTCTGACGCTGGTGGCATCCGGCCTGCTGCTTTCAGCTGCGCAGGGCGCGGCGCTGGATGCGGCTAATAATGAAACGGCGATTCATATCGCCGCCGATCCGCAGGCGATTGCCAGAATTCCGGCAAACTTTGCGTTTGTTCACCCCGGTTTTCTGACGGTCGCGACCAGCGCCACTAACTCACCACCCATTGGATTGTGGGCGTCAGATAACAAAACGCTGATTGGCAGCGATCCCGATATGGCACGATTGCTGGCTGAAAGTCTGGGCCTTCAGTTGAAGCTGGTGCCCGCCTCGTGGGAGGAGTGGCCGCTCGGCATCAGCGCCGGCCGCTATGATGTTGCCATGTTTAATATCGCCGTGACCGAGGAGCGTAAACGCAAATTTGACTTTGCCACCTATCGGGCTGACAACCACGCCTTTGCCGTGCGGAAAGGGAGTGCCATCTCTGCGATTACCGGACGTCAGGATGTCGCGGGCCGGCGCATCATTGTCGGGTCCGGTACTAACCAGGAGAAGATCCTGCTGGGCTGGGATGCGAAAAACCGGCAGGAGGGATTAGCGCCGGTGCAGCCTGTCTATCTTAATGATGACGCCTCTGCCACGCTTGCGCTGTTGTCCGGACGCGCCGATGCCACTTTTGGTCCGCAGGCGGTGGCGGCGTGGAAAGCGGCGTCGCGCGGGCAAACAGCGGTTGTTGGCCACGGACCGTACCGGGCATGGGTGGCAGTTACAACCAAAAAGGGTAACGGGCTGGCTCCGGCGCTGCAGCAGGCGGTCAATCATGCCATTATCAGCGGGCAGTATCAGCAGGTGCTGACGCGCTGGGGAGAGCAGGATGAGGCGGTAGCGCAGTCGCAGATCAATCCGCCGGGAATTGTCTATCAGTAAAGGCGGGTCGCACTGCGGCCCCGTTTGTCACCCTGATATTTTTTCACCCAGCTTATCACCTCTGCCGCTGGCAGAGGCCGGGCAAAGTAATAGCCCTGAAAGAACTGGCATCCCCGGCTGCGCAGATAGTCAAACATCTCTTCACTTTCAACGCCTTCAGCCAGCACGTTCAGCCCCATTTCGCGCGTCAGCTCAATGGTTTTATGTACCACGATAGCGGCAGATTCATTTTCAAAAATATGCATAATCAGTGACTTATCAATTTTAATATCATCAATCGAAAAATCGCTGAGCGATTTCAGCGAGGAGTAACCGACGCCAAAATCATCGATCGCCCATTTTACGCCGAGCTGGCTGAAGTGCGCGATAACAGAGCTGATATGCTGCTGATCGTAGATAAAGGTGCTTTCGGTGATCTCAAATTTAAGCCGCTCTGGCTGGATCCTGTAACGCGAGAGCAGCAGCAGGGTTTCAGCGGTAAAGTCGCGATGTATTAGCTGCAGAGGACTGATATTGATGGAAAAAACCAGGCTGTCACCGTGCCGGAGATTCTCCCAGGCAGCCATATGCTGCAGCGTTCTCTCCATAACCCATCGGCCAATCTCAATCATCAGGCCGCTCTTTTCCGCTACCGGGATAAAAACGTCCGGTGCAATAAATCCTTTAACCGGATGTTTCCAGCGCAGCAGAGCTTCAAATCCGATCAGATATTTACCGGCATCTACTTGCGGCTGAAAATAGAGTTCGAGCTGATCCAGGCCGATAGCGGCAGAGAGCTCGCGCTTTATTAGGTCGGTTTCAGAGTAATCGCCGCGAAAAGTGAGCGCGGTCAGCAGCAGAGAGACCACGGGCACAATAGAGTTAACGATGCAGAAACTCGCTTCCGCTGGCAGCGTAAAATGAAACGATCCCTGCTGCCAGCTCAGGCCGGTCAGGGTAAAAATGAGGTAACAGGCGAGGCAGATTAGCGGAAATATTTTGCTGAGATAACGCGGCTGCTGCCGCAGGACGAGCGCCGAGCCAATGGTCAGGGCGATCAGATAATTACAGGCAGAGGGTTTAACGACAGGATGGTCATTGTCCAGCAGCAGCAGAGCTGTAATGATAAACAGCAGCGCATGCGTGACGATCGCCAGATGCCGCTGCAGTTTGCCGTGAAAGGCAACGGCGCAGATATAGAAACCCAGCGCCGCGCCCAGATAGTAGAGCGACGGTATTGCTGGCGAATGGCTATGAGCGTTAAGCAGCGCCATACAGATGCCTGAGGTAGTGCTGGCCACACCCGCAATCAGCAGCGTAAAGCGCAGCTTCTTTTCTGCGCTCTCTCCCTTCAGGCTAAAGGGCAAATTACGTACACGCGAATAGCCCGCAGTCAAAAACGCGATCATCATTCTGCTCTGTAATTGATTAGTTTTATTGTATTCAGGAGCGCTATCTTAGCGCTAAGCGAGGCGGCTGTCACAGCGCTTTCTCTGCGCGCTAATCTGCTCCGAAGATTTGACATTAGGAAGATATTTATGCGTGGCGGGGGGTTATCACGCAACTTTTCACGGAAGCGAACCGCTATCTGCCTGCGCTTTGTTGCGCGTGCGGTTGTTCCTTCTGCCGGTCACAGAGTAGAATCACTCCCGGCACAGGCGGATGTGCTAAATATAACAACAGGCGAAAAACAGCCGGATCACCTCATTAATGCAGTTTAACCCTACTTAACATTACTGGTTGCAATGAAAATTCGTTTCTTATCGGCTAACGAGCTGAAACTCTCTGAAGTGCGTACCATCCTTGAACCGGTAGGGGTGGAAGTGGTGCCTATCGCCCGGCGAATCGAGGAGATCCAGACGGAAAATGAGGTTGAACTGGTGCGCGATAAGCTCACCAAAGCGTTTTCCATTATCGGGCGGCCGCTGTTTGTAGAACACACCGGCCTGTTTCTGGACGGGCTTAACGGTCTGCCAGCCGGACTGACGCGTATCTTCTGGAGCCGGCTCAATGCCGATCGCTTTACCAAACTGGTGCGCGGCCTGGATACGCCCTGCGTGACGGCAAAAACCGTGCTGGGGTATTGCGATGGTCGCAAGATGTATCAGTTTGAAGGGCAGCTGCGCGGTCGCATTGCGCCAGAGCCGGCCGGGCCGCAGGAGTTTCAGTGGGACTGCGTGTTTATCCCGGAAGGGTATACGCAAACCTTTGCTGAAATGGGCGACCTAAAGAATGAGATCTCTAATCGGCGCCTGGCGCTGGATCGCTTCGCCGCCTTTCTTAAAACCGCGCGGGGTTATGTATGAAGCCTGAACTCAAACGCGCCTACGATGCCGGCAAACTGATCCTGTTTGCCGGTGCCGGCATCTCACGCAATCTTGGCCTGCCGGAGTGGCACGAGCTGATTGCCCATCTGGCAAAAGAGCTGGGCTACGATCCGAAAATATTCAACACTTACGGGACACATCTGTCGCTGGCAGAGTATTACAAGCAGCGTAAAGGCTCACTGGGGCCGCTGCGCAGCTGGATGGATCGCGAGTGGCACCGGCCCGATATCGACGTGCGCAGCTCCGAAATCCATACCATGATCACCCAGGGTAATTTCTCGCGCATCTACACCACTAATTACGATCGCTGGCTGGAGATGGCTCACGAGGCGCACAATGTGCCCTATAGCAAAGTGGCTAACGCCGCCGATCTCGTCTCGCTTACTGAAGATAAGCGCCATATCATTAAGCTTCACGGCGATTTCGATGACGATACGTCGATTGTGCTGGATGAGAGCAGCTATTTTGAACGTCTCTATTTTGATTCCCCACTGGATATCAAACTGACGCACGACGTGATGGGTAACTCGGTGCTGTTTGTTGGCTACAGCATCAGCGATTTCAACATCCGTCTGCTGTTCTACCGGCTGACTAAAATGTGGGGACGAACCGGACTCGCGACGGCCCGGCCTAAATCGTATCTTTTTACCAATCGCAATAATCCGGTAGCTAAAGAGGTACTGGGGCAGTGGGGGATTGAGATGATTGTCTCGGAAGAAGATGATCCCCGAAAAGCGCTGGCCACCTTTCTGGAGGAATTACTCGCCTGAAACGCGGGCAGACTTGCTCATCGCTGCACAACAGAATATACTGTATATAAATACAGTTAATGAGGTGCATCATGGCAGTCGAAACCAAATACGTTGTAGTCAGAAAAGGTGAAGAGAAGATGACGTTTGCCAGTAAAAAAGATGCCGATGCCTGGGACAAGATGCTCGATATGGCAGATGCCTTTACCGACTGGCTGCAGCAGATCAAGCCAGAGCTGGCGGATGCGGAAGCGGAAACCTGGGGCATGCTGCTGGCAGAGCAGAAAGACGCGGTACAGCATATTCTGCGCACCAGCAAACTGCCTGATGCAGCGGCAGACAAAGAGGTTAAATCTGACGTGAAAGAGAGTGATTCTGCCCCTGAAAAAAAGGTGCGCGCGGTTAAAGCGGCCTGATCGTTATGATGCACCCGGCGCCGTCTTCCTGACGGCGTTTTGCTGTCGCCTTATTCACCTTTGCCACTTTCTGAGTAAGCATGAAAAAGCCCGGCGTGCGGGCCATTTTATCAGTGTGAAAAGAGTGAAAAGGTTCCTGAGTAGTAGCTCACCATCCAGACAACATAAACCAGCCACACCAGTAAAAACCCGGTTAACCCCATTTTACCTGTCATTGTATGCTCCTGAAATCGTAAGGGCGGAAAGCCTGCAGGAGATACGTTGACAGCAGTTGCGCGTAAAGTTCTTGCGCCAGATCAATCCGCCAGTGAAAGACGTCATTAATCCTGCAGGGGCGGCATTTATGCCGCCCTGGCCGCGTTCCGCACCTAATCCAGGGTCGCATCAATACGCCAGGGTCGCATAAATGCGACCCCTACGTGCGTTTCTGTAGGGGCGGCATTCATGCCGCCCTGGTCACGTCCTGCACCCAATCCAGGGTCGCATAAATGCGACCCCTACGGGGGCATCTGTAGGGGCGGNATTTATGCCGCCCTGGCCGCGTTCGGCACCCAACCCAGGGTCGCATAAATGCGACCCCTACGGGCATTTTTGTAGGGGCGGCATTTATGCCGCCCTGGGCACGTTCCGCACCCAACCCAGGGTCGCATGAATGTGACCCCTACGGGCGTTTCTGTAGGGGCGGCATTTATGCCGCCCTGGTTACGTTCCGCACCTAATCCAGGGTCGCATGAATGCGACCCCTACGGGCATTTTTGTAGGGGCGGCATTCATGCCGCCCTGGTTACGTCCCGCACCTAACCCAGGGTCGCATAAATGCGACCCCTACGGGAGCGTCTGTAGGGGCGGCATTTATGCCGTCCTGGTCGCGTTCTGCACCCAACCCCAGGGTCGCATAAATGCGACCCCTACGGGGGCATCTGTAGGGGCGGTATTTATGCCGCCCTGGCCGCGTTCGGCACCCAACCCAGGGT